>CAKOHT010000003.1 GCA_934085975.1 uncultured Cetobacterium sp.
TTTCTGGCATTTTGTTATTTTCATAACTTCTGACTATTTTCTCTATTCGGTTGTTAATGTCCTTATCTTTTAACTTTCGTCTGCGGTGTTTCCCGCTGACAAAAATTATAGTATCATAAATTTTAAACTCCGTCAACATCTTTTTTTATTTTTGTTTTATAACTATTTTTATGATAAAATTACACATATTTGCGTCAATTTATTAATTTTTTTAGGAGGATTTTATGAATATAGTACTAATGGAACCTGAAATTCCTTATAATACAGGCAATATCGGAAGAAGTTGTGTTCTCACAAATACAACGTTACACTTAATTAAACCTTTGGGGTTTTCTTTAGATGAAAAACAAATTAAAAGATCTGGTCTTGACTACTGGGAATTAATCGATTTAAAAGTATGGGAAAATTATGAAGAGTTAAGAGCAGCTTACCCTGAATCTAATTTTTATTTTGCTACTACTAAAACTACACAAAAATATTCAGATGTAAAATATAAGCCAAATGATTTTATTGTTTTCGGTCCTGAGTCCAGAGGAATTCCTGCAGAAATTAGAGAAGCTAATACAGAAGCATGTATAACTATTCCTATGATTAAGATGGGAAGATCTCTTAATTTATCAAACTCTGCAGCTATTATTCTTTATGAAGCTCTAAGACAAAATAATTTTAATTTGGGGGAGTAACGTGTTATCACTTATTGTAGCAATGGATAAAAATAATTTAATTGGAAATAAAAACTCTATGCCATGGAATATTCCTGAGGACCTAAAACTTTTCAAAGAAATTACTGATAATAGTATTGTAATTATGGGAAGAAAAACTTTTCAATCAATTGGAAAACCACTGCCAAATAGAATCAATTTTATTTTAAGTAAAGATGTGAATTTTTTTCACGAGAATACTTCAATATTTAATTGCCCAGATAGTGCTTTAGAAAAAGCATTAGCTTTACAAAAAATTAATGACAAAAAAATTTTTATTATTGGTGGAAAAACTATCTATGAATATTTTCTGCCTTTAGTAAGTGAATTGCATTTTTCTTATATTAAAGGTAACTTTTTTGGAGATACCTATTTTCCTAAAATAAATATATCGGATTTTCGTGTAATTGAAACAAGAGAATGTTCAGATTTCACCTATGTTCATTACATAAAAAAACACTTGTAATTTTCAAAAACATATGTTATATTACACTAGTAATTGTTAAAATACTAGGGAGGACTATATCAATGAACAGATTAAAATTATCACTATTAGCTTTAATAGCTAGTTTAAGTGCTTCTACTATGGGAGCATCTATAGATCATATCCAGAATTACTCAGCTGAGTATGGTGGAAATCCAGCACAACAAGGTGCTATTAATGTTGGGTCTACAGTTTACTTTAACCCTGCTGGACTTATGAGATTAGAAAATGGAACATACATTGTTGGAGGAATCCAATATGCCTTCGGTGACCAAAATATGAGCGAAGGTGGGAGAGATTTTTCAACTAACCTTTCGTCTCCTATACCTAACTTTGCTCTTTACAAAAAAACAGATGACGGAGCTTACTTTTGGACAATGGGAGGTGTTGCCGGAGGTGCTGAATTAGAGTATAAAGACAGTATCCCTTTAACTGTAAATCTTCTTGGAAAAGATATTAATTTCAACAACTTTTTAAGTGGAACTAATGTAAAAGGGTCCAATATGTACGCCCAAACTACTTTAGGAAAAGCTTTCAATTTAACAGATAAATGGTCAGCTTCATTAGCAATTAGAGGAGTTTACGCTAAGAGAACTTTAAAAGCTAAAACTACTCTTGACAACAATGTTACTGCTGGTGACTTACTTGGAAATCCATTACCATTTCCTATCTTTGTAGCAGGAAATGCCTCTATCGACTCTGAAAGAGAAGCTTATGGAATAGGTGGACAATTTGGTTTGAATTATGCTCCAAATGATAGACTGAATATTGGTTTTAGATACGATACTAAAGTTAATTTAAAATTTAAAACTAAATCTGACATAAATGACACTACTTATGGACCAGGACTTAATCTAGGAAACCTTGTTATTCCGAGCATGGGTGTTTCGGACGCACTTTTAGGATTATATCCAGTATATAGAGATGGTGAAAAAATTAGAAGAGATTTACCTGCTCTAGTAGCTTTGGGTGCATCATATAGAGTTACAGATCAATGGACTACTTTCATAGGTGGTAACTACTATTTTAACGAATCAGCTACTATGGATAGAATAGGCAAGACTAGTGTTGATTACAAAAATGGATGGGAAATTTCTGTTGGTTCTGAGTATTGGTTCACTCCACAAATTGCTTGGCTTGTTGGCTTTAATTACGCTGACACTGGTGCTCCTGATAAGAGTTTTGCTGCGACAGAGTATGCTTTAAACTCTACTATGTTAGGAACAGGAGTTAAATATAGACCTAATGATTCTGTAGAATGGACTGTTGCTTTAAATCACTATATTTATGATTCAAAAACAGTTAACAACATAAAATATGAAAAAGAGATATCTAGTATAGGTATCAACTTTGTAAAAAAGTTTTAATTTATAAAGTTTAGGAGGAAGTAATGCCCAAAAAAGCGATTTTTAAAAGAGAACAAATTCATGAAAAAGCTTTTGAAATGTTTGAAAAACATGGGTTAGATGATATTACTGCAAGGAATCTAGCCAAAGCTTTAAATTGTTCTCCAGCACCGATATATAGTTGTTATTCGTCTATGGATGAATTAAAAACAGAACTCATAGAAAGGGCCAAAAAAATTTTTTTAGAATATGTAGTTAGACCTGAAACTGACTTAGTCTTCCTCAATAGTGGTATTGGACTTTGTGCATTTGCAAGAGAGGAAAAACAACTATTTAAATCAATATTTCTTAGAGATAATTCATATGGTAATCTCTTAAAAAAATTTAGAGATCTCATGAAGGTTGAAATGGAAAAAGATGAAAGATTTGAAAATCTACCGACTGAGTTTAAATATGATCTCTTCTTAGATTGCTGGCTATTTGGACATGGTCTAGCTACACTTATCGCAACAGATTATTTTGAAAACCCTACAAATGACTTCATTAAGGATAAACTTTTAAATAGTGCAGCTGTAATGCTTTATAAGAAGTTAGACGATTTTAATTTAAAAAATAAATAGATTACTTTAAATAAACCATGAGATAATATTTTTAAACTTATCTCATGGTTTTTTACTTGACTATCTAACTTCTTCTATATTTTTTCTTCACCTAATTTTTCAGTTTTCAAAGAATATTTTGAAGTCAATCCAAATATAATCATCAATATTGATGTTACCAATATATATATCAATAGTATATAATAAAATATCCCTTGAGCCAAATACATACTTAAAGTTACTCCTATACCAAAGATGAAATCCATAAAGCCATCTAACATTAATATCCTTTTTACTACTACAAGCGTTTTATTATGTGTTATCCCCTCTGGCTCATAAACTTTAGTTACAATGTGACTTATTCCTCTAAACGTTAAAAATGCACCTATATAAAATATAACTATATACCCGTGAAGTTCAATCTTTGTAGCAGTAATTTTTTCTATAGCTAAACTGACCTCTTCTATTAAATTTTTTTCTGCTATTAGAAGTTTATTCGATAAAAGTAGCAAACCAGAAAAACATTCAAGTATTCCCCAAAAGAAAATCTCTCCCCAGTGAAACTCTTTTTCTCCTATACCAGAAAACGAATAGATTAAGTTTCCTATCCCTGTTAAAAAAAATAAAAAACCTAATATCTTCACTACATCATTTAAAAATATTCCATTTCCAATTACTACTATTCCCACATAAGTTAAAAATAGCATACCAACTATCACATGATAAAACCACTGTTCTCTAAAAGATTTTCTTATTTTTATAGTTAATTCTTTATACATGATCTCACCACCAGTTTTTATTTTTGATTCAGTAAATAAAAAACAGGAAAATCACTGTCTTCCTGTTTTTTCTATTTTTTTCTTCAATTTCCTACTTTAAAAATCTCTTTTTATAAAATTATTTTTATATCGTTAGAAGCAGTTACTCTTTTACCTTTATTTATTTCACTAATTATTTTTTTCTTTTCTTCCAAGGATAACTTTATACTGAAGATGCTTTCATAGTATTCCAATTCACTACTATCGACTATCTCTATATTTGACGGAATCGTATAATCATCCTCTATATACTCATAACCACTATAACAAATTTTATTTCTCGTTATAATCAAATTATATTTATCTGTTTCTAAAGCTTTGTTTCCCATATAAACATAAAAATCATATCCTTCTTTTTTTATATCTCCCTCTTTTACAACACATACTTTTTTTTCAAAAAGTTTATAATAAATTTTTATTGTTTCTATAACTGTATCCATTCCTCTTCCAGAACTACAACTTACAACAACATTTTTTTTATCTTTAAATATTGTTTTTAGAATCTTTTTTTGCAACGAATTATATTCTAAATCTCCTATTAAAAACTCCTTTATCTCCTTAAATATTTTTCCAGAGTCAAGAGAGAGAGTTTTAAATTCCTCATCTCTTTCTATCCAAATATGAACATTATAATTTTCATCTTTTCTTATTATTTTATCAACCCTTACATTAAATTTATAACCATAATAATCATTCAGTCTTTTTAAAATCAATTTTGTCTGGTTATCCAAAAAGCCAACACTATTTCTTCCGACATTGATAGATACTTCATTATCAATAAAACTGATATTCAACTTTTCATTTTCTAAATCTCTACGTGTATAAAAAATAGACTTTATTGGAAATTTAATATCGTATAAACTTTCAAAATCCTTTATATTATTTAAAACCTTTTTAGCCGGTTTTATATCTTCTATAAAAATTTTATATTGATATCTATCTTTATAGCTTTCCATCTTAAGTTTAAATGCGACGTCTATCTCCTCATAATCCAATACTGATTCAAACATATCGTCACTATTGAACCACACACAATTTTTTATCTCTATTCCATTTTTAATTAAATCCATCATCAAATGATTTTTTTCCTTTCCAATAGCTCTAAAATTTGTATATTTACAATTTTTTATTGCAAATAGTGGTGAGGCATTTCCAAATCCATATGGCTCCAATAAAGAAAGCTTATCCATTAAATCAAAAGATATTTTTATCATAGAAAGTTCACAATCTATCTTTATAGGTTTTTTTGTATCTTCACTACTCAATTTTTTTATTGCATATTCATTTATTCGCTTTGAAAACTCTTCTAATTTTTCAATCGCTATTGAGAAACCTGCAGCTCCAGCGTGTCCACCATATTTTATAAAAATATCCTGTATTGAATTCAAAGCTTCAATCATATTAAATGCTTCTGTACTTCTACATGACGCTGTTGCTATTCCTTCATCTGGCTTTATTTCCATTACAATAGTAGGTTTATAATATCTATCCAAAATTTTTGAAGCCACTATACCTATGACACCATGATGAAAATTTTTTTCTGCAACAACAATTACACTATCCTCATCTAGTTTTTCTTTTTCAATCTTCTCTACAGCTTTTTTTAAAATAATTTCCTGAATCTCTTTCCTTTCATTATTTTTATTTATTAGCTCATATATTAACTTGTCACAAGTCACATGACACTCATTAACAAGGAGTTCCACAGCCATTTTAGCATCTTCTAGCCTTCCAGCAGCATTAAAGATTGGAGCTATAATGAAGCCTACATCATACGTGTCAAAACTCTTTTCCATTGGATTTTCGAACAATCTTTTCATAAGCATATTTAGACCTTGCCACTTGCTACTTTTTAAAAGCTCTAATCCTCTTTTTACTAGAAGTCTATTCTCTCCCTTTAAAGGAACTATATCTGCAATAGTTCCAATTGCGACAATATCTAAATATTTATATATGTCATTTTTTCTCTTTAATTTTTGATATAGAGCAAACAATAACATAAAAGCCGTCCCTACTCCAGCAAAATACCTATATGAGTTTTTGTTATCATCTCTTTTAGGATTTATAATAGCATACGCCGGAGGGAGTCCGTTATTTATTTCATGATGATCAGTTATAATCATCTCCATTTTCAGATTATTACAGTGTTCAACTTCAGAATTTGATGAAATTCCACAGTCCACAGTTATTATTAAATCTCCACCCTCCTCTTTTATGTAATTCAACGCTTCTTTATTTAAACCATACCCTTCATCTCTTAATGGTATATAGTATTTCACATTAATATCCAACTCTTTTAGCGCCAGATAGCATAAAGATGTTGAAGTTATCCCATCCACATCGTAATCACCATATATCCAGATAGTTTCATTATTTTTTTTAGCTCGCAATATTCTTTCTACAGCTTTATCTACATCCGATAAATCACTTGGATTCATAAGATTTTCTAGCGTTCCATTTATAAAAAATTCAATTTCATCTCTTGATTCAATTCCCCTATTGTGGAGAATTTGCTCTATCTCTTTATCTATATTTTCATTTCTTCGTTCAAAATTTTCTGATTTGAATACCCATTTTGTATTTCTCATTCTATACCTTTCCTCATTAATTATATATCGCACTATAAAATGCGTACGTATAAACTATTTCCTCTATTTCAGTTTGAAATTTTTCATCAACTATCGTCTCTAATTTCAAATCTCCATCTAACTCAAAGCTCAATGTTTTCAAAATCCTCTCTCCATATATATATTCTATTAATGTTTTCAAAACCATTCCATTGTGCTTATCGTATATTTTTTTCAAAATTTCTGTACCTTTGTTTATGTTATTTTGTGGGTTATAATAGTTTTCTTCATTGTCTTTAATCATCTTTTTTGGTATACCCATTAATCCTATTTTTTCGAATTTATCATTTTCACTATCAAATCCACTCTCTACATACATTATTGTGTATATTAAAGACTGAGGCATCAAATATTTTTTTCTGGCATCTTGCACCTCTTCTCTATAGTATTTAGGATAGACATAATGCAATAAGTTTCTATATCTATAGAACTCTCTTTTAAAAGTACTAACTTTTTTAAAAGATTCTCTATAAAATCTACTCTCTATATAGCTATTCATTATAGTTATCTTGTCTTGGATAGTTTCTGTATCTAAATCAAAATTATTACTTTGAACAGCTAATTCTAATAGTTCTGGATTTTTTAACCTCCCTATTTGAGTCAATGCATCTTTTAATACCTTCTCTTTATACGTATTTTTTATTTCAAAGTTTTCTATAGAGTTCATATAGTTTCTAACAACATAATTACTTGCAAAAAATATGTTATAATTTGCCAACTGCCATGAACTACTATCATTTTCTAAAAGTTTTGTATAAACCATATAATAAAGACCCATTTTAGGATTTTCTGGATATTTGTCTTTAAATTTATCATATAGTTCTATAAATCTCTTTTTATTTTTCAGTTTTATATATGTATCTAATAATAATGAATCTATTCCTTCATTTTTTTGATTTATTTTTTCCAAAATTTCTTTAACTTTAGTATATTCCTCTAATTTATAATATATTCGTCCAACTCGAAAATTCGCTCTATCCTTAAGTTTTATATCCTGTATTTTTTCATAATTATAAATTGCTCTTGAATAATCTTTATTTTGTTCATATGCTACCGCTCTTATAAATAGAAAATTAGATTCTCCTACCTGCGAGTCTTTTGTTAGTTCTATAACTCTTTTATTTTTATCCAATTTTAACAAACTTTGTAGATATATTATTTTTTGGTTTATTTTTTGCTCATTATAATTACCTAATTTATCTAAAATTTCAACCGTTTTATCAAACTCTTTTTTCTCATAAAAATAGTTTGACAAATCTAATAAATCTTGCTCATCTAGTTTCTCAATTAATCTAAAATTATTTTGATACTTTATTTCATAAAGATATCGATATTTTTCATTAGTTTTTTCTAAAATCTTTAGTGCTTTTTTTTCGTACACTTCTAGTTGAGGATCATAGTAATCCGTCACTAATCTTTTAAAATATTCAATAGCTTTATCCTTTTCATTTTTTAAAAGATATATCTCTCCAACATTGTAATCTCTTCTATACTGAAAATAATTTGTTTTTTTAAATTCTTGCTTCACATAGCTTTCCGGTACATACACAGCCCTACTAAAAAATAAAAGCGCCTCATCATATTTTTTCATATCCATATAATTTTTTGCAATATAGTATTTTGCATAGTTACTTGTCAGTGGGTAGGAGTACGAAAAATTTTTTTGATAGATTTCATAATAAAATAAACTATTTTGATAATCTCCTTTTTTGTTAGCTTCTAATGCTTTATTAAAAAATATATAGTCATCAACATTATAGGAAAAACTTTTAATTCCAAATATTATTATAAATATAACTAGATGTAAATACCTCATTTTTTTCCCTCCGCTGTTTTTATATTTTTATTATATCATAATAATTTTTACTATAAAATTTATATTTTCTAAAAAAATAGTTGAAATTATTTTAAATCTGTATAATAATAAATAATGTTACAGTTTTTCTAGGAGGTGGTATTTTGGGAATTATTAAAATTTTAGACGAATCTTTATCAAATATGATAGCTGCTGGTGAAGTTGTCGAAAATCCTGCCAGCTTAATTAAAGAACTTTTAGAAAATTCATTGGACGCCGATAGTAAATACATAAAAATAGATGTCAAAAATGGTGGTAAAAATATAAAATTTACTGATGATGGTAAAGGAATGTCTCGTGAAGATTTACTTCTTTGTATCGAAAGACATGCCACTAGCAAAATATCATCTAAAGAAGACCTTTTTAACCTGAATACCTATGGTTTTAGAGGAGAAGCTCTTTCATCTATTGCTGCCGTTTCTAAAATGACTATCGCAACAAAGCGAAAAGACGATTCTTTTGGTCATTCAATCAATGTTATTGCCGGTAAAATAACTAATCTAAAAGAGCTTCAGAAAGGAACTGGTACAGAAATTGAAATAAATAATCTTTTTTTCAATACCCCAGCTAGATTAAAATTTTTAAGAAAAGACACTACTGAAAATACAAAAATTAAAGAGATTGTTCTACAAGAAGCATTAGCCAATCCTAATGTTTCAATAACACTTATTATTGATGCTAAGGAAACTATTAGAACTAGTGGTACTGGATTTGAAAATACAATTATTGAAATTTTTGGAATTTCAACACTTAAAAATTTAAAACAGGTCGAGTTTGGATATATTGGAAATCTTTCTCTGACAAGATCTACGAAAGATTTTATTTTTACTTTTGTTAACAATAGACCTGTAAAAGCTAAAATTATTGAAGAAGCCTTAATTGATGGCTACTATACTCATTTAATGAAAGGAAAATATCCTTTTGCTATAATCAATTTAAAAGTAGATCCAAAAACTATTGATGTTAATGTCCATCCTTCAAAAAAAATTATCAAATTTTCTGATGAAAATAAAATTTATCATGAAATTTATTCAATTATAGAATCTCAATTAAACTTTGATAAAAACTTTAATATGCCTACTTTTGAAGTAAAAAAAGATGATTTTAACTTTGAAAATATAAATATTTCCAAGGAAATAAAAAAACCTTTTGAAAATTTTGAAATTAATGATATAAAAAGAGAGCTTAAAATAAAAAAAGATGATTTTTTTGATTTTCCATTAGAAAATAAATTTACTCCAGCCAAAAGTGAATCACCAACACTTCAACTTGATGTTAGTAAGAAAATAAATTCTACAGATAAAACTATTGATAAAACTTCACTTAAAACTGGTATAGCGGATACTTTCACCGAAAGTGAATCTACAGTCTTTTCCGGCGAAATCGTTTATTTCGAAAATTCAAAGAATCATTTAAAGGTAATTGGACAATTCTCTAACTCTTTTATATTAGTTGAGGAAAATAATGAATTAATAATCTATGATCAGCACATTGTTCATGAAAGAATTCTCTACGAAAAATTAAAACAAGAATATGCTCAGCATAGAGTTGCATCACAAGCTTTACTAGTTCCTATAAAAGTCTCTCTAACATTGAAACAAGTCGAAGTTTTAAAGGAAAAACTAAACTTCTTTGAAGATTTTGGATTTGAGATTGATCAGTTTACCGATATGGATTTTTTAATTAGGTCTGTTCCTACTCTAGACAATAAAGATTCTTTTGAAAATATTTTTTTTGAAATTTTAGAAGGAATTAGTAAAACAAATTCTAAAAATGAAGTTATCGAAAGTATGATTATTTCAATGTCATGTAGAGGAGCTGTTAAAGCTAACGAAAAGTTAAGTATTCCTGAAATGGAAAAACTCATTTTGGAACTCCATAAAATTGGACGTTTCACTTGTCCACATGGAAGACCAATAACATTTAAAATAAGCTTATTGGATATGGAAAAAGGATTTAAAAGAAAATGAATATAAACATTATTTGTATTGGTAAAATCAAAGAAAAATATATTTTAGATGGAATTCAAGAGTTTACTAAAAGAATGCAGTTTTTCGGTAAATTAAAAATTTTTGAATTAAAAGAGGATGGTAACGACACCAATAGAAGTATATCTATAGAAAAAGAAGCGAAATCTATTCTTGAAACTCTCGAAAAAAATAAAGGTTTTAAGATTCTATTAGATATTCAAGGAAAAACTCTCTCTTCTGAAGAGATGGCTTTACAGATTGAAAAAATAGCTCTCAATGGAAATAATACTATAAATTTCACTATTGGTGGCTCATATGGTGTTTCAGAGGATGTTAGAAAATCTGCCGATTTAAGATTAAGTTTTTCAAAAATGACTTTTCCGCACCAGTTGATGAGACTAATCTTAATTGAGCAAATTTATAGATGGTTTAGTATTATAAAAAATACTAAATATCACAAGTAATTTTTATTTTTAACTTTATTTTTATAAATTATTAGGAGGAAACAATGTATTCGCAAGGAGAAACTTTTTATCACAATATCGATGACGAGGAGTTTGAGCTAACAGTTTTAGAAAGCTTAATTATAAGGGACAAAGAATACCTTATAACTGAAGATTTTGATGGAACTAACTATATATTTTTATATGATGAGGATGAAGACGATTTAGTTCTTATTGATGATACCGCTGAAGTAAATGCTATCTTAGATTACTGGAAAGAGGAGTATTTAGGTGCAGATAATATCGGAGATTGGGATGACGACGAGTATTACGATCGTGAAGATTCCTATGATCAAGAAGACTATTATGATATGGGATATGACGACGACGAAAAGGACTACTACTAATGGCTAAAATCATTATAAATAGCATTGATTCTTTTGGAGAAGAAGTTTCTCAAAAAATGATTGCAAAAAAAACTATTGAAAACGACACCATTATTTTTACTTATGATAACAAATATGGTAAAGGCGAGATAAGAATATCTCCCCATTCTACTGAAATATTGAAGTTTGGAGAAACTCAAAGTAAACTTTTAATTAAGCCAAAACTTAAAACAAATTTTACTTATAAAACTCCCTACTTCAACAAAATTTTTACAATTTTATGTAAAAAATATGTTTATTCTGAAAATAAGTTGACAATTGCCTATATTATATATGATAATGATGTAGAGATAAACCAATTAGAGATTGAGATAATTGAAGTACAATAAACACTAAAATAGAGCAATCTCTTTGCTCTATTTTTTATTAAAGGAGGGTAAATGAAAAAAATACTTTTAATTTCTGCAACAGCTTTAATCTTTTTTAGTTGTACTAATCTTCAAACACAATTTCCTACACAAACTAAAGCTGTTGTTCCCAGTATTAAAAATCCAGTTTTGCAACAAGATAACTTTTTTCTTAATGAGTCTGGTGTAGCTTATCTATACGACCTAATACAAAGAGATTCGTCAACTAATACCATACGTGAGTATCTTCCATCTCAAATAATGGTTCCTATGGAAGTCTACGTAGGTGAAAATTTAATTATTAACAATATTGATGCCGACAGAGTTAAGCTAATCTCTTCCCCAATAAAAAGTGATTTTATATTTACCATCAATGGAAATGCTTTGAATTTTAACAGTCTTTATCAAGGTGAATATATTGCTGAACTTTATAAAGGATTCACATATATTGGTACTGTTAAGATAAAAAATAAACTGAAATATAATTTTACTGAGAAAGATAATTATGATATAATTTTAAACGGCTACAATAATCAAAATTTAGATTTATTGGTAAAAAGTGCCCAGCTTTATCTAATTGCCTTTCCAACGAACAGTAAGCAAAAAGATGTGGCTTTCATGGTGCTTGATTTAAGTTCTGCAAATAATAATCAACTTTTAATCAATAAAGAGATTCGATATTTAAAAGAAAATTTTTCTCTTAATGAAGAGGAAAAAATAAAACTTCTTTCCTTTGAAGAAAAATCTAGTGGTGGAAATTTTATCGTCAATAACTATTATTTAGATTATAATAGAAATAATTTAAAATTAAATACTGAAATAATGAGGGTTATTCAGCGTAAAAATACTGCTAATATGGATGAGTTACAATTTTTGGAAAATTTTTATAGTGACTCTCAAAGTATAGAGTTGGCTTTACTAATTGGAAATTTATACATGCAGCAGGGAGATAATGACAAAGGAAATTACTATCTAAGTTTAGTTAGCTCAAGCTCTAACTTGAACCAAAACTTTCCTAATTTAAGTACTCCTGTGTCGGAAAACTCTATTTCACCTTCGGATAACATAATAGAAAACGAAGTGGCTACTGATGTTGTATCGCCTTCGGATTCCTCTAAAAATCTTATAAATGGAATAGATGCTCTTAATCGAAAAAGTTATAGTGAAGCTTTAATATTCTTCAATAAAATTGAAAGCAGTTCAACAAATATCTCTGAAGTTAACTTCTATCGTGGCAAAACATATTTTTCAATGAATAACTTTGATAAAGCCCTGATTGATTTTAATAAAATTACAGTTCCTGATGAAAATACATCTGAACTGTACTATTACCTAGGAGTTATCTATCATAAAAAGGGAGATATTGAAAAAGCAAAAGATTACTTAAGAAAATCTAGAGAAAATAATCCAAGTAGCACTTGGGGCAGAAAAAGTAGCATATACTTATTGAAACTATAAATTAAAAAAGGGAGAAAAACTATGGAAAAATACTTTGACAGAGTTGGAAAAGAACGTCTTGTTATGGAGCAATGGGAAAAAATAAAAGAGATTGAAGCACTTGGAGTTTACCCATTTGGAAAAAAATATGATAAAATTCATATGATTGGAGAGCTTTTAACATCATCTCCTGAAGTGGAAATAACTTTTAAAACAGCAGGAAGAATCATGGGATTCAGAGAACAGGGTAAAGCTGTATTTGCTCATATCGAAGACCAAACTGGTAAAATCCAAGTTTATATTAGACAAGACCAAATTGGAACAGAGGCTTTTGAAATAGTTAAAAAGTTAGGTGTTGGTGATATTATTGGTGTTGAGGGGACTCTATTTATAACTCAAAAAGGTGAATTAACTTTAAGAGTTTCTAAAGTTGACTTACTATCTAAAAATGTTAGAGCACTTCCTGAAAAGTTCCACGGTCTTACAGACGTCGAAACTAGATATAGAAAAAGATATTTAGATCTTATTATGAATAGAGACGTTAAAGAAACTTTCATAAAAAGAGTTAAAATCATAAATGGTATCAGAGAATTTTTAAATAAAAAAGGATTTTTAGAGGTTGAAACACCGATGATGCATCCAATTGTTGGTGGAGCCGCTGCAAGACCATTTATTACTCATCATAACGCTTTAGATATGGAATTATATTTAAGAATTGCTCCTGAGCTTTATTTAAAAAGATTGATAATCGGTGGATTTGATAAGGTCTATGAAATCAATAGAAACTTTAGAAATGAAGGAATTTCTACTAGACATAATCCAGAATTTACAATGATGGAGCTATACCAAGCCTACGCTGACTATAATGATATGATGGACTTGACAGAAAGTTTATTTCAATACCTTGCAACAGAAGTTTTAGGTACAACTAAAATAGAGTACAATGGAAAAGAAATTGATCTTGGACAATTCCATAGAATCCATATGGTAGATATGATAAAAGATATTACAGGTGCTGATTTCTGGCAAACCTTAACAGTTGAAGAAGCCAAGGCTTTAGCTAAACAACATCATGTTGAAATTGCTGATCATATGACAACAGTTGGACATATTATCAATGAATTTTTTGAACAAAAGTGTGAAGAACACATAGTTCAACCAACATTTATCTATGGACACCCTGTTGAGATATCTCCTCTGGCAAAAAGGAATTCAGATGATTCAAGATTTACAGACAGATTTGAATTATTTATTGACGCCAGAGAATACGCAAATGCTTTCTCAGAATTGAATGATCCTGCTGACCAAAGAGGAAGATTTGAAGCTCAGGTCGAAGAAGCTATGTTAGGAAATGACGAAGCTACTGCTATTATTGATGATGACTATATTGAAGCTCTAGAATACGCCTTACCTCCTACTGGTGGATTAGGAATTGGTATTGATAGAGCTATAATGTTATTGACTGGCTCGCCATCAATCAGAGATGTTGTACTTTTCCCTCAGATGAAAAGAAGAGACTAATTTTAATATTAGAGGTGTTCCCTAGGGGCACCTCTTTAATCTTTTACACAATAATATTGGAGGTTTTATTTTGTTATACGAATTTCTTATTATTCTAAGCATTAACTATTTGGGAGTTCTTTTAGAAAAGCTTTTTCATCTTCCAACTCCTGGAACCGTTAATGGCTTAATTCTTTTATTTATTTTTCTCTCTTTAAAAATAATAAAATTGAACACTATCAAAAATGTAGGTGAATTTTTTATTTTAAATATGATTGTCACTTTTATTCCACCTAGTGTAAAACTTTTAGATGTTATTGACATATTAAAAACTGACTTTTTTAAGTTAATTTTTTTACTTGTATT
This sequence comes from uncultured Cetobacterium sp., assembly GCA_934085975.1. Taxonomy (GTDB): domain Bacteria; phylum Fusobacteriota; class Fusobacteriia; order Fusobacteriales; family Fusobacteriaceae; genus Cetobacterium_A. The sequence continues at coordinate 14,940 of CAKOHT010000003.1, forward strand.
AACAACTTTAATTACCATGGTTGTTACTGCTCTATCTGTAGATTTTATGATGAGGAGGAAAAAATAGATGAAAGAACTTTTATTTGATAATGTTTTTTTTGGAATTTTTATTAGCTTACTTGCTTTTAAACTAGGTAAAGATATTTTTAATAAGTTCAAATTACCTTTTTTAAATCCTATCTTTGTAGCTCTTATTCTTATATTTGCGTTTATGGAAATTTTTAATATTCCCACAGTCTACTATAGTAAGGGGGGAGATATATTAGGTTTTTTTATAGCACCTGCTACAGTATGCTTAGCTATCCCTTTATATAAAGAATTAGGAACTTTAAAAAAACACTATAAAGTTATTTTTATTGGAGCTTTAATTGGATCTATTACAGCTATTTTATCTGTTATCTTTCTAGGAAAATTACTGTCTATTCAAGATATTATACTCCTATCATTTGTTCCAAAATCTATAACAACTCCAATTGGAATTGAAGTGAGTAAACTTCTTGGTGGAATTCCCGCTATAACAGTTTTTGCTATAATGGTTACTGGTATTACTGGAAATATTTTTGCTCCATTTATGTTGAAACTTTTTAAAATCGAAAATGCTATTGCTAAAGGTCTTGGAATTGGTATATCTAGTCATGCAGTTGGTACAAGCAAAGCTATTGAAATGGGGGAAGTTGAAGGAGCTATGAGTGCACTATCTATAGTTATCGCTGGTATCATAACAATTTTTATTGCGCCACTACTTTTAAACTTTCTTAAATAAAAAATCTAAATAGAATCTAAAAAACCCTCCTGGGGGGAGGGTTTTTTCATAACACGGGGGGAGTGTTAAAAATAAAAAAGATTAAAATAGATTTTTGGGGGGTATATAGATCTATCTAATCAAGTTCGGTCTTGCTATTAGTATATAATAAGTACACTTTTCTGTCAAGTTTTTTTTTTAGTACATTTATCTTTTATAATTTGTTCCAATTTAAACAAAAAATATTAATTTTTGTTACAAAATAAAAGAAGCAGACAAAGTCTACTCCTAATATCCTATACTAATCCCTTTTTTATCATAGCAAGAGCGTATTGATGTGCATCTACTGTTGCACTAGCATAAGCAAATTTTGTCTCTCCTTCGAAAAAACCATTTAACAAGACTTGTTGCTGCTCATCTATATTCATTGTCAACCTCTCAACAGTTAACTTTCCTTCTCTATACTCCTCTAATAATGCATTATAAACCGCATCAAAAGTGCTATCATAAATTTCGTTTTGTATTTCTTCAAAAAACATATTCTTACACCCCTTTTTGGTATAGTTTCTACTCTTCAATGTTAACATTTTTTATTAATTTTGTCAACAATTATCCAATATAAGCTATTTCAAAATTTTGATGTACACCTAAGAACTTTGATTTCAACTCTTTATAGTTATCCTTTAAATATGCCATCTGTTTAAATAATCCTTGAGAACCATTTTTTATTGTTAACTTATTTTTTAAATCTCTTCCATACTCATTCCACAAATTAGTGAAAAGCACAAATAAAAATACCAGTGTTGTTGCTTGGATTCCTGCAAAATCCAATACAACTTCCTCTTCTTTTTTCAAAATTTCTTTTAGTTTATCACAAAAGACTTTAGCTTTATCTGGGGTTACTAGCATTGAACTATTAAAATATTTTCTTAATTTTATTTTCATAAAGTTATTTCTCCCAATTTAATTTGTTTGATCAAAATGATCTGCATTTAAAGTATAATCTTTTTTTCCTACTAATTTTCCACTTTTGCTATAGTAATTCCAAATTCCTACTGCTTGACCATTATAGAATTTACCAATTATATGTGGCTTTCCATTATCATGAAACAACTTAAATAAACCATGATCTTTTCCTTTTAAATAATAAGTCTGAAATGTTTTATACCCATTTTCATCATACAAAACATATTTTCCATTTAATTCTCCATCCTTCCAATTTTCTATAGATTTGATTTTTCCATTAGTATAAAAAGATAACCACTTCCCTTCCGGTATTCCATTCTTATAAAACTCTCTATCTTTTTGAAATGTTACCATCCCTGTCAAAGGACTTCCGGTAGTTTTGACGAAAATTTTTCCATTTTTGTTTAAAATTTTAGAGTAATCCACTTGTAAATAATCTCCAAACGCTAATTGAGATATTAAATAAAAAACTACTGACATTTTTTTTAACATATGTTATTCCCTCACTATCTCTTTTTTACACCTGTTACTTTTACAGATTTTTCCATTTTATTTTTTACAATAAACCTATCATAAAAAAATATCCCTATAAAAGTTAAAACTAATCCACCAAAACTTGCTCCTATAGAGCCTCCTTCTGATAGTCTCATATTAGAAGCTATAAAATAAGTTAAAAGCATAGATATTAATGGTAAAATATAAACTATTATTGCAGCTTTAAAAACTTGATTGTCCTCCATTTCAAAAGTTATAATATCTCCGAGTTTAATGTTATTCATATCAGATATAAATGTAAAATCATTTACTATTTTACTACTATCACTACATTTATTACAATGTGAGCAAGCACTTTCTTTATACATTGATACTGTAATCCTATTTTTTTCTATTTTTTTCACTAACCCACTACTTTTCATTCTTACCTCTCATTAAAATAGTTATAATAAAATTATAACATATTTTTTTCTAGAAATTAAAATAAATTTAAATAAAAAAAGCTCTGCCACCTTTGTGACAGAGCTAATTTTTTGATATAATAGTTACATTATGTATACTATTAAACAAATTTTTACTTCTGTCAATTATACTAATATTTTAAATTCTATTCAAGAGTTTTTTTCTAAAGACTACTTTAATCACATTAAAGATACTGTCTTTAAATCCATTAACTGCAAAAATTTTGATTTTGCTAGAATAGAATATCAATGCCCTCATTGTGGCTCACGCGCATGTAAACCCGTTACTTGTAAAACTAAATTTTGTTCTTGTTGTTCTAAAATATATACCGAAAATTGGGTTAATAAACTTAATCAACAAATGATTAATCAGAAACATAAGCATCTTCTCTTTACGATTCCTAAGGAGCTAAGATCTTTTTTTCTTGATCATAGAGAGCTTTTAACATCTATTTCCGATTCTCTTAATTCTGTATTTAAAGACCACTTTTGGAAAAATCAAATTGATTTTTTTATTGATGTTAAAGGAACTGAAATTTACAACTCTTTAAATGCTCTCAAATATTTAGGTAGATATCTCGCTCGTCCTCCTTTAGCTGAGTATAGAATCGTTTATTTTGATGGTAATACTGTTACTTTTTGGTATGAACAACTTCCTGAAAAAAACAAGGTATTTCTTGAACTTCCAGTTGAAAAGTTCGTTCAACAATTAGTTGCTCATATTCCTCCCAAAGGTTTTAAAATGATTAGAAGATACGGTCTTTACTCTAGAAACTTCTCGCAGGAGATAAAAAATTTAATAAAACTTAAATACTTAAAAAAACAAAATATTATTAGAAAACTTACTTGGGCTGAGCGCATAGAAAAATGGCTTGGTGTCAATCCATTAAAATGCCTTCAATGCGGGTCTAATATGGAATTAACTATATTTTTTCATAAAAAATATGGCATTTTTGATTTTAGACCCAAGAAGAAAATTTAAATTTTCTAACCACAGTTACCTGTGGTATTTTGTCTTTCTACAAAGTAAAATACTAGATTAACTTTAATAAATTTAGTAGCTAAATCTTAGTTCTTACAATTTTTAAGGACAATTTCAAAAAATTATAATTTCCTAAATAATAAAAAAAGTATAGGAAATTCCTATACTCATTCCATTTTAACTATATATTATAATTTGTCATGTAATGTTCCACCAACAGCACACTTACATCCCATTCCTACCTCTACACATCCACTTGGGTCAGCATAAACTACATCCCATCCATCATCCTCATCGTCACCATATCCAACTTTACCTATGAACACTAATTCAAGACCTTTTGCCTTCAACTCCTCTTCACTTTGTCCTATTTTTTTTAAAAATTCTTCTTTAGTTAACATATGCGTCACTCCCAGCTTATTCCTTATTTGTCTCAATAATACACCATTTTTGTCTAGATGTCAATTTTCAAATTGTTTTTTTTAAACTATTTTTTAAGTTTTAATTTTTAGTAAAAAATGTTATAATATTTTTTGGTAATACAAATATAGAAATGAGGTAAATAATGAAAGTTTTAGTTGTAGGTGATGTGGTTGGAAATCCAGGGAGAAAAACTCTGAAAGCATACCTTGATAAATATAAAAATAACTACGATTTTATTATCGTTAATGGAGAAAATGCTGCTGCTGGATTTGGAATCACTGCAAAACTTTGTGATGAGATTTTAGATTGGGGAGTTAATGTTATAACAAGTGGAAATCATATTTGGGATAAAAAAGAAATTTATGATTATCTAGATAAATCTAATAGAGTATTACGTCCACAGAATTATCCCAGTGGTGTTCCAGGAACTGGCTATACAATTTTAAAAGATAAAAAAGATAATAAAATAGCTGTAATCTCTCTTCAAGGAAGAGTTTTTATGCCTCCCATTGATTGTCCATTTACAGTGGCAAATACATTGATAGGAGAAATTAGAAAAGAATGTAAGCACATTATTATAGATTTTCATGCTGAAGCTACGTCAGAAAAGTTGGCTTTAGCAAACTATTTAGATGGAAAAGTTTCCGTAGTCTATGGAACTCACACCCATGTACAAACTACTGATAATAAAATACTTCTTGAGGGTACTGGCTATATCAGTGATGTCGGAATGACTGGTTCAGATAACGGTATCATTGGTATGAATAAAGAGTCTATTATTCCTAAATTTTTAACCGCTCTACCACAAAAATTTGAAATTGCAGAAGGAAAAGAAAGAATAAATGGTCTGGATATTGAGTTGGATGATGAGACTGGTGAGTGTACAAAGATAGAAAGAATCAACCTTTCTCTTATTGAGTTAGGAATATTTAATTAGGAAGGTTTTTATGAAAGTTGTTGAAATAAAAGTTATATTTGATAGTGACAGTATCAATGAGACACAAAAAGAAATTTGTGATATATTTTATAGTTTTGGAGCTACTGGTTTAAAAATTGACGAACCTTTAAAAACAAAAAATCCCCTAGATTTTTATAGAGATGAAAAACAATTTTTGATGATTGACTATGCTGTTTCAGCATATTTTCCTATGAATATCTATTCTCAAAGAAGAAATGATTTAATAAAAAATACCTTTGAAGAGAAATTTAGTGGTAGAAATGATGTTATTTTTACAATTGATTTTTATGAGTATGATGAGGAAGATTATCAAAATAGTTGGAAGAAATATCTATACCCTGAAAAAGTAAGTGATAAATTTGTTGTTAAACCAACTTGGAGAGAATATAAACCTGAGGAGAATGAATTAGTTATTGAGCTTGATCCTGGAAGGGCTTTTGGAACTGGCTCACACCCTACTACATCTCTTTGTCTAAAAATAATGGAAGAAAATATAAAGCCTGGTAACTCTGTTATTGACGTTGGTACTGGTTCAGGTATCTTAATGATTGCTGCTGAAAAACTAGGAGTCACTGACATTTATGGTATTGATATAGACGAATTAGCTGTTGAAGCTACAAAAGAAAATCTTGAATTAAATAGTATATCATCTGATATCGCTAAAGTTTATTTAGGAGACTTAATATCCGTTGTTAAAGATAAACAATTTGATGTTGTAGTTGCTAATATTCTAGCAGATGTTATTCTTCTACTTTTGAGAGATATTTTTAAAGTTGTTAAAAAAGATGGATTAATTATTTTTTCAGGTATAATAGAAGACAAACTTCCTGAAATTACTAAACAGGTAGAAGAAAAAGGACTTAAAATACTAGAAATAAAAAAAGATAAAGAGTGGAGAGCTCTTCTTATTAAAGCCTAGGAGGATTGGATGAAAAACTATATTATTGCTTTAGACGGTCCAGCTGGAAGCGGAAAAAGCACTATTGCTAAAATTATAGCTAAAAACTTTAATCTAACATATCTTGATACTGGGGCTATGTACAGAATGGTGGCTCTTTATATACTTGAAAATAATATTGATTTTAATAATGTGACCGCTGTGGAGAAAATATTAGATAGCATTCAAGTTGATATCGTTGATAATAAGTTTATTTTAAACGGAAAAGATGTTTCTCTAGAAATAAGAACACCTGAAGTCACAAAGATTGTTTCTCCTGTATCCGCTATCAAAGCTGTAAGAGTCAAACTAGTAGATTTACAAAGAAAAATAAGTAAAGGAAAAAAGGTCATCTTAGATGGTAGAGATATTGGAACAGTTGTTTTTCCAAACGCTAATTTGAAAATATTTTTAATTGCTTCTCCTGAAGAAAGAGCTAAAAGAAGAGTTAAGGATTATGCATCAAAAGGAATAAGCGAAAATTTTGAAACTGTTTTGAAGGATATTATAGGACGGGATCATTGTGACTCTACCAGAAAAGAGAGTCCTCTAAAAAAAGCCGAAGACGCAATTGAAGTGGATACTAGCTCACTTAATATTGATGAAAGTGTCCAAGTTATATCTAATTTAATTAAAGAAAAAATTGGAGGATAAAGTATGCTCTACAACCTTTTGAGAGGATTTTTCTATCCTTTCCTCTTTATTTTTTTGCTTTTTAATCCTAAAAAATTAAAGTTTGTTACTCAAAGACTATTTCAAGATATATCAGTTCTTAAAAAAAATGAAACATATATTTGGATTCATTGTTCATCTGTAGGTGAGATTAACCTTATAGATGCCTTAGTAAAAAAATTAAAAAATACTTTTAATCAAAATATTTTAATTACAGTTTTTACTGATACTGGTTATGAAACAGCTATAAATAAGTACTTTAAAGATGAAAAAATATCAATATTAAAATTTCCATTAGATGATATTTTCATACTTAAAAGAATATTTAATTATATCAATGTTTCTAAAATAATTTTAATCGAGACTGAAATTTGGCCTAATCTTATAAATTTAGGTTCAAAACACTCAAAAATATTTGTCGTCAACGGTAGAATTTCAAATAAAAGTTTTCCTCGATACAAAAAAATATCTTGGATTTTAACTCCACTTTTTTCTAAAATCACTGGATTTTTTATGCAATCCCAAGAGGATAAAGACCGAATAATTCTTTTAGGTGCCAATAAAAATAAGGTTTTTATTACTGGAAATTTAAAATTTGATATCTCTTTTGAAGTATTTTCCTGTGAAGAGATATCAAATTTAAAAAAGTTTATAAAATTTAATAAAAGAAAAATTTTTGTCGCTGGTAGTACTAGAGAAGGGGAAGAAGCTATACTCGTAGATGTCTTTAAAAATCTTAAAAACACACTTCTTGTTATTGTGCCTCGACATTTAGAACGAATTGAAGAGGTTGAAAATCTATTGAAGAGTTCAAACTTAACATACCAAAAATTAACTGACTTAGAGCTAAATCCATCTTTAGAAAATTTCCAAGTTCTTATCGTTGATAAAATGGGAGTTTTAAGAAAATTTTATTCTATTGCAGATATTGTATTTGTTGGTGGAACATTGGTTAATATCGGAGGACATAGCTTATTGGAACCATTATTTTATGGAAAAACCCCTATTTTTGGACCATATTTACAAAATGTTAAAGATATATCTAAAGAGATACTAAAACTCAATCTTGGGTATAAAATTAATAATAAAAATGATTTTTTAAACACTATTAAACTCTTAGAAACAACCCCTGTCTCTAAGAATAAAATAAAAGAATTTTTCAAAGATAATCAAAATGCTACTGAAAAAACGATTAAATTTATGGAGGACAAATGAAAAAACGATTAGAAGACGCTCTATGGAAGCACTTCTTTACAAATCCTAGAACTAATTATAATCCCTATATGGTTAAATTAGTAGAGTACCCTAATCACATTATCTATGATAGTGAAATTATGGATTCTTATAGAGGAAACTGGAGTCAGAAGGCTTTTGCAAACAATAATCCTGTCTACCTCGAAATAGGATCTGGAAGCGGAAACTTTGCAGTTGGAATGGCCGCTAAGTATCCCGAAAGAAATCACTTGGCTCTTGAAATCAGATTTAAAAGACTAGTCTTATCTGCCACTAAAGCAGTTAAAAAAGACCTTAATAATGTTATTTTTTTAAGACGACGTGGTGAAGATATCACAAAATTTATAGGCAATGAAGAGATTGAGGGACTTTATATCAACTTTCCTGACCCTTGGGAAGGAAATGAAAAAAATAGAATCCTTCAACCTAAACTTTTTGAGCTTCTTGATGTCATAATGAAAGTTGGAGGAGTTTTATTCTTTAAAACAGATCACGACCAATACTATGTAGATGTCCTGGAATTCACTAAAGATTTAAAAAACTATAAAGTAATCTATCATACACCTGATTTACATAATAGTCCTAAAGTTACTGATAATATCAGAACAGAATTTGAAGATTTATTTATATGCAAACATAATAAAAACATCAACTATATTGAAATAAAAAAAATCAAATAACGAAATAACACATGGAGGTATTTAAATGGCAGGATATGTTGTAGTTGGAACTCAATGGGGAGACGAAGGAAAAGGAAAGATAATCGACGTTCTTGGAGATAGAGCTGATTACGTTGTTAGATTTCAAGGTGGAAATAATGCTGGGCACACAGTTGTTGTCAATGGAGAAAAGTTTATACTTCACCTATTACCGTCTGGTATGTTACATGGTCAAGGTAAATGTATCATTGGACCGGGTGTTGTTATTGACCCTAAAGTTCTTTTGAAAGAACTTGATACATTGGAAGCTAAAGGAGCTAAGATAGATCACCTATTTATAAGTGATAGAGCTCACCTTATTATGCCGTATCATATTCAACTAGATATTTTAAAAGAGGAAAGAAGTGGAGATAACAAAATTGGAACTACAAAAAGAGGAATTGGACCTTGTTATTCCGATAAATTCTCAAGAATTGGAATTAGAGGTGTCGAATTATTAGATATGGAACTATTTGCTAAAAAATTAAAAATAAATCTAGAGGAAAAAAATGAGCTTTTTACTAAAATCTATAATGCTCCTACTATGAAATTTGAGGATATTTTAGAAGAGTATAAAGGGTATGCTGAAAGATTAAAACATAGAATTATAGATGCCACTCCTGAAATTAACAAAGCTTTAGACGAGGATAAATTTGTTCTATTTGAGGGAGCACAAGCTATGATGCTTGATATTAACTATGGAACATATCCATACGTTACTTCCTCATCTCCGACAAGCGGAGGAGTTACAACTGGTGTTGGAATCTCTCCTAGAAAAATAGATAGAATAATCGGAGTTATGAAAGCCTATACTACTAGAGTTGGAGAGGGACCTTTTGTTACTGAGTTAAATAACGATTTAGGAGAAAAAATTAGACAGATTGGTGGAGAATTTGGAGCTACAACAGGAAGACCTAGAAGATGTGGATGGTTAGACCTTGTTGTTGGTAAATATGCTACTGATATCAATGGTTTAAGTGATGTTGTAATAACAAAAATTGACGTATTAAGTGGATTAGACACTCTTAAAATTTGTACTGGATATGAAATTGATGGAAAAATTTACACAACTGTACCTGCTGCCACAGAAAAATTAGCTTATGCTAAACCTATCTACGAAGAACTCCCTGGATGGACAGAGGACATCTCTAATATGAAAAACTATGATGAATTACCTGAAAATTGTAAAAAATATCTTGCTAGAATTGAAGAATACCTAGGTTGTCAAATAACTGTTGTATCTGTTGGTCCTGATAGAAGTCAAAATATATTCTTAAAAGATATATAAAGAATTAATCCCCTACTAAACTAGGGGATTAAATTTTAGGAGGGATTAAATGTTAGAAAAAATTCTTATCATCAATACTGGTGGAACTATTGCTATGGTTAATAGTGACGAAAACAATCCTAATAGCCCTTTAAGACCCGCTAAAACTTGGTTTGAGGTAGCTAAAAATCATCCTATTTTGGAGAGATTTCCGGCTGATTATTGTCAAATTTCAACATTGATTGATTCTTCAGATATGAATCCTGAAGTTTGGATTGATATTGTTAAAATCATAGAAAAAAATTACTATAAGTATAGAGGATTTGTTATTTTACATGGAACAGATACCATGGCTTTTACAGCTTCAGCTCTATCTTTTATGCTTAAAAATCTCGATAAACCTGTGGTTTTAACCGGTTCTCAAGTTCCATTAGTCACTCCTAGAAGTGACGCTCTTCAAAACTTAATCACATCAATTCAAATTGCAGGAAACAGAATATACGGTGTTAAAAATATTCCAGAAGTTACTATCTGTTTCAGAGATGAACTACTGAGAGGAAATCGTGCTAGAAAAATTGATGCTACAAACTATTTTGGATTTGCTTCTCCAAATTATCAAGCTCTCGGTGAAATTGGTTGTGAAATTAAAATTCATGATAGAAAAGTTTTAGAGATGCCTAAAGAGGAATTCTATATAGATTCCTCCATCAATACCAATGTACTTGTAATCGAAATTTTTCCTGGTATGAATCCACAATATATAAAAACACTTGTGGAGTCTCACTGTGAAATTAAAGGGGTAATTTTAAAAACTTATGGAAATGGTAATGCCCCAACTTCCAATAGTTTCATTACAGCTTTAAAATCTATAATTGATTCAGGGGTTGTTGTTATCAACATAACTCAATGTGCCACAGGTGCTGTAAAAATGGGGTTATATGAAGCGAGTAGTGAATTAAAAAATATCGGTGTTATCAGTGGTAGAGATATGACACCTGAAGCAGCAATTACGAAACTAATGTATTTATTAGGTAAAAATCTCTCTCCTCAAGATATTAAATTTTTTATGGAATCCAATCTATGTGGTGAAATAACTGTTTGAAGGAGTATTATGAGTAAAAATCTTTGGAAAAATAATAAAAATGGTAAATTTTATGAAGTTTTAAACTACAATATATTAAACTGTACTAATGAACAAGATGGACAAACTATGTATCTATATAGAGTCTTTTCTGAAGAAGTCTTAGATTCAGAAGGAAATGAAAGACTTTTTGTTAGAGCTGAAGATGAATTTAAAACTAAGTTTACAAAATATGATTTATAATAACCCCACGTATGGGGTCTAATTAAATATTTGTGTAAACCTTCAAGTTGGGGTAATATTAAACTATCTAACTTGGAGGTTTTTTTATGAGAAGAAATATGTCTGAAGAAGAAAAACAAAAAAGAATTAAAGTGAGAGAATTTTTGAAACAAAATCCTATTTCTAGTCCTGATGGTCTCAATACTTTTTTTAAAGATATGATAAAAGTTATGATAGAAGAGTTTTACCAAGGTGAACTAGAAGAGGAGTTAGGATATACTAAATATGACTATCGAAATAAAGATTCTAATAACTCAAGAAACGGCTACAGTTCAAAGAAACTTAAAAGTAGCGCTGGTGAAATTGAAGTTAATATTCCCCGTGATATAAATAGCGAATATGAACCTCAAGTTATCAAAAAACATCAAAATACAATTGGGCAAGACTTAGAAGCTAAAATAATTTCTATATATGCTATTCATTTTGTAAAAAAAGCTGTATACATTGCTATTGGGATTAGTTCTTCTAGAGAAAAAGATGTTATTGGAATGTGGGTTGGAGAAAACGAATCTGTAAAATTTTGGCTTAGTAAACTGAATGAACTTAAATCTAGAGGAGTTGAAGATATATTAATCGCTTCAATTTGTGTCATATAAAGATATAAAAGTTTTAATCGCTGATTTAAAGCTAGTATATAAAGCAACTACAGAAGAGAGTGCGCTGAAAAATGGGGTAAAAAATATCCTGGAGCAATAGGATCTTGGCGAGCTAATTGGCATGAACTATCGAGTTTTTTTTAATATCCACCAGAGCTTAGAAAGTTGATATATACAACAAATTCTATTGAAAATTTTAATAGGCAGCTAAGAAAAGTAACAAAATCAAAATCAATATTTCCAACAGATGATGCATTATTTAAAATGCTGTATTTAACAACAATAGATAAAAATGGGAAAAAGGTCGACATGTATAGGCTTGGACACAAGTAGCTTCTCAATTACAGCAATTTTTTTCTGAGCGAATCTTACTATCAGATTCACAATATTAGGAAATTTATTAAAAAAATAGAAAAGGCGTCAAAGGAAAAACCTTGACGCTAAGTTAAATTCGTATTATTCTAAAGAAAATATTAGAATTAAAATTAAAAAATATTAAATCTATTAATCTAGAAAAATTACTGAAAATTTGAAGAAGCCTCAAGAAGCCTCCTCCCTTTTTCTATTCACTAAATTTTATTGCTTTTATCCAATCACTATTTTTTCCCATAGCATAATTTTTTTCAAATTCAGCCTTAAATTCTTTAAATCGCTTCTCTTTTATAGCAACTCGTGAATCTTTCATCAATTTTAATAAAAAATATAAATTATGATATGTTGCTAATCTTCCACCTAATATCTCCTGAGCTTTAAATAGGTGCCTTATATAACCTCTTGTGTAATTTCTACATACATAACAATCACATCCCTCATCTAAGGGTCTATTATCTTCAGAATATGATGCATTTTTTATAACAAGTCTCCCATATTTTGTAAACACCGTTCCATGTCTTCCAATTCTAGTTGGTTGTACACAGTCCATCATATCTATTCCTGATGCTACAGCTTCTAGCATATCTAAAGGCTCTCCTACCCCCATTAAGTATCTTGGCTTATCTTCAGGTAATTTCTCTACTATATAATCTAAAATTCTATACATATCCTCTCTAGGTTCACCAACAGCTAAACCTCCTACCGCATATCCTGAAAAATACTCATCCATTTCATTCAATTCGGACAAACTTTTATCTCTTAAATCTTCATATATTCCACCTTGAACTATTGCAAACAACCCTTGTTCATCAGGTCTTTTATGTGCATCTACACACCTTTTTGCCCATCTTGTCGTCCTTTCAATAGATGGAATAAGATACTCTTTTGTTGACATTCCAGGTGGACATTCATCAAATAACATAACTATGTCTGAGCCTAAATTATTTTGAATATTTATTGATTTTTCTGGGGAAATAAAATGTTTAGAACCATCTAAATGTGATCTAAAATATACTCCTTCTTCCTGAATATTTCTTAAATCTCCTAGACTAAACACCTGAAATCCACCACTATCTGTCAAAATTGGTTTTTTCCAATTCATAAATTTGTGTAATCCACCAAATTTAGCAACTAACTCATCACCTGGTCTTAAATACAAGTGATATGTATTTCCTAAAATTATTTCAGCTCCCATTTCCTCCAACTCTTCTGGTGTCATACCTTTTACTGTTGCCTGAGTTCCTACAGGCATAAATACAGGTGTTTCAATTTCTCCATGGGGAGTTGTTATTTTTCCTATTCTAGCTTTTCCATCTTTATCATATAATTTATACGTTACTGGTAACTTTTTACTCATCTCTTTCTCCTATCTTTCTACTGATATTACATCTTTTATTTTTAATAAATGGCTGACTAATTGCTTATACTCATCTTTATTATTTAATTCAACTGTCACCTTTATAATAGCAATTGTATCTAATCCTTTTTTTATATTATAAGAATTCAATGATAATACATTTATCTTATGATTTGAAATCAGTGTTACAACATCCATAAGTATATTTTGTCTATCTATAGCTTTTATTGTAAAAGCAAATGTATATTTATTTTTTTTCAATGGAGCCTCTAAAAGTTTTTCATCCCAACGAACATCTATAACTCTTGCAGGATCGTGATTAACCATTGAAATATAATTTGGACAATCTTTTCTATGGATAGCTATACCAGTTAACTTTGTTACATATCCCCCTATATCATCTCCAGGAAGAGGAGTACAACACCTTGCAAATCTTATTAAGGTATTTTCTGCACCATCAATTATTATTCCTTGATCATCTTTTTTGGCAGATTTTTTCTTTATAGGTTCTTTAATGAAATCTTCCAAATTACTTTCTATATAAGCTTTACTTTTTTCCTGTTCCAACTTTAATTTTGCCACAATAACATCAACTTTACTTTTACTTTCTCCCATATGAAAGTAAAAGTCATTTAAAGTAGGAATATTATGTTTTTCTAAATGTTTTTTTAAAATTGGGCTTTCTTCAAATTCTTTTAAAGACATTCCTAATTTTCCAACTTCTTTTTCAATTAACTCTTTTCCAATTTTGATATTCTCATCAAATTTTTGATCTTTTAACCATTTTTTTATTTTACTTTTCGCACTTTGCGTAGCTACAATATCTAGCCAATCATTCCCTGGCCCTCTACCTGTTTTAGATGTAATAATTTCGACTCTGTCACCATTATTTAACTTATAATCTAACGGAACTATTTTTCCATTGACCTTTGCTCCCACACATTTTATTCCAATTTCTGTATGTATATTAAAAGCAAAATCTATTGGTGTAGCCCCTTGAGCTAATTCAACAACATCACCTTTTGGAGAAAATACAAAGACTGTTTCTTTCACTATATCTCCAGTCACTTCTTTTATAAATTCTTCTGTATTTTCTGCTCCCTGACTCAACTCTACAATATTTCTTAGCCATCCATAAACCTGATCTTTTTTGCTTATTTTTTTATTTTCTTTATAACTCCAGTGAGCTGCAACCCCTTCTTCAGCTACTCTATCCATCTCCTCTGTTCTAATTTGAATTTCAACAAATTTTCCTAAAGGGCCTACTATTGTTGTGTGGATTGACTGATAGTTATTTGATTTAGGAACGGCAATATAATCTTTGAATCTTCCGGGCACTGGTCTATAATTGCTATGAATAACTCCCAAAGTATTGTAGCACTCCGCTTCTGTATTCAAAATTATTCTGATTCCTATTAAATCATAAATTCCGTCAAAATCTTTGCCCTTTTCAAACATTTTTTTATAAATACTATAAAAATGTTTAAATCTTCCTTTTACTTTTGCATAAATTTGAACTTCATTTAATAAGCGTGTTATATTGTCTACCATATCATCTAAGTACTTTTTTCTTTCGTCTTTTTTTTCATCAATCAACGCTTTAATCTCTTTATATTTCTCTGGTTCTAGATAATGAAGAGACATATCTTCTAACTCCCACTTTATTTTAGCTATCCCCAATCTATGAGCCAAAGGAGCATATATGGAAAGTGTTTCTTGAGCTATTCTTTTTTGTTTCTCCGGTGGCATAAATTTCAATGTTCTCATATTATGAAGTCTATCTGCTAATTTTATAATAATAACTCTAACATCTTTTGCCATAGCTATTATCATTTTTCTAATATTTTCATCTTGCTTTTTAGTTCCATTGGGTAGATGATCCAATTTTGTAACACCATCAACAAGATGAGCAACTTCATCACCAAAATTATATTTTATATCTGCAATAGTTATCAATGTATCTTCAACTATATCATGGAGTATTCCAGCTATTATACCCTCCGTATCCATTTTCATATCTATTAATATTTTTGTCACTTCCACAGGATGTATTATATAGCTGTCTCCTGATTTTCTGTATTGTCCTATATGGCATTCTTCTGCAAAAAAGAAAGCCATTTTAATCTTTTCTTTGTCCACTTTTAAGTTATGCTTATCTATTTCACTTTCTATTTCTTGCCAATATTTCATAATACACCTCTTTCCTTAATAATCCTATACAAATAAGGCGACACAAAGCTGTGCCGCCCTAAAAGTTATTAATACTTCATTAGAGTCAATATCGGATAACCTTTTAATTTCTCTTTACCTTTTAAGTCCTCTAGTTCAATTAAAAATGCCAATCCTGCCACTACTCCACCTAACTCTTCTATTAATTTAACCGTAGCTTCTATAGTTCCTCCAGTCGCTAATAGATCATCAACTATTAATACTCTTTGCCCAGGTTTTAAAGAATCTTTATGCATACATAATATATTTGAACCATATTCTAAGTTATATGCGTATTCAACTACTTCTCTTGGCAATTTCCCCGGTTTTCTAACTGGAGCAAATCCAACACCTAAGGCATAAGATACTGGACATCCAAATATAAATCCCCTTGCTTCCGGTCCTACAACTAAATCTATATTGTGCTCTTTTGCAAATTCCACAACCTTATCTGTCGCATATTTATAAGCTTCACCATTTCCCATTAACGGAGTTATATCCCTAAATTTTATTCCTGGTTTCGGATAATCTTCTACCAATGCTACATATTTTTTTAAATCCATGTAATTCCTCCTCAATATTGCCTTTAAAAGCTTCATTATAAATTACACCTATACTAGTTTAAAATTAAATTTAAAGCCTCTTTTTCTTTTATTTTATTTCCATTTTTGTAATATATACTTATCAACTTTTCCACTATATCTCTATCAATCTCATTATAAACTAAATAGTTTTTTAAAACTCTTTCTGAATATTCATCTTTTCTTAATAATAAACTATAAAAATTTGATAATTTAATTGTATTAACTTTACTATATTTAATTTTATCTTCAATTTTAAGATATGAATCTTTTTTTAGATTATCTATTCTCTCCAAATTATTCAAATAAGAATCAAAAAATAAACTGTTATTAAATATCTCATCGTCTTCTATATTTTCATAGTATTTTAAAGAGTTTAAATAATTTCCATTTAAAAATTCTATATATCCTAAAATAAAGTAATCTTGATCATCCATAAAATCTTTTGGAACACTTTTCAAATACTTCAAGCTTTTGCTGTAATTTCTTTTTTCAAAATTTAAATAACTTAAATTCTTTAAAGTTAAATAATCTTTTGGATTAAGCGATAGAGCATTAGTCAAATCTTGTTCAGCTTGAGTAATATTTCCAAGTTGTCCTTCAATTATTGCTTTTTCTCTCAGTGCTATGCTATTTTTACTATTAATTTTTAATATCTCCTCGTATATCTCTAATGCTTCACCTTTTCTACCTAGAGAGTATAAATTAGCTCCTTTAAGCAGTAAATACTTTTCATTTTTTGTTTCAAGATTTTTTCCTGTTTTTACTACCTCACTACTGCTACACCCAATTAGTACAAAAACTAAAAAAAGATATTTCCACATTTAGTTCTCCTTTTTATTATTTGGTGGTAATATTACTCCTCCCGAAATTATAAGCTTTATTGCATCATCCACTTTTAAATCTAAGATTCTTATCTCTGATTTTTTTAAAACTATAAACATCCCTGAAGTAGGATTTGGAGATGTCGGTAAAAATACATTACACATTGGTTCACCAGTTACTTCTTCAACAAAATGGTTTCCATCTGAAGTCATAAATCCTATACTATAAATTCCACGCCTAGGATATTCAAACATTACGACTTTTTGGTATGATTTTTGTCTATCTGATGCGAATAAAGATATTATCTGAGTTATTGTACTATAAATTTGACTAAATAGTGGTATTTTTGCCAAAAGGTTATTTAAATAACTTCCTATTTTTTTAAATAAAAATATTCTCATAGCGGTTCCAATCGCTATCAACAACAATATCAATGTAACAAATGATAAGACATTTATCAATATTTGAGTATATAGTTGAAGATCTTGCTCTTTTCTCAACCCAGTTTGTAAAACAAGTGTTCTTATCGCTACTGTTAAAAATGAATCTTGTAATAAATTTAAGAAAATCTGAAATATCCAGTTAAAAATGTACACTGTAATTACTATAGGTAATATAGCAATCAATCCACTATAAAAACTGGCTTTTACTCTTTTCATCTTTTATTCTCCTCTTTGTATCTCTACCTTAGACACTCTCATCTTTTCAACTTCAACTACCACTAATCTGACATTTTGAAAGTCTACAACATCACCTATTGCAGGAATTTTCCCAAGTTCTGACATTATAAGTCCACCCAGACTTTCATAGTCCTCTGATATTGGTAAATCAATATTCAAGTTTTTATTTATTGTTTCTATGTCAAGCATTGCATCAACTTCATATCTATTGTCGTCAATCTCTTTTATACTCTCTTCCTCTTCATTGTCAAATTCATCTCGAATCTCTCCAACAATCTCTTCCAATAAATCCTCTATTGTTAAAATTCCTCCGATACCACCATATTCATCCAATACAAGAGCAATATGAACTTTTTTACTTTTAAACTCCTGTAAAATTTCTATGATTGATTTTGTTTCAGGAACAAAATAAGCCTCTCTTACTAACTCCTTAATCTGAGTATCAGTGCTATGTTCTTTTAAATAGTTTAAAACATCTTTAGTATATAAAACTCCTATAATATTATCAATAGTATCTTCATAGACAGGTATTCTTGAAAATCCAGCTTCTATCATTTCATCCCAAATATCATCTAAAGTTTTATTTCCTTCAACCGCAAACATTGAAGTTCTTGGAGTCATGATCTCTTTTGCATTAGTTTCACCCAATCCCACAATCGAATGAATCATTTCTTTCTCTTCTTCCTCTATAATACCTTCAGCTTCACCTACATTTACAAAAGATATTAAATCCTCCTCTGTAAACATTATATTTTCAGTTTTTACTTCAACTCCTAAAATTCTACCAATTAATATTGAGGTCCACATCAAAACTTTTACAATTGGTTTCATTATTACACCAAAATAATACATTGGAGCAATTACTAGTTTTGAAAATCCTTTAGAATTATTTTTGGCCATTATTTTCGGTGTTATCTCTCCAAATATAAGAATTAAAACTGTCATAATCCCTGTTACAATAGCTAAACTCCTAGGAGAATTTCCCATTATATTAATTGCTAAAGCAGTAGCAATAGATGATCCTAAAATATTTACTATATTATTTCCTAAAAGCATCCCTGTTAAAATCTCATTTGGACTTTTTAACCACTTTTTTAATAAATGTGCTGTTTTCTTATTCGACTTCTCTATATCTTCTAAATCTGTTGTTTTAAAAGATGTCAATGCTGTTTCCGAGGCTGAAAAAAAACCAGATAGTAAAATTAATACAACTAATATAATAATATCACGATACGTGTCCAACTTTATAATACACCTTCCTTATTTTTTAAATTGAATGCTTACATATTCTACCATAATTCTCCATAAAAAACAACATACTGTACTTTTTAAAATATAGTTTGGTAACGAATAAAAAGGAAAGCTATTCGCTTTCCTTATTTTACTAAAAATAATACATCTCCCTTTTTAACCACTTTTCCATTTTCAGCTTTTAAAGCCACAATAGTTCCAGCCATTGGAGATTTAACTTCATTCATCATTTTCATAGCTTCTACTATACATAGAGTGTCACCTATTTCAACCTTATCACCTATTTTTATAAAATCTTCAGAATCTGGTGATGGAGCTGAATAGTATGTCCCAACCATTGGTGAGATTATTTCTTTTCCTTCTAAAACTTCCAAAGGAGTGTCAATCTCTTCTATTTGTATTTCCTTGCTATGTACAATAGGCTGTTCAGCATACTTGATTGTTGATGTTATCATTTCTTGTCTCAAATCTTCTTTTTTCATAGTAAGCTTTGTTCCATCAATTTCTACACTAATTTCAGAAAGATTATGTTCTTCTATACTTTTAGCCAATTTTTTTATGCTTTCTAAATCTAATTTCATTACTCCTCCTTAATTACTTCCTATTACTCTTAATTCCTTTACAGAATCTAAAGCACTTATTTTTTCTAACATCTCTTCTATTTTTCTAAGTAGATTTTCTGTTGTTTGTATCGAAATAGTCACTCTGCTTACCCCATCTATTGCTATATTTTGAACTATTGTCAAAATATTCATTTGTTCTCCTGCTATAATATCTAAAACTCTCGCTAAAATTCCAGGTCTATCTACCAAAGATAGGTGTATACTAAATACCTTTTCTTTTCCACCTTCAAAAAATGGTTTGATATAATCCTTATATTTATAGTATGTACTTCTACTTATTCCAACCCTTTTTATTGCTTCATATTTCGATATTCTTTCAGCTTGAACAATTTCATTTACTTTTATAACACTTTGAATTGAATTTGGTAGTATCCTCTTATCTACAATATAAAATTCTTTCTTATCCATTTCTAAACTCTCCCCTATATTTTTTTTCCAATTTTGAATGCCTTCAGTGTATTATTAAGCAGCATTGCTATAGTCATAGGACCTACTCCCCCTGGAACAGGTGTTATATACGATACCTTTTCTTTTACAGATTCAAAATCTACATCTCCACAAATTTTATTATTTTCATCTCTATTTATTCCTACATCTATTATAATAGCACCCGTTTTAATCATATCCCCTTTTAAAAAATTGGCTTTTCCAATAGCTACTATTATAACATCTGCATTTTTTGTTTTTTTTGTAAGATCTTTTGTCTTACTATTACAAACCGTTACTGTCGCTCCTTCGTTTATCAGAAGTGCTGTCATGGGCTTTCCAACAATATTACTTCTTCCTATAACAACGATGTCTTTTCCTTCTAAAGCTATCTCATACTCTTCAAATAATTTCAATATACCTGCTGGGGTACATGAAATCAGTGCTGTTTCATCTCCTAAAACAACTTTCCCTAAATTTTCTGGCTTAAAACCATCTACATCTTTATTTATATCTATTGCTTCTATTACCTTTGGTGTATCTATATGATCTGGCAATGGTAATTGAACCAGTATTCCATCAATTGTTTCATCCCTATTTAACTCTTCTATTTTCTCTAAAATTTTTTTTTCTGTCACTTCTGCCGACATAATAAAATTTTTCGATTCTATTCCTACCTCTTTACATTGTTTAATCTTAGAATTAACATAAATTTTAGATGCTAAGTTATCTCCCGCCTGTATTACTGCCAATCCCGGAACTATGCCTTTAGCTTCTCTTATTTCAGCTATCTCTTTTTTTATTAAATCTCTTACTTTTTGAGATACATATTTACCATCTAAAATCTTCATCACTATTCCGCCTTTTTCTTCCAGTAATTCAATTCTTGAAGCTTTCTATTTAGGTCTATGTGTTCAATCACAACATTCTTTGGTACCTTTATCTCTAGAGAAGTCATATTGAGTATAGCCTTTATACCAGATTGAATAACTATGTCTGTCACCTGCTGAGCTATAGATTTACTCTCTGTTATAATTGCCATATCTATTTTTTTCTCAGATACAACTTTCGGTATATCACTTACACTACTTATTTTTATACCTTTATACTCTTTACCAATTCTGCTTTTTGTAATATCAAAAATTCCCACAATATTAAATCTTGGCTTTTCTATATCACCCTCTAGTAAAATAGCATTCCCCAATTTTCCAGCTCCAACAATAATTACATTATTTTGTTTGTTTATTCCTAGTATATCCTCAATCATTTCACAAAGACACTTTACATTATACCCCTTGCCCCTTATTCCTATACAACAATCTAAATCCATTATAAAATTTGAAAGATCTTTTCTGATTTGAGCAGCTGTCACTCCTAACAGAACGCCCATCTCTTCCGACGATATGTAATCATCTGGTGAAAATTTCTCCAAACACTTTAAATACATTGTTAGCCTTTGTATAGTTTTTCTCGAAATTTTTTCTCTTTTTTCTGAAGTCTTCATTATTTAACTTCTCCCCCTATTTTTTTTATTTTAAAACTTCACCTATTTTAAATAGATTTCCGTTTATACTATCTTTCCCAGATATATTTTTTTTATTCTCAGGTTTAATCTCAATCAAAATTATACTACCTTCACCCACTTTTACTACAAATCCCTTCCCTTTAATTGAATCTACTATTTCACCATTTTCACCATTTTCATAGACCCTATCAAATTTTTCAACAGCGTAAACTTTTAAAATTTTATCATTATGATATGTATATGCTGTTGGAAATGGATTCATTCCTCTTACAAAATTAAAAACTTCCTCTTTATTTTTATTCCAATCAATCAAACAATCTATTTTTTTATATGGCTTCACAAATGTTGCTAACTCATGGTTTTGTTTTTCTCTTTTTGCTATTCTTTTTTCTATTTGATCAACTGCCTCATTTAACTTTTCAGCCCCTATATCTTTTAACCTATCATGAAGTGTTAAAAAAGTGTCCTCTTCATGAATTGGAGTAGTTCCTTTCAGTATAATATCACCGGCATCTAATTCTTCAGTGATATCCATAATAGTGACACCCGTTTCTTTTTCTCCAGCTATTATTGCAGCATTAATCGGTGCTGCACCTCTAAATTTTGGAAGTAATGATGAGTGCACATTTATTATTCCAAATTTTGGAAAATCAATTATATTATTTGGTATTATTTTTCCATATGCAACTACAACAATTAAATCTGGATTCAACTCTTTTACTAAATTAAACGTTTCTTCTGATTTCAGCGAGTTAGGCTGATAAACAGATATGTTATTTTTCATCCCGTATTCTTTAACAGGTGTATATTTTATTTTTTTTCCTCTAGTATTAGGCTTATCTACCTTTGTAAATATTCCAACTATATCATGCTTCTTTCTTAATATATCCAATGATGGAACTGCAAACTCTGGTGTTCCCATAAATAAAATTCTCATTTTGCCTCCTGCTTCTTTAAACTACTCAAATATTGAAGAGCCATTTTATAACCTTCAGAACCAAACCCAGCAATTTTTCCTATACATATATCCGATATTACAGATTTATGTCTAAATTCTTCTCGAGAATACACATTAGATAAATGAACTTCTATTGTTTTTAAATTAGTCGACAAAATTGCATCTCTTATTCCTATTCCATAATGCGTCAATGCTCCAGGATTTATTATTAAATAATCAATTTTTTTATAACTTTCTTGTATCTTGTCAATTATATAACCTTCATGATTAGATTGAAAAAATTCTATTTTCATTCCAGAATCCATACCGAACTCTTTGATTTTACCATTGATTGATTCTAAAGTTTCATTCCCATATATTGTAAGCTCTCGCTTTCCCAAAAAATTTAAATTTGGTCCATTTATTATTAAAATATTCATATCTCTTTATCCTTTTTTATATCCTCCACAACATCTATAAAAGATTTTATGTCATCAAACTCTTTATACACAGACGCGAATCTGACATATGCCACTTCGTCTAATTCTTTTAATTTCTTTAGTACAAGTTCGCCTACTTCCTGTGTTGTTATCTCATTTTTCAAAGTATTTTGTATCACTTTTTCCACATCAGCAATAAATCGCTCTAAATCATCTCTACTTATATTCCTTTTGTTAGTCGCTCTTTCCAATCCTCTTAAAAGCTTTTCTTTATTAAATTTTTCCCTACTTTTATTTTTCTTTACAACATAAATTGGATTTTCTTCTATTCTTTCATAGGTAGTAAATCTTTTTTCGCAGCTATTACATTCCCTTCTTCTTTTTATGGAGTTGTTCTCAGAAAATGCTCTACTATCTATTACTTTTGTGTCTTCACTATTGCAAAATGGACATCTCATACTCTCTCCCTACAAAGCTTCCTCTTTGTCTATACACTCTAACACCTCTTTTGCATTTTCACAGTTTAAAAGCTTTTCTCTAAAATTTTCATCTCTTATTAGTCTTGAAATTCTCGCTAATACTTTTAGATAAATTTGACTATCCTTAAATGGTGATGCGAATACAAAAAATATTTTTACTTTCTCTTGATCTAAAGATTTAAAATCTACTCCTTCTTTACTTATTCCAAAAGCTATTGTTAAACTTTCCGCTACATCAGTTTTGGCATGTGGTATTGCTACCCCTTTTCCTATCCCCGTACTCCCCAGATTTTCTCTTTCCAAAAGAGCTTTATATATAACATCCTTTTTCTCTATTTTCTCTGATTTTCCTATTAGAGCAGACAGTTCTTTTAAAGCTTCATCTTTATTTTTAGCTTTTAGATTAAGTAATATTAGTTCTTCTGACATATAGTCAGTTATTTTAACTATGTTTAACATGAGTAACCTCCAAATAAATGTTTCTTTAGACTTAATTTTGTATCTAAATGATAATTTATATATTTTTCATAAAGAATGATAGCATCAACCAAAGTGTTTAGTTCTATTTTTTTTTCGTTTTCTACCTTTTTCTCTAGATTTGCCAATATCTCAAATAAATCTTTTTTTAGGGGTATAACTTTATCATCTCCAAAATCTGTTATAGCTGATTCTGAAATACTGAAATATTTATCTCCTAATATATCTATTCTATACCCTTCATTTTTTATAATCCAATTCATCATCTTTAAAAGCATAATAAAATTATTATAATTTTCATTTTTTATAATAAAATACAAAGCCTTTTCTATTCTTTGGAAAAACTCTTTTTTTCTCTCTCCTGGCAAAACCACTTCATTAATGACAGAGAAAATATAAGATACTATTTCCAATTTCTCTATATTTTTTTTCAAATCATAAAAAAATTCTATTGAATCAATTGTGTTTAATATAAAATTATCACCTTTTTTATAAAATGTAAAATTTGATAGAGTTAATAAATCTACCGAACTTTGGTCTCTTTTTTTACTTTTTCTAATCCCTTTAACTAAAAGATCAATCTTTCCGAAATTTTCAGAAAAAACAGTTATGATTCTGTCACCTTCACCAAAATCTATTTTTTTTATCACTAACCCTTTAGTTTTTATAAACTTCATTTTTTAGTTCCTTTCTCTTAAGGTCACTATTAACTTTTGTATCTTTCAAATCTAAATCAGCGACTTTACTTTCTCTTTCAAATATCTCCATTTTAATTGGTAATAGATATCCGTCTATCTTTTTATATTCTTTTATTTTTATTTTATAAGTATCTTTATATTTTAACTCTTTCACTTTCTCTAAATAATAATTATCTATAAAACTTTTATCATTTTTATCTTTATTTTTTAAATTTTTTATAATTGATAAAAAATTACTCACGTCTTCACTATTATTTTCAGATACTTCATCAAACAATGGAATATATACTAATGATTTCTCATTTTCATATTGAAATATCTCTCCTTTATTGACAGTTGGAGAGATTACCTCCTTTCTCAGATAATCTGGTGAGATATACTCAATTTTATATTCCTTCACTTTTTTATTTCCATTCAAATAGATTGTTTCTTCTACTGTAGCATATATATCTTTTATATCTGAAATTCTATTTTGTGATGAGAAAATAGATGTCCCCACCAATAAAAATACAACTATTTTTTTTATCATCTATCCACCTCTGTGAGAACTATTATCTCATTCATATCCATTATATTGAAAGGTAATTTTACAAGATATTCAACATTGTTCTCATACTTCTTTTTTATTTCACACACTTCACCAATATATAATTCCTTTGGATATATATCACTGATTCCTGAAGTATAAACTTTGTCTCCCACAGCTAACTGAGCTTCATGAAATGATACAGGTTCAAATATAAGTTCATCACTTCTATTTCCCTTCACTATTCCTACCGTATTCCCTGCTGCATTTGCACTAACTATCGAGTTTTGAAAAGTTATCATTTGAACAATAGAGTAGTTCTTAAAAACCTTTTCGACCTTTCCTATCAGAAATTCATTAAATAAAACAGGCATATTCTTTTCTATTCCATCTGCCTCACCAATGTTTATGGCAAAACTTTCATACATCTCTCGAGTCTGTTGAAAACTTATTTTTCCGACCTTAAAATTAAATTTAAAATGATCTTTCATGTTAAGAAGCTCTCTCAACCTATCATTCTCTTCCAGTAATTTTTGATTTTTCTCTTCAACCAATGATTTCTTCACCAAGGTATGCTTTAATTTATTATTCTCATTTAATAGTTCTTTGTAATTTATAACACTCTCTGTGCTTTCTTTAGCCTTTTTGCCTAAAAAATATATCCGCGATTGAAAAGGTAATAAAATCTCTTCTATCTCTGTCATTGTATACATAAATACATCTTTTGCAAAAAAAACTACAACCATTAAAATTATGAATATATATATAATGTTTAATACTTTACTCTTTTTTCTTCCTATTTTCATCTCTATCCTTTTACAATTTCAACTAATATTTTTGATAAATCTACTAAATCTTTTATCTCGATATACTCCTCTAAAGTATGAACTTTTGTCATTCCAACAGCTAAATTTACACTTTTAACTCCTTTACTATTGTAAATATTTGTGTCACTACCTCCACCCGAAGATGCTGTTTCACTTTTAATTCCTACCTTTTCACAAGCTATTTTTACAATTTTCACAATCTCTTCACAATCTCCTAATGAAAATCCAGGATATTCGACCTTCACATTATTTTCCAATATTGCCCCAAACTCATTACAAACTTTTTGGAATATATCTAATGTTTCATTTATCAAAGTATTCAACTTTTCGTTTGATAAACTTCTTGCTTCATAATCCAACTCTATTGACGACATAACAATATTCGTTGCCTGACCTCCTTTTACAACTCCTATATTCGAAGTTGTTTCAGCGTCAACCCTTCCTAATTTTATTTTAGTTATTGCATGCGCTGCGACTGTTAAAGCATTTATCCCATTTTCTGGTGAAATACCAGCGTGTGCTGGTTTTCCTATAATTGTTATTTTTCCTCTAGCAGCTGATGGGGCCTTTGTAATTATCTTTCCTGGTTTTCCACTTGAGTCCAGTATGAATCCAAAATCTACACCATAGCTATTGATATCAAAAGATTTCGATCCCAGTAGCCCTATCTCTTCTCCCATAGAAAAAACTACAACTATCTCTGGATGGTCCAAATTATTTTCTTTTATCACTCTTAGCATCTCTATAATAGCAGCAATTCCACCTTTATCATCTCCCCCCAATATAGAAGTCCCATCTGATTTTATTATATCATTTTCTATTACTGGAACCACTTTTTCACAGGGTACCACTGTATCCATATGAGCACTGAATAATAATCTTTTCTTTCCTGGTGCTCTTAAAATTCCAATTATATTTCCACAGTTTCCACTATTTAGTTCTCCTGCATTATCTTCCCTTACTTCTAACCCTAACTCCTTTAATATTTTTAATAAATAATCCCCCATAGCTCTCTCATTTTTTGAAGGAGATGAAATTTTTACCATATCTAAAAAATTTTCTACCAATCTGTCCTTTTTTATCATTTGCCCTCCCACAGGTTATCTTTCTTTTTAATATTCTTCTATAAGATTATATTACATTGTCATTCCTTTGTAAAGAGTTAAAGGTAATAAAAAATAACAGTAGTTAGGTACTACTGTTATTTTTTTCTAATATAGTTGCATTATTTTAAATCCTATTTAGAGTAATATTTTGTATGTAATATTCTATGGGCTTCTGAACTCAATGGATGCTCTAAATATTTTTCATATAATGATTGGATATATGGATTTTCATGTGATTTCCTAAAAATCTTTCCATTGTCTATACT
Organism: uncultured Cetobacterium sp.; assembly: GCA_934085975.1. Taxonomy (GTDB): domain Bacteria; phylum Fusobacteriota; class Fusobacteriia; order Fusobacteriales; family Fusobacteriaceae; genus Cetobacterium_A. Next base: position 42,337 of record CAKOHT010000003.1, read on the forward strand.
CTGTAATCCCTCTGCTCTTTTTATAATTTTTTCGAAATCTCCGTGATGATATGGCTGTCCTCCTCCACCAACACATCCACCTTTACACGCCATAATTTCTATCGCATGAAAAAATTCCTCCCCATTTTTAACTTTATCCAAGATATCTCTAGCTGCTGATAAACCATTTGCTATTCCTATTTTTACAATAGTATCCCCAACTTTAACCTCACTTATTTTTATACCTTCCATTCCTCTCATAGATTTAAAATCTACGTTCTCTAATGTTTCATTTGTCACCCATTCATATAAAGTTCTTGTTGCTGCCTCAATAACTCCACCTGTTCTACCAAAAATAACTGCTGCTCCTGTTGAATACCCCAAAGGATTATCAAATTCTGATTCCTCAAGTTTTCTTAAATCTATATTTGATTGCTTTAAAAGATGTGCTAATTCTCTTGTAGATATTGAATAGTCAACATCCGGTATACCATCTGTTATAAATTCCGGTCTTGATGACTCATATTTTTTTGCTAAGCAAGGCATTATAGAAACATTTATTATCTCGTCTCTTTTAACCCCTCTTGCTGGTCCCCAAATATTTTTCAATACCGCTCCAAACATTTGCTGTGGTGACTTTGCAGAAGAAGGTATATCCAACATATCTGGATAATGATGCTCAATAAAATTAACCCAAGCTGGGCAACATGATGTTAAAATCGGAAGTTTTACATCTTTATTTCCACTTAAATATTTTTCTAATCTTTGTTTAAACTCTGCCGCCTCTTCCATTATAGTTAAATCCGCTGCAAAATCTGTATCAAACACATCATCAAAACCTAATTTTTTTAATGCTGTTACTAACTTTCCAGTTACATCTGTTCCTGGTTCGTAACCAAATTCCTCACCGATAGCAACTCTCACTGCAGGTGCTACTTGAACCGTAACCCTTTTTCTTGGATTTGCGATATCTTTTATAAGTCCCCATGTATAGTCCTTTTCGTACAGTGCACCAACTGGACATACAGCCACGCACTGTCCACAGAATGTACAATTAGTCTTGTCTAAATCTGATTCAAAAGCTGTTGAAACAACTGATTTAAATCCTCTATTGATAGCTGATAAAACTTGACATTTTTGAATGTTATTACACATATTTTCGCATCTTCTACACATAATACACTTGTCTAAATCTCTAACTATTGATGGCGAAATCTCTCTTCTATATTCAAAGATTTTTCCTTTGAATCTTATATCTCTAATTCCAAACTCCATTGCTAAAGTTTGTAAATCACACTTTCCATTCTTAGCACATATTAAACAATCTGCTGGATGGTTTGATAGCATCAATTCCAATACATTTCTTCTTTTTTCTAAAACTTCCATAGTATTAGTATTTATTATCATTCCCGGTGATATTGGGGTTGCACAAGCTGGAACTAAGTTTTTCCTCCCTACAACTTCAACAACACATATCCTGCAAGAAGCACAATCATTTTTAAAGCCAATCTCTGGAATATTCATATAACATAAGCTTGGTATTTTTATTTCAGCTATTTTAGCTGCTTCTAATATTGTTGTTCCCGCTAAAGCTTCTACTTCTTTACCATCTATTATAACAATAACATTTTTCATAAATTCCCTCCACTAAGCTATATCTATTGCACTAAACTTACAAGCGTTATAACAAGCACCACATTTTATACATCTACTTTGATCTATAACGTGTCTCTCTTTTACTTTTCCTTCAATACAAGCAACAGGACACACTCTTGCACATGCTGTACATCCCACACACTTATCATTAATTAGATATCTTCTTAAAGCTTGACACTGTCCAGCTCTACATTTTTTATCATATATATGCTCTAAATATTCGTCTAGGAACTGACTTATTGTGGATAAAACAGGATTTGGTGAAGTTTGTCCCAACCCACAAAGAGAAGTTGTTTTTATAGTTTGAGACAACTCTTTCAATAGGACTATATCTTCCTCTCTTCCTTCTCCTTTTGTTATTCTATCTAGAATTTCCCATAATCTAGTGTTTCCTATTCTACATGGTGCGCATTTCCCACAAGATTCATCAACAGTAAATTCTAAATAGAACTTTGACACTGCAACCATGCAATCATCCTCATCCATTACTATCATTCCACCTGATCCCATCATAGATCCTTTGGCTAAAAGAGTATCAAAATCTATTGGAGTATCCAAATCCTTTTCTGTTAAGCATCCTCCAGATGGTCCACCTGTTTGAACAGCTTTAAACTTTTTATTATTCTTTATTCCACCACCAATCTCAAAAATAACTTCTCTTAAAGTTGTTCCCATAGGAACTTCTACCAAACCAACATTATTTATTTTTCCAGCTAAAGCAAATACTTTTGTTCCCGGAGAGTTTTTGGTTCCAATGCTTCTAAACCACTCTACTCCTTTTAGAATTATTTGAGCAATATTTGCTAAAGTTTCAACATTATTCACAACCGTCGGTTTTCTCCAATATCCTGATTCAGCCGGATATGGTGGTTTTGTTGTTGGTTCCCCTCTTCCTCCTTCCATTGAGTGTATCAGTGCAGTTTCTTCCCCACATACAAAAGCTCCAGCACCATATTTTATCTCAATATCAAATTCAAAGGTCGTTCCAAATACCTCTTTTCCTAACATTTTATGCTTTCTAGCCGTGTCGATAGCTTTTCTAAGTCTTTCTATTGCCAAAGGATACTCTGCTCTTATGTAAACTAACCCTTTTGTTGCTCCTATAGCATATCCTGCAATGGCCATCCCTTCAATTACACTATGTGGATCTCCCTCTAAAATAGATCTGTCCATAAAAGCACCCGGATCTCCTTCGTCAGCATTGCACACTACATATTTTTGATTTGATATATTTTTAGAGGCAAATTCCCATTTTAAACCTGTTGAATATCCTCCTCCTCCCCTTCCTCTCAAACCTGAATCTTTAGTCACTTTTACAACACTTTCTGGAGTCATTACTGTCAATACTTTTTTTAAAGCTGCGTAACCTTCAGCTGCTATATATTGCTCAATTGATTCTGGATCTATAGTTCCACAATTTTTAAGAGCAATTCTAACTTGCTTTTTATAGAACTCCATATTTTCCCCTTCAAAAACTCTCTCCCCGCTCTTAAGATCAATATACAATAATTCTACAATTTTTTTCTCACTAATTATGTCTTCTACTATAATTTTTTCTGCATCTTCTGGTTTTACTTCAATATAAAATGTATTTTCCGGCATTATTTTTACTATAGGTCCTTTTTCACAAAATCCAAAACATCCTGTTTGGATAACTTCTACTTCATTTTTTAATCCATGCTCTTTAATTGAATTTCTTAGTTTTTCTACAATTTGTTCTCCTCTTGCAGACAAACAACCAGTACCACCGCAAACAAGTATTTTCTTTTTCTCTTTCATAATTAGCCTCCTAAAATACTTTTAATGTAATATCGTTCCTTTATTTTGATGTTTTTTCTTTTCTATATTTTTCTAATATTTTTTTCATATCTTTAACTTCTTCTTTTCCATAAACATCTTTTCCAATTAGAACCACTGGAGCTAATCCACACGCACCTACACATCTGAGTGCATCTATTGAAAATAATCCATCCTCTGTTGTTTCTCCGACATCAATTCCTAAATAATTTTTTACACTAGTTAAAACTTTTTCAGCTCCTCTTACATAACAAGCTGTCCCCATGCAAACTGATATAGGATATTTTCCTTTTGGTTTCATTGAGAAGAAGTGATAAAAACTTACCACTCCATACACTTTTGCAATTGGAAGATTCATCTCTTTTGCAATAAATTCCTGTACTTCTTGTGGCAAATATCCAAAAATCTCCTGTCCTTTATGAAGTACAGAGATTAATGCTCCATTTTTTTCTTCAAGAGCTTCTATATACTTTTTTAACTCTTCAAACATCTCTTTTTTTAATTTATTATCACAAGCCATTTTTACCTCCTATTTTTTATTTTTGTTTTTTCAAAGAATTTATGTTATTTTATTACTATATTTTTTAATAAAAATCAATAGTTGGAACAAGTTAAATTTTTCTATACTTTTCCCTCATATAATAAAAAACCTGCAGATAAAAATCTACAGGCTTTAATTTTCTAACTATTTTGCTGCTTTATAAGCGTTCTCTGAGCCAAAAACTTCTCTAATTTTCTCTTTATAATACGCCTTCATCTCTTCCTTTGCAACACCTAAATATTTTCTTGGATCGAACTCTTCAGGTTGCTCAGCAAATACTCTTCTCACTCCTGCTGTAAATGCAAGTCTTCCATCTGTATCTACGTTTATCTTTGCAACTCCTGATTTTGCTGCTCCCATTAACTCAGTGTTAGGAATTCCAATAGCGTCTTTTAATATTCCACCATATTTTTTAATCTCTTCGACGTACTTTTGAGGTACTGCTGATGACCCGTGTAATACAATTGGAAATCCTGGGATTCTTCTTTCAATTTCAGCCAATATTTCTAACTCTAATTTTGGATTTGTTCCAGGTTTAAATTTGTGAGCTCCGTGTGAAGTTCCAATAGCGATAGCCAATGAATCCACCCCAGTTCTCGCCACAAACTCTTCAACTTCATCCGGATTTGTAAATATACTATGTTCAGCAACAACATCATCCTCTACTCCAGCAAGAACTCCTAACTCAGCCTCTACTGTTACATCAAACTTCTTTGCATACTCAACAACTTCTTTTGTAACTGCTATATTTTCTTCGAATGGATAGTGAGAACCATCAATCATCACTGATGAAAATCCTGCATCTATACATGATTTTACTGCATCTAAATTTGGACCATGATCCAAGTGAAGCGCCACTGGAATATCTGATCCCATAGCTCTTGCTCTATCTACAGCAGCTTTAGCTAAAAGTGGAGTAACCTCTTTTGTCATATACTTTAATGCTCCTGTTGAACATTGTAATATAACTGGCGAACCCATTTCAGCACAAGCTTCAACAATCGCTAGCATTTGCTCCATATTATTAAAGTTAAACGCTGGAACAGCATAGTGTTCTCTATTGGCTTTTGCAAACATTTCTCTAGTATTAGACAATCCTAAATCTTTGTAATTATATGACATAACTTTCCTCCTAAATATTTTATTCATCTATTAATATAACAAATTTTTGTACTAAAATCAATTTTTGAAACTATTAGTTTTTTATCTTTATTTGACTTAAAATATATCTAAAAAACCACTTTATCTTTCTTTTACTCTTAAATATTTTAAAAACTTCAGGAATTAACTCTATTACATCCTCTATTACTCTTTGATATGAAGATAGACTTTTAGGTAATATATTTTGAGTGTTCACTAGCCAAGACAAAAGAATTAAGTTTATAATTCTTAAAAAGCTTGAAGCAAAATTTAAAATTCCACCCTTTGTTACATATATACTATAAATTTTGAATAGAACTTCTCCCTCTTGATGATAATATATTTGAGCTAAAAAAGTAGTTAAATATATAAATATAAGAAATTTTAATTTTTTTAAATGTTTTAAAAGTTCTTTATTAAATAGAATATTTAACACAACCTCTGCTATAAGGAAAACTGTTAATATTGTCATATTTTTAACAAAGAGATTCAAAATAAACAAAATTAAAAGACTATTTTTTAACAACAGTCATTCCACCCATATATGGTACTAAAACCTCTGGTATCAAAAATGATCCATCCTCTTGTTGGTAGTTTTCCATAATTGCCAATAAAGTTCTTCCCACTGCTAATCCTGATCCATTTAATGTATGACAAAACTCACTCTTTGAATTTCCTTCTGGTCTATATTTTAATCCCATTCTTCTAGCTTGGAAATCTCCACAATTAGAACAAGATGAAATTTCTCTAAATTTGTTCTGTCCTGGTAGCCATACCTCTAAATCATAAGTTTTTGCAGCCCCAAATCCCATATCACCAGAACACAGTTGAATAACTCTATATGGCAAACCTAATTTTTGTAGTATCGCTTCTGCATTTTCAACCATTTTCTCCAATTCATCATATGATGTTTCAGGTGTCGCTAACTTTACCATTTCAACTTTATTAAACTGATGTTGTCTAATTAGTCCTTTTAAATCTCTTCCATAAGAACCTGCTTCTCTTCTAAAGCACGGTGAATATGCTGTATAATATTTAGGTAAGTCACTTTCATTCAATATCTCTTGTCTATGAATATTTGTCAATGTAATTTCTGACGTTGAAATTAGAAACATATCGTCAGTTGTCTTATACATATCTTCCTCAAACTTTGGCAATTGCCCTGTTCCTTCACAAATCTCTCTTCTCACTATAAACGGTGTTAGGTGCTCTGTATATCCATGCTCTGTTGTATGCGTATCAAGCATAAAACTAATTAAAGCTCTTTCTAACCTCGCTGCTGCCCCTCTGTATATTGTAAATCTCGATCCTCCTAATTTAGCTCCTCTTTCAAAATCTAGAATTTCAAGTTTCTCTCCTATTTCCCAATGCTCTTTAGGCTGAAAAGTAAATTCTCTTGGTGTTCCCCATCTTCTTATTTCAACATTATCTTCCTCATCTTTTCCAATAGGAGTACTTGTATGATACATATTTGGAAGAGTCATTTGAAAATATGTCACTTTCTCTTCTACTTCTGCCAATTTTGCATCTAATTCTTTTATTTCAGCTGAAACTTTCCCCATTTCTGCTATGATTTCAGATGCATTCTCACCAGCTTTTTTTCTTCTAGCTACCTCTGCAGACTCTGTATTTCTTTTATTTTTTAACATTTCAACTTGAGATAAAATTTCTCTTCTCTCTGTATCTAACTTCACAAACTCTTGAAGATCAATATTGCTTCCTCTGTTTACCAGCATTTCCTGTAACATATCAATGTTTTCACGAATAAATCTTAAATCTAGCATAGCTTTTCTCCTTTATAATTAATTATATATTTATATTTTATAACCTTTTTTTACTATATGTACATCCTTTATATCTATTCCAGCTAAAATCAAAAAGGAATTTGGTGAAGTGTTGACCAATTCTAAATTTATAATATTTTCAACTCTCGAAAAATACTTGATTCTCTCTCCTAGATTCCTCTCAAATATTTTTCCTTTCTTTTCTTTTCTTTCAATTATCTCCCCTTGATTAAATAAATTCTCCAAAGTATCTATATCTTTTTTTGTCCCTTTTATTTCAAAAATAGCATCTGTATATACATCTACAATACTTCTCTTATCCTCAATTGTTTCCACTTTAGTCACTTTAAATCCTGGAACTGCTGCAGAGTTCATTCTCTCCATTACTTCAGCATCTGTCATCATCTCTGATAACTCTATATCCATTAATTCATTAAAAGCTTCTGTTCCTAGAGATACCGGATTCCCCAAGGAAATTTTTGGTCTTGGGTGAAATCCTTGAGTATATTTCATAGGAATATGAGCTTTTTTTAATAATCTATCTGCAAATCTAAGCATATCTAAATGAGATATAAATCTCATCTCACCATACTTATCAAAAGTTATTCTCTTTTTCATTATGTTACCTCATTTTTTATTTTAGATATATTGTACCATGTTACACTTTTAAATTAAATACCTTTCTTTAAAAAAATAAAAAATCTAAAGTTGATTTAACACCTTTAGATTTTCTAATTCTATATATTTTTAACTTTTTCTCTCTAACTCTTTAACTCTTTTTAATAACTCTGGTAATTTTTTTTGAGCAGCTTTTATTCTCAAATCATCTTTCAAATTCACCAATGGATGACCTGCTAGCACTTGGTTATCCTCAACATTTCCTGTAATTCCAGATTTTGCACCAATCATAACATTGCTACCTATCTTAATATGTCCAGCAACTCCAACTTGTCCACCCAAAGTTGTATTATTTCCAACTTCAGTGCTTCCAGCTATTCCTACCTGAGATATAATCAAACAATTTTGACCAATTATATCGTTGTGTGCGATTTGAACCAGATTATCTATTTTTGTGTATTTTTTTACTATTGTATTTCCAATTGTTCCTCTATCTATCGTTGTATTTGCCCCTATTTCCACAAAATCTTCAAGAACTACGGATCCTATTTGCTCTATTTTTGTATTATTTCCATTCACTTTCACAAATCCAAATCCATCTGATCCAATTACCGCCCCCGGTTGAATAACACACTCTTTTCCAATCTTACAAAACTCTCTTATAGTTGCATTTGGATAGATTATTGTATTATCTCCAATCTCTACCCCCTCACATATTGTCACATTTGGATAGATTGTTACATTTTTCCCTATTCTTACATCATGCCCTATATAAGAGTTAATTCCAACACTTGATCCCTCACCTATTATAGCTGAATCTTCAAGTAGTTTCTCCATTTTTTTTAATTTTCTTTTAAAAAATCCTAGTAGTTTGGGCATTAAAACTCTTGGATTATCTTTTACCAACAGATATGTTTTTCCATTTTTTGGTAATTCCATCCCCATTGGAACTATTATAACACTCGCTTTTGTCTCATCTAATTTTTTCAAAAATTTTTCATCTGATGCAAAAGTTATTTCTCCTTCTTCAGCTTGAAAAAAGGGAGATAGCCCTGTAATATTTACCTTGGTATCTCCCTTTACTTCGCACTCAAGAAGAACTATCAACTCATCTAATCTATAAGTCATCCTATCCCTCTCTGTGCTTTTATTAGTCTACTTTTTTGCTTTTTTCCATTACGTTTAGTACTTTTGGAGTTATATTTTCTCCTCCAAACTTAATTGCACCCTGCTCAAGAACATAATCATATTTATCTGATCTTGCCACATTTTGAATAGAGATATTTATTAATCTATCAATCTCTTGCATTTTTTTTGCTTCTTCACTTGAAAGTTTAGCTTGAGAATCTCTCACTAACTTTTGAAAAGCAGCAACTTTTTCTTCAAAAGATTTTTTTTCAGCTTCAGTTACATCTTTTCCTTTTCCTTGTAATTCAACTTGAAGTTTTTGTAATTCAATCTCTTTTTTTTGTAATGTAGTTTCTAAAGTTTGCTTCTCTTTAGTTAAATTATCTCTAATGACTTTTGTTTGAGAATATTTTGCAAATAACTCTTGGCTATTTACATACCCCACTTTTAATGCGAAAGCAGATGTAGATACTGCTGCTAACATTGCTATTATTGCTATTTTCTTCATTTTGAATCCTCCATATATTTTTTATTAGAATGATTGTCCCATGTTGAAATAGAATTTCATTCCACTTTCTTCCGAATTTCCTACTGGCCATCCAAAGTCAAATCTTAAAGGCCCTACTGGTGTATTTACTCTTAATCCGACTCCTACTGTTGTTCCAATATCATCTGGAAACTTTGCATTTCTTTTTTGATTTAAGTACCCTGGATCTTCACCTTGATAATTCCATGCTCTTCCAATATCCGAGAATATAACAATTCCTAAAACATCATTTATTTGAGTTCTATTCTCTATTGTCGCAGTCACTTTTTGTGTTCCTTGATAGAATCCACCATCGTATCCTCTAAGAGTACTTCCTCCTCCTACCCAGAACCTTTGAGATTCAGGTGTAGTAGTAGTCATAATTCCACCTACAACTCTATATGCAAATGTGTTACTTTTAAATAATCCCCTATGATATTTTCTTAATTCTAGAGTTGTATTAGCGAAAGTCCCTGAGTCAATGGTATCAGCATATCCCACTTCAACTTGATATTTTCCATACCAACCCGATGTCGGATTCCAATAACTATTTCTAGTATCATATGTTATTGATGGATATATACTGAACAATCCATAACTTCTTTTATCTCCCCATTTTTCAAGAAGATTTACTCCATTATAATTAGTGTAGTTTGCTAGCTCTGATTTTTTAGCTTTTTCTGTTATATATTCAGCTTTGGTTCCTAGTCCTATTCTTAAATTTTTAGTTAATCCTTTTCCTACATTCAATTTAGCACCGTAGGTATCTGTTTCACGGAACAGTACACTGTCACCATTTTCATATTCATTTTTATATAAGCTCCATCCCCAAGATATTCTATCAGTACCTTTTATCCAAGGATCTGAGAAGTTAAGAGAAAAACTTGTATAGTTTTCATTTGATTTTTCAAAAGTTACTCCCAACTCTTGTCCTTTACCTTGCCAGTTCATATCTTTTACTGATAACATACCAAGAAGACCTATTTCTGATCCATAGGATATCGCTCCTTGTAAAGTTGCCGTTCTCTCCTCTTCCAGTAAAAGAACTAAATCAACACCTTGATTTTCTCCCGGAGCTGGTTTTGTTTCATATTTTACATTTTTAAAATAACCTGTTCTCATCAAGTTTGATACAGTTTCATTATAATCATTTATATTAAATACTTGACCTGGCTGTATCTCTATTTCTCTATCAACTACGTAATCTCTTGTTTTTAATAGCGTATCCGTTGCCTTTCTTCTTTGACCTTTTTGTTTAGTTACCATTTTCGTAAAGTTAACTTTATCTACTACGCCCTCATTGATTACTATTTTTAAATCATTGGCTCCAGTTAAATCAATGTCCTCTATCTCCGCTAAAACATATCCATCTTCATTATATTTTTTTAATATCTTATCTCTAGCATCTCTTAAGTTGTTAAGATTTAAAACCTTTCCAGGTTCTATATTAACTAAACTCTTTAGTTCCTCTGTTGTATACTTCGTATTTCCTTCTATTTGAACTCCGTTCACAATTGGATTTTCAATAACAGAGTATACAACTACTAGTCCTTCTGGATATTGATAAACATCTGGTATAACCTCTCTATACATTCCTGTTTCTAAAAGTTCTCTTTGACCCTTAATTATTTTATTTTTTGAAAAATATCCTCCAACTTTAATCGGAATTTTCTTAGCAACCTCGCTCACTGGAACATTTACGCTACCAATTATTTCCAAACTAGATACAACCAACGTAGTATCCACTCGTTCTCTTTCTGAAGCTGGTAAAATCCCTTGTTTTTCTAAAAGTTCCTTAGTATCTTTTTTCTCTTTTACATCTACTACTAATTTTATTCCTCCATCATAAACTTGAGGATAAATAGCTAATTCGTCTATATAATCACTTTTTTTTATGTTGTTATAGTCTTTTAATAATCCCTCTGTTGAGAATACTTGACCTTTTTTTAAACTCATCTTTTGTATTAAAACATCTTGAGGTATCTCATTTAAGTTTTTAAACTCTACCCCTTTTACTAAATATTCTCCTTCTGCTCCAAATGAAACTATAGAAGCTACTAGTGATATTATTCCGATTAGGTGCTTTTTCATCCCAAATTGCCCTCCAATTATTTTTTATTAGAAAAAATATCTTTTATACTATTATATTTTCTTTCAAACTTAAAATCAACATAATAATTTAATTTTCCTTTTTTCTTTTCATCAATCATATTAGCATCATTTAATTTTGAAGTTCCTATTCCATAAGACCATCCTGATTTATATCGCCTTTCCACTTTAAAATCTAGCTGATTTACAGAGTTAGAAAACTCACTACTTTGACTCTCGCTATCAGTTCCTCCTATATCATACTTCGTTCCATCTATTATTCCTAGTTTTAAAATCCAAAAATATTTATCTTTATATATAGGATTTTCTGCCTCTAAATATGCTCCAAATCCGAAGACACTCGGATCTTGAGTTTTAGGATCATCTGAGTTAGCTAAAACTTCTTGATTGAAAACATCTGACACTATCCTAAATTTTGATATATGAAAAATATTTTGAATTTTTCTCGATATAGGTCTCAATAAAGTACTTGAAATTTGACTATCTATAATAGTCTTAAAGAGTAATACTACTACGTTTCTATCGTTTCCATCTCCATTTCCATCAAAAATATTTTTTAGACTACTGCTTTCACTTCCTTGATTTGTCATTATATTTAATCTTAAACTATTTAGTTCTCCTTGTAAAGATATTTCTACATTTCCATTGGCTGTTAATGAAGAGACATCAAATATCAAGTTAGGATTAAACTCTGAAATTAAACCATTCTTTTTATCGGCTAAAAGTAAAGCTCTTGTTACGGTAAAATCTTCACTCCCAAGTACAAAGCTTCCTTTTTGTATTTCTAATTCACCCACTACACCTACTTTTTCATTTTTTCCAACAAGGTTAAATCTACCCAATAAAACTCCTTGTACGTCTTGTGCAAAAGTTGAGACATCAGGTATATTTATATTTATTCCATCTTTTATCATGACTCCTACATTAAATTCTGGTGTTTCATTCAACCCACTTTTTATTTCAAAGTCTTTTCCTAGCCTTTTACTCTCGCCAATTATCGCTCTTGTTTTATCTATTATAAAATTTAAAATAGTTAAAATCAAGCCTTTATCTTCTTTCAATATTCCAGTTATTTCACCACTGTTTATAACAACATTTCCAGATACTTTATTTTCTGAATACACTAAATTTGTCGAAAGATCTATTTTAAAATAATCTTTTAATTGATAAATCATATTTTTCAAACTCACATTAAACGCATAATCTAAATTTTTATAAAATTCATTATCTGCTCTAATTTCATCTAAGGACGGTAACTTTAGATATCCTTTACCTTTTATCTCCCCGTCATTTAGTTTCCCTTCTAGAGAATTGACAGTCAACCTTTCACTATCAATTTTTAAAATCATATTTATATCTTTCAAGTTTGAAAAAGCTTTAGGTAAATTTGCATTGAAATTAATTAAATCAATATATCCACGATTTTCTTTAAAATTACTTGATAAATGTACATCTATATTTGCAGTTCCTGTTATATCTTTTACATTGTCCTTTGATAGGATTCCATTCAAAAAACTTAAATCTATATTTTTTGAAAAAACATTAAAATTGTACTCCTGATTTGAAATTCTATACTCTCCTCTACCCTTTATCATATTCTTTTCATAATAAGCTAAAATCTCATTAACTGTTAAAATATCTTTATCCCCTGATAATCTCAAAGAGATATCATTAAAATTAAACTCCTTAATTTCGTATTCTCCATTGAATAAATTTAAACTATATTTTGGATTATCTAAATAACCTTCAACCTTACTCTCTATACCTATACTTCCATCCATATCTTTTACATTGATAATCCCTTGAAAATCCTTTAAATGGAGTGTTTGTTTTGGAATACTATACTTCAATGTTTTTTCAATTAAATTGATCTCTCCTCTTGAATATAAAAGTTTTTTCCCTTCCAAATTTAATACATCTAAGTTGTCTATATAGATACTATTTTTTGTGTTATCTTTTAAATATTTTAAATTGGATGTTAAATTTGGTAATATACTGCCATTTAAGTACACTCTATCAATATTGATTCCCACAACAGCTTCAATAATACCATCAGATATCTGCCCACTTACCCTAGATAAAAGACGGTATTTTAACGCTTTAAAATTATAATACTTTGGTAAATTTTCTTCCAAAATATTCAATATAAATTTCCCCTCTTTATTTTTTAGATTATATTCAATAGTTGCTAAACTCTGATTTAATTTAAATTTATCAGCTATTAGGGTATCATCTTTATAAAAGAGATTTCCATTTAATGATATTAATTCTTTGTTTGGCATCTCTAAATAGGCTTCTTTAACTTGTGCATCAGCTTGAAATTTTTCAAAACTTCCCGATATATTTCCATACACATTTTCTAAAAGTAGAACTATACTACTTTTTTCAAATTCACTACTTTTTAAGCCAGTTATATAATAATCTAAATCTAGAGATTTGTCCTTAATATCTATTTCTCCTTGCACTTTAAATAATCCATTTCTTATATCAGAGATTGTTAATTTTCCATCATCAAATGTCGAATCAATTTTTATTCCCTGAACCATAATCTTTTTATACTTTCCCTCTCTTAACTCACCTTGAACACTAGCTTGAAACCCACCATCATTAACTATTGATACATTTGCATAAGCATCCAAAAGAATATCTTTATTTTCTAATTTTAAGTCGTTTACAACTCCTCTTAAAATAAATTTTTCTTTCTCTCCTGCAATCTCACCTACAAAGTCCAATTTTGTATCCAAATTCAAATTAGTAAATATATTTTTTTCTTGAAAATTTTTTGTATGTATTTTAAATTTATATTTCAAATCTTCTCTATTTAATTCCCCTAGGATTTGTAACACTTTCTGACCATCTTGGTTAACCATTGCAATCTCATCAAAATTAATTATTTTGTCTTTTTCGTGAGCTTTCAAAAAGAAGTCATAGTTATTTAATAAATTACTTCCACTTAGATTTAATAATTCTAAGGTTTGGTTTTTTAAATCATAAGACATCACAAGTTTTTTATCTTGATAAAGTTCTAATACTTCCTCTTTCTTTTTATATTCCCCATTCAAATTTACAAAATTTGAAGCAACATCAAATTTCAGATTCTCTCCATTTAAATCTAAATCAACTTTATATGTCAATTCCTTTTTATACTCCAATTCTGGAACTAATAGATTCAATTTATCTCCGGATAAAGTCAGTATCCCATCCTTAAAAAGAACTTTTCCATCTAAATCATTTATTTCAACTCCTGAGGAGATAAATGGATAACTATTATATAAAACTTGAGCTTTAAAACCTTGCTCTTTTTCATAGGATAACTCTACATCAACATTTTTGAATTTTAAAGTGTCTAAAGGTAAATTTAAGTCTCCTAATAATTTATAGCTCTTAGCTACCTTGTATGGTAAATTCTCAAATTTAAAATTAACTTTTACTCCCGACTTCTCTGAATAAAAAACGTCGAAAGTTCCTGGAATTTTATCCAAAAGATAAGTGAAATTAACATCAATTTTATCTTTTTTAAAATCAATTTTTCCATTTACATCTTCAACTTTACTGCTTAATCCGTCATATGTCACTGTTCCATCTTTAAGTTCGGCCACCCCTGTTAAACCTCTTGTTGCAATTGTTAAATTCATATCAAACAATCCTGTAGCTCCGCTTATTTCTCTGTCATCATAACCGTATTGAACAAGTTCTGGTTTTACCATAATATTTTTTAAAACTATATTCATATCTAATGGTTCATCTAAATTATTAAATCTGTATTCATATCTCTCTTCTTGATGTTTACCTTTAAACTCTAAATCAATTCCTGTTATTTTATTGAAAGAAACATAGCCATCAACACTACTTAATTCTTGTTTTATCTCTCTTGAATATGTTGTATCTCTAAATAACAATTCTCCATCTTTCACTGTTATTAGATCTATTGGAACTGTTGTTCCAGCTTTAGAAGTTGACTCTCCTTTATCTCCACTTGAAAAAGCGTCCACTATATTTATATTCTCACCTTTACGCTCTATATGAACCCATGGTCTTTCAACATTAATCTCTTTTATTCTAAAGTTTTTAAGTGATTCTTTAGAGTATGTTATAACTACTTTTGGAGCTTTTACAATTATGTCCTCACCTTTTGACAATACAACATCCGTGATGTCAATTTCTCCAAACTTAGAAAATTTAATCTCTTGAGAAGATATTGTTGGACCTACTGCAATTTTCAATATGAGTTCCACAACCTTAGGTAAATTATACTTAATTAACAATCCTCCACTCAAAAAAATAAAAATGGGAAGAGATATGATTATTAATTTTTTGTATTTTTCAAAAACTTTCATCTCTCATCCCTCCTACTAAATATTATTTATAATGGCTTTTTTAAAGCTACCCCAGCTCTTCTTGGATATTTTTTATCGGTTGATTTTTCTTTTAAAATTTCAACTACTAATCTTTCATCACCATAATTTGGTAATTCGTATCTATGTGTCTTTACTATGCTTGCTCCCAAAATATTTAAAGCGTTTATTGCTTCATCTGTTTCATCTGTTCCCGCCATTTTTTGAGCTAAAAAATGACCTCCAACCTCTATAAAAGGAATCATATATTCCAAAATAACATTAAGTTTATTCACTCCTCTACAGAGACCAATGTCAAAACTTTCTCTATTTTCCTCAGTTATATAATCTTCTGCTCTAGAATTGATTACAGTTACATTTGATAGATTTAACAACTCTTTTACTTTTTGTAAAAATATTGTTTTCTTACCGACAGAGTCCATTAATACAAACTCCATTTCAGGATTAAATATTGCCAATACCATCCCCGGAAATCCAGCTCCTGTTCCTATATCTATAGCTTTTCTACCTTTTTTCTCATCCAATAGATTTTGTAAAAGAAGTGAGTCCAAAAAATGCTTCTCTATTGCATCTTTAGTATCCCTAATAGCTGTCAAGTTTGTATGCTTATTGTACTCTATTAAATACTCTAAATATTTTACTAAATTATCAATTTTTTCATCTGTATACTGTAGTCCTATTTTTTTTATCCCTTCAACTAAATACCCTCTCATCTATTTACTTCCTTTCAGTTTTAAATACATTAATAAAACTTGGATGTCTGCTGGAGAAACTCCTGAAATTCTAGAGGCTTGACCTATGTTATAAGGTCTTACTTGCTTTAGCTTATCTTTAGCCTCTTTTGGCATATTTTCTAAAGAATCATAATCCATATCTTCTGGAAGTCTTTTATTCTCTAATCCTTTATGTTTTTCTATCATTTTTAGTGACTTTTGAATATATCCTGAGTATTTAACTTGTACTTCAACTTGATACTCTGTATCTTCATCATAAAATCCCAAATCAAATTTTTCTATCAATTCAGATATATATTTTATATCTGAATATGATACTTCAGGTCTTCTTAATAACTCTAGTAAAGTTATTCCAGATTTTACTTCTGGCTCATTAGCTTTTATTAAAACTTCATTAACTCTAGGGTTACTACTCCCCACGTGTTGCTTTTCTAACTTTTCAATTATTTCAGCCACATCTCTCTCTTTCTTTTGAACTCTCATATATTCCTCTTCAGAAACTAAACCAATATCATAACCTATCTTAGTTAATCTTAAATCTGCATTATCCTCTCTCAAAACTAATCTATACTCACTTCTCGCCGTAAACATTCTATACGGTTCATTTGTACCTTTAGACACCAAATCATCAATTAGCGTTCCTATATACGAGTCTGCTCTATCTAAAATAACCGGTTCTTGCCCAAAAACTTTTCTTGTCGCATTTATTCCAGCCACAAGTCCTTGTGCTCCAGCTTCTTCATAACCTGATGTCCCATTTATCTGTCCTGCTAAGAATAAATTTTCTATTTTTTTAGTTTCTAAGCTGTATTTTATCTCTTCTGGTACAATGTAATCATACTCAATTGCATAAGCATATCTCATTATTTTTGCATTTTCTAGCCCTTCTATTCCCTTTAACATCTTGTATTGAACATCTGTTGGTAATGATGAAGAAAAACCACTTATGTAAACTTCATTTGTATCATATCCCTCTTTTTCTAGAAAAAGATGATGTCTATCTTTATCTGGATACCTAAATACCTTATCTTCTATCGACGGACAATACCTAGGACCTGTTCCTTGGATGGTTCCATTAAATAGTGGTGATCTGTCCTTGTTTGTTATAATTGTGTCATGAACTTCCCTATTTGTAAATACCATATGGCATGGTATCTGTTTTCTTGTCAAAACTTCTTCTGCTTTCGTTTTGCTTGAAAACTTCAGTACTCCCTTATCTCCCGGTTGTATCTCAACTTTTGAATAATCTATTGTTCTTGCATCTATTCTTGGTGGTGTTCCCGTTTTAAATCTTCCCAGTTTTACTCCTAGAGCTTCCAGTGAAACAGGTAACTCCTCTGAAGACAACTCTCCCATTCTTCCACCTTGAAATTGTTTTTCTCCGATATGAATTAATCCTCTCATAAATGTTCCAGTTGCAATTACCACAGCTTTTGCTCTATATTCTACACCTTCTTTAGTCTTAATTCCAATAACTTTGTTATCTTCGGTAAGAAGTTCTGTTACCATTCCTTGAATAATATCTAAGTTTTCTGTATTTTCAAGTGTTTTTTTCATCTCTTTGCTGTAGTTTACTTTATCTGCTTGTGCTCTTAGAGATCGAACAGCCGGACCTTTTTTGGTATTCAAAACTCTAATTTGAATAAATGTTTTATCTATATTTCTTCCCATCTCTCCACCAAGAGCGTCAATCTCTTTTACCAAATGCGATTTAGCTGGACCTCCTAAAGATGGATTACAAGACATATACCCAATATTGTCCAACAATATTGTAAAAATAGCTGTCTTAGCCCCCATTCTAGCTGCTGCTAATGCAGCTTCACACCCTGCATGTCCTGCGCCTACAACTATAACATCAAAATTTTGCATTTTTACTCCTCTCTATTAATTTAAATTCTTCAATTCTGCTGCTGTTTTGGCATCTGTAATTACAAGAAGAATATCTCCTTGCTCAATTATAGTATCTGCCGATAAATTTGGAATAAAATTTCTATTCCCTTTTTTTATTCCAACAATATTTACATTATATTTTTTTCTTATATCTAACTCTACAAGTGTTTTATTCCAAAAAATTTCCGGTGCTTTTATCTCTGCCAATAAAAAATCCTTTGAAAATCTAAAATGTTCTATCATATTTGGATCCATAGCTGCCATTGCAGCTCTTTTTCCCATGTATTCCTCTGGATATACAACTTGATTTGCACCTATTTTTTCTAAAACTTTTCCATGCCTCCTAGATACTGCTTTTACAATTATCTTTTTTACACCTAACTCTTTTAAATTTAAAGTTACCATGATACTTGGCTCTATCGCCCCAATACAAACAAAAGCAACATCAAATCCTTCTAATCCTATATTATTTAGCTCTTTATCGTCCGTTGCATCTGCAACAACCGCATTTTCAACAATTCCACTATTTACAGCTTCTTGAATTATATCTTCAGATTCATCTATCGCTAAAACTTCTTCGTTTGCCTTATATAATGTTTCTGCAACACTCGAACCAAATCTACCCATACCTATAACCACATACTGCTTCATAAATCTTCCTCCATTAATTAACCTACTAAAATATTCTCTTTTGGATATCTTAAGTTTTGTTTAACTTTTTTCTCTCCTAAAGCTAAAGCAAAGGTCATTGGACCCAATCTTCCTATAAACATTGTTATTATCAATAGTATTTTTGACATTATGCTTAAATCTGCAGTTATTCCCATTGATAATCCAACAGTTGCAAAAGCTGATATCACCTCAAATGTAACTTTTTCAAAGCTCATATCCTCTATTGTCATAACCAGCATTATTACTATGGAAACGTAAATAATTGAAATTATAAGTATTGCTAATGCTCTATTTAGTATATCCCAACTTATCCTTCTATTAAAGACATTTATATTTTCCTTTCCTTGAACTATTCCTATAACATAAAAAATAATAACTCCAATTGTTGTTGTCTTTATTCCTCCACCAGTCGATCCAGGAGAAGCACCAATAAACATTAAAATGCAGAACATAAATATTGTTGCTGGCTTTAATGCTTCTATAGAAACAGTATTAAATCCAGCAGTTCTAGTAGTCACACTTTGAAAAAAAGCCGCCAAAGCTTTATCAAACCAACCTAAACTTCCAATTGTTAAAGGGTTCTTATATTCTAATAAAAAGAATAAAATCATTCCAACAAATGTCAAAAACATTGAAACTAATATAGCAACTTTTGATGTTAAAGTAAATCTTTTTACATCTCTTCTAACTGCTACTAGTACTGAATTTATTACTGAGAATCCAATTCCACCTAATATTATCAAATACGCTACTGTCATATTCATCAATATACTTCCTGGATAATTTTCTAAGTTATTTGAAAATAATGCAAATCCTGCATTACAAAAAGCAGATATAGAATGAAATATTCCATAATATAAAGCTTTTGAAAAATTAAAAACTTTTAAAAATTCCAGCGTTAGAAAAAATGCTCCTATTCCTTCTATTAAAAAAACAATTATTATTATTTTTTTTATAAACTCTACGACTTCACCGCTATTTTCTGCATTTCTTTCCTCTTTTATCAACTCTCTATCTTTATATCCTATCTTTTTCCCAATCAAAAGAAAAAATAGTGATGAAAAAGTCATCACACCCAGACCACCTAATTGAATAAATACAAGTAATATTATTTGTCCTTCAAAAGATAAAACCTTACTTATATCAATGACAGACAAACCAGTCACACATATTGCGGATGTTATTGTAAAAATAGCTGTTAAAAAACTTATCCTTTGTCCATTTTGAAGAGAAAATGGCATATATAGTAGTATTGACCCTAAAATTATTGCTGTTAGAAATCCTAATATCAATTTTCTAGAAAAAGATAATCTATCTATGGGGCTTAAAAGCTTACGTATCATTTATTTCCTCCTGTGAAAAAATGCTTTTGAAATTATACATTATTTTTATCATTTTTTCAAGTTCGCTAAATAGTTAACAAGGATAGAACTCATAAAATTCTATCCTTGCCTTAATTTTTATAATTTTTACTTATATGAGGTATAGTTAGGATTCACACCTTTTTTTAACAAAATAGGAAGTAACTCATCATAACCTAGCTCCTTAGCTTTTAAATATACTTCTCCCAATATGTTTTCCCCATATATATTTTTTGTCTGAGAATCATACTCACCATGTAATAACTCTTTCATAATCTCTTTTGAATTAGCATAGTATATTGGATAATTTCCTTTTTTATCTTTCAACAAATATTGGTTACTATCTCTTTTCAATAATGCTTTTAAAATATCTTCATTCTCTATATTAACTGCCCAAAATACTGGATACCACTGACTTGAATCAAGAATATTTAATTCAGCCCCATTCTCTATTAAAGATATGGATAAGTTTTCTGGTTTTGTCTTCATATAAAAATTTAAAAGAAGTTCTCCATCACTTGTAAATACATTTATATCAGCTTTATCATTTATAAGCATTTGTAGAGCTTCCATACTATTTACATAAAAAATTAACGGTCTTGATGAAATTATTGTATCAGTTCCTATATTTTTTCGCACTGGCAGGTCATTGGATATGTTTGCGCCATTTGATAATAAACTAGCTATAGCTTGCAAAGAATTCTCCTTTAATGCCAAACTTAAAAGAGTGTCTCCATTTCTTAACTTTTGATCTATGTTAAAACCATTTTTTATTGCCCTATTTAAAATATACACATTATCCACAACTACTGCTGCTATAATTTCCTCTTCTATATACTTCTTTCTGTTAAAACTACTACAACCTCCAAAAATTGATAATAGCATAATTACAAACAATAATTTTTTCATAGATATACCTCTTCAAATATTATTTAGAGTTTTTTCTTCTATCATTTTCTTTTAAAAACTTTTTTCTTATTCTGATATTAGTTGGAGTAATCTCTACTAATTCATCATCTGCTATATAATCAAGAGCTTGTTCTAAAGTATATCTTCTTGGTGTAGCAAGCTTTATTGCATCATCACTTCCTGATGCTCTCATATTCGTTAATTTTTTAGTTTTACATACATTTACAACTAAATCATTATCTCTATTGTGCTCTCCAACAACCATTCCTTCATAGACTGCTACTCCCGGATCAACAAACAATACTCCTCTATCTTGTAACCCACCTAAAGCATAAGCTACAGTTGTTCCTTGCTCTAATGAAATCAACACTCCTTTTGCTCTCGTCGGAATTGCTCCCTTATATAGTTCAAAATCATAGAATGAATGATTTAAAATTCCAGTTCCTTTTGTATCTGTTAAAAATTCATTTCTAAATCCAATTAAACCTCTTGCAGGTACTTTAAATTCTAGTCTTGTGTATCCATCAGTTCCAGGAGTCATTGTTATCATCTCTCCCTTTCTAATTCCCATCTTTTCGATTACGACTCCAACAAAAGCTTCATCAACGTCAACCATTGCCAATTCAATTGGTTCGTATTTTTCTCCATCTATATCTTTTAACAAAACTCTTGGTTTTGAAACTTGAACTTCAAATCCTTCTCTTCTCATATTTTCTAAAAGTATTGAAAGTTGAAGCTCACCTCTTCCTTTTACTACAAAAGCATCCGGACTCTCTGTAGCTTCTACTCTCATACTCACATTTGTTTGAAGTTCCTTTTGAAGTCTATCCCATATATTTCTAGATGTTACAAATTTCCCTTCTTTTCCAGCAAAAGGAGAATCATTTACCATAAATGTCATCGCCAAAGTTGGCTCATCTATATCTATTACCGGTAGAGCAACAGGTTCATTAAAATCGGCAATCGTCTCTCCGATATCGATATTATCTAAACCTGCTACAGAAATTATATCTCCAGAGAAAGCTTCTTGAATCTCAACTCTTTTTAGACCCTCATATCCATAAAGAACTGAAACCTTTCCTCTAACTTGCTTTCCATCTCTTTTTATCAACATAACATCTTGATTTCTTCTCAGTGAACCATTATAAAGTCTTCCAACTGCCAATTTACCTACATAATTATCATACTCAATATTTGTAATTAAAAATTGAGCTGGTTTTGAACCATCACCTTCTGGATCCTCAACGTGTTCCAGTATTGTTTCAAACAATGGTTGCATATTATTGTTAGTATCCTTCAACTCTTTTTTAGCAAATCCCGCTTTTCCTGAAGCATACACTACTGGGAATTCCAATTGCAATTCATTAGCATTTAGCTCTATAAATAGATCATAAACCATATATAAAACCTCTTCTGGTCTGGCATTTGGTCTATCTACTTTATTTACTACAACTATCGGTCTATGTCCTTGCTCCAAAGCTTTCTTTAAAACATATTTAGTTTGTGGCATTGGCCCTTCAAAAGCGTCTACCAATAGAACAACACAGTCAACCATCTTCATAATTCTTTGAACTTCCCCTCCGAAGTCCGCATGTCCTGGAGTATCTACAATATTAATTTTATAATCTCCATACTTTACTGATGCATTTTTAGAAAATATCGTTATTCCTCTCTCTTTTTCAATATCATTAGAATCCATTACTCTCTCTGCAACTTTTTCCAACTCGTGGGCACCGAAAACTCCTGATTGTCTCAATAAACAGTCCACCAAAGTCGTTTTTCCATGGTCAACGTGCGCAATAATTGCAATATTTTTAATTTTCATATATCTTCCTCTCTATCATTAATAATACTTGTAACCTTTTAATAAACCCCTTGTAACTTCGCCTAAACCTATAAATTTATTTTTTGAATAGACCCTGTATTTACCTTCATCTACTCTTTTTTTACATCTTTGTCCGTTTACAAAAAGTTTTAAATCATTTTCATCTTCAATCTCCACTTTGGGAAACTTAAAGTAGTCTTCCACTGAAAGCAAAAAAGAAAAGTTATTTTCTGACACCATTTCTTTAATTTTCTCCAATGTGAATGCCCTACTTAAATCCTCTTTACCGACTCTAGTTCTTTTTAAAGCAGTCATTGTTGCAAATGTCTTTAGTTTCTCACCTAAATCATAAATCAGGCTTCTTATGTATGTTCCTTTTGAAACTGTACAATCAATTTTAGCTCTCACTCCATCAAAAGATAATAGTCTTAAAGCTGTTATACTTACCTCTCTTGCTTTTCTTTCTATTTCAACACCTGCTCTTGCTAACTCATAAAGTTTTTTTCCATCCACTTTTATCGCAGAATACATTGGTGGTACTTGCTTTATATCTCCTTTAAACATCTCTAATGTTCTTTCAAAAAATTCATAAGAGACATCAAATCTCTCCACCTCATCTAAAATTTTTCCATCTATATCATAAGTGTCTGTTTTAAATCCAAGTTCTAGTTCTGCAACATACTCTTTCTCATATCCTTCTATATCCTGTGCTAATTTTGTAGCTTTTCCTACACAAATAACTAAAACTCCTGTTGCTAAGGGATCTAATGTTCCTGTATGTCCAATTCTTCTTTCTTTTAAAGTTTTTCTTAAACTCCTTATAACGTCAAAGGAAGTTATACCAATCGGTTTATCTATAACTATTATTCCTTCCAATCTTTTCTCCTTTAATTTAGTTCAAATGACATTATATCATACACTATACTTTTTTTAAACATTTATTTTTATTTACCTGTAATCTTATAATTATTGCTCGGACTCCATAACAAGTATTCTGTTACTCCCAAATCATTCATTGCTTTTATTTGCTCTCTAATCTCTTTTTCATTATAGTTTATATGTCCCTTTACCCACTTTGCTGTAAAAGCTTGAATCCAAGGTCTAACTGTGGCTGGCGAATTAACATTTTCATTTCTATTTATAGAGTCTTTTAAAGAATAGTATATTGTTTTATAAGGTTGTGCATCTGGAACAGCTATCCCGTAGGCTCCATTACCATAATGGCTTGGATACATCATTGGAGATATATAATCTACAACTTGAGTCACAGCTTCCCAGTGCTGACCTAACCCCATATCATCATTAAAAGTTCCTACCTGCCCATAAACATCAGCACTTGTATAAACTTC
This sequence comes from uncultured Cetobacterium sp., assembly GCA_934085975.1. Lineage (GTDB taxonomy): Bacteria > Fusobacteriota > Fusobacteriia > Fusobacteriales > Fusobacteriaceae > Cetobacterium_A. The sequence continues at coordinate 66,710 of CAKOHT010000003.1, forward strand.
TAGAGCATTTAACCGCTCTCTTGCATATTTTAAATATTTTTGGATAGTCTCTGGCTTTGATTCGTTTTTAGTATTTCTATAGTTTAATTTTGCATCTAGTTTTCCACCATTTGAAGCTGGAAATCTTACATAATCAAATTGAATTTCATTAAATCCAACTTTTGCTGCTTCCTCTGCAACTGCTATATTATATTCCCAAAGATTTCTATCATGTGCGGATACCCAAATAATTCCATCACTATTTGTGAAAGGTTTTCCTGTATCCCTTGAAATTATAACTTTATCTGGATTTGCTTTTGCGTACGTTGGATCTTTAAATGACACAATCCGTGCTATTGTATATATATTATTTTCTTTCATTTTTTGCATAAATTCTTCTATATTTTTTATTGGATAATTTTTTGAAACTGGTATCCCAAATTTCTTAGGAGCTTCCATTTCAAAGGATATGACCCCATTATCATCTTTTACATCTATTACAAAAGCATTTATTTCTGTTGTTTTTGTCAAATTTATCAGTCTTTCCATCTTTTTAGGACTTCCGATAGTATATATATTTAGATATACTCCCTTAACATCAACTCTTGGATTATTACTAAAATTATTCATTGAATAATCTGTTGTAAAGTCTAAATTTTTCCAATTATTTGGTAATACCTCATTTAAGCTATCCCCTAATTCTACTTTACTTATCCATCCAGTTCTATTTTTTAAATCTTTTTTATACTGTATTTTTAACAATGATTTTTTTTTATCATTTACAGATATCTCTTTTTCATCTACAATTTCAACTCTTGTACCTTTTCTTAAGGTATCTATCTTTTCTTTTTGTAATTCATCTCTATAAACGAACAATGTCTGGTTTTTAATATATTTCAAATTACTTTCTGTATCCTTTTCCAGATTTTTCCATTCTTTCTTTTCAACTGCTAATGTACTCTCTTCTGGCAACTTATCTTCGGTTATATTTTCAACTTTCTCCTCTTTCCTATCCTCTTTTGTATCTAAAGTTTTTTTTTCAACCTCTTCTTTTACTTCCAATTTATTTACAGATAAAACATCTATTTTTATCTCATCTCTTACCATCTCAGTTTTTCTTGGCTCATCATTAAGAACAAATCTTTTTACTCCACAAGAAATTGTAAAAATAAAAATTGTCAATAGTATTAAAAACCTAAAAAATTTCTTTTTGTCTTTTACTCTCACGTTATCCTCCATTTATTATTTCTTCACCACATTTTAACAATTTTATTAAAAAAAATCCACTAAATAATCCTTTTAATAAAAGTTATAAAATGTTAATATTTAATTATCTTTAACTTATACAAGGAGGATTTATCAATGAAAAAAAGAATGTGTCTCTTCACTATAGTATTTTTGATTTTACAATTTTTTATTTGGGGAAGTGATGGAATAAACTTACAAGTATCTACTAATTTAGTCTCCGGCACTCTTGACAATGGTTTGCAATATTATATATTAAAAAATAAAAAACCAGAGAATAGAGCTTCTTTGAACCTTGTTGTAAAAGCCGGTTCGCTCTATGAAGCGGAAGAGCAGCAAGGATTAGCACACTTTTTAGAACATATGGCCTTCAACGGAACCACTAAATATCAAAAAAATGAACTTGTCACATATCTTCAATCTTTAGGATTAAGTTTTGGTGGAGACCTAAATGCTTACACTAGTTTCTCTGAAACAGTTTATAAACTCCAAGTTCCTACATCAAAAACAGACCTCGAGACTGGTTTTGATGTTCTTAAAGAATGGGCTTCAGAAATTACACTTGATTCCAAAGACATTGAAAATGAAAAAAATATAATTATTGAAGAGTGGCGACTAAGACAAGGTATTTCACAGAGAGTCGGAGATTTACAAAAGGAAATTTTATACGGAGACTCTTGGTATTCTAAGCGATTTCCCATTGGTCATCCCGAAACTATAAAAGGAGCAACTTCTAAAAGACTCAGAGATTACTACGAAAAATGGTATCAACCAGAAAATATGGCTATTGTTGCCGTGGGTGATTTTAATATTGATGATATTGAAGAGCTCATCATTAAAAACTTCACACCATTAAAAAATAAATCGAAAGTTATAAATGAGAATTACGGTATTTCTCTACCCATAGAAGACTCTATCACTATCTTTACTGACCCTGAATTAACAACAACCAATTTTAACATAATGTGGAAAGAATCTATACGTCCAATTGATACTTTAGCTGCATTTAAAGAAAGTTTAGAAAAAATTTTACTTAACTCTATCTTGAATACAAGATTTTCTATTTTATCTAAAGCTAAAGATTCATCTTTTGTATATTCATCTATCTATAACTATCCTCTTAACAAAGATACTGGAATTTACGCTATTTCAGCCCTTATAAAAGGTGAAAATATAGACAAATCTATAACAGATATAATTAATAACATAAAAAATATTTCATCAAATGGAGTCTCAACTCAAGAGTTGGAAAACGAAAAACTTAACCTTTTAAATAATTTAAAAAATATTGTCAACAATAAAGAAAGTATAAAAAATGATGTTTACATAGATTCTATTGTCGATTATATTTTAAATAACAATATTTTTATAGAACCTGATATTGAGTATGAATTGACAGAACAAATTTTAAAAAATATAACTATTGATGATTTAAAAAAAATTGCATCCAATTTAATCTCCTTGAATTATAACGTTTTGATAACTTCAAGAGATAACATGAAAGAAAAGCTACCTAAAGAGGATGAAATCAAATCTTTAATTGATTCATTACTAGCACAACCCTCAACCTCTATCGAAGAAATATCTTTTAAAACTGAACTCCCTGATTTGAACTTAACTCCAGGTGTCTCTAAAATTATTTCAAAAGAAAAAGATTACACAAAGCTACTTCTTTCAAACGGAATAGAAGTCCTTTATAAAGAGACTGATTTTGACAAGGATAATATAACTTTTAAGTTAACTAAACTACAAGGCAGCTCCAGTTTAGATTATTCAAAGTATATCAATTCACTTTTCCTTCCAGATATTCTCTCTAATTCTGGAGTAGGTAATATTGACTACAGTTCTCTAGAACTTTACTTTAAAGGTAAGAATTTCAGTGTTGAACCATTTATCAACGACTATACTCAAGGTTTTTTGATTTCCACAAACAAGGAAAATTTAACTGAGGCATTAAAATATTTTAGAGTATTACTTTCAAACCCTAAATTTGATGAAAATATTATTGAATCAAATCTAAAAACAAATAGCGAATTAATTAAAAATAGAGATTTTTCTCCTAAATCTCTATTAAAAAAGATGTATTTAGAAACTTTAAATAATAACCATCCTAGAAAACAACTTTTAAAACCAGAGGATCTTTCATATGTCAACAAAGAAAATCTTTTAAGTACATTTGATAATTTATTTAGTAATTTCAAGGACTATAAATTAGTTGTCACAGGTTCTATTGATGAAGAAACTTTAATTAAAAATCTAGATTATTATTTTGCTAACCTTCCTATAAATGACACTCAATTAAACTATAAAAATCTTAATGTAGTTTATCCTACTAATTCGATTAAAAAAAATCTTGTTAAAGGAGTAGATAAAAAAGCCACAGTTATTCTAACTTTTCCTTATCACGGCGATTTTTCTCTAGAAAACAGAGTTTTATATAGTGCTTTTTCCAATCTATTAAATATATTATTGATAGAAGATGTCAGAGAAAAAATCGGTGGAGTTTATTCTATATCTTCGTATTCTAATCTAGAAAAATTAAATTTTGGTGAGAATTATCTTCAAATAACCTTCAGTACAGATACTAAAAGAGTCAGTGAAGTCATCTCCAAAGTGACTGATACTATTGAAAGTATACAGAAGGGAAATTTTCCAAAAAATAAAATTTTAGACATTCAAAAAAACTATAAGCTAAACTTTGAAACTGCACTAAAAACTAATAGTTTCTGGAATAATTATCTAGAGAAAAAAAATTTAATATCTGACTATGAATTTTATGCTCCTATGAGGTATAATAAAACAGTAAACTACAACTCTATTATAAGTTTTTCTAATAGAGCACTTGATATAAAAAATTGTGTAGAAGTTGTACTTTTACCAGAAAAGGAGGAATGAAATGCCGCATTTAAAATTTAGAGGTATTGATAAAAAAAGTTTAATTGAAAATAGTAAGGAATTGATTGATGGACTTACTTCAATTGTTCAATGTGACAGAAGTTGGTTCACTATAGAGCACACTGAAACTGAATATATTTTTGATGGAACAATCGTTGCAGGATATACTTTTGTTGATGTAGCTTGGTTTGACAGGGGACAAAAAACTAAAGATCTTGTTGCAGATTTTATCACAAATTTTTGTAAAAAATTAACAAATAACAATGACACTACTGTTATCTTCTATCCTCTTGAAGGTTCTAACTACTATGATAATGGGGAACATTTTTAGACTTTATGAAAGCTAATATTGCCCTTATAGGTTTTATGGGTAGCGGAAAAACGACTATCGGTAGAATTTTAGCTAAAAGTTTGGATATGAAGTTTATAGATATCGACCGTTGCATATCTATAAAAGAAAAGAAAACTATTCCTGAAATATTTGAAGAATATGGAGAAAAATACTTCAGAGATTTAGAAAGATCCATTATCGAAGAGGAATCTAGAGATAATAATATTGTTATTTCTACCGGTGGTGGAGCAATTATTGACAATGTAAATATCAAAAATCTCAAATCCACGTCCTTTGTAGTTTATTTGGATTGTGATGTAAAAACAATTTATGAAAGAGTTAAAAGAAGTAAAACTAGACCTCTTCTCACTAATTCTGAGGATGTTTTTAAAACTATCCAAGATTTATATGATAAAAGACAAACTCTTTATAAAATATCTTCGGATTTTTCGATTAAAATAGATTCAAACACAAATATTTATGATAGTGTTGAAAAAATAAAAAATGCTTATATACTAAGCTAAGGGGGTTTTCTATGAACAATTTATACGGTAAAACTGTTTTTATTACTGGAGCTACAAAAGGTATTGGTAGAAGTTGTGCGCTAGCATATGCAGAAAAAGGTGCTAATCTTATTTTGACCGCTAGAAGTTCCGATTTACTTGATTCTTTAAAAGAAGAATTAATTAGAAAGTATGGTATAAGAGTTCATACTTTAGTTATTGATGTGCGTAACAGTAAGGATATTGAAGACAAAGTAAAAACTTTACCAGAGTCTTTTAAAAAAATCGATATCCTAATCAATAATGCCGGACTAGCCCTAGGTTTAGATAAAGCTTATCTAGCTTCTCCCACAGATATTGACACTGTTATCGATACTAATATAAAAGGAATGCTCTACATCACAAGTGCCATTGTTCCTTCTATGTTAAAAAACAATTCTGGGCATATTGTCAATATTGGTTCTATCGCTGGTGATAGTGCTTATGCAGGAGGTGCCATCTATTGTGCTTCCAAAGCTGCTGTAAAAACTTTTTCTGATGGTTTAAGAATTGATTTGGTTGAATCGAATATCAGAGTAACTAATATTAAGCCTGGTTTAGTTCAGACTGAATTCAGTAAAGTTAGATTTAAAGGCAATACTGAAAAGGCTAAAAATACCTATAAAGGTATTGAAGCACTAACTCCTGATGATGTTGCAAGTGTTGTTATTTACACTACTGGTCTTCCTGAAAATATTCAACTGACAGAAATCACAATGACACCTAATCATCAAGCTGATGGAAGAACTGTTCATAGAAATAAATAAAAACTTAAGGAGTAGAAATTTAATTTTCTACTCCTTTTTCTTTTAATCATTCATGTATAATTTTTTATATATTAACGGTAAAAATAATGCTCCTGATAAAAAGTTCCCAATTGTAACTGCTAAAAAATGAACTGCCATCTCACTTGATGAATACACCATAGGTAAAAGTATTTTTCCTATACTTACATAATACATATTTGCAACTACGTGCTGAAATCCTCCTAATATAAATAGCATTATAGGAAACCAAATAGCCAGTATTTTTCCTGCTAAATCTTTTGCAGCTAAAGCGAACCAAACTCCAATAGCTACCAATACATTGCACAAAAATCCACTAGCTACCGCCTCTATAAATGTAAGGTGAACTTTATGCTCTGCAACTCCAACTACATACCTAGCAAATTCACTAGATGAATAATTTCCAGCAAAATAAGACACATACGCTATAAATATTGATCCTAAAAAATTCCCTATCCAAACCGCACATAAATTTCTTGTGTATGTTGTCTTTTCTACTTTTCCTTTACTAAAAGCTAATAAACCTAGGCAATCTCCTGTAAATAATGACCCTCCTACTAATACAACAAGCATCAATCCTGTTGGGAAAACAGCAGCTCCAATAAATTTTCCAGCACCTCCACCCACAGTAAAGTTAGCTATTAAGTTTCCCAAAGCTGAAAGAGCTATATACACTCCTCCCATAAATCCCAGTAAAGTAGTTTTTGTAAATGAGTAGTGTCCTTTGTTTTCTCCTAAAAGAAGAACTTGCTCCGTTGTTTCTTTGTTTGTTAAATAAACCTTCACTTTTTCCCTCCTGATTTTTTTTCATACAGTTTGCAATTATACACCCTTTACCTTTTTTTTTCAACTGTATTTTTATGTACTATTTTTTTAGTATTTAAATACCTTTTTTTTATCATTTTATTCTTGATTTTTTTTTTATTTTTTGGTACAATTTTTCTAATTAACTATTATAAATATGTTTTTCATCACAATTGCACTAATTTTTTGGAGGTTACAATGAATAAAAAGAAAGAAATTTTAATTTTAGGTTTTGCTTTATTTTCTATGTTTTTCGGAGCGGGAAATTTACTATTTCCTCCTTCTGTTGGAGTGGCGGTAGGAAAGGATTGGTTTCAAGCTGGTCTAGGTTTTTTTCTAACTGGAATTGGTTTACCACTGCTTGGAATTCTTGCGTTCACAAAAGTTGGAAGTCTGGATGAGTTTGCAAATAAAGTTTCAAACAAATTTAATATCTTTTATTCAACTATATTGATACTAGTTATAGGTCCCCTATTTGCCATACCAAGAACAGGATCAACTACTTTTGAAATGGGAATTTTACCTTTATTTCCAAATTCAAATCCTAGTATTATTGCTATATTGACATCTGTTGTTTTTTTTGGAATCACTTTATTTTTAGTTCTAAATGAATCAAGCATCACTGATATTCTAGGAAAATTTTTAACACCTATTATCCTTTTAATTCTTTCATTAATAACTATCTTAGGAATAACTAGTAACTTAGGTACACCTGTTGATTCCACTATAAATATAAATCCATTTTCTTATGGATTTGTTAGTGGGTACCAAACAATGGATGCTCTAGCTTCTGTTTTATTTGGTGTTATAATCATTAGAGGACTTGAAGGAAAAGGAATAACTGATTCAAACGAGCAAAAATCTTTTTTAAGTAATGCTGGATTTATTGCTGCTATTGGGCTTGGATTTATCTACTTGAGTTTAATTTATCTGGGAGCACAAATTAGTAATATAAAAGGTCTTACTACTGCTCAAACAACACTAACATTAGCAGAAATGACTCTTGGAAATATTGGAAAGGTAGCTTTTGGAGTTTGTGTTGCCGCTGCTTGTTTAACAACTTCTGTAGGTTTAGTAGCACTAGCTAGTGAATGGTTTTCTAAACTATTTAAAATTTCTTATAAAAAAATAGCTCTTGCAATTTGTATTTTCTCTGCAATACTTTCCATTGCAGGATTAGATTATATAATAAATTTATCTGTTCCCGTATTAGTAATACTTTATCCTGTTACGATTGTTCTTATATTATTAAATATCTTCGGAATTAAAAATCACTTTACTTTTAAATCTGTGGTAGCAGTGACTTTGATAATCAGTATAGCTGAAATGCTGAAAATAGATTTAAAATTTATCCCTCTTGCCAGTCATGGTTTTCCATGGATTCTTCCCGCTTTAATCGCTTTTGGAGGCTCTATCATATTTAAACCTCACAATTTCAATATAAAAAAGAGTGCCTAACTTATAAATAAAAAAGGAGCTAAGCTCCTTTTTTATTTAAATATTAACTCCACAACTGAGAAAAAACCTATCGCCCACATTATTGGTTTTATATCTTTTATTTTACCACCAAATAGACAAACTAGTATGTAAGAGATAAATCCAAAAGAAATTCCAATGGAAATACTATAAGTTAAAGGCATTATCAGTATTATTAAAAAACATGGTATTGCAACCTCTATATTATGAAAATCTATATCCAATAAATTTTTAAACATATAAACTCCAACAAGTATAAGAGCAGGTGCTGTGGCAAATGCTGGAACAACACCTATCATTGGTGAAAAAAACAACGAAATTACAAATAAAATTGCTGTTGTCAATGCTGTTAATCCAGTTCTTCCACCGACCGCTATCCCTGAAGCTGATTCTACAAATGTTGTAGTAGTAGATGTTCCTAAAAGAGAACCTATCACTGTCGCTACCGCATCAGCTTCTAATATTTTACTTACATTTTTAATTTTACCTTTTTCATCTATCATTTCAGCTTCATGGGCACAAGCCATTATAGTTCCTAAAGAATCAAATAAGTCCACAAACATGAATGAAAAAATTGATCCCAAAAATATCGGTTTTATAGCTCCTAATACATCAAGTTTCAAAGCAATCGGTGCTGGACTTGGAGGCATTGATATTATCTGTGATGGCAACTGAACTGCACCAAAGATAATTCCTAAAATCGTTGTCACTACAATTCCTATTAAAATTCCACCTTTAACTTTTCTCATTTCTAAGAATCCCATAATTGCAAATCCTATCAATCCTAAAACAACATTTAGATTAAATTTTCCTAAAGCTACTATCGTTGCTGGATTACTTACAATCAAACCCATCCCTTGCATTCCTATAAACGCTATAAATAAACCTATCCCAGCCCCTACAGCCAGTCTAATTGCAGATGGAATAGCATCTATTATTTTTTCTCTCAACCCTGAAAAAGTCAGTGCCAAAAATATAACTCCAGATATAAATACTACTCCCAAAGCTTGCTCCCACGTTGCTCCATTTCCTAAAACAAGTGTAAAAGTAAAAAAAGCATTTAAACCCATTCCTGGTGCCATAGCTAACGGGGCATTTACCCAAAATGCTGTTATAGCAGTTCCTATTGCTGATGCCAAACACGTTACCGTTATTAATGCACCTTTATCCATTCCTGTCATCGACAATATTGATGGGTTAACAAATATGATATATGCCATTGTTAAAAATGTCGTAATTCCCGCTACAATCTCCTGTTTTACCGTTGTTCCATGTTCTTTTAATTGAAACAATTTTTCCATGTTTCCCTCCTCGATTTATTTTAATATTTAATAATAATTACCGATTAAATTAAAAAAGACCTGCAAAAACAGGTCAAAAAACTTAATAGAAATCTTAAGTTATGACCCATAGAAAGCTATTTAAGGTAGCTCGTAGAAACTCTCCGCCGTATCCAGAGTATATATGGTTCAAGTGAAATATAATCTTTGCTTAAATATTAAAGATTTCTTCTATTTTTGTCAAGTATTATTTATTTTTGCTTTTTACAAATAAAAAAACTATAATATATTAAATCAATATGATTGGGAGGTAATATAATCTATGAAAAAATCTTTTGCCAGTGATAATTATAGCGGAGTTCATCCAAAAATTTTAGAAAAAATAATCGAAGTTAACTGTGGTCATGTTTCTGCTTATGGAGCAGATGAAATCACTCAAGAAGCCATCAATTTATTCAAAGAAATTTTTGGGGATGTAGAAGTCTTTTTCGTTTTCAACGGAACCGGTGCCAATGTATTAGCATTAGAAGGAATGAAAAATAAAGTTTCTGCTGTTATAACACCTGAAAGTTCACACATTGTACAAGATGAAACAGGAGCGCCCAGTAAAATAACTGGAATGCAACTTCTAACTGTTCCAAATACTGATGGAAAACTTGATTTAGAATTAGCCCAAAAATGGTTGACTTTTAAAAATAACTTCCACAAACCAAAAGCTGATATAATTTCAATTAGTCAAACTACTGAATATGGAACTGTTTACACAACGGATGAAATTAAATCTATCTCCAATTTTGCTAAAAAAAAACAATATGTTTCTACATATGGATGGGGCTAGAATTTCTAATGCTGCTGTTGCTTTAGGCTGTTCTTTTAAAGAGATAAGCGGCGATTTGGGAGTTGATGTTTTATCTTTTGGAGGTACAAAAAATGGATTGATGTTTGGAGAAGCTTTAATATTTTTTAATAAAGAATTAGCTAAAGATTTCGCTTGGATAAGAAAACAAAATCTTCAACTCTATTCAAAGATGAGATTTTTATCTGCTCAATTTATTCCATATATACAAGATAATATTTGGTATGAATGTGCTAAAAATGCCAATGACATTGCTCAATATTTAAAATTAGAACTAGAAAAAATTCAAATTCCTGTAACAAAGGAAGTTTTAGCCAACGCCGTTTTTGCTATTTTACCCGAAGAAATAATTCCTGAATTACAAAGTCATTTTTACTTCTATATATGGGATGAAAATATCCATGAAGTTAGGCTTGTTACATCCTTTGACAGTACAAAAGAAGATGTTGATAGCCTTATTGAAAAAATAAAAGAATTACTAGGAAAATAAATAAATCTTATGATATACTTTATTTATGGTACATAGATTTTTCTTTTATTCTTTGTATGCTTTTTTTTAAAATATTATTGATTTAATGAACTAAATGTGAAATAATATTACATATATTTCGCATTTTATTTGAAAGGAGATTTAACTATGGGATTATTTGATTTCTTTAAAAAGAAAAAAGAGGATGAATGGTTCAATATCTATTCACCACTAAACGGGAAAGTTATTCCTCTAAGCGAAATACCAGATGATGCTTTTTCTCAAAAAATGATTGGAGATGGATGTGGAATCGATCCTATTGAGGGTGTAATTTGCTCACCAGTTGCCGGTGAAATCGACATTTTTGCCACTAACCATGCTGTTAGTTTTGAGGTTCCCAACGGACTTGAATTGATTGTTCATTTTGGAATTGACACAGTAAAATTAAATGGAGAAGGATTCACTAGAGTTGCTGAACCTGGATCGACTGTAGAGGTTAAAGACGAGCTTATTAAATACGATTTAGCTTATATTAAGGAACACGCTAAATCAACAAAAACTCCTGTTATAGTTGCTAACATGGACCAAGTTGAAGCACTTGAAGTAGTTGCTTCTGGAGATGTTAAAATAGGAGACCTTTTGATGAGAGTTAAAATCAAAAAGTAGTTTTTTAAGAAGGTGCCTCTTTGCTATTTTAGGAAAAGATGGTACCTTTCTTTAATTAATATAAAAGGCATACACGGAAACTTAAGGAGGAAGAATGAAAGTACTAGATTTGGAATTAGTTACTAATGAAGTGGCTAGACTTTGTATTGAAGCTAATTACTTTATTGGTAATGATGTTTTAAACAAAATTAAAGAATGCCAAAAAACAGAAACTAGCGATTTGGGGAAAGTTATTTTAAGTCAAATTATTGAAAATGATGAAATTGCTGCAAAAGACAATGTTCCTATGTGTCAAGACACTGGTCTTGTTGTTGTTTTCTTAGAAATTGGAACTGAAGTTAAAATTAATGGTGACATCTATTCCGCTATTAATGCTGGAGTTGCTAAAGGATACAAGGATGGGTATTTAAGAAAATCTGTTATCAGACATCCTCTAGATAGAGTTAACACTCAAGACAACACTCCTGCAGTTATTCACACTAAACTTGTACCGGGATCTGATAAAGTCAAAATTATTGTAGCTCCAAAAGGTGGAGGTTCTGAAAATATGAGCACTTTAAAAATGTTCAAACCTGCAGACGGAGTAGAAGGAATAAAAAAATTTGTTGTCGATAGCATAAAAAATGCTGGTGGAAATCCATGTCCACCTATAGTTGTTGGAGTTGGAATCGGTGGAAACTTTGAAAGATGTGCTGAATTAGCTAAAGAAGCTCTTTTGAGAGAGATTGAAGATTTCAATCCTGATCCCATTGCTGCAGCTTTAGAAGTTGAACTTCTAAAATTAATAAATGATACTAATGTAGGTCCTCAAGGACTTGGCGGGAAAACTACTGCTCTTGCTGTAAAAGTTGAAACGCAAGCCTGTCACTTTGCCTCTTTACCGGTTGCTGTCAATTTAAACTGCCATGCTGCTAGACATAAGGAGGTAACACTATGATTAGATTAACAACACCGTTAAAAGATGAAGATATTAAAAAATTAAAATCTGGAGATGCTGTCTCTATAACTGGTATTATATACACTGCTAGAGACGCTGCACACGCTAGATTGCTTAAACTTTTAGAAGAGGGAAAAGAACTACCTTTTGATGTAAAAGGGCAAATTATCTATTATGCAGGTCCAACTCCTGCCAAGCCTGGACAGCCTATTGGAAGTTGTGGTCCCACTACTAGCTATAGAATGGATTCTTACTCTCCTGCTATTTTAGATCAAGGTTTAAAAGGCATGATTGGAAAAGGAGCAAGAGATCAAAAAGTTAAAGATTCTATCGTTAAGAATGAGGCTATATATTTTGCAGCCGTTGGTGGAGCGGCCGCTTTAATTGCTAAATCTGTAAAAAGTAGTGAGATTATTGCTTATGAAGATTTGGGAGCTGAAGCAATCAGAAAACTTGAAGTTGTTGATTTCCCAGCAATTGTAATTAACGATTGTGAAGGAAATGACCTATATGAAATAGCTAGAAATAGCTCAAAATAAATTCAGTTAAAGGGGTAATGTATTATGTCTACAGTTTTTGAAAAATCTTTGAAGTTGCATGAAACTCATTCAGGAAAAATTGAAGTTATATCAAAAGTTGCTGTTACAAATAAAGATGAATTAAGTTTAGCATATTCTCCGGGTGTTGCTGCTCCTTGTCTAGCAATAAAAGAAAATGTTGAAAATGTATATAAATACACATCTAAAGGAAATATGGTAGCTGTCGTTACCGACGGTTCTGCTGTACTAGGTTTAGGAAATATTGGTCCTGAGGCTGCTCTTCCCGTTATGGAAGGAAAAGCCATTCTTTTTAAACAATTTGCAGATGTTGATGCTTTTCCCATCTGTTTAGATACACAAGATACTGAGGAAATTATCAAAGCTGTTAAGCTGATTGCACCTGGATTTGGTGGTATAAATTTAGAAGATATTTCTGCTCCTAGATGTGTAGAGATTGAAACAAGACTAAAAAATGAGCTTGATATCCCTGTGTTTCATGATGATCAACATGGTACAGCTATCGTTGTTGTCGCTGCTCTTATCAACTCGTTCAAATTGGTTAATAAATCTTTTGAAACTGCTAAATTTGTGGTTAGCGGAGCTGGTGCTGCTGGTAGTTCAATCATTAAACTTCTTATTAAAATGGGAGCAAAAGATATTGTTGTCAATGATATTGACGGTATTATAAATAAAGACGATAAAGCTAACTATAATTTCTTAAAATCAGAAATAGCTGATATTACAAACCCTAAAAATATTAAGGGCGGACTTAAAGAAGCTATTGCAGGAAGAGATGTTTTTATAGGAGTTTCCGCTGCTAATATCCTATCAATTGATATGGTTAAAACTATGAACAAAGATGCTATCGTTTTTGCTATGGCAAATCCTAATCCTGAAATTATGCCTGAGGACGCTATTGCGGGAGGAGCAAAAATTGTAGGTACTGGTAGATCTGACTACCCTAACCAAGTTAATAATGTTCTAGCTTTTCCTGGAATTTTTAGAGGGGCTCTTGATGCTAAAGCTAAAAAAATAACTGAAGAGATGAAAATTGCTGCAGCTATTGGAATTGCTAAGCTGATTCAGGATGATGAAATAACACCTGAGTATGTTATTCCCAATGCCTTTGACCCAAGGGTAGCTACTGTTGTTGCTGAAGAAGTTAAAAGAATTGCCAAAGAACAAAATGTTACAAGATAATAAAAAGGTAGCTCTTTCGAGCTACCTTTCTATTCATCTCCATCAACCTCTGAATCATTTTCTGATTTTTTTTCCTCTTTTATAACCAAAAGTTGATCAATTTTAAAATTATCTACATCTACTACTTCGAAACTATATCCATCAAACTCTATATGTGCTCCTTTTTTTGGAATACTTTTCAGCATATACATCATAAATCCTGCTATTGTTTCATAGCTATCCTCTTCTGGAAAAGCTTCTATCTCTAAAACCTTCTTTACATCCTCAGTTGCTGTAACTCCATCTATTAACCAAGAACCATCTCCTCTTTTTATTATATACTCCTCTTGCATTGGATAAACTACATCTCCCATTAAAGTTGATACAACATCATTTAAAGTTATTACTCCAACAACATGAGCATATTCATTTAATATTACAGCAAAATCTTCTCTGGCCTCATTAAACCTATCTAACATCTCTGAAAGAGTCAGAGTATTAGGAATAATCAAAATATTCCTATTTGTTATTTCTTTTATATTCTGAAGACCACTCAATTCACCTTTTAAGATTCTAGGTAAGATATCTTTTGATCCCACATATCCATATATAGAATCTATATCACTTTCACAAACTAAAAATTTGGAATGTGGATATTCCGCTATCTTTTGTTTTATACTCTCCTCAGTCTCTTCTAAAGTAAAATATATTATCTCGTCCCTTGTTGTCATAGCTGACGATACCCATCTTTGCTCAAGTTCAAACACATTTTCAATTAAGTGATGCTCTTTAGTATGGACTACCCCAGCTTCTGCTCCTGCATCTACCAATGCAAAAATATCATCATGAGTTATTAGTTCATCTCTTGAATTTGGTGTATTAAAAATTTTAAAAACCAAATTGGCCACTCCACTAAATATAAAAACAATTGGTGTTAAAATATTTATTGTCAGAGTCATTGGTTTTACTAAAGCAAGGGCTATTCTTTCTGGATAAACCATTGCCAATCTTTTTGGTATTAAATCGGCAAATTCAACAAAACAACCTGTTACAAATATAAACGATATTAAAAAAGCTACCGTTGGATTTTCTATATACTTAGCTATCAAAGGAGAAAGTACACCATCTCCAATTATACCGGCCAATATAGCTACAATGTTTAAACCTATCTGTACAGTCGTAAAAAAATTTCCCGGATTACTTTGAAGCTCTATTACTTTTTTTGCATTTTCGTTTCCTTCATCTACCAATAACTGTAATTTTATTTTTCTCGCTCCTGCTAAAGATATTTCAGCCATAGAAAAAAATGCACTTATTAAAATTAATAAAAGAATATACAATAATTTCTCTGCTATTCCCATACTACCTCTCCTTTAAATGTGGTCTCTGCTGCTCCTATCATAAATATTTCATCTCCCTGTAACTTTATTTTCAATATTCCACCTTCTGTTTCTACAGCTACCTCACTATCGACTAATCCCAATAAATTAGAAATATACACTCCAGAACATGATCCTGTTCCACACGCTAATGTTCTTCCAGCTCCTCTTTCCCACGTTTTTATCTTAATTCTATTTCTACTTAAAATTTGAATAAAATTTACATTTATATTTTTAGGAAATAGCCTATTCTTTTCAATTTCTGAGCCTAGACCGTCTATGTCAATACTTTCTAAATCATCACATATTATCACAGCATGAGGAACACCAATCAAAACTGCTGAAAAAATTATATCTTTTCCAGCTATATTTATTTTTTCATCTATCACTTGCTCTTTCTCTATTGATACTGGAATCTCTTTTGAGTTTAATCTCGCTTTGCCCATGGATATCATTATTGAGTCAACTTTACTTTTATTATCATTCACAGTTAAATACGCTGTTTTTACTCCATCTCCTGTCTCTATTGTTATTTCTTCTTTTTTTACAATTTCCTCTTCATAAACAAATTTTGAGAAGCATCTAATTCCATTTCCACACATTTCACCTTTTGAACCATCTGAATTGTAGTATACCATCTTTATGTCTGCAATTTGACTCTCCTCTGCAATCATTATACCATCTCCTCCAACTCCGTAACGTCTGTCACAAAGTTTTTTGGCTATCTTTGAATAATTTTCATATTTATTTTTTACTCCATCAAACAGTAAAAAATCATTACCAGCTCCTTGCATTTTATTAAATTTCAAAATTAATCACCTCATTAGTATAACTTTCTATTACATTATATTCTACCCTATCCTTTCATTTAACGCAACCCCTCTACTTTTGTTTGATTCCACTTTACTTTTTATAAGTTTTGTGTTAATATTCCCAAGTAATACAATATGTCATCAAGGAGATTTTTATGAACAGAAAAAGAGAAATAAAAAATCATGTTGAACTTCTCCAAAAAGGAAATAGAGGTCTATACGTTCTCTCGCTTCTCGTAGGTGCTATTACTGGAGTTATCGTATCCATTTATAGATATGGTTTGGGAATTGCCGGTAATCTAAGAGAGCACTATATCAGCAAAGAACTTCTTACAAATCCCCCCAAACTTCTTTTAATATGGGGAACTTTTATCGTTATAGGTCTTTTTGTAGATTATCTATCTAGAAAATTTCCTACAACAGGCGGAAGTGGTATCCCACAAGTTAAAGCCTTAATTTTAAGAAAATTAGATTATATTTTTTGGGTAAAAGAACTTTTAGTGAAATTCTTCGGTGGTCTACTTGGTATTGGAGCTGGGCTATCTCTAGGTCGAGAAGGACCCTCAGTACAACTGGGTTCATATATCGGGTATGGATTTACTAAAGTTTTTAAAAGAAACTATACCGACGAAAAATATCTTGTTACAGCTGGTTCGAGTGCCGGTTTAGCTGGAGCTTTTGGTGCACCACTAGCTGGAGTTATATTCAGTATGGAAGAACTTCATCGTTTTTTTTCTTCAAAACTTATCATCTGTACATTCTTAGCTAGTATCTGTTCAAATTTTGTTGCTAGAAGAATTTTTGGGATGAATCCAGCTTTTAGTCTAAATGTCAAATATCCTACAGATGTTAATCCATATTTTCAATTTCTATTTTTCATAATTTTTGGTATTGTTATAGCATTTTTGGGAAAACTCTTTACATTTTCTTTGATTAAAACACAAGATCTCTTTAAAGATATTAAACTTCCTAGAGCTATTAAAATCTCATCAGTCATGACACTATCATTCATTATATGCTTTATTATGCCTGACATAACTGGTGGTGGACATCATTTAGTTGAAGAACTTCCCTATCTTAAACAGACAATAGTATTCCTATTGTTAGTTTTTATTGTTAAACTATTATTTACAGCAATATCTTACGCTACTGGATTTCAAGGTGGTATATTTTTACCAATGCTTGTTTTAGGTGCTATTCTCGGAAAAATTTACGCATTGACTCTTATAGCAACTTTTGGTCTCCATAGTGATTTTGTGATACACTACATGATTTTAGGAATGGCTGGATTTTTTGTTGCTGTTGTTAGATCCCCTATAACTGGAGTTATTCTAATTTTAGAGATGACTGGCAGTTTTGATCATCTTTTAGCAATTGCAACAGTTTCTATCGTAGCCTATTATATTACAGATCTCTTAAAACTGGAGCCCATTTATGATATTTTATATAATAGACTACCTAAAAAGAAAATTGAGGATGATTTGGAAGAGGAGCGTCATGAACACCACGAAAAAACTTTAATTTGTATCCCTGTTTCTGCAGAGTCTGAATTTGATGAGAAGTTAGTAAAAGATATCACTTGGCCTAAAAATACTCTTGTTGTTGCTATTAGGAGAGGGGAAACTGAGTATATACCTAAAGGTAATAGTAAAATCCTCGCTGGAGATGTCTTAGTTTTATTACTTCCTAAAAAACAAGCTGACAAATTAAATGAAATTCTATTCAAAATGGGAACATCTCACTAATTTTTTAAGGAAATTATTGACATTTTTTTAAAATGATTATACTATTAAATGACACATGTATTTTATAGGAGGGTCTAGATGAATAGAATAGAGGGAAAAATTGCTTTAGTTACTGGAAGTGCTAGAGGAATTGGAAGAACTATAGTTGAAAAATTAGCTTCTGAAGGTGCTGAATTAGTTATATCTTGTGATATGGGTGACGCCACTTTCGAACAAGCTAATGTTAGACATGAAATCTTAAATGTAACTGATAGAGAGGCTATTAAAGAGCTCGTAAAAAAAATAAAAGATGAATTTGGAAGAATTGATATCCTTGTTAATAACGCTGGTATCACGAAAGATGCTCCATTTGTAAGAATGAGTGAAGAAGCTTGGGATGCTGTAATAAATGTTAATCTAAAAGGTGTGTTTAATATAACTCAAGCAGTTGCTCCTTTAATGACTAAAAATAAAAAGGGATCGATTATTACTATATCATCCGTTGTAGGTTTATATGGAAATATTGGTCAAGCTAATTATGCTGCTACTAAAGGTGGCGTTATTGCAATGACTAAAACTTGGGCTAAGGAGTTATCTAGAAAGGGGGCTCAAGTTAGAGCCAATTGTATCGCACCTGGATTCATTTCTACTCCAATGACGGATGTTTTACCTGAAGATGTTATCAATGGAATGTTAGAGCGAACATCTTTAGGAAAATTGGGAATGCCTGAGGATATTGCTAATGCTGTATTATTTTTAGCAAGTGATGAATCTTCATACATCACTGGACAAACACTTGAGGTTAGTGGTGGACTAGCACTGTAACCAAAACGTATTATAGTAAAGGCAAGATTTTTATTTCTTGCCTTTATTTTTTCTATTTTTCTACTTGTATTTTCATTCATTTGATGATATAATTGTAAATGTCACAAGTGTGGTGGTGGGAGCCTTATGGCGTATTAATATCGAATCGTGTCAGGTCTGGAAGGAAGCAGCACTAAGGTACTTAATACGGGTATAAGATTACTCTTATCATACCTTGTGGCTTTTTTATTTCCCATTGATTTTTCATCTAAGTAAAAAAGGTTGAAGAATATGTTCTTCAACCTAATTTTCATTATTTTTTAATTCTCTCTACATATTCATTTGTTCTTGTATCAATTTTAATCCACTCATCTTGCTCAACGAATAGAGGTACTTGAATTTCAAATCCAGTGTTTATTTTAGCTGGTTTCATAACTTTTCCAGAAGTATCTCCTCTTAATCCAGGCTCAGTATAAGTTACTTGTCTTTCAACAAAAGTTGGTAACTCCACAGCAACTGGAGTTGATTCGTAGTAAACTACCTCTAATTCCATTGACTCTTCTAAATAATTTAGAGCGTCTCCTAAATCCTCATCTTTTAACTCAATTTGATCCCAAGTCTCAGGATTTGAGAATACGTAGAAATCTCCATCATTATATGAATAAACAGCCTTAACTTTATCAAGTCTGATATCATCCATTTTATCGTCTGCTTTATATATAGCATCAGATATATTTCCGTTTAATAAGTTTTTCATCTTATACTTCATTACGGCAGAGTTTCTTCCTGATTTGTTATACTCTGCTTTTAAAATTACGTAAGGATCGTTTCCAATCTTTACTGTACTTCCAGCTCTTAATTCTTGAGCAGTCTTCATAATTGAACCTCCTAATATTTTAAAATAAATTTGTTTAATTTATCTATAAGATTACATTTTAATTCAAGGTACTCTGAATAGTTTTGTGAAAGTTTCGATATATTTTCAAACTCTTTAAAAAAGTCATCAAACCTCTCCTTTCCCAACTCTAAAGAGTTACTATTCCTTAAATTATAATCTCTTAATAGCTTTGAATGAATATTTAACGCCCTACCTGACTCCAATTTCTCTAAAGTTTCACTATACCTTCTTATAAAGCCATCTACCTTATCCATATGTGCCATCTCATCTTGTAAATATACGTGCCAAATAAATGGTTTTCCAGTTAATAGAGCTCTTATAAAAGAATCTTCGCCCCTGACAAAATTGTAATCAGCTAAATTTATTAACTCTTCATATTCTTCCTGTTCTAAAAATGGCATAAATTTAATTAATATATTTTTGTATTTATAAATCCCATCTGCTAAAAATTGGATATTAAATTCTTCGATTAAACTTTTTATGCTAATCTGAGATTTTTCACCCAATATTAGTAAACAATTGTCTTTTCCATTCTTCAATAAAACATCCATTAATGGACGAAAATTTTTTTCATAACTGAATATAGTTCCTATAAAATAACGTTTATCTATTTCAGGTATATATTTTTTCAAATAATACTCTTTATTTTCTAAGACACTTCTTTTTCTATTTAAAAATGAGCTGTCAACAATTACTCCACCAGTTTTATATGTAAAACCCGGCATATAAAAAAATTTCTTTAACTTCTTTGCTCCAAGAGGCGATTCCATCAAATGTACTTCCTCTATCCAATCCTCCCCAGATAAATATTCTAAATTTATTAGAAGTGATGATTCAATCTTAGCCTTCTCTAAATACTCCTCTAAAACATTACATCCAAAGGCTTCTATTATAACATCTGCAGGAGAAAATGTACATATATTTTTGGTCAAATATTCATTTGTCATATAAATAATTCCATCGATCTCTTGATAATTTATATTTTTGGCTTTTTTGTTCATATTTGTAAATTCATCTACCCTATTTAAGATAACTCTTATATCGACGCAATCGTTATAAAAAACTTTTAACTCTTTTGCAAGTCTATATACAACTCCAATGTCTCCAAAATTATCGATAATTTCGCAAAATATATCCAAACTTTTTATAACCATTATTCCACCAAAATTCCTGTTCTTTTATAATACTGTTTTTTGGCAAACTTTACCCAATCAGGTCTTGCTATCATTGCTCTTCCTACCGCCACAAGATCTAACATTTCATTTTCTATCAAAATACTCGCTTGCTCCTCTGTTTTTATATTTCTCACTCCTATCACTGGAATATCAATGTGTTTTTTTATTTCTACTCCTAAATAGATTACCCAATCAAAAGGAAAATCTTCAGGAATATCTATCTTTATCTCTTGCTTTCTTTCTGGATTTGGAACCCCTGAAGATATATGTAATAAATCAATACCTATACTTTCTAGATATTTCGCTATTCTTATTCCATCTCTTAACTCGGGTTCATTTCCACCCATTCTATACCCCAATATAAAATCGTTATCAAATAGCTCTTTCGTCCTCAATACAAGTTCTTTTGTAAAATACATTCTATTTTCAAAACTTCCTCCATATTTATCTTCCCTAGTATTCCATACTTTAGAATTCAATTGTGATATTAAATATGTGTGTGCCCCGTGTATTTCAATACCATCAAATTCTGCTTTCTTAGCTCTTTTAAAGGCTTCTACAAATTGATTTAAAATTTTATCCAAAATTTCTTCCGAAACTTTTGTAATTTTCTCTTTAAATCCAGCATGATGAATTTGAATTAGCATTGGAACGCTATATTTTTTACCAATACTTGCTATCTTTGATAGTCCTTCAATAAAAGAATCATCCCATATTCCTATTTGATTATCTCTTAATTTCCCATCCTCAGCAACACAACTGGCTTCAACAATAATCAACCCTACTCCGCCTTCTACTACCTCTTCGTACCATTCTAAAAGCTCTTCAGTTACATACCCATCTTTTCCTACCATAGAAAATCTAACCAGTGGAGGTAAAACAACTCTATTTTTTAACCTTTTATTTTTTATATTCAAAGGAGTAAATAAATTCACTCTTTTTCCTCTCTTTCTTATACAAATTTTATAAAATATTCTAACATAATTTTAAAAAAAAAGAAAATATATTATGTTTCCTATTCTTAAAAATCGTGATATAATATTTAAGATATGTGTTTAAAATTTGAATTTATATTATAAATATTTAGGAGGAGTTTTTTAGATGATAGCAACTAGTAATCTAAGTATGAGATTTTCTGGTAGAAAGCTTTTCGAGGATGTAAACGTTAAATTTACTCCTGGAAACTGTTATGGACTTATCGGAGCTAATGGTGCTGGAAAATCAACATTTGTAAAAATACTTTCAGGAGATTTAGATCCTACTGAAGGAGAAGTAATTTTTGATAAAAATAAAAGAATGGCTGTTCTTAAGCAAGATCACTTTGCTCACGAGGAAGATTCAGTTATAAATGTTGTTTTAATGGGACATACAAAGCTTTGGCAAATTATTGAAGAGAGAAATGAAATTTACGCAAAAAGTGAATTCTCCGACGAGGATGGTATGAGAGCTGCTGAACTTGAAGGTGAATTTGCTGAACTAAATGGATGGGAAGCTGAAACTGAAGCTGAAATGCTTTTAACTGGTCTTGGAATAACTGCTGACCTACATTACAAATTAATGAGAGAGTTAAGTGAGCCTGAAAAAGTTAAAGTTTTACTAGCTCAAGCTCTATTTGGAAATCCTGATGTCTTATTACTTGACGAACCTACAAACGGACTTGATATTCAAGCTATATCTTGGCTTGAAGATTTTCTAATGAATTTAGAAGACACAACTGTTATTGTTATATCACACGATAGACACTTTTTGAATAAAGTTTGTACCCATATCGCTGATATTGACTATGGAAAAGTTAAAATGTATGTTGGTAACTATGACTTCTGGTATGAATCCAATCAACTTATGCAAACACTAATAAATAATAAAAATAAAAAATTAGAACAAAAAAGACAAGAGCTTCAAGAGTTTATCGCTAGATTCAGTGCCAATGCATCCAAGTCAAAACAAGCGACTTCTAGAAAGAAACAACTTGAGAAATTACAACTTGAAGATATGCAAATATCCAATAGAAAATATCCATTTGTTGAATTTAAACCTGAAAGAGAAGCCGGGAATAACCTTCTTAAAGTTGAAAATCTTACAAAAGTTGTGGATGGGGTTAAGATTCTAGATAATGTATCATTTACAATAAATACTAATGATAAAGTTGTATTTATCTCTCAAAATGATATTGTAAAAACAACATTATTCTCTATACTAGCTGGTGAAATGGAAGCAGATAGTGGTACTTATACATGGGGTGTAACAACTTCTCAAGCTTATATGCCAAAAGATAACTCAGCTTTCTTTGAAAACTGTGATCTAGATTTAATTGATTGGTTAAGACAATACTCTCCTGATCAACATGATGCTTTTGTTAGAGGATTCCTAGGAAGAATGTTATTCTCTGGGGAAGAAGCTACTAAAAAAGCTAAAGTTCTTTCTGGAGGAGAAAAAGTTAGATGTATGTTATCAAGAATGATGCTTACTAATGCAAATGTTTTAATCTTTGATAATCCGACTGACCACTTAGATCTTGAGTCAATCACGTCTCTTAATAAGGCTCTAACTAACTTTAAAGGAACTATTTTATTTGGAGCTCACGACCATGAGTTTATTCAAACAATAGCTAATAGAATTATTGAAATAACGCCAAGTGGACTTATTGATAAGTTGATGGAATATGATGACTATATTGCTGACGAAGAGTTACAAGCTAAGATAAAAGATATGTACAATGTCTAATCAATAAAAATGAAAAAGCAGAGGTCTTCCTCTGCTTTTATTTCAATTAAAGGGGTCTAACTTCTGGTTAACTTAATAGTTATAATTTATTTGTAACCTTTTTCTTAAAAATTATTTGGATAGTTACTTTTGTATTTTTTATTATTTTTTTTCATCCATAGTCGTCTTTTTTCTAACAGCTGTTAACATTTCAATGCCAGTATCATAATCTAATTGTCTTGGCTCATATTCTTCACTTTCTCTTTGTCTTGTGTATCCATCATTTACCCAAGTAGCCTTATAATTTTTTCTCCATGGTCTTACAGCCCATTGATATCCTCTATAAACATCTCTTGTAGTATTCATTTCATTTAATAAAATATCGTGAAGATTGTTTCGCTCATAAATATATTTTGTGTTGTTAATTAAATTATTCGTTTCATAAGGATCTTTTTCCAAATCATAAAACTCATCAGTATCCAATAGATTAATAACTAATTTATATTTTTCAGATACTGCTGCTCTCATCATTTGAAGACCACCAAAACCATCATGATCCACTTCATATCTAGTAAATTGTACAAAGACGGTATCATTTATTTTATTTTTACAATCATATATTTGAGGTAAAAGACTTTTCCCATCGAGCCATTTAGGTAGAGGTATTTTCATATAATCTAAAACTGTTGGAACCATATCAAGGTGGGAAGCTGGAGAAGTAATAGTTTTATTTATTTCACCACCCTTTATTATTAAAGGAATATTTGCTACCTCTTTATAGGCAGTTGCATTTTTCATTTGTAATCTATGAGACCCAAGCATATCTCCGTGATCAGATGTATAAATAATTAAAGAGTCTGGAGTTAACTCTTTAATTTGGGTTAAAACATTTCCAATTAAACTGTCTACATAAGAATTACAACCTAAAAATAGAGCTAGTCCTTTAGAGGGTTTATTTAATTCATTTTCTGTTAAATTCATATTTTCTCCAGCCCATAATTTTTGCATTAAAGGCTTATTTTCTAAATTATCGGTAAAGTTTGGATTATCAGGAAATTTGAAATTAGAATACATAGTATTGTAAGGACTAGGGCAAAGAGAAGGCCCGTGAGGCTCATCATAAGATATTACTAAAAAGAAGTCTTTATCGTAATTTTCTTTAATAAATTCAAGAGCTTTTTGTGTACAACGATACCCATAAGTAATTGTTTCAGAAAAATTTTCATCGAAAGAAAAGTCAGAATTTCTTGAATTAATTCGCTCTTCTTCACTTAATTCTTCTAAATAAGTTCTCATATCATACCAGTATTTTTTATCCCATCCATTAGGACATTTACCATTACCAAAATAATCACTTCCATCTAAATGCCACTTTCCAATATAACCACATAAAATATTGTTATCAGATAATCTTTGACCAATAGTTTTGACATTGTCACCTAAAGCTAAATTATTTGATACAACTCCATTTGTATTAGGAGATAAACCCGTAAATATAGCAGAACGTGCAGGTCCACAAACAGGTTGAGAACAATAAGCATTCTCATATTTTATACCTTCTTCTGCTAATTTATCAAGATTAGGTGTAATTATATTTTTGTTTCTATAACAACCTAGCATGTCTTTTCTTGTAGTATCAGTCATTAAGAAAATTACTTGTTTTTTTTCATTAATTAGTCTCCCTTTTTAACTCTTTTATTTCTTCTGTATCTACCTTTTTAGAAGATAACAGCATTTTGAATGTAACTAAAGATATAGCTGTAAATATAAGAGTGATATATATAAATTTAGAAAAAATTTCCTCTTTAGGAATTCCGATTATTCCATAATGTGAAAATAAAACATAAAAGTAAACCAAAAATACAACAGTAACTCCAGAAAATGAATTAGCATATTTCCATGCTTCAAAAGAGATATCATTTTTTATAGTCTGCTTATATTCAGTTTTCATAGGAAATAATTTACCGATTATTATCATAATAGCTACACAAAGTACAAATAAAATCCCTAATAAGTGAAGAAAATGAATATTAATTTTATAAACAAATTGGGTAACTCCATAGATAGTCATAAAAACAAAAAGTGAAATTTTAGCAGCTATTGGTGGAATTCTTTTAGAGAAAAAGCCAACTAAAACAATCACAAGAGTTGGAACATTAAAAAAACCCATAAATTTTTTCATAAAAGCAAATAATCCATCGGGAGCATTAGCAATATATGGTGCTACTAAAATAGATGATAATCCTAAGATTATACCAAAAATTTTTCCTACTTTTACCAAATCCTTATCTTTAATATTAGAATTGAAAATAGGTTTATAAATATTTAAACAAAATAATGTAGATGCTGAGTTTAGAGCAGAATTAAATGAACTTAATACTGCTCCAAAAAGCACTGCTCCAAAAAATCCAATTAATGGTTTTGGAAGTAACTTATTAACTAGTAAGGGGTAAGCCATATCAGGATGAGATATCTCACTTGAATATAAAGAAAGAGCTATAAGTCCGGGGACAGCAAGAATCATAGGAACAAAGATTTTTAAAATTCCCGCATATAAAACTCCTTTTTGACCTTCTTTTAAAGACTTAGCACCAAAAGCTCTTTGAACAATAGACTGATTTGTACACCAATAAAAAGTATTTATTAATATAATACCTGTAAAAATAGTTGAAAATGGTACGGGGCTATTACTTGTTCCTATAACATTTATTTTTTCTGGAAATTCAATAAAAATATTTTCAATCCCTTTTATAACATTTCCATCTCCCATTTTGAAAAAACCTAAAATAGGTATTAAAATCCCACCTAAAATTAACCCAACTCCATTTAAAGTATCTGAAACAGCAACTGCTTTTAATCCACCAAAAACAGCATAAATACCACCTATAATACCAATTCCCCAAATTGTTATCATAAGAGCAGTTCCTTCTGAAACATTAAAAATATCTTTAACACTAAGCAAAGAATTTAATGCAATTCCTCCTGAATAAAGAACCACTGGCAGAAAAATTACTCCTAAACTTATTAAAAATAAAATAGCAACAATATTTCTTGTTCCTTTATCATATCGTTCTTCTAAAAATTCTGGAATAGTTGTAAATCCACTTTTAAGATATCTAGGTAAAAAATATAATGCCATAAAAACAAGAGTTAAACCTGATATAACTTCCCAAGCAACAACAGAAAGACCGCCATTAAATGCTTGAGCGTTCATACCCACTAATTGTTCTGTTGATAAATTTGTTAATAGTAAAGATCCCGCAATAACAACTCCACTTAAACTTCTTCCCCCTAAGAAATAGCCAGTGTTTGATTCTAAATTTTCGTCTTTAGTAAGTTTCCAAGATAGGAAAGCTACTAAAAGAGTAAAAAAAATAAAAGTTCCAATACTAAATAAATTCATGAGACCTCCTAAAATATTTTATAGCGTGAAGTATTAAAACAAGTATACCTCGGTAAAATAAATTTGTAAAATTTAAATAGACACTTTTTTTTAAAAATGCTATTATCAAATATATACAGAATCTTTATAAAGTAAAGAGAACTTCTAAAAAAGATATAGCTAAAAATTTGAAGTTATCACAGTCTCTTTTAACGAAGCTTTCTACAGAACTACTTAATGAAAAGAAGATTATATATTTAGAAAAAGATTCACAGAAGAGGACCAAAAAAACTTTTATTAGGAATAAATCTAGAGTATGGATATATTTTATAGGGGTTATTATTAATCACATTGAAACAACAATAATTTTAGCAAATCCCTCTTTTTCTGTGAAAGAAATACAGTCTTTTCCCACAGAAAAAGATTGGAATCTTTCTTTAATGAAAACGAAAGAAAATATAGATAATATATTAAAGAAAAATTCTTTAGATAAAAATAATCTTTTAGGAATTGAAATAACACTCAAAGAACTAACAGACGAGATAAGTTCTTTATATGGTATTTGAAAGGAACCTGTCAATATCTTTGATTTTTTTCAAAGTATTATAGAGTTAAAATAATTATAGAAAATGGTATTAGAGCTAATGCTATTTTAGAAAAAATTTTATTTGAATCAAATAATTTTATTTTTATTAAGTGCTTTGAAGCAGGAATAAGTGGAGCTTTAGTAGAAAATAATCATCTTCTTTATGGCGAAAATAATTTAATGTTGGGTTTTGGGCATATGATAATGAATCCAGATTTAGAAAAATGCTCACTGTGTCAAAAGAATAGTTGTTTAGAAAGCATGGTATCTATTGAAAAAATAAAAAAATATGCACAAAATTTATATGATAGAAAATTAGAACTTTATGAAATAAGATAAAAATTTAATGCTGAAGATGAAAAAATAGAATATTTTATAAAAGATATAGTAAAAACCTTTTCAATAGCACTTATAAATGCTTTATCAATAATTGACGTTAAAAAAGTAAAGCTTTCTGGAGAAATACTTAAGTCATTAAAATTTCAAAATCAAATAATATTTTTTTAGAAAAAATGTCTAACTTTAAAAAGTATAGAGAACTTGAATTTTTAATAGAAGAAGAAAATTTTATTCCAGCAATAGCTTTAATAGTCAAAACTTTGGAGGATTTTATGTTAGAACTTTTTCTTACTTTTTTTAGAATTGGAATGTTTACCTTTGGAGGAGGTTATGCTATGATTCCACTTATAGAAAGAGAGATAATCTATAATAAAAAGTGGATTGATAAAGATGAACTTCTTGAAATAATCTCTATTTCACAAATGACTCCAGGTCCTATTGCTATAAATGCCGCTACTTTTATTGGAAAAAAACGTATGGGCATTTTAGGATCAGTCGCTGCCACTTTAGGAGTTATTTCTCCATCTCTTTTAGTTATAATTTTAATTTCAATATTTTTTGCTAAGAGCTTTTTAAATCCTGTAATGCAAAAATTATTTATTGGTCTTAGAGCTGGTATTGCAGCCTTCATTCTATCCTCTGTTATCAAACTCTCTAAAAATACTCTAGTTGATAAATTGAGTTATTCTATCTTTTTTATCTCTCTTTTAAGTTTAATTTTATTCAATATATCACCTATATTCTTAATTTTATTTTTTGGAATTGGATGTATTATATTTTTTACTATCAAGGAGGAAAAATGATATACTTCACACTTTTTTATGAATTTTTTAAAATTGGACTTTTCTCTTTTGGAGGTGGATTAGCCATGCTTCCTCTTATGCAAGATGTGGTTTTTAGAAAAAATTGGCTAACAGATCAACAATTTTTGGATATTATTGCTATATCTCAAGTTACTCCTGGACCAATTTCCATCAATACCGCAACTTTTGTTGGTCATCAAGTTGCTGGAATTCCGGGAGCTCTTATTGCCACATTTAGTTCGGCTCTACCATCTTTTATAGTCATTTTAATCGTTGCCAGTATTTTTTATAAAATAAAAAATAACTCTAAAAAAGACCTATTTTTTAGAGGTGTTAAACCTGTTACTCTAGCGCTTATAGCATTTGCTGGGATAATTGTCGCAAAACCAACTTTTTTTGTAAATAATAATTCCCAAACTCTAAAAGCTACTCTTATTTTCCTTATTGTTTTTTTAGGAACAAAGTATGCTCCTAAAATCAATCCTATACTTATTCTATTATCAACATCTTTAGCTGGTATTTTTCTTTTTTAAATATCTTCATTATCTTAGGAGGGGGTCATGTTTTTTATTTACTTTATAACTGCTATATGTGCAACCACTCTGGGTTCTTTAGCTGGACTAGGAGGAGGAGTCATAATAAAACCTATTCTTGATGCTCTAGGTGATTATAATCTCGGTACTGTTGGAGTTTTATCCTCTATTACAGTTTTTTCTATGGCATTTATAGCCACTATTAAGCAATTTAAATCAGGCTTTAAAATTAATCTTAGCATAGTAACTTTAGCTATTGGTTCTATTCTAGGAGGGGGAATTGGAAAAAAAGCTTTCGATATTTTTTTAACTCTCTTTGATAATGAAAGCTATGGAAAAGGAATTCAAGCTATAATCCTAACAATACTTTTAGTTCTGGTTCTTCAAAAAAATTCTCTTCCAAAATATAAAATTATAAATATTTCTGTTGTATTTTTAGTTGGACTCCTTCTTGGAGGCATTGCATCTTTCCTTGGAATTGGAGGTGGACCAATCAATGTCGCGATTTTAGTCACACTTTTTGCTTTTTCCACTAAAAATGCTGCCATCAGCTCTATATTTATAATTTTATTATCTCAATTTTCAAAATTATTTTTAATCTATATTGATAGTGGATTTTCTAACTACAACTTACAAATGCTACCTGTTATGGTTATTGGTGGTACTCTGGGAGGATTCATTGGAGCTAAACTCAATCATTATTTATCGAATGAATACATTGAAAAAATTTTCAACATCTCCATTGTTTGTATAATATTAATCAATATGTTCAATATTTACAAAGCTTTTAACTAATGTATAACAAACAAGATAAACCCTACTTATAAACTCTATCCTGTTTGTTATATCTATTTTCTCCCTTTTTCATTTTAAAGTTGATAATTCTACTCTTTTAACTTTCATGGAATATCCTAAAATTCCCCAAGGGTCTATAGAACCTTTTAGACTCAGTGTATTACCATCTATTTCTTTAGCTGAACCATAATATTTTTTTCCATTCCATGAATCATATATCCAACCATCTACTAAAGAGGTTTCTTGCTTATTTAATTTCAATCCTCCCACAACCTGTAACCCCATAACTTTTCTATTTCTTAAACTTGAATCAGGATTTTTCCTATCTATCTGCTCAATCCCTTCCATAGGATCACCTTCTGGATAAACTAAATCTTTCAGCCACCTTACATACCCTACATACTCTTGGTTCACTTTTTTAATCTCTATTACTACTTTTCCATCTGGCATCTCCCAATATCCAATATACGGATCTTTAGAAAAAAGTTGACAAACTATGACTAAAAATAAAATTACAAAGTATTTCTTCATCTTTTCCTCCTTAATCTAAAATCGAGACATATTCTTTCAAACTTCTCAATTCAAAAAGTTTTTTCAAAACTTTTTTAGCTTCTTTTTTATCGATTGGAAATTCGTTATCTTCTAAGATTTTAAACCCATTATACGCATTTTCTGATACTTTTTTTAAATATTCTTCTTTGACAATTTCCTCATCTTTTTTATTATAAAGTAAAGTTGATTTTAAAAGATTTACTTTCCCACTTCTCTCATCCTCCTCTATATCAAAGAAGTCATCTAAAGCTTGTAAAGCCATCCCTATTTCAAATATTCCACTGGAATACTCTTTCAACTTTATACTATCTTCAATCACTAAAGGGACCTCTAAACTTATTTTTAATAACTCTCCACCTATTCCAGTATGAATTTTTTCTAAAATATACTTTTCTATCGGGTATTCTGAATACTGAGATTTATCTCTTAAACTTTCACTCACTGCAATTAGATATATTTTATCGAATATTTTCTTTACAGCCGTATCTTTTCCTTCATTCAATTCTATGCACTCTTTTGTTAAAAAATTTTGACAAATCAACATTAATAAACTATTTGAAACTATATTATTGTTTAAATTTTTTATAAATATTAAACCTTTATTTTCGCTGTCTATAATATTATCTGTAGATGTTACTATTTGTCTTAGATATATCACTATTTTAGCATAACTGATAATATGTTTTTTTGAAACTCTGCTTTCTAGAAGAATCGCTATTATTAATAGTGTAAAAAAATTTTTTTTGAACGATGCTTTAAAATTTGTATTTTTAAAGTCTGTTTCTAACTCATTTATAAATTTGAAATCTTTCAAATCACTTTCAATATCATTTTGGGCTTTCACTAAAATTTTAAAAGCATTCAACAATAATTTACCAAGCAAAATATGATTTTTCATATTTCCCTCCCATGTATTTAATATTTTACTTCCTTACTACCCTACTACTTTTCCTTCATATTTTTCTTTTATTTTTAACTAAAAAATGGAGTTAAAAAAACTCCATCTTTCTCATTAAATATTATATAACTCTTTCATTCTTTCTATTCTAGCTAAAGTTCTATCTCTACCTATGATGGAAACCAAGTTATATAGATCTGCTCCCTTCGGAAGTCCAGTCAGTACAGCTCTCAAAGGCATATATACTTTTCCTGGTCCCTCTCCAACTTCATCTAAAGTTTCTTTTAATAGTTCTTTAGCTCTATCGATAGAAATATTTTCATCACAGGCTGCTATTTTCTCTTGAAATAAGTTTATCGATTTCTTTCCAGCTTCATCTTGAATAACTGTATAAAGTCTTTCAATTCCCTTTATCTCTTTTTTATCTGTCTCTTCAGTTACAACTGGTAGAGTGTACTCATCTTTAAAATAAACCTCTGATTGCTCTACAATCTCCTTTAATGTTTGTGACCCTTCTCTTAGTATGTCAACTATTCTAGATAGCGTATCAAACTCTTTCTCTGTTAACTCTTCACCAATTAATCCTGCATTTCTAAAGAATGGAACAGCTAATTCTGTTAACTCTTTTAAATCTTTCATTCTCATATGTTGATTATTTACCCAACCTAATTTAACTAAATCAAATACAGGTCCTCCTAAAGATACTTTGTCTATATCAAAGTTATCTTTAAACTCTTGAAGTGTAAATATCTCTTTATTTTCTCCAAATGAATATCCCATTAATCCTAAGAAGTTTACGATACCCTCTTTTAAGTATCCCTCTTCCCTATACCAGTTTAGTGATACCGGATTTTTTCTCTTAGATATTTTTGTTCTATCAGAGTTTCTAAGAAGTGGCATGTGTATAAATTCTGGCTCTTGCCATCCAAATGCTTTATATAATTGAATATGTTTTGGTGTAGATGCAATCCATTCTTCAGCTCTAATTACGTGAGTAATATTCATTAAGTAATCATCTACAACATTTGCTAAGTGATAAGTTGGGAATCCATCACCTTTTAATAAAACTTGATCATCTATTTTGTTGTTTTCAAAAACAATGTCTCCTCTTAGTCTATCTTTTATTATTGTTTCTCCCTCATAAGGCATTTTAAGTCTGATTACATATTCTTCACCAGCTGCTAACTTAGCCTCAATTTCCTCTTTAGAAAGAGATCTACAATGACCATCATATCCAGGAGCTTTTCCCATAGCTTTTTGTCTTTCTCTTAACTTTTCTAATCTATCTTGAGTACAGAAACAGTAATACGCTTCACCTTTTTCAACTAATTTATGTGCATATTCTCCGTATAGATGGAATCTCTCCGACTGTCTATAAGGTCCTACTGGTCCTCCAACATCTGGTCCCTCTGCATAATCTAATCCTAACCATTTTAAAGCATCAAATATCATCTGCTCTGAACCTTCTGTGTATCTATTCTGGTCAGTATCCTCTATTCTTAATATAAAGTCTCCACCATTTTTATAAGCAAAAGCTAAGTTGAATAACGCAATGTAAGCTGTTCCTACATGTGGATCTCCTGTTGGAGAAGGCGCAATTCTTGTTCTTACTCTTCTTTCCATTATAATCTCTCCCTTTCTTGTAATTTGTACCCCATATTATAATCTATATAAATAATAATTTCAAGGTTACTTACTAGTTTTTATTTTTTGACCATCTTAGATATCCATTTACAAAATCATCAATATCTCCATCCATAACAGCTCTAATATTTCTCGACTCTACTCCAGTTCTGTGGTCCTTTACCATTGTATAAGGTTGAAATACATATGATCTGATTTGATTTCCCCAACCTATATCACTTTGTTCACCTTGAATTTTTTTTAATTCTTCCTCTTTTTTCTTCATTTCAAGCTCTAAAAGCTTCGATTTCAAAAGTTTCATTGCTGTTTCTCTATTGCTTAACTGCGATCTTTCTCTTTGACAAGTTACAACTACTCCCGTTGGGATATGAGTTATTCTAACCGCTGAGTCAGTCATGTTTACGTGCTGACCTCCAGCTCCTGAAGCTCTGTACGTATCGATTCTTAAATCCCCTGAATCTATTGTTATTTCAACCGCATCATCAACTTCCGGCATTATATCAACAGATGCAAATGAGGTATGTCTCTTTTTATTGGCATCAAAAGGGGATATTCTTACAAGTCTATGAACTCCTTTTTCACCTTTTAAATACCCATATGCTCTCGCTCCTTCAACTAAAAGGGTAATTGATTTTATTCCTACGGAATCTCCTGCCATATAGTCCATCTCTGTCACTTTAAACCCTCTAGCATTAAACCATCTCATATACATTCTATAAAGCATATCAGCCCAATCACAGGCCTCTGTTCCTCCAGCCCCTGAGTGGATTGTAACTATGGCATTATTTCCATCATACTCCCCATCTAAAAGCATTTTAGTGTCAAAGTTATCAATCATATGGGCAAGTTTATTATGTTTTTCCTCTAACTCAGCAACGAAATCATCTTCTCCCATAGAAACAAAATCTATTAAAACTTCCTCATCAAAAAACATATTCTCTATAGATTCAAACTCTTTTACAATATCTTTTTCTTCATTCATCTCTTTTATTATTTTTCCACTAATTAGTTTATCATTCCAAAATCCATCCTCTAGTGTTTTTTTCTCTAAAATGGTAATTTTTTCTCTTCTACCATCTAAGTCAAAGAGACCCCCTTATAGCATCTATTTGATTTTTAAACTGGTTATATTCTCTTTTTAGCTCTAAAATATCCATTAAAAACTCCTCCTAATATTTACTTTAAATTTGACAATAACTTTTCTAATTCCTCTAGTGTTTTATATGAGTAATACTCCTCATTAATTTTTAAAACACTCCCTTTTCCACATCTTCCTAAACAGTGTCTCTCCTCTATTGGAAAATCAACTTCTGCTTTTAATTTTGCTAACTTCTCTTTCAATCCAGATTGAATACAATTTCTTCCTGTACAAATTTGAACATAATTTTTAGTTCTTGCCTTTTGTAGCTTGGGATAAAATTTTATTGTACTTTCTAACGAAAATGGAAAAATATCCATTTTTTTAGCTATATAGTTTAAAGTTTCATCTGGCAAGTATCCTAACTCATCTACAATAAAAGATAAAACCTTATAATCATTTTTTTTATCTTCTAAATTTTCTATATAATTATCTAACTCTTGATAAAACTTCTTCATTTTCCCTCTCTTTCCATTATTACTGCAATAGCTGTTGCATATTCTTTACAATGAGATATCGATATCTCTACTATAATCTCATCATTTTTTTCATCTAAATTCCCCTTTAAAATTACCTCAGGCTTTCCTAAAGCATTATTTAAAATCTCTATATCTATAAGATTGAATCCTCTCACTCCAGTTCCTAAAGCTTTAGATATAGCTTCTTTAGCCGAAAATCTTCCGGCATAACTTTCTATTTTATTCCCTTTTGCCTGTATTTGAGCTATCTCCTTCGCTGTAAAAACTCTCTCTTTAAAACCCTTTTTTTCGATAGCTTTTGATATTCTTTCTATTTCTACAATATCATTTCCTATTCCTACAAATTTCATAGCCATATTCTAACCTATTCTATACAATTTTTTAGCATTTTCTGTGGTTATTTTTGCAACATCTTCAACAGTGATCTCTTTTATTTCAGCTATTTTTTTTGCTATATATTCAACATAGATAGGCTCATTTCTTTTTCCTCTAAAAGGCTCTGGAGTTAAATATGGACAGTCCGTTTCAATAACTATTCTATCCAATGGAATATTTTTTACAACCTCAACTATCTTTTTACTATTTTTAAAAGTTAAAGTTCCTCCAATTCCCAAGTAAAATCTATCAACTAACTGCTTTGCTGTCTCTAAAGATCCTGGATAACAATGAATAACTCCAGTTATATTTGGGTACTCTTTTAAGATATTAACAGTGTCTTCCATAGCATCTCTTGTATGAATAACAACTGGTTTATTTAATCTTTTTGCAAGTTCCAGTTGTCTCCTAAACCTCTCTTGTTGAATCTCTTTGGGCTCTGTCATCCAATGATAGTCCAGTCCTATTTCACCAATAGCTCCAACTTTTGAATCTTTTGCTAATAGCTCCAACTCTTTTTCAATCTCTTCATTATACTCGGCTATATCAATTGGATGAACTCCTATTACAGCATATATGAAATCATACTTTTTAGCCAACTCCAAACTTTTTTTAGAGCTAGCTAAATCATACCCTATATTTACACAAAACTCCAAATTTCCTTTTATTCTATCTATCACATCTAATCTATCTTCATCAAATTTTTCATTGTCTAAGTGACAATGTGTATCTACTAATCTCATACATTCACCTCTTTTGATTTTTCAAAAAACTTTTAAATATATTTTATCATAATAACAGTATATTTTCCAGATTCTGCTATATTCTATTTCGTATTTATGTTTTTTTATAAGAAAAGTAAAGATTTTGTTGTTCTATTTTCAAAAAAATGATAAAATAATTAATAGACTTATAAAGAAAAAGGAGAGTATTTTACATGGAACCAATTTTAATTTTTGGACACAAAAATCCGGATACAGATTCAATCTGTTCAGCTATTTCATTGGCTAAACTAAAAGAATTGAAGGGGGAATCTGCCCAAGCTTGTAGATTAGGAAACATCAGTAAGGAAACTGAATTTGTTCTAAAAAGCTTTAATATAGATGCCCCAAAACTACTTTCAACAGTAAGTGCTCAAATATCAGATTTAACTCGTATTGAGAAAAAAACTATTAACCATAAAGATTCATTAAAAAAGGCTTTAGAAATAATGACAGAAGAAAATTTTTCTAGTTTACCTGTTGTAAATAGCAAAAATCATTTAAGAGGAATGATTCATGTTTCAGATATTGCTAATGCCTACTTAAATATTGACTATTCTGAATTATTTTCAAAGTATTACACAACTTATGAAAATTTAAAAGATGTTTTAGAAGGAGAGGTTATTAGTGGCGAGTATCCTTGCGGGAAGATAGAAGCTACTTTAAAAGGTGTAAGTGAATATAGAAATATCACTGCTGGAGATATTGTTATTACTACAACGCTTCTTGACTCTATAGATGATTTAATTGACTTAGGAGTTAATATGATTATTCTTTGCTGTGATAAAGATGATGTGATTCTACCTAGAAATTCTAAAACACCTATTTTAAGAGTTAATAAGTCCCTATTTAAAGCGATACCACTGATTTCACAATCAGTATCAATATTGTCAATTATGAGCCATGAAAAATTCTATTCATTCTCTACTGATGACTACTTGGTTGATATTAAAGATATTATGAAAGAATCTACACAAACAAATTTCCCAGTTGTCGACGAGAATGGTGAGGTTTACGGAACTATAAGAACTAAAAATTTGATTAATTTCACTAGAAAAAAAGTTGTCTTAGTTGATCATAACGAAGCTACTCAATCAGTTGCAGGTTTAAAAGATGCCAAGATAGTTCAAGTTGTTGATCATCATAAGTTTGGCAACTTTGAAACAAATGAACCTGTTAAAATAAATGCTGAAACTGTTGGATGTACTTGTACAATTATCTATGGTTTATATAAAGAAGCTGGTATTGTGCCACCAAAAGAGATTGCTGGTTTGATGATGAGTGCTATCTTATCCGATACACTTTTATTCAAATCTCCTACTTGTACAGAAAAAGATATCCAAGCTGTAAAAGAATTAGCTGTTATATCTGGTATAGAAAATTACGAAGCTTTTGGTATGGATATGCTTATAGCTGGTACATCTCTTTCAGACAAAACTCCTGAAGAGATTTTAACTATGGATCAAAAAGAATTTTCTATGAATGGCATAAAATTAGTTATTTCTCAGGTTAATACTGTTGATGTTAAAGGGGTATTAAATCAGCAACCATCCCTTGAAAAATCGATGGCTGAAACAAATACAAAAAATGATTATCATTTATCTGTGCTAGTTATTACAGATATTGTTAAAGCTGGATCTATGCTACTTGTTGTTGGAGATTCAACTCTTGTTGAAAGAGGATTCCGTACTACTTTAACTAATAATACTGCATGGGTTGATGGTGTTGTATCTAGAAAGAAACAAGTTGTTCCTTTCTTAATGGCTGCTTCTCAAGGAGTGTGATTTTAAATGTTTCTACCTACTACAATGGAAGAAGTTAAAAAATTGGGATGGAACTCTTTAGATGTAATTCTTGTATCTGGTGACACCTATTTGGACACTTCGTATAATGGTACTGCTATTATTGGCAAATGGTTAGTTAAGCATGGATTTAAAGTAGGAATAATTGCTCAACCTGATATAAATTCTGATAAAGATATAACTAGATTAGGAGCGCCCAATTTATATTGGGCAGTTTCTGCTGGTTGCGTGGACTCCATGGTTGCTAACTATACAGCTGTAAAAAAAAGAAGAAAAAACGATGATTTTACTCCAGGTGGAATTAATAATAAAAGACCTGATCGAGCAACTATTCAATATACAAATTTAATTCGTCGTTTCTTTAAAAATAGTTCTGTTCCCATTGTATTAGGAGGAATAGAGGCTAGTCTTCGAAGAGTTGTTCATTATGATTACTGGAGTAACTCTTTAAGACGCCCAATTATTTTTGATGCTAAAGCTGATATTCTCTCATATGGAATGGGTGAGAAGTCTATGCTTGAGTTGGCTATAGCAATTAAAAATAATACAGATTGGAAAAATATTAAAGGTATAGGTTATATCTCTAAAGAACCTAAAAACGGCTATGTAGCTCTTCCTAGTTATGAAGAGTGTATTGAAAAAAAAGAAAACTTCATAAAAGCATTTGAACTTTTTTACCACAACTGCGATCCCGTAACAGCTAAAGGAATTTATCAAAAAAATGCCGATAGGTATTTTATTCAAAATCCACCTTGTGAAAATTTCACTTCTCAAGAGATGGATGATATCTATGGTCTTGACTTTGAAAGAGATGTTCATCCGTATTACAAAAAAGATAGACATGTTAAAGCTTTGGACACTATAAAATACTCTGTTACTACACATAGAGGGTGTTACGGAGAATGCAATTTCTGTGCTATTGCTGTCCATCAAGGAAGAACAGTTATTTCCAGAAGTGAAAACTCTGTAATTAAAGAAGTTACAAATATAACTAATTCAAAAGGATTTAAAGGTAATATATCTGATGTTGGAGGCCCTACAGCTAATATGTACGCTCTCGAGTGTACCAAAAAATTGAATCACGGAGCTTGTTCGCATAAAAGGTGCCTCTATCCCAAAACTTGTCCAGCTTTGAAACTGGATCATGCTAAACAGATTTCTCTTTTAAAAAAACTGAAATCAATAGACAAAATTAAAAAAATATTTATTGCATCTGGAATTAGATATGATATGATTTTAGATGATAGTAAATCTGGTGATAAATATCTTGAAGAGCTTATCAAAGACCATATTTCAGGGCAGATGAAAATTGCTCCTGAGCACACAGAGGATAAAATTCTTTCTCTTATGGGAAAACAGGGAAAAAGCATTCTAAAAGAGTTTAAAAATCGTTTTTATGAACTAAACAAAAAATATGATAAAAAACAATTTTTAACTTATTACTTAATTGCTGCGCACCCGGGGTGTAACGAAAAAGATATGTTAGATTTAAAAAGATTCGCATCCTCTGAACTAAAAATAAGTCCAGAGCAGGTACAAATTTTTACTCCTACTCCATCAACTTATTCTACACTTATGTACTATACTGAGATTAATCCACTTAACAATAAAAAAATATTTGTTGAGAAGGATAACGTTAAAAAACAAAAACAAAAAGATAT
Organism: uncultured Cetobacterium sp.; assembly: GCA_934085975.1. GTDB lineage: Bacteria > Fusobacteriota > Fusobacteriia > Fusobacteriales > Fusobacteriaceae > Cetobacterium_A. Next base: position 105,936 of record CAKOHT010000003.1, read on the forward strand.
TATCACTCAAACAAATAAACCTAGGAGGTATTAAAATTGAAACCTATTGTTGCAATCGTTGGAAGACCAAATGTTGGAAAATCGACACTATTTAATAAACTGGTTGGAGATAGAGTAGCTATCGTTGATGACCAACCGGGAGTTACAAGAGATAGACTGTACAGAGAAACTGAGTGGGCTGGAAAAGAGTTTGTTCTAGTTGACACTGGAGGACTAGAGCCTAGAAACAATGATTTTATGATGACTAAAATAAAACAACAAGCTGAGGTTGCTATGAATGAAGCTGATGTTATCTTATTTGTTGTAGATGGAAAAAATGGTTTAAATCCTTTGGATGAAGAGGTTGCTTATCTTTTAAGAAAAAAGAAAAAACCAGTCATTTTATGTGTCAATAAAATTGATAACTTTCAAGCTCAACAAGATGATGTTTATGATTTTTGGGGATTGGGATTTGAACACTTAATTCCAATTTCAGGGGAGCACAAAGTTAACCTTGGAGATATGCTAGATTTAGTAGTTGATATTATTGATCAAACAGTTGAAGAGTATGAGGAAGAAGAGGGGCTTAAATTGGCTATCATAGGTAGACCTAACGCTGGAAAATCATCTCTTGTCAATAGATTATCTGGAGAGGAAAGAACTATTGTGAGTGATATAGCTGGTACAACTAGAGATGCTATTGATACAGCTATAGAATATGATGGTAACAGATATATTCTTATAGATACTGCTGGTATCAGAAGAAAATCCAAAGTTGAAGAAAGTTTAGAATACTATTCTGTTTTAAGAGCTATTAAAACCATAAAAAGAGCTGACGTATGTATTTGGATGATTGATGGAAGCGAAGGGCTAACTGAACAAGACAAAAGAATTGCTGGTATTGCTTACGAAGAAAAAAAGCCAATCATCATTGTTATTAATAAATGGGATACTATTCCAGATAAGAAAAATGACACAATGAAAAAAATGAGAGAAGAACTTTATGCTGAGTTACCATTCTTATCCTATGCACCGATTGAATTTGTATCAGCTTTAACAGGTCAAAGAACAACTAAACTATTGGAGCATGCAGAAGCTGTATTTGCCGAGTATAATAAGAGAATTTCAACTGGACTATTAAATACTGTTATCAGTGATGCTATTATCATGAATAATCCACCTACGAGAAAAGGTAGAGTTGTAAAAATAAATTATGCTACACAAATCTCTACTGCACCTCCTAGATTTGTTCTTTTCTGTAATTATCCTGAATTGGTTCACTTTTCATATGGTAGATATATTGAAAATAAATTGAGAGAGTCTTTTGGATTTGAAGGTACTCCTATTGATGTTATTTTTGAGCATAAAAATAGTTAAGGATTTTATGTATGAAAAAAATTCTCATTGTTGAAGATGAAAAATCACTTGCCACAGTTATTTCAGATTCTTTGAAAAGCGAAGGCTTTGAAACTATTATAACCCATAGAGGTGATGAAGCAATTGATTATTTCTACAAAGAAAAACCTGATCTTGTATTATTAGATATAAACCTTCCGGGAATGAATGGTTGGGAGATTTGTAAAAAATTAAAATTGCTGTCTCAAATACCTATAATTATGGTAACTGCTAGAGATAACGAATTTGATGAAATTAAGGGACTTGAATTAGGTGCTGATGATTATATAACAAAGCCATTTACTCCTAAACTCCTGATTATTAAAATAAAAAAATTATTTAAACTCGATAGTGATACATTTTTTAAAATTGGAGATATCACTTTTGATTTCAATACTTTTGAACTTCATACTCCCGAAGAAAGTTATGTTCTCCCTCGAAGAGAGGCTCAACTTTTAGAATTCTTTTTAAGAAATCAAAATATTATTTTTTCTCGTGAGACCTTACTTAACGAAGTTTGGGGATTTGAATTTTTCGGTGATGAAAGAGCAGTAGATACTATAATTAAGCGATTAAGAAAAAAACTTGGGAGTTATGATAGTTATATTAAAAGTGTACGAGGAGTTGGTTATGTCTTTAAATCCGATTAATTTATCACTAAAACTAAACTTCTTTAAAAAACTATTCCTATTGACAATAGGGATAGTTTTTTTAACGATTATTACCAGTTTTATCTTTAATTCTTTTTTCTTAGACAAATTCTATATCTACAGAAAAAAACAAAATATTACCGAAATTAGAAACACTATTGTTAAATTAATTGATGAAAAGGATAAGCTTAAAAACTATATCCATTTTGCAGAGGATAATTTTGGTGTCAAAATTGATTTGAATTTTATACAAAATAATCGCTCACACATGAATAATAGAAAAATTTATAACTCTTTAAAAATCAATGAATCCACATTTAGGATAGGTGAGGTTGATGGAACATCTGGGGTAATGTTTATTCGTTACTATGAAAAATTAAGCAATGGATATATGTTAAGTATCCGAAGCTCTATGGCTGTTATAGCTAAACATATCCACGATATCTTTATTTTCAATATTTTTACTGCCTTTTTCTCTCTATTTGTAAGTGGTATTCTTGTTTCTATTTTTTCCAAAAAAATAAATAGAAATATCATGTATCTGAAGAATAGTGCTAGAAAAATTGCAAAATTGGAATATCCAAGTGATATCAGTCTATCCAGTGGTGATGAACTTGAAGAGTTAGCTCATAGTTTGAATGAGATGTCTAAAGAATTATCTTTTGCCATTGAAAATTTGAAACTTTTTGTTTCCAATGCTTCACATGAGTTAAAAACTCCTATTTCGGTTCTTTGTCTATATTCCCAAGCATTGGCTAGAGATAATGTTCCTGACGAGCGAAAAAAAGATTACTATAAAACCATGCTTGAAAAATCTTTAGAGATGAGAACTTTAACAGAAAGTTTACTGACTCTTTCTAAAATAAACTCTCCAGACTATAGAATGATAACTCAAGAGATTGAGGTTAAAGATTTAATTATAAATTCGCTAGAACAATTTGATTACATTGAATTTGAAAGAAATATTACGGTTCTCACTAAACTTTCCAAACTAAAAATAGAAGCAAACTATAATCTATTGAAAATTGCTATAAATAATTTAGTTCAAAATATGCTAAAATATGCTCCTATAGATTCTGATGTTGAAATAGTTTTAGATAGGGATACAATTATTTTTAAAAATAGTATTATTAAAGGTATCAATAGGAAAAGTACAGATTTGTTTGAACCTTTTCAAAGGGGAGAAAATGCTTTAGACGAAAATACTGAAGGAAGTGGACTCGGATTATCTTTAGTTAAAAAAATTTTAGAACTACATAGATTTAAGTATAATCTAGATATCAATGAACACTATTTTATCTTTAAAATTGTGATGAAAAAACCCGATTAACAGTTTTAACCGGGTTTTTTATTACTATAACATTTTCTCTGCCAATTTAACCTTAGTTAATGCTTGAGTCAATGTTTTTTGAACGTTAGCAATATCCATGTCTTCAGCTATTCGCTCTAGTTTCTCTTTAGCAATTTGAGCTTCTTTTCTTGCAGCTTCCAAGTCTATGTCTTTTACATCCATAGCTTCATCTGCTAAAATTGTTACAACATTATCAGATATTTCTACAAATCCACCTGAAATATAGTAAAGTTTTTCTTGTCCATTGTTCCTAACTTTCATCTCTCCAGTTGCCAATCCAGCAACAAAAGGTGCATGATTAGGTAAAATTCCCATATCTCCCTCTGTAGTTCTTAGCATAACAAAATTTACCTCTTCAGATAAAATTCTTGCTAATGGAGTTACTAGGTCTAGCTTAAAAGAGTTTACCATAGTTACTCAGCTCCCTTCATAAGGTCTCTTCCCTTAGCTATTGCCTCCTCAATTGTTCCAACATAAAGGAATGCTTGTTCTGGAAGAGCATCATGCTTACCTTCGATAATCTCTTTGAAAGCTCTTATAGTCTCTTTTACTGGAACATATTTTCCTTCCATTCCTGTAAATTGCTCAGCAACTGCGAATGGTTGTGAGAAGAATCTCTCAATTTTTCTCGCTCTAGAAACTGTTAACTTATCCTCATCAGACAACTCATCCATTCCTAAGATTGCAATTATATCTTGAAGTTCTTTATATCTTTGTAATATCTCTTGAACTTTTCTAGCAACTGTATAGTGCTCATTTCCAACGATTGCTGGGTCTAGCGCTTTTGAAGTTGAATCTAATGGGTCCACCGCTGGGTATATTCCTAGAGATGCAATTCTTCTTGAAAGAACTGTTGTAGCATCTAAGTGAGCAAACGTTGTTGCTGGTGCTGGGTCAGTAAGATCATCCGCTGGTACATAAACAGCTTGAACTGACGTTATTGATCCTGATTTAGTTGATGTAATTCTCTCTTGTAATTTACCCATTTCCGAAGCCAGTGTTGGCTGATATCCAACTGCCGATGGTATTCTTCCAAGTAGGGCAGAAACTTCTGCTCCAGCTTGAGTGAATCTAAATATATTGTCTATAAACAAAAGAACGTCTTGTCCATCTTTATCTCTAAAACTCTCTGCAACTGTTAGTCCAGTAAGAGCAACTCTCAATCTTGCCCCAGGTGGCTCATTCATTTGTCCATACACCAAAGATGTTTTATCAATAACTCCTGATTCTCTCATCTCATCATATAGATCTCTTCCTTCTCTTGTTCTCTCTCCAACACCAGCAAATACAGATAATCCTCCGTGTCCTTTAGCAATGTTGTTGATAAGCTCCATTATAAGAACTGTTTTTCCTACTCCAGCTCCTCCAAATAGACCTATTTTTCCACCTTTAATATATGGTGCAAGAAGATCGATTACTTTTATTCCTGTTTCAAATATCTCTACTTCTGTTCCTTGCTCGTCAAAGTTTGGTGCTTCTCTATGTATAGGTAAATGCTCATCTGTTACCACTGGACCAGCTTCGTCCACTGGCTCTCCTAAAACATTTAAAATTCTTCCCAAAACAGCTTTTCCTACTGGAACTGTTATTGGTGATCCTGTATCCGTTACTTCTATACCTCTTTGTAACCCTTCAGTAGCATCCATTGCTACTGTTCTTACAACGTTATTTCCTAGATGCTGTTGAACTTCAAGAACTACTTCTTTTCCATTCTCACCTATTACTTTTAAAGCGTTGTAAATCTCAGGCAACTTATCATCGAACTTAACGTCTACAACAGGACCTATTATTTGGGTAAGTGTACCTTTGTTTTCCACTATTGCCTCCTCATTATTCTTAATTTAGTGCCGCTGCTCCACCAACAATCTCTGATATCTCTTGAGTTATTGATGCCTGTCTTCTTCTATTGTACTCTAAAGTTAATTCCTTTATCATATCCTCAGCGTTATCTGTCGCACTTTTCATCGCATTTTTTCTCGCAGAATGCTCACTTGCAGCATTGTCCAGTAAAGCTGTATATAACTCTATATTTAGATACTTTGGCAGTAGAGATGATAAAATCTCTTCTGGAGAAGGCTCAAATATATAAGCTTTATTCTCTGTTCCTTTTGCTCTTTCTATAGGAATTAATTTACTTACTGTTAAATCACTTGCTAAAGCTGATACAAATTTGTTGTATATTACATATACTTCATCAAAAATATTATTATAATAATATTCTACGATATTTTCACTAATCTCTTTTGCTTTGTCAAACATAGTTTCTGGGATTAATTGTATATACTCAGCTTTTACATCATAATTTCTTTTAGCACAGTATTCTTTAGCTTTCTTTCCAACTGCAATTACAGAGACCTGTTTTCCACTATTTTCAACAATCAGTCTATCCAGTGCTTTTAATGTATTACTGTTAAAACTTCCTGCCAGTCCTCTATCAGAACTCATAACAACAACTCCAACTTTTTTTACAACTTCTCTACCGTCAAAAAGTGGGTGTCTTTCACTCTTTACTCCAGCTGCAATATTTTGTAATATTTTAGCTATACTTTCTGAATACGGTTTTGATTGAGCTACTATTGATGAGAACTTTTTAAATTTAGTAGTGGAAACAATTTCCATGGCCTTTGTAATTTGGTGAGTAGACTGAACACTTTTTATTCTATTTTTTATCTCTCTAGTTCCAGCCATTTGCCCACCTCTCTCTAATTAAAATTCTTTTTGAACGCTATTATTGCTTCCCTTATTTTAGCTTCAAGCTCTTTATCTAAGCTTTTCTTTTCTGCAATTTCATCTAAAATAGTTGTTGTATTTCTCAACTGAGTAAGTAAATCTTTTTCGAATCTTCTTACATCTGCAATAGCAATATCATCTAAAAATCCATTGATTACAGTAAAGAATGATACCACTTGCTCTTCAACTGGATAAGGATTGTATTGTGGTTGTTTTAACACTTCCATAATTCTATGTCCTCTTTCAAGTTGAGCCTTTGTAGCCTTATCTAAATCTGATCCAAATTGTGCAAATGTTAGTAACTCAGTATATTGAGCTAACTCTAACTTAACTTTAGCAGCAACTTGTTTCATAGCTTTAATCTGTGCAGCTCCTCCAACTCTTGATACAGATATTCCAGCGTTTATTGCCGGTCTAAATCCAGAGTTAAATAGTTGAGCATCAAGGAATATCTGTCCATCTGTTATTGAGATAACGTTTGTAGGAATATACGCCGATACGTCTCCCTCTTGAGTTTCTATTATCGGTAAAGCAGTTATTGACCCTCCACCTAACTCATCTGATAATTTTGCAGCTCTTTCAAGTAATCTTGAGTGAAGATAAAATACGTCTCCAGGGTAAGCTTCTCTTCCAGGTGGTCTTTTTAATAGTAAAGACATCTCTCTATATGCCACAGCATGTTTTGAAAGGTCATCATATACGATTAAAACTGCTTCACCTTTATCCATGAAATACTCTCCCATAGCTACTCCTGAATATGGTGCTAAGTATTGTAAAGGAGCTGGTTCAGAAGCTGTTGCTGCAACAACTATAGTATATTCCATAGCTCCTGCATCTTCCAATCTCTTAACTATCTGTGCAACTGTTGATCTTTTTTGACCAATTGCAACATAGATACATTTTACTCCTGTATTTTTTTGGTTTAATATTGCGTCAATAGCAACTGCTGTTTTACCAGTTTGTCTATCTCCAATAATAAGCTCTCTTTGCCCTCTACCAATAGGTACCATTCCATCTATTGATTTGATTCCTGTTTGTAAAGGCTCAAATACTGGCTTTCTTGAGATAATACCAGAAGCTTTTCTTTCTATCTCCATGTATTTCTCACACTTTATTTCACCTTTTCCATCAATTGGCTCACCTAAAGCATTAACTACTCTTCCTAATAAAGATTCTCCAGCTGGAACTGAGGCAATTCTTCCTGTAGCCTTAACCTCATCTCCCTCTTTAATCTTTGTATAGTCTCCAAGTATAACTGCTCCAACGTTGTCCTCTTCTAGATTTAGAACCATTCCTGTTATTCCGTGAGGAAACTCTAAAAGCTCTCCCGCTTTTGCACTGCTCAATCCGTAGATTCTAGCGATACCGTCTCCTACTTCTAATACAGAACCTGAAGTTTTGACATCAAGACTCTTTTTGTAGTTCTCGATCTCAGTTTTGATTATATTACTTACTTCTTCTGGTCTGATTTTCAACTGATTACACCTCCTAATTTTACAAGTAGTTTTTTATTTTTGTGTTAGAGTTTCTAATTGTCTACGGATACTTCCGTCTATTACCTCATCACCTATTTTGATAATTCCTCCACCTATTAGAGATTTATCTACATCAACTACTAGCTTTATCTTTTTACCTGTTTTATTCTCAAGTTTTTTAGAAAGTTTCTCTTTTTGCTCATCACTTAGAGCAACTGCAAATGTAGCTTCAACATCTAAAATTTGATTTTTTGCATAATCTAATTTAACATATTCAGCTACAATCTCTCTAATATCCGAAATTCTTCCTTTTTCTAAAATATAAAAAAGAATTTCCAGTCCATCATTAGAATCTGAGAACATTTTTTTTAAAACTTCTTTTTTTTCACTCTCTTTAATTAGAGGATGAGTTATAAAATTTTTGAAATCAACATCTGTTTTATAAAGTTCCATTACAGCGTTTAATACATTGTATACTGATTTAACTTCATTTTTTTGCATAGCAACTTCATATATCGCTTTTGCATATCTTTTACCTATTTGGTTTCCTATCATTTTACTCCCCCTACCTCATCTATAAATTTGTCAGCTAGGGCAGCTTCTAAATCAGAGTTCAAGTTCTCTTTTATTATCTTCTCAGCTAATGTCACTGCTAACTGGTTCATTTCAACCTCTAGCTCTTTTTTAGCTGCACTTTTCATCTTTTGAATCTCTAGCTCTGCTGATTTAAGCATCTTATCTCTTTGAACAGTCGCTTCCGAGATAATAATCTCTTTTCTTTCGTCAGCTTTTTTTTCTGCTAATTGAACTATTTTTGTAGCTTCATCTTTAGCGTCTTTTAGTATTTTTTGAGCTTCTTTATTTTTTAGTGCAGAGTCCTCATTGTTCTTTTGAGCTTCTGAGAATTCAGCTGCAATCTTCTCTTTTCTTGTATCCATTAACTTCATTAATGGAGCTTTAAAGTATTTATTAAATATAAACACTAAAATGAAGAAGTTTATTATTTGCCAAAACATGTTGATATCTATCGATACTGCAGGCATATTTGTTGGTGCCAAGTCTTCTACCTCCTTCCTAAAAGTATTTGATGTATTTTAAAGAAATTATCCTAACATTCCTACAAATGGGTTAGCATATAGTAAGATTAATGCAATTACTAATGAATAGATACCTGTTGACTCTGATACCGCTTGTCCAAGTACCATTGTAGAAATAATATCTCCCTTAGCCTCTGGTTGTCTAGCTACTGCTTCAACTGCCTTACCAGCTGCATATCCTTGTCCAACTCCTGGTCCTATACCTGCGATCATTCCACATCCTGCTCCTATTGCTGATGCTGCTAATACTATAGTTTTTGCTAACATTAAATCCATAATTATTTACCTCCTAGTTATTTTAAAATTTAATCTTGCTAGTTTTTATTTATCATTGGGACATTCTGCATCCCCTAATGAACCCTGAATATATACCATACTTAGCATTAAAAATACAAAACTTTGTACTACTCCACTAAATATATCAAAATAAAGATGTAATGGGGCTGGAATAACCATTGGTGCTGCCTTGTAAATAAGTCCCATTATTACCATTCCTGCAAACATATTTCCAAACAAACGTATAGAAATATTTGTTGGTTTTGCTAGTTCTCCTACTATATTGATAGGTAGCATAAATGGCATAGGTTCTAATAATCCTTTAAAATATCCTAGTATACCATTTAATTTTATGCTAGTTCCTAAAAATGTAAATGTAGTTAACATAGCCAGTCCAACTGTCGTATTAAGATCAGCTGTTGGTGCTCTAAATGCGGGTCCTATAACAAACATTCCATCTTCAAAACTTCCCCAAGGAATTGGTGCAAACATCAGTAAGTTACATCCTAGTATAAATAAAAACAGTGTCGCTAGATATGAAAAATACTTTGTTGTCCATCCTCCCAACATTTGATGAATAATCCCATGTAAAAACTCATAAACTGATTCAGCTGCAACTTGTGCTCTTCCCGGAATCATCTCTAATTTTTTTGTTCCCATTTTAAATAAAAGTGTCAACACTAATATTACAAACCACGTACTAATTACAGTAATTGTAACTGGCAATCCGAATTTCCCATCAGCGTACTCCATAGAAAACGGAATCTGGTGTAAGAAATGCGGTAGTGGTACATAAAACATTATTGCAGGCCCTTCTACCAATGGGGGGGTAATAAACTCTATTGGTCCTATTCTCATAAGTTTCGCCTCCTTTCAATAGTTTATTTTAAATACTTAGATTTAAACTTTTTTATATTGTTAAATAAAGTTATAGCCAAAATATTGATTTTAATATTCAATAATCCTATAACTCCACTAACCAACATTGGAAAACCATAAAATTTTGTAGCCAGTGCTAGGAATATCCCGTATAAAAAATATCTTTTCAAATATCCTATTACTCCAACTTTAAATGGAGAGTTCGAAGCTAAACTTGCTTTTGCATCAAGACATATCATATAAAAGCCAACTACTGATAAAATCGCTCCTGAAAACATACCAATATAAACATATTTATTTCTTGATAATATTCCATATACTAAAATTACAAAAGCAGTTATAATTCCACGTTTTATTATTTTTTTTAACTCATCCATATATCACTCAACCTTATTTTTTCATTATTAGTTTATAAGCGTTATAAAATGCACTAAATACACCGATTATAACGAAACAAATAAATAATGGTGTACTTTTTAAAAAATATTTTTCTATCAATTTGTAAATGAAAATAAAAGCCCCTATATTTCCGACTATTACAAATCCTAAGAACCCTAGCAGTGAAAAATAATGGATAAAATCTTTATTAAAAACCATCTTAATTTTCACTTCCTTAAGATATAAACTCATTTTTTTACCATGTAAAAAAATCTTTCCCCCGCTATTCTATCATTTTTACCAATACTTAACAAGTTTAAATTATTTTTTTCAATAATTTTTCTAATTTCGAACTCTTCAAATATTCTCTTTTCGTATAGTTCTTTCAATTTCTCATAATGTCCTGCTCTATTTTTAATAAAATAGACTGCTTCAATAATATCTAACTCTTTCTCTCTAAAATGTTCCCAAATAATAGTCATATCTTTTCTATCATCATAATATAGTCCACCTGGAAACATCTTATCCATAAATTCTCGATTTATAACATCAAAAATATAAACACCACCAGGATTTAGATTATCATAAATTGACTTCATTAACTCATCTAAGTCTTTTAGTGAAGTTAAATGGTTCACTGTATCGAAAAGTGACAGTATTATATCATATGTTTCATTTGTATTAAACTCTCTCATATCACCTAAATATAATTTTACGTTTTTATTTTTTAATTTTTTATTGGCTATTGTCAGCATATCTGCAGACAAATCTAGTCCAGAACAATCAAAATCATCTTTTAACCTAAGTAGAGTTTCTCCAGTTCCACACCCTAAATCAAGTAATTTTTTACCCTCAACTCCCGATTCTTTTATTTTACTTTTTATTAAGTCACTCCATTCATTGTAATCACAATGCTTCATAAACTTATCATAAACTTTCGAAAAATTCTTATAATACATTTTCCTCTCCTAGATCAACTCTTTTTCGACAACTGCAGCAATCTCTTTAGCTACTCTATCAACTACTACACTCTCGTTACCTTCAACCATTACTCTCACTATTGGCTCCGTTCCAGATGTTCTTACTAATACTCTTCCCAATCCTGCCATCTCTAACTCTTTTTCCTCTATAAACTTAACTATCACTTCATTTTTGTTCCAAAGGGTTTTCTTGCTGTTATCCACTTTCACATTTATTAGAAGTTGAGGCCAATCTACAATCTCTTTGACTAGTTCATCTAAAGCTTTTCCTGAGTCTCTTATTGCTTCCACCAATTTAACAGATGTCAACACCCCATCTCCTGTAGTTCCAAAATCTGAAAGTATTATATGCCCAGATTGCTCTCCACCAATATTTACACCTAGCTCTTTCATTTTTTCAAGAACATATCTATCTCCAACATTAGCTCTAATCAATTTGATACCTTTATCTGATAAATAACTTTCAAATCCCATATTACTCATTACAGTTGTTACAACTTCATTATTTTTTAGCTTTCCTTTATTTTTCATTCCTAAAGCTAGCACCGCAATAATTTTATCTCCATCAACTATATTTCCGTGTTTATCCACAGCAATTAATCTATCCGCATCTCCATCAAAGGCTAAACCTAAATCCGCTTCATATCCCATAACAACTTTAGACAATATCTCCGGGTGTGTTGACCCACATTTTACATTTATATTTTTACCATTTGGGGCATCATTTATTACAACTATCTCTGCACCTAGAGCTAAAAATACTTCTTTTGCCACTCTATAAGCTGAACCATTAGCTGCATCTAAAATAATCTTCATCCCTGAAAAATCACCATTCACTGTTGAAATTACATGATCTCTATATAAATAATACTCATCCTCTGCATAAGTAAATCTTCCAACTTCATCTCCTGCAATAGGATTTTTTGTAATCTCCTCCACATTATCCATTAACTTTTCTATTTCTAACTCCACTTCATCTGGTAATTTATATCCATCTTCCCAAAAGATTTTTATTCCATTATCTTTTGCCGGATTGTGAGAAGCTGATATCATTATTCCAGCTTTTGCTGTACTTTTCTCTGTCAAATACGCTACTCCTGGAGTTGGAATAACTCCAACAAAGTCTATATTTATTCCCATTGAATTCAATCCTGCTGTTAATGCTGATCTCAACATATATCCCGATCTTCTTGTATCAGATCCCATTATTACTCTAATTCTTTTTTTATCTGGATACTGCTTTTTTAATGTATAGCCTAATGCATAACCCAATTTTAATGCTAATTCTACGGTTAATTCCTTGTTGGCTTCTCCCCTTATTCCATCTGTTCCAAAATATTTTCTCATTGTAATTTTCTCTCCCTTCTAAGTTGTAGTTTTTCACATATATACCCTGTTATCAATCCAGAAATACACCCCATAAATAAAAATCCCCAAATAAATATAAAAATTGACTTACTCATGATGCTAATGTTTCTAAAAAGTAAAAAATAAACGACTATAAGTTGTGTTAAATTATGGGCGAAAGCACCTGCTATACAAATAGCTATCAGTGATAGATTCTCTCTATGTCTAAACAATAAAATGGTCAAGAGGGTACTAGCTCCTCCTGAAATCAAACTTATTATAAAGCTTGGTGAAAATAATGTCCCCAACATCATTCCTTGAATGAAAACCCTAAGCAATAAAATTTCTATTGCCATTTTTTCATCAAATTTTTCTAAAGCTATTATTGTTGCAATATTTGCCAATCCTAACTTTATCCAAGGAAATGGTTTTGGAATAAGTGTTTCTATCAGTGATAAATATAGAGCTAATAACACAAGTCCTGTTAAATATCTCCTTCTTTTATCTGTCATACTACACCTTTAAATCAGTGTTCATGCCTAGTAATTCTTTATTTTTTTCAAGAATAGGATACACTTCTGATTCCAAGAAATCTGCAACCTGTATCGGAGCAAATCCTATAAAGTTCTTAGGATCTAAAATTTCCATCAATTTTTCTCTATCTATATCAAAAGATACATCATTGATAATTCTTTCAATCAAATCATTTTCTAATCCTTTAACTTTAACCTGCTTCCCTGCTTCCATTGAATGAACTCTTATTAATTCGTGAAGTTCTTGTCTATCTCCACCTTTTTTTACACCTTCCATTATTATGTACTCTGTTGCCATAAATGGAAGTTCCGCCATTATATGTTTTTCTATCATTTTAGGATAAACTACTAATCCTTCCAATATATTTTTCCAAATAATCAATATTGCATCCACTGCTAAAAAAGCTTGAGGTAGTGCTAACCTTTTATTTGCTGAATCATCAAGTGTTCTCTCAAACCACTGAGTCGACGCAGTCATAGCTGTACTTTGTTGTAAGGCTATAACAAACTTTGCCAAAGATGATATTCTTTCGCTTCTCATTGGATTTCTTTTGTATGCCATTGCTGACGAACCTATTTGATTCTTTTCAAATGGTTCCTCTATCTCTTTCAAATGCTGTAACAGCCTCAAATCATTTGTAAATTTATGTGCTGATTGGGCTATATTACTTAGTAAATTAGATATTTCAGAGTCAATTTTTCTATCATACGTCTGTCCTGTCACCAAAAATCTTTTGTTAAATCCCATCTTTTCTGCAACTTTTTCATCCAACTCTTTTACTTTCTTATAGTCACCATTAAATAATTCTTGAAAAGATGCTTGCGTTCCAGTAGTTCCTTTTACTCCTCTAAACCTTAAAGTATCTTGTCTAAACTCCAACTCCTCCAAATCTAAAATTAAACTTTGCAACCAAAGTGTAGCTCTCTTACCAACCGTTGTTAGCTGTGCAGCTTGAAAATGTGTAAATCCTAGTGTTGGTAAATCTTTATATTCATTAGAAAACTTTGCAAGGCTATCCATTACATTAATTAGTTTCTTTTTTAAAATATTTAAACCTTCTTTTATCTGAATCAAATCTGTATTATCTCCAACATAAGCACTCGTTGCTCCTAAGTGAATTATCGGCATAGCCTTTGGAGCTATTGTCCCAAACGTATGTACATGAGCCATTACATCATGTCTAAACTTCTTTTCCATTTCATCAGCCAGTTCATAATCAATATTATTTATATTAGCTTTCATCTCTGCCAATTGCTCATCTGTAATAGCAAGCCCAAGCTCCTTTTCAGTTTCAGCTAAGGTATACCACAACTTTCTCCAAGTCGAAAATTTGAATTTTGGTGAAAATATTTCTAGCATCTCCTTTGAGCTATATCTTTCTGCTAAAGGATTCGAATAGATTTCTTTGTTCATTATAAGTTTTCCTCCTAAATATATATTAATTTCTTTCTAACGACATTAAAATTGCAGTTTCTCCATTAGAATAGTAGTTTCTTCTCTTTCCTACACTTGTAAATCCTATTTTCTTATAGAAAGATATTGCTACATTATTACTCTCTCTAACTTCTAAAAATAAATTTTGTTTATAATTATTTAAATAAAAATTTATTAATTTTTCAGCTATTTTTTTATTCCTAAACTCTTTCCTCACAGCTATCTTCATTATCTCATAAACATCATATGAATCATGTAAAATTAAGTATCCTTTCACATCTTCATCAAAAATTAAAATTTTGTACTCGGTATTCGCTGCCATCTCCTTCAAACTTTCAAATGGATAGTAACTCTCTGCAAATATATCTTTTTCTAAAAAACTAATTGTTCTTAACTTTTCTTTGTCATCTTTATCCAGTACAATAATCATATTCTACTTTAGCAATCCGATTCTATTTAATGGCCAAAATCTCACAAGAGCTTTTCCTTTAATTCTACTATCTTTTACAAATCCCCACATTCTCGAATCATAACTACCATTTGTATTGTCTCCTAAAGCAAGATAATAATCTTCATCTAAAGTTCTTGTTACTGTCTCCCCTTGCAATAACTTATTTAAAATTTCTTGATCATGTATAAAATCAAGTATCATACCTGTTGGAACTCCATTCACTAAAAATTTTACATCTGGTAATAATTGAGATACGTATGCTCCATTCTCCTTCAAAAGTGTTTGAACTTTTGCTATATCGATATTTTCTTTTTCGAATGTAATATTATAATTTTGTCCCGGTACAATTGTTATCGTATCCCCTTTTTTAGGAACCATCCACTCGTTATAACTTAACTCCCCCAATGGAGTATATTCTCTATCGGATACTTTTTTCCCATCTATGAATAATCTATCATATTTTATCTGAACTTTTTCTCCCGGTAATCCCATCAACCTTTTTGTATATAGAACTTTATCTTCAATAGGCTCTTTAAAAACAATTATATCCTCTCTCTTTGGAGCTTTAAAATTATATATGACCATATTTCCAAAAAGTCTATCTTTAGGTACTATTGTTGGTATCATTGATCCTGTTGGAACTAAAAAGTTTCCTATATAAAATTTTTGAATAATTAAAACTAAAATTAAAGCACTTCCCAAACTTTCAACTAATTTAATAGTTTTTCTCAAAACTTTTTCAGATTTTTTTCCACTTAAATTAAACTTATTAACAAAATAGTTTTCAAATATAGTTCTTTTTTTATCTATTTTAGCAACAATTTTTTTTTCTTTTATAAATATATATATAAAAAATGCTGTTAAAATTACATAAAATATCGTATTCAAAATTATATTTTCTCTGTTCATAAAATCCTCTCCTTTAGTCAGTTTGTTTATATTTTAACACAAAAAAAAGAAAAAAGCTAAGGAATTGTTCTTCCTTAGCCTTAGAAATCTTACTTTCTGATCTCTTTAATTCTTGCTTTCTTTCCAGAAAGTTCTCTTAAGTAGTAAAGTTTTGATCTTCTTACTTTTCCAATTTTTAAAACTTCAATCTTATCAATCATAGGTGAGTTTACAGGGATTATTCTCTCCACTCCAACTCCTCCAGTTACTTTTCTAACTGTGAAAGTTTTTGCAATTCCTCCACCATTTACTCTAATTACTACACCCTCGAATAACTGTATTCTTTCTTTGTTACCCTCTACAACTTTGTAGTAAACTCCGATAGTATCTCCAGCTTTGAATTCTGGAATATCGTTTCTTAAGTAATTTTGCTCTACTAATTGAATTAATTTTTCTTTCATTTTAGCCTCCCTGAATATTCATTTAATATTCCATTAAAGCGGAATATTCGTTTTAATAACTATATAAGTGTATCATAAAATATTAACTTTGTCAATTTAGAAGATTAGAATTTAAAGTTAATTTTTTTATCTTTTTCAAAAAATAAAAAAATGGCGCTTCTTGCTGGGCTCGAACCAGCGACAACACGATTAACAGTCGTGCGCTCTACCAAC
>CAKOHT010000004.1 GCA_934085975.1 uncultured Cetobacterium sp.
AACCTGGAAGTTAAGCCCATAAACGCTGAAAGTACTTGGGGGGCAGCCCCCTGGGAGGATAGGAAGTTGCCAATCTTTTTTTTATATTTAAAACTGGGAGATGATTATATGATAAGACAAAAAAAAGTAAAGCTAATATATAATCCTGTTTCAGGTGGTGGAAAGATTTTAAAAGAGTTGGATAAAATTTTTGAAGTTTATCAAGAGCATGGATTTGTGGTTGATATCTTTAGGGTTTCTCACAATTGTAAAAAAAATGAAATTTTAGAAGAAATAGAAAGTTATGACCACTTTTTAATTTCAGGTGGAGATGGTACAATAAACAGTTTTGTGAATATTTTGAAAAAAAATAAAGTGGATATTCCAATAGCAGTATTGCCAACAGGAACGGCAAATGATTTTGCAAATGTGATAAATATGCCTAAAAATATAGAGGAAGCTTGTAGAAAGATACTCTCAACAGAGATTAAAGAGATAGATTTGGGAAAAATAAATGACCAATATTTTATAAATATAGCTAGTATTGGAATTTTTTCTACAATTTCACAAACAACTGATAGAAATATGATAAAAACAATGGGAAAATTGGCATATATAATAAATGGAATAAAAGAGATGACTAAAATAAAAAAAATGAAAATTATATTAGAAAGTGCTGAATATAGTACGGTAACGGATATAGTTTCTTTATTTATTTTCAATGGAAAGAGTGCAGGAAGTTTTGAACTAGCTTATAATGCAAAATTGGATGATGGTTTTTTCGATGTTTTATTAGTAAAACCAGATTTCATAGTGGATGTACCAGAAATTAGTGCTGCTTTAGCTACAAAGACACATTTAGAAAAAAATATTCATTCAATAAAATATTTTAAAACTAGATTTATGAAAATTGTAGGAGTAGAAAAATACTCCACGGATATAGATGGAGAAATAGGACCTAATTTACCCATTGAAATTGAATGTATTCATAAAGGATTAAAAGTTTTAGGGATTAGTTAAAAAAAAATTGAAAAGAATATTAAAAAAATGGTAGAATATGAAGTAAATATAAAAAAAAGGGGATGTAAAGTTGAAGGTATTTACTGAAATTTTGTTAAACTATTTTCAAAAATTAAATATAATTTTACCTAAAAATATAGATATTAAAAATATTCAAATGGATAGTAAAAAAGTCGAGAAGGGATCACTGTTTATAGCTATAAATAGTGGATATAACTACATAGCAGAAGCTCTTGAAAAAGGAGCTGAATTAGTTATCTGTGATAAAAAATCTGTAATTAAAAGTGAAAAAATTATTGAAGTTTTGGATAGTATAAAGTTTTTACAAGAGATAGCTAAATTATATAGAGAAAAATTGAATATCAAAATAATAGCAGTGACAGGTAGTGAAGGAAAAACGACAACTAAGGATTTAATATATGGAGTTCTATCGACAAAATATAAAACGAAAAAAACTCTGGGAAATTATAACAATCAAATTGGACTTCCATTCACACTACTACAACTCAAAGAAGAGGATGAAGTTGCTGTTTTAGAGATGGGAATGAGTGCTTTAGGCGAGATTGACTTATTGTCACAAATTTCGAGACCGGATTACGCAGTGATAACAAATATTGGAGACTCCCATTTGGAATTTTTGAAAAATAGAGATAATGTATTTAAGGCTAAAACTGAGATTTTAAGCTATGTGAATGAAAGCAATGTTGTACTTTATGGAGATGACCCTTATTTTAGAAATTTAAAAGCTACAAAAGTTGGGTTTGAAAATAATAACAATTATATTATAAATAATTTTAATGAAGTCTACGATGGAGTTAGATTCTTTTTAAATGAAGAAAAATATTTTGTGTTTTTAAATGGACTTTATAATGTTGTAAATACATCATTTGCTATTCTTTTGGGAAAGATGTTTAAAATGTCTTATGATGAGATAGAAAGTGCATTAAAAAACATTAAAATAACTTCAATGAGATTTGAAAAAATAGAGAAAGATAAAATTTTATTTATAAATGATGCGTATAATGCCAGTCCAGTATCTATGAAAATGGCTCTAAATGCGTTTTCGTCATTACCTTTGAATAGAAAAAAAATAGTTGTTTTAGGAGATGTACTTGAACTTGGTGATAAGGAGATAGAATATCATGTGGAGATATTAAACGAAGCTTTGAAGTATAATTTCGACGAAGTATTTATCTATGGCGAAAGAATGAAGCAGGCTTCAGAGATATTAAAAAATTCTAAAATTACCTATTTTAGAGAGAAAAAGGATATAAAAAATAAAATTAATAAAGTGGAAAATGTATCTGTTTTATTAAAAGGATCAAGAGGAATGAAGTTAGAAGAAATAATAAAGGAGTAAGAGGGATGCTGTACTTTTTGGCAGGGTATTTTCCAGTTTTAGAGGGGCTTAAATCGATATATTTAAGAAGTTTTTTGGCATTTATATTAGCATTTTTAGTTGTTTTAGTTACTGGTAAACCATTTATAAAGTGTTTAAAAATAAAAAAATTTGGAGAATCAATAAGAGAAGAGGGTCCAGTGAGCCATTTTTCTAAAAAAGGTACTCCAACTATGGGTGGAATTTTAATAATATGTGGAACTTTATTGACAATGTTGTTGGTAGGAGATCTTTTTAATAAATTCTTAATTTTAATGTTTGTAGTAACATTACTTTTCAGTGGTATTGGTTTTATAGATGATTATAAAAAGTTTACTATAAATAAAAAAGGTTTGTCAGGTAAAAAAAAGTTATTAGGACAGTGTTTTATCGCAGTAGTGACATGGTTTTTTATAAAAGAATTTGGATTGACTGGAAATAAAATTTTAGATTTGTCAATTGTGAATCCAGTGATTTCTAATAGTAATTTTTATTTGGGAAGTTTTTTGATGCTAATATTTATAGCTTTGGTATTGATGGGAACATCCAATGCTGTAAATATAACTGATGGTTTAGATGGGCTAGTGATAATGCCCGTAATAATAGGTGCAACAATTTTAGGGATAATAGCATATTTCACAGGACATATTGAATTAAGTAACCATCTTAACTTACATTATATAGCAGGTATAGGTGAATTGTCTGTATTTTTATCAGCTTTAGTAGGAGCTGGATTAGGATTTTTGTGGTATAACTTTTATCCAGCACAGATTTTTATGGGAGATACAGGTTCTTTAACACTAGGTGGTATTCTAGGAGTCGTAGCAATTTTACTTAAGCAGGAGTTACTTTTGCCGATAATAGGAGGAGTATTTGTCTTAGAGGCTATATCAGTTATACTTCAAGTTGGCTCTTTTAAAATGAGAGGGAAAAGGGTGTTTAGAATGGCACCGATACACCATCATTTTGAATTAACAGGGTTACCAGAAACGAAAGTGACAATGAGATTTTGGATTGTTGCACTGTTTTTAGGAATGATAGCTTTAGGTATAGTTAGATTGAGAGGAATACTATAATAAGACCACAGTGGAAAAAATCACTGTGGTTTTTGTCGCTTAAAAATAAGGAGGAAAAATCCATGAAAAAAGCAATTGTTTTTGGAGCGGGAGTGAGTGGAAAAGGTTCTGAAAAAACTTTAAAAAGAATGGAATACGAGGTTTTTTTAGTAGATGATAAAATAGGGCTATCTTCAAAAGATGGGATGGAGATATTGTTAAATGGTAAAATAGATTTGTTTATAAAGAGCCCTGGAGTTCCATATACAGAGTTGGTAAAAAAAGCTTTGGAGCTAGGAATAGAGGTCATTGATGATATAGAATTAGGATATAGATACAAGAAAATTAATAGAATTAGTGGAAAAATAATAGCGATAACGGGGACTAACGGAAAAACTACGATTACAACAAAAACTCAAGAATTATTAGAAAAAGCAGGTTATAGAGCAAAAGTATGTGGAAATATTGGGTATTCTTTTAGTGAGACAGTTATGGAGAATCCGGAGCTTGACTACTATATTTTAGAAGCTAGTTCATATCAGCTTGAAAATGTGAAGGAGTTTAAAGCAGATATCTCATTGGTAGTAAATTTGGCACCAGATCATCTATCGAGATATAAAGATTTGGATCACTATTATAACATAAAGTTTAATATAGGAAAAAATCAGAAGGAAAATGAATATTTTATAGTAAATACTTCATGTACCGAAAGTTTAAAAAGAGAGAGCATGATTTCTGGAAAAAAAATATTTATAGGAATGAATAAAACAGACAAAAATGAGTGTGTTTGGGTTGAAAATGGCTCTATTTTTTACGTGGATGAATTTATTTTAGAAGAAAAATTAGCCTCCTTAAAAGGAAAACATAATTTGGAAAATATGCTGTTTATAGTTTGTATAGGAAAACTTATAGGCATTCCAACAGAGCTAATTAGAGAATTTTTATATTCAACAAAAACATTGGAACATAGAATGGAAAATTTTTTCTCGTATGGTCAAGTTGAATTTATAAATGATTCTAAAGGAACTAATATAGATTCCACTAGATTTGCTATTGAAGCTTTTGAACAGCCTATTCTAATTTGTGGTGGATATGATAAGGAGTTGGATTTGACTCCACTAGAAAAAGTAATTTTAGAAAGAGTCAAAGAGGTTTATCTAATCGGTGATATATCTGATAAATTAGAAATAGGGCTAAAAAAAATAGGTTTTTCAGAAGAAAGAATTTTTAATCTAAAAACTTTAGACAAAGTTTTGGAAAAATTAAAATCTAGAATTGATAAAAATTATAAGGAAACTATTTTATTTTCTCCTGCAACATCAAGTTTTGATCAGTTTAAAAATTTTGAAGAAAGAGGAAAAGTTTTTAAAAATTTAGTAAAAAGTTATTTTAATTAGGAGAGAATCTATGACAAAAAAAATAATTATAACAACTGGTGGTACAGGAGGGCATATATATCCAGCGTTAGCTATTGGAAAAAAACTTTTGAGTAGAGGTATGGAAGTTTTATTTGTCGGTAGTTCGACTAGAATGGAAAAGGATTTAGTTCCAGAAGAGGGAATTAAGTTTTTAGGGATAGATGTATATCCATTTCAAAACCTGAAAAAGATATTATCAAATATAAAGGCATTCTTTCAAGCATTTAAAATTGTAAAAAAGGAGCAACCTGATATAATAATTGGATTTGGTAATTATATATCGATACCAGTTTTGTTGGCAGGAGCAATTCTGGGAAAGAAAATATATTTACAAGAGCAAAATGCAGATTTAGGACTCGCAAATAAGTTGTTTTACAAAATTGCCAAGAAATGCTTTTTAGCTTTTGATATGACTTATGAAGAGATATCGGTAAAAGATCAGCATAAGTTTTTAGTGACAGGAAATCCACTAAGAGAGGATATCTACATGATGGATAAAGATATAGAAAGAGAAAGATTAAAGATAGGTAAAGATGAAAGAGTTCTTTTGATAACTGGTGGAAGCCTTGGAGCAAAATCTTTAAATGAAGCGGTAATAAAAAATTTAAAAGATATATATAAAGATAAGAGTATTAGAATTTACTGGGCTACGGGGGAAAAAAATTTTGGAGAAATAAATGAAAAGTTGGAGGATCAACAAATAAAGGTTGCGGATATTATAAAACCATATTTTAACAATATGATAAATATAATGGCAGCTGCAGATTTAGTTGTCTGTAGAGCTGGGGCATTGACCGTGTCTGAAATAATGCAACTTGAAAAGCCGTCGATTTTAATACCATATAATTCGATAAAGGTTGGTCAATATCAAAATGCAAAAATATTATCAGAAAATGAAGCAGCACTTATATATAGTGACAGTAAAGCTGATGAAGCTATAGAAAAGGCCTTAGAGCTTATAAAAAATGATGAAGAGCTGAATAGAATGAGTAGAAAAGTTAAAATTTTAAAGAAAAGTAACGCAGCTGAGAAGATAGTTGAATGCTTGGATATATGGAGGAATTAGATGGATAAGATATACTTTATTGGAATAAATGGAATAGGAATGAGTGGTCTGGCAAAAATTATGAAATTGAAGGGGTATAATGTATGTGGAGCTGATCTTTCAAGAAATTATGTCACAGAGGAGCTAGAAAAGCTTGGAATTAAAGTGTTTGGAGAGCACAAGGCGGATAATATTCTTGGAGCTAGCTTAGTTGTAGCATCAAGTGCTATAAAACAGGATAATCCAGAGATAAAAAAAGCTAAAGAGTTGGGAATAAAAGTAATAAAAAGAGGAGAACTACTATCGCTTTTAATGAATAAAGAAAAAGGGATAGCTGTGGCAGGAACTCATGGTAAAACGACAACAAGCTCTATGTTGGGATCACTACTTTTAGATATCGATCCAACGATAGTTGTAGGAGGAATTTTGCCTGAGATAGGTTCTAATGCTAAATGTGGAAAAGCAGAGATTTTCATTGCAGAGGCTGATGAAAGTGATAACTCGTTTTTACACCTAACACCAGAAATTTCAATAATAACAAATATTGAAGCTGACCATCTTGAAAATCATGGTTCTCTTGAAAATATAAAAAAATCATTTAAGCAGTTTATGGATCAAACAAAGAAAGAGATATTAGTCTGTGATGATTGTTCTGAAACATTGGAATTAATAAAAGGTAGAAAAAATGTAAAGACTTATAGCATTAAGAAAAAAGATTCTGATATAATTGCAACAGATATAAAAATAATAAATTCAAAAACAGTATTTACGGTTATCATCAATGGTGAAAAATTTGGACAGTTTGAATTGTCAATTCCCGGAAACCATAATATTCAAAATGCCCTACCAGTTATATATTTAGCTAAAAAATATGGTGTGGATAAAAAAGTAATAGCTGAAAAACTTTTGAAATTTAAGGGTGCAAAAAGAAGATATGACATATTGCATAGTGATAAAATAAGAATAATAGATGATTATGCACATCATCCAACGGAAATTAAGGCAACTATTCAAGGTGCAAAAACAATAGAAAAAAATAAGACAATAGCAATTTTTCAACCACACAGATACAGTAGACTAAAATTTCTTTTAAACGATTTTAAAGGTAGTTTTGAGGGAGTGGATGAAGTTATACTTATGCCTGTTTATAGTGCAGGGGAGAAAAATGAATTTGGAGTGACTTTAGAAAAATTAAAAGAGAAGATAGGGCATAAACATTGTAGAATAATAGAGAAAAATGAAGAGATAGAAAAAATAGTAGTAGGTGAAAAAGGATCAGCAACATTCTTATTTATGGGAGCAGGGAATATATCAAATCTGGCTCATACTATTGCAGAAAATATAGGGAGAACAGGAAATGAAGTTATATAAAAATCACTCAATGAAAGAGTACTCTAATATGAAAATTGGTGGAATAGCTAAAGAATTTATTGAAGTAGAAGATAAAAACGAATTGTTGGACGTTTTAAAAGAGAAAGAAAATATATTTATAATAGGAAATGGAACAAATACTTTAATTTTTGATGGAGAGTTAGAGACTACATTTGTGTCTCTTAAAGCTATTGATTATATAGATGATAAAGGGGAAGGAGTAGTTGAAGTTGGAGCAGGTCTAGATTTTTCTAGCTTGATAGACTATATGGCAGAAAAAAACTATACTGGTTTAGAAAATTTAGCAGGGATACCGGGAAGTGTGGGTGGTCTTGTTTTTATGAACGGAGGAGCTCATGGAACTGAAATTTTCGATAGAATAATATCGGTAGAAATTGTTGATGAAAATAATGAACTGAGAAGAATAAAAAAAGAAAATTTGAAATTTTCTTACAGAGTTACAGAGATAAAAGAGAAAAAATGGGTTGTGGTAAGTGCTACTTTTAAATTCGAAGAGGGATATTTAAGTGAAGTTGTAGAAAAATACAAATTAAAAAGAAGTGAGAATCACCCATTGAATGAACCAAATTTAGGGAGTACTTTTAAAAATCCAGAGGGATATTTTTCAGCTAGATTAATAATAGAGGCAGGGCTTCAAGGGAAAAAAATAGGTGGAGCGGAAGTATCAATGGTGCACCCGAACTTTATAGTGAATAAAGGAGAGGCTAAATTTAAGGATATTCTAGATATAATTGAAGAGGTAAAAGCAGGAGTGAAAACTAAAACTGGAATACAGTTGGAAGAAGAGATTATAATAGTGAGAAAATAATTGGGAGGAATCAAATGAAAATAGCAGTTGTTATGGGTGGAATTACAGCGGAGAGAGAAGTCTCTTTGAGAAGTGGACAAGCTATTTTAAATAGTCTATTAAAACAAGGGTATGAAGCATACAAGATAGATTTAACAAAGGAAAATTTAGTCTCAGCGTTTATCGAAAATACTTATGATTTAGTTTATTTAGCCCTTCATGGTGAGTATGGAGAAGATGGTAGAGTTCAGTCTGTGTTGGATATGTTAGGAAAAAAATATACGGGTTCAGGTGTGACTGGGAGTGCGGTTGCAATGAATAAAATTTTAACAAAAATGATAGCTAAAGAATTAGGGATAAGAGTTGCTGGGACATACAGCTCCATTGAAGAGATTGACAATTATCCTGTTGTTATAAAACCCGCAAAAGAGGGTTCTAGTGTTGGACTATATATTTGTAGTACGAAAGAGGAGGCTTTAAAAGCTTATAAGATACTAGAAGATAAGGAACCTTTGATTGAGGAGTTTATAAAAGGGGATGAGTTGACAGCTGGGATATTAAATGGAGAAAAACTGGGAGTAGTTAGAATAAAACCCAAATCTGGACTATATGATTACGAAGCGAAATATACTGTGGGAAAAACAGAATACGAGTGTCCAGCTCAAATAGATGAAAAGGTCTATGACGAGGTTTTAGAAGCTGCTAGAAAAATACATGAAATATTAGGATTAAAAGGAGTTACAAGAAGCGATTTTATATTAAAAGATGGAAAAGCTTACTTTTTGGAGGTAAATACTTGTCCTGGAATGACAGAGACAAGTTTGGTTCCAAAATTGGCGGCATTAAAAGGTTACTCTTTTGATGATTTAACTAAAGCAATAGTGGAAAGTTGTTAAATAGAAAATATCTGAAATAACAGGGAGAGATTCTTGAAAAATATATTTAAAATTGCTATAATATTGACATTGACTTTGATTATAATTCAAGTTGAAAAGGACTTTAAAAACAGAGAATTTTTCAACATTTCGAAAGTTCAAATTAGTGAAGTTTCAGCAAATCTTAAATCAGATTTAGAAAAAATAAAAATAGAGATTTTGGGAAAAAATATCAATGAATTAAATTTAGAAGAGTTAGAAAAAAAATTATTAAAAGATGTAAGAATAAAAAAAGTATCTATTTCCAAACAAAATTTGAATGAGATAATTATTGAAATAACAGAAAAAGATAGCAGTTATTATGCACAATATAACTCAAAAATATATACAATGGATGAGCAGGGAACAGTTTTTGGGAAACTAGATGAGTATCCTAAAAAAAGTATGCCAATTCTTGTATTAGGAAATGCAGAGGAAGAAAAATATCTTTTAGAGATAATGGAAAAGCTAAAAGAACTAGATTTAAAGGATGAAGTTTCGCAGTTATACGCTGAGAATAGAAATTTAATATGTATTATTTTGAGAGATGGAACTAAGATAAAAACCGAACTTGAGGTTTCCAAACAAAAATATGAAATAATGATGAATCTATACAAGGAGTTGATAAAGGCTAAAGTAATAGATTATATAGATATAAGGTTTACAGATATAGTAGTAATGGAAAAGGAGGGGAAAAGTGCGAGATAATATTACAAAATTAGCTTTGGATGTTGGAAATGGTAAAATAAAATTTATTTTGGGAGAACTTAGTACAGAAGGATTAAAGTTAAGAGTGCTGGATTACTTAGAGGTGCCAAGTGAAGGCATAAAAAGATCGATAGTGGAGGATGCAGAACTTTTAAGTGCGAGTATTGCTAAAGGTCTAAAAGAGTTAGAGCAAAGAAATGGGAGAGAGTTTGAAGCTGTTTCACTAGGTGTGAGTAACGACAGAATTATTTCAAAAACTGATCATGGATGTATTGAATTTGATGAAAAAGAGATAACAGCTCAGGATATGTACAATTTGATAGAATTGATAAAGGGCACTATATTGAAAGAGGATGAAATCGTTATTGAACAAGAAGCCTATAATGTTAGAGTAAACAGTTCTGGAATATTAAAAAATCCAATTGGTCAAATTGGAAAAAGTATTCAAGGGGATGTCCATTTAATAACTATAAAAAAAGATCAGTTAGATCCATTGGTAGAAGTTATAAATAACGCAGGATTAGAAGTGGAGGATATATTTTTAAATGCGTCAGCCTCCGCAAAATCAACATTAGAACATGGAGACAGACAGATGGGAGTAGCTCTAATCGATATAGGAGAAGGAGTTACAGATATAGCTATATATAAAAATGATAAGATAATTTATACAAAATCTTTATCAATAGGTGGAATGCATTTTGTAAACGATATAAGCTATCTTTTAAAAATACCTAAGAAAGAAGCTAAAGACATTCTTGAAAAGTTGAGAAGTAAACAGTATTCTGATGGAGTGATAAAAACAGAAAATGGAGAATACAAAATAGATGAAATTAAAGAGATAATCGACGCTAGAACAGGTGATTTAATTAATTTTATTTCGAAAACAATAGAGGAATCAGGATTCAACGGGTATCTAGGAAAAGGTCTAGCTTTTACAGGTGGAGCGGTATCAATAGATGAGATTTTTAGTAAAGTGGGCAGTAAGATGGAATGTGCTGTTAGAAAAGTTGCACCGTTTCCACTTAGAGGATTGGAGAATGTAAATCCATCTATGTCCACAGTGATTGGTGTTTTGTTAACAAAATTAGAAGCGGAATTTAAAAAGAGAAACGAAAAGATGGAGGAAAGTTTAAAGGACGAAGTTACAGCCATTGAAAAAGAGGAAGAAATATTTGTTGCAGAACTTCCTATAAATGAAACAGCTTTTAGACAAGAGGACTACGAAGAAGAGTATGAAGAAGAAGTGGCTACAGATGGAACTTTAGACAAAATAAAAAAATGGATTTCTAACTTTATATAATAAGGAGCTGTGTGAAAATGTTTAATAACGAATGTGAAGTAAAGATAAAAGTAATCGGAGCTGGAGGAGCTGGAGGAAATGCAATAAATGATATGATTTCAGCTGGAGTAACTGGTGTAGAGTATATTGCGGCAAATACGGACGCTCAAGATTTGAATAACTCTTTAGCAGATATAAGAGTTCAACTAGGTGAAAAATTAACAAGAGGTTTGGGAGCTGGAGCTGACCCAGAAGTTGGTAAGCAAGCTGCTGAAGAGGATGTTGAAAAATTAAGAAACTTATTAGAAGAAACAGATATGTTATTTATAACAGCTGGGATGGGTGGAGGAACAGGAACAGGTTCAGCGCCAGTTATAGCTAAGATAGCTAAAGAGATGGGAGTTTTAACTATAGGTATAGTAACTAGACCGTTTTCATTTGAAGGAAGAAAAAGAGAAAGTAATGCAGCTTTAGGACTATCGAATTTAGAAAAGCACGTTGATTCATTAGTGATAATACCTAATGACAAATTGTTTGAATTACCAGAAAAAACAATAACTTTACAGAATGCATTTAAAGAAGCTAATAATATTTTAAAAATAGGTATTAAAGGTATTGCGGATTTGATGATAGGTAGAGGACTTATTAACTTAGACTTCGCTGATATTAAGGCTACTATGCAAAATTCGGGAGTTGCAGTTTTAGGGTTTGGAGAGGGAGAAGGAGAAAATAGAGTTGCTAAAGCTACAGAAAAAGCGCTATCATCACCTCTTTTAGAAAAGTCTATTATGGGAGCGAGCAAGGTTTTAATAAATATAGCTGGTTCATCAAATCTAGGGCTTATGGAAGCTCAAGCCATAGCTAATATAGTTAAAGAAGCGGCGGGAAAAACAGCTGAGGATATTATGTTTGGAATAACAGCAGATGAATCGTATGGAGATAAAATTCAAGTTACAATAATCGCTAATAGCTTTGGTGATGAGCAGGAAAAAACTGAATCATTTATAAACGTAGAGAAAAAAGCTGAAGCTCCAAAAGTAGAGGAAACGGCAGAAGTGAGAGATGAGTTAGATTTACCACCATGGATTAGAGCTAATAGAAGAGACTAAAAAAACACTTGTAAAATTATTGATTCTATGTTAGAATTAATAATGCCCTGCTCAAGATCACTGTGTATTTTGGGCTAAAACCATAGGGAGGAGGTAATAACATGAAAAAGTATGAATTAATGTTCATCATCAACCCAACTATATTAGAAGAGGGAAGAGAAACTGTGATAGCTAAAGTTAACAATATCTTAACTACAGCTGGAGCAACTGTTCTTAAATCTGAAAAGTGGGGAGAGAGAAAGCTTGCTTATCCAATCGATAAGAAGAAAACAGGATTCTACGTACTAACTACTTTAGAGATAGACGGTACTAAGTTAACTGAGGTTGAGTCAAAGCTTAACATAACTGAAGAAGTTATGAGATACATCATAGTTAAGAACGACTAATTAAAACTAAAGAAAACGTTTATTCTCAAATAAGGAGGTTATTAGAATGGCAGAATTCAGAAGAAGAAGAGCTAAATTAAGAGTTAAAGCTGAAGAAATCGATTACAAAAATGTTGATTTATTAAAAAGATTCGTATCTGATAAAGGAAGAATCAATCCTTCTAGAGTAACTGGAGCTAACGCTAAGTTACAAAGAAAGATAGCTAAAGCTGTTAAGAGAGCTAGAAACATTGCTCTTATTCCATATACAAGAGTAGAGAAGTAAAATAATGAGGTTGAAGATTTATTCTTCAGCCTTTTTTTCTACATTGGAATACTAAAAATATAAAATAAAAGTTACAAAAATAAAAAAAAGACAGGCTTTTTTATTTAAAGCTGTCTTTTTTTATAAGCATTATTTGCTTAATATCTTTCTAAGTCTAGCACTTAGAGTATTAGCATTTGCTTTAAGGATTTGCATAACTTCAACTTCGTTAGCAGTCTTTAAAGTTTTTAAAGTTTTAGTACAAACTTTAACTTTAACAGTAACACCATTGATAACAACTTTAGTTGTTTGTAAGTTAGGCTTCCAAACTCTTCCCGTTACTCTGTGTGAGTGAGAAATTTGATTTCCGAAAGTCATTCCTTTTCCAGTAATTTCACATCTTTGCATTCTATTTACACCTCGCTTTCGTTATAAACATGCAAATTATTATACCATTACTGAAATAAAATATCAAGGTATTTTTTAAATTATTTGGAACGGTTTATAAAAAGCATTAAATATGTTATAATGTTAGGGTAAAATATATATAGAAAAGGTGATATGTAATATGAATGTTCATAGCTATAAAGTATTGGAGTTTAATAAGTTAAGAGAAGAGTTATCTCAGTATATGACTATTGAAGAAAATCAAGAAAAGATACTTGAATTAGAGCCATTTAAAGATATAAATTCTTTAAGAAAAGAGTTAGAAATAATAAAAGATTTTATAGATTTTTTAAAATATGATGGTGGGTTTGAAGCAGCTGGGATGAGGGATATAGCGGGTATTACAAGAAAAGCTCAACTCGTTGGAATGTATTTAGAGCCAGAAGATTTGTGGTCAATAAATATAAACTTAAGAATTTTTAGAATCTTTAAGGGAAGATTGGAGGGCTTAGAAAAATATAGAGATTTAAGAGGAAAATTTATAAATGTTCCAACCCTTAAAAATTTTGAGGATTTGATAAACAAGGCGATAGATCCGGATAAAAATATAAAAGATGACGCCTCCATAGATTTGAGAGAGCTAAGATTTCAAAAGAAAAATATGGTAGCAAATATTAAAAGAAAATTTGAAGAGATGTTTGCTAACCCAACCTATACTAAAGCTATACAGGAAAAAATCATAACCACAAGAGATGGGAGAAGTGTGATTCCTGTCAAAACAGATTTTAAAGGTCTTATTAAAGGGATAGAGCATGATAGGTCTTCAAGTGGTTCAACAGTATTTATAGAACCGATATCAATTGTATCTTTAAATAATAAAATGAGAGAGTTAGAAGTTAGAGAAAGAGAGGAGATTAGAAAGATACTTCTAAGGTTGACTGACCAAGTTAGACTAAATACAGAGGTGATAAATGAGATTGGAGCATCAATAATGTATTTGGATATATTGAATGGAAAATCTCAATTTGGTATAGAAAAAAAATGTACAATTCCAGAGATAAACAATAAAGAGATGCTATCTTTAGTAAAAGCTAGACATCCTTTTATAGATGAGAATATGGTCGTACCTTTAACCTTTGAAATAGGAAAAAATTATAATACGCTATTGATAACAGGTCCAAATACAGGTGGAAAAACTGTGGCATTAAAAACAGCTGGACTATTGACACTGATGACTCTAAGTGGTCTTCCAATTCCTGCAGATGAAAAAACAAGCATAGGATTTTTTAATGGTGTCTTTGCAGATATAGGTGATGAGCAGAGCATAGAACAATCATTATCATCATTCTCAGCACACTTAAAAAATATACAGGAGATATTAAACTCGGTTACGAAGGCGTCATTGATATTGTTAGATGAGCTAGGTTCTGGAACTGATCCAATGGAGGGATCAGCTTTTGCAATGGCAGTAATCGATTATTTAAAAGATAAGAAATGCAAATCATTAATAACAACACATTATAGTGAAGTTAAAGCTTATGGATACAATGAAATAGATATAGAGACAGCGTCAATGGAGTTCAATGTAGAAACCCTTTCGCCAACATATAGACTTCTAATAGGAGTACCTGGGGAAAGTAATGCCTTGACAATAGCAAAAAGATTGGGTATTTCTGAAGTGATTATTGAAAAAGCAAAAAGCTATATAAGTGATGAAGATAAAAAAGTAGAAAAAATGATTTCCAATATAAAGGATAAATCTTTGGAATTGGAAAATATGCAATTGGAAGTAGAAATTCTAAAGGCTCAAGCCCAAAAAGATAAAGAAGAATATGAAGAGAAATTGAGAGCATTAGAAAAAGAGAAAAATCAAATACTGAAAGAGGCATATGAAAAAGCTGAATTGATGATGAAAGATATGCAAAATAAAGCTGCTGCATTAGTCAATAAGATTCAAAAAGAGGATAAAACAAAAGAGGAGATGAAAGAGGTTCAAAAGAAACTTAATATGCTTAGAACCTCCCTACAAGAAGAGAAGTCTGAAAATGTAGAAGTGAAAGTAAAAATGGCGAGAAAGATAGACTATAAGGTTGGAGATAGAGTATTTGTAAATAGTCTAAATCAATATGCTATTGTAAATAAGTTAAACTTGAATAAAGAAACATTGAATATACAGGCGGGGATATTAAAATTAGAAGTTTCAATGGATGACGTAAAAACAGTAGTAGAACCAAAGAAAAAAGAATATAGACCTATAAATGCACATACTAAAACAAAAGTGAAAAATGAAGTGGATTTAAGAGGTAAATTGGTTGACGAAGCTATATATGAGTTGGAGACATATATGGATAGAGCTTTGATGAATGGTTATACAGAGATATATGTAATCCATGGGAAAGGAACAGGAGCATTGAGAGCAGGAGTGATGGAATTTTTGAAAACCTCAGGATATGTTAAAGAGTATAGAGCTGGTGGACATAATGAAGGAGGAATTGGATGTACTGTGGTGACTCTAAAATAACTTTGATTATAGCTGCTGCTGGAGTAGGTAAACGGATGAAATTGGGGTATCCTAAGCAATTTTTAGAAATAGATGGAAAACCTTTATTTATAAGGTCTTTAGAAGTTGCTGAAAGAAGCGAGTATGTGAATGAGATTATTATTAGCACAGAGCAAGAATCGATAGAGTTAGTGGAACAATTATGTAAGAAATATAAAATATTTAAGGTTAAAAATATTATTTCAGGTGGAGATGAAAGACAGTATTCTATAGAAAATGCGTTGGAATATTGTGAAGATAATAGTATAATAGCAGTACAGGATGCTGTGAGACCATTTTTAAAAGAAAAATATTTTTATCAAGCATTAGAGATGTTTGAGGAGGATTTAAAAATTGATGGAGTTGTTGTAGGGGTTCCGTTGAAAGATACTATTAAAAGAGTTAGTATTGATGGTAAAGTTATTGAAACTCCAAAGAGAGAGGAGTATATAGCTGTTCATACCCCACAAATATTTAAGGGTAGGATACTGAAAGAAGCTTATAAAAAAGCTAGGGAGGATAATTTTTTAGGAACTGACGATTCCTCGCTAGTTGAGAGAATAGGTGGTAAAGTAAAAATTTTAATAGGGGATTATGACAATATAAAAATTACAACTGTGGAGGATTTAAAATTTCTTTAATTTGACAGAGGAGAGGGAAATGAAAGTTTTTTTAGCTCAGATAAAACCAATATTAGGAGATATAGAAAAAAATTTAAAAAAAATAGTTGATATAGTGGAGAGAGAGATTGAGAAGGGAACAGAGGTCATTGTGTTCCCAGAGCTATCTTTAACAGGGTATTTATTGGAAGATATGGTCTACGATATAGCTATAACTGAGGTGCCAGAAAAACTATTACAACTATCTAAAAGCATATCAATAATAGTTGGAGCAGTGGAGCTAGGTGAAGATTTGTATCACTATAATACAGCTTTTTACTTAGAGGATGGAGAGGTAAAGCACAGACATAGAAAAGTTTACCTACCGACTTATGGTCTTTTTGACGAAGGAAGATATTTTAAAGAGGGGGAAAATATAAGAGCTTTTGATACAAAATTTGGAAGAGTTGGAATGCTGATATGCGAAGATATATTTCATCAGAGTGCTTCATATATTTTGGGGCAAGATGGAGCTCAAACAATCTTTGTTATAGCAAATAGTCCAACAAGACTTTCAAATAAAGGATTGGAAATAAGTGACATTTGGAAGTCTATATGTAAGACAACAGCTGTTAGCAGTGGGTGTTTTGTTATTATGGTAAATAGAGTAGGAGTAGAAGATGGGGTCAACTTCTGGGGAGGAAGTTTTGCAATCAATCCATCAGGAGATATTATAGAAAAAATGGAATACTTCAAAGAGGATGGAAAAAACATTCTAGTGGACAAAAAAGAAATAATAAAGGTTAGATTTGCATCGGGGTCATATAAAAATGAGAAAATAGATTTAGTACTAAATGAATTGATAAGAATAAGAAAAAGTAGATAGATTTATTAGAAGGAGTACCGATGAGAAAAACTTTAAAAATAGCTTTAGGACTTTTATGCGGAGTTAGTATTTTAGTGAGTATATTTTATGCGAATAAAGAGAATCCAAGAGTTTATTTAAGCGATAGGATAAACTTGGTATACGTAAATGAAGATATTGATCATAAAAATTTTGAAAATGTTATAAATCTTTTGAATAAAGCAGATTTTAATGTTGACAATGAAATAAAAAAAGGATTGAGCTATGTTAAAGGACTATATATAGTTTCAGATAGTAGTTTTATCTCTGAGAAAAAATCATGCGTAGGAATTATTGATTTTGGGTATGTATATCCTTTTATAAAATTAAAAGTGGAAACTTATTTTGATAAAGTGAATGATTTTTATATACTTAAGGATGAATACGCAAAAAGATATTTGAAAGGTGAGCAAATATACTTAAAAATAGAAAAAGGAAACTTTTTAATAGGAAAAAAAGAGAAGGATATCGAAAGAATATTAAAAAATGAAAAGTATTTCAATCAGAATATTTTGAAAATTTTGGATAGAGAAAAGGATAAAAATCTTGGAATGTTAATATTGAATTTGGGTAAAAATCCCTTAGGTGGATTTGATGAACTTGTTCTAACGGGAGAGGTAAATAAGAAAGAAGAAATGATATTGACTGCAAATATAGGTGGGAAAAACGATATTATAAAGAGTTTTAATGGAATAGCTCAAGATGGACTTTCAGGGAAAAAAACTATTGAGAAAAATAAACTTTATTTAAGAAGTACAAGGGATGCAGAGTTAAGATCGTTTCTATTCTTTTTAAATTATTTCTTTAGAGACAGTTTTATTGAAGGAGTGTCTTCAAATGTATATATAAATAGTCCAAATAATGATGAGAAAATTGCAACTTTAAGTAGCGATAAGGTAATGGATGTTGAAATTGAAAAAAAACAGTTTATGTCAGGACATATCGATATAAAAGTAAAAAATAAAGTGATAGGAAATGTGGAGTTGAAAGGAATAGCAGAAGAAGATAGATTGCGAATAAGTACAATTTTAAGTGAAGAGATAGTAGTTAATCTATTGAGAGCGGCTAAGTAGGAGGGCATAAAATGATAAAGATATATAATACACTTAAAGGTGAGTTAGAGATATTTAAACCTCTAAAAGAGGGTGAGGTTTCAATGTATGTTTGTGGACCGACAGTTTATAACTATATTCATATTGGGAATGCTAGACCAGCTATATTTTTCGATACTGTGAGAAGGTACTTTGAATTTAGAGGTTATAAAGTAAAATATATTCAAAATTTCACAGATGTTGATGATAAAATGATAAAAAAAGCTAATGAAGAGGGAGTGACTCTTCAAGATATAGCTAAAAAATATATAGACGCATACTTTGAAGATACAGCAAAGATTAACTTAAAAGAGGAGGGGATGATAAGACCTAAAGCAACCGAACATATCGGCGAAATGATAAAAATTATAAAAACACTGATTGAAAAAGGTTATGCTTATGAATCTCAAGGAGATGTGTATTTTGACGTAAATAGTTATAAGCGAGAGTATGGTGAATTGTCAGGACAAAGTATTGATGATTTGAAAAGCGGTGCAAGAATAGACGTATCAGAAATAAAGAAAGATCCATTAGATTTTGCTCTATGGAAAAAAGCTAAGGAGGGAGAACCTTTCTGGAATTCACCTTGGGGAAAAGGAAGACCTGGATGGCATATAGAATGTTCCGCAATGTCAAATAAATATTTAGGACCTACATTTGATATCCATGGTGGAGGACAAGATTTGATATTTCCACATCACGAAAACGAAATTGCACAGTCAAAGTGTGGAACAGGTGGAGAATTTGCTAGATACTGGATACATAATGGCTATATAAACGTAAAGGGAGAGAAGATGTCTAAGTCCCTAGGAAACTTTTTTCTTTTAAGAGAGGTGTTAGAGCAATTCGAGGGAAGAGTAGTGAGATTTTTTATTTTAAGCTCTCATTATAGGAAACCGATTGATTTTTCTGACAATGAGTTAATTCAAAGTAAAGCTGGATTAGAAAGAATAGAAAATGCTATATCTAGAGGAAAAGAGATTTTAACATCAAAGTCAGTTGAAAATGGATCAGACCTTACAGAGTTAAAAGAAATCTTGGAGATATCAAAAGATAAATTCATAAGATGTATGGATGAAGATTTCAATACTGCTGGTGGAATAGGAGCTATATTTGAACTTGTGAAAGAGTTAAATAAAGCTGGAGAGATTAATAAAATCTCTAAAATTGGATTTGAAGTGTTAGAAGATACAATTGAATATATAAGAGTGGTTATGGAAGAGGTATTTGGAGTTCTATTAAAGGTAGAGGTTCAAGTAGGAAATATGACAACAGAACTAATTGAATTTTTACTTGAACTGAGAAGAGAAGCAAGAGATAGTAAAGACTGGGCATTTTCAGATAAAGTAAGAGATAGACTTTTAGAGATGGGAATTAAAATAAAGGATGGAAAGGAAAAAACAACATGGTCAATTTAGATGTGCGTGAAGCAAATGGATTAGTTTTAGCATATTTAGGTGATTCTGTGTGGGAACTTTCTATAAGAACATATTTTATAAATAAAGGGTACAATATAAAAAATTTAAATAGACTTGTAAAAGAACATGTAAATGCTCAAGCTCAAAGTAAGTATTTAAAAAATATAATTGATGAATTAGATGAAGATAAATT
Source organism: uncultured Cetobacterium sp. (assembly GCA_934085975.1). Lineage (GTDB taxonomy): Bacteria > Fusobacteriota > Fusobacteriia > Fusobacteriales > Fusobacteriaceae > Cetobacterium_A. The sequence continues at coordinate 19,846 of CAKOHT010000004.1, forward strand.
AACATTGGTAAATAGATCTAAAAATAGTAACATAAAAACTTTTCCTAAATCGTGTAGTGTTATGGAGTATAAAGAGGCAACAGCTTTTGAAGCTTTAATTGGTGCGCTTTATGTTGAGGGAAAAATAGAAGAAATAAATAAAATTGTGGAAAAAAACTTAGGTTAAGGAGTGATAGTAAGTGGGATTCAAATTGAAACTACCTGGATTTAGTAGAAGTATTGGAATTGATTTAGGGACAGCTAATACATTGGTGTACAGTAAAAAGCATGGGAAAATAATATTAAATGAACCATCAGTTGTAGCGGTAGAGAGAGAGAGTAGAAAAGTTTTAGCTGTTGGAAATGAAGCTAAAGATATGTTGGGGAAAACACCGGATTCAATTGTAGCGGTAAAACCTTTAAGCGAAGGAGTAATAGCTGATTATGATATAACGGAAGCTATGATAAAGTATTTTATAAAAAAGGTATTTGGAAAATATTCGTTATTTATGCCAGAGGTTATGATTTGTGTACCAATAGATGTAACAGGAGTAGAGAAAAGAGCAGTATTGGAAGCGACTCTTTCAGCTGGAGCTAAAAAAGCTTATTTAATAGAGGAAGCAAGAGCAGCAGCTTTGGGATCAGGTATCGATATATCAGCACCTGAGGGGAACATGATAGTTGATATAGGGGGAGGTTCTACAGACGTTGCAGTGATATCACTAGGTGGAACAGTTGTAAGTAAAACTATAAGAACAGCTGGAAATAATTTTGATATGGATATAATAAAGTATATAAAAAAAACACATACCTTATTGATAGGGGATAAAACAGCTGAAAGTATAAAAATGAAGATAGGAACAGCTATTTCTTTAGCAGAAGAGGAAACAATGACAATAAAAGGAAGAGATTTGATAACAGGGTTACCAAAATCTGTTACTGTTGGATCTGAAGAGATTAGAGAGGCTATTATGGACTCATTGATGGAAATTGTAACTTGTGTAAAAGATGTTTTAGAGAAAACTCCACCAGAATTAGCGGCAGATATAATCGATAGAGGAATAGTTATGGCGGGAGGAGGTTCTTTGATTAGAAACTTTCCTGAACTAATTTCGAAGCACACTTCATTAAATGTACGACTGGCAGATGCGCCACTTGAAAGCGTTGTTAGAGGGGCAGGGATGGCTCTGGATCAGATTTCTATTTTAAGAAAAATTGAAAAGGCTGAAAGATAATGTTTGAAGATTTGAATTCCAATAAAAAAGCTATTGAGTTTTTACAAAAAGAACTGAGATTTAAAAGGGAAGCTGGAACGTATCTATTTTATGGAGTCGATAGAGATCTTTTAAAAAAATTTGCAAAATCTTTTGCTAAAAGTTTGAATTGTATCAATTATACAGATAATTTTTGTGGAGTTTGTGAGAGTTGTATTAGAATAGAAAGTGAAACACATGGTGATTTAGAGATTTTAGACGATATAACAGGTATTAAGATAGAGAAAATTAGAGAACTAGTTTATAGAGATTCGACAACATCTTACGAAGGAAAGAAAAAAATTTATATAATAAGAGATGTTGAAAAATTGAGAAAAGAATCCGCCAATGCTTTATTAAAATTGATAGAGGAACCTAATAGTGAAAGTTTTTTTATATTGACTTCCACAGGATTAAATGTTCTTCCAACAATAAAATCTAGATCAATACTGTTGAATATTCTTCAAGAGAGTGCAGAAGAGATAGGAGTTACTCAAGAGGAGTATAGCTTTTTTTTGGGAAAGTCAAAGGAGTTAGAGGAATATAAAAATAGCGAGATAGATTTAAACGAAGGAAACTCTTTTGAAAGAGTTGGACATAATATTAGAAGTTGGGTAGAGACGAAAGAGTTTCAGTACAAAGTAGAGCTTTATAAGTCAATAAGAGATTTTTTAAATACAAAGGATTATCTAACGTTGAATGATAAACTATATTTTGTGGATGAAATTCTTCTAAATACTTCAGACAGGGAGTTAATAAAAGAGATTGTAAGCTATACAATATCTCTTATAGGAAATAGAGCTAAAAATTTAGAAAAAATATTAGAGTTAAAAAATATGGTGAGAAGCTCTATAAACTTAAAAAATTTATTGGTAACTTTTTACACAAATGTTTAGAAGAGTGATGATATAATCACTCTTTTTTCATTTATATTATTTATATGTGGATTATAATATTTTTTGATGATTTAGAGAAATTTCATTCAAAAATAATATAATTTTTTCGAAAATAGGCTTAAAAATATTAAAAAAAAGTATTATAATATATATATGTAATCAATAAATCGTGGAGAGAAGGAATATAGATGTATTTTAAACATTTTATTGTTTTTGGAATAAATCATAAAAGTTTAGATTTGTGCCAAAGAGAAAATTTTATAAAAAATGACCCCACTTCTGTAGTTGAAAGACTATTTAAAGAAAAGAAAATTGTGGGATATGTCAATTTATCGACCTGCTTAAGAGTGGAATATTATTTAGATTTAAATAAAAATTATTCAATAGCTAAGCTTCAAAAAGAGATAGGGTTAAAGGAGATTTTTATAAAACAGGGTCATGAGGCTGTGAACTACCTTTTTAGAGTTACCTGCGGTTTTGAATCTGTTATAAAAGGTGAGGATCAAATTTTATCTCAGATAAAAAAAGCACAGCTAACTAGCATGGAGAAGAGAATATCAAGCTCCAATATCAATGTTATTTTTAATAAAGCCATAGAGTTGGGAAAAAAGTTTAGAAATAAGAGTAAAATATGTCATAACGCTTTATCTTTAGAAGCAATCTCTTTAAAGTTTATTAAAAATAGAGTTTCGAATTTAAAGGATAAAAAAATTCTTATTTTAGGATTAGGAGATTTAGCCAGAGATATAATGGAACTTTTGACAAAAGAGGAGTATAAAAGTTTGACAATAACGAATAGGAGTTATCATAAAGCTCTGGAAATAAGTAATGTTTATAATACGGATGTAATCAGTTTTGAAGATAAACTGGCGGAAATAGCAAAGAGTGACATAATAATATCAGCAACTTCAGCTCCTCATGCAATTATAAAAAAAGAGGAGATACTTCCTTTGTTAGATGAAAAAAAAGAGTACATATTTTTAGATTTGGCAGTACCTAGAGATATTGAAGAGGAACTAAATGAATTAAAAAACATAAATTTATATAACATAGATGATGTTTGGGGAGTATATTATGAAAATTTAGAAAATAGAGAAAATCTATTAACTAAATATGAATATATGCTAGGAGAACAGATGATAAACTTAAAAAAATGGTTTGAATACAAAGAAGGGATAGCATAATGAAAGAAAAAATCGTAATTGGAAGTAGAGGAAGTATACTAGCTTTAGCTCAAAGTGAAATGATAAAAGGAAGGTTGGAGAAAAATTTTCCAGAATTAGAATTTGAAATAAAAGTGATAGTGACAAGCGGAGATAAAGATTTAGTGAGTAATTGGAATAATAGTGATAAATCTTTAAAAAGTTTTTTCACAAAAGAGATTGAATATGAGCTATTGGATGGAACTATAGATTTAGCAGTTCATTCAATGAAAGATATGCCGATAGTTTCGCCACAAGGTTTAATTTGTGGAGCAATCCCTGATAGGGAAGATAATAGAGATGTAATAGTTTCAAGAAATGGGAAAAAGCTATTGGAACTTCCAGAAGGGGCAGTTGTGGGAACGAGCTCTCTGAGAAGGACTATGGGATTAAAAACATTAAGACCAGATTTAGAGATAAAACAATTGAGAGGAAATATTCATACAAGACTTAGAAAATTAGATGAAGGTCAATATGATGCTATTCTTTTAGCAGCTGCGGGATTAAAAAGAGTTGGATTAAGAGATAGAATAACTGAAGAGTTAGATTATGATTTAATGATGCCAGCTCCAGCTCAAGGAGCACTTCATATTCAATGTAGAGAAAACGATGAGTTTGTAAAAAATATCTTAAAATCTATTCACAATCCAGAAATAGAAAAAATTGTAGAGATAGAAAGAGAGTTTTCTAAGATATTTGACGGAGGATGTCATACACCTATGGGATGTACAGGGGAAAAATTTGATGGTAAGATTTTTTTAAGAGGTGTGTACTGCCAAGATGATATTATGTATAAAGCAGAAGTGTTAGAAGATGAAGTATTAGGAAAAGAGATAGCACATAAATTAGCTGCAAAAATAAGGGAGAAAATAAATGGTTAATAATAAAATGGGGAAAGTTTACATAATAGGAGCAGGTTGTGGAAATATAGATCTTTTAACTTTGAAAGGAAAGAGATGTATAGAGGAAGCTGACTGCATAGTATATGATAGATTGATAGACCCGAAAGTATTGAAGTTAGCTAAAGAAAATACAGAAATGATTTATTTAGGTAAAGGAAATACTGAAGGTGGAGTTATTCAGGATGAAATAAATAAAACGCTGGCTAAAAAGGCTTTAGAGGGAAAAGTTGTAGCAAGGGTAAAAGGTGGAGACCCGTTTGTTTTTGGAAGAGGTGGAGAAGAGATAGAGGAGATAGTTAAATACTCTATTCCTTTTGAAATTATACCTGGAATAAGTTCTTCAATAGCTGTACCAGAGTATGCAGGAATTCCAGTTACACATAGAGGACTAGCGAGATCATTCCATGTATTTACAGGACATACAATGGAGAATGGAGAATGGCATGATTTTTCGACTATAGCTAAATTAGATGGAACTTTAGTATTTTTAATGGGAATTAAAAACTTAGATTTAATAACAGGTGATTTAATAAAAAATGATAAAAATCCTAAAACTCCAGTAGCAGTAATAGAAAAGGGAACAAGTGAAAACCAAAGAGTAACTGTTGGAACTTTAGAAGATATTGTAGAAAGAGCTAAATCTGAAAAGATTGTTCCACCTGCTATAACAATAATTGGTGATGTTGTAAATATGAGAGAAACTTTTAAATGGTTTGAAAATCAACCTCTTTCTGGAAAAAAAGTATTAGTGACAAGAGATACTAATCAATCACAAGATTTTAGTGAAAAATTAAGAATAAAAGGAGCTACTGTAAGAGAGTTACCTTTTATAAAAATAGAAAATGCTTATAATTTTGATGAAAAAGATTTGAAAAATTATAGTGCTCTTTTATTTAACTCTCCAAATGGTGTGAAGTACTTTATGGAAAACATAAAGGATATAAGATCTTTAGGTCATTTAAAAATTGGTGTTGTTGGAGCTAAAACAGATGAGCTATTAAGAGAATATAAAATAATACCAGACTTTATTCCAGAAAAATATATGGGAACAGAGTTAGCAAAAGAAGTACAAAATTATACAAAGGAAAATGATAAGGTATTATTTATAACCTCAGATATCTCTCCTGCTAATTGTGAAAAATGGAGTGAGGAATATAATAGAAAATTTGAAAAATTAGTAGTTTATAAAACTGGAAAACATATCTATTCTAAAGATGAAGTAGAGAATGTATTAAATGAAATAGAGTATATAACTTTTTTAAGCTCATCAACAGTTGAAGTGTTTAATGAGAGTATCCAAGGAGATTTAAAATTATTAGAGGATAAAAAGATTGTGTCAATAGGACCAGTTACTACAAAAACTTTAAATGAATTAGGATATAACGTGGCTTTAGAAGCAAAAGTTTTTGATGTTGATGGAGTAATTGCAGTAATAGGAGAGAAATAATATGTTTAATAGAACTAGAAGACTAAGAAGTTCTCAAGGTATGAGAAATTTAGTGAAAAATATAGATTTTACTTTAGATAATCTAATCTATCCACTATTCATAGAAGAGGGAGAAAATATAAAAGTTGAAATTCCATCGATGAAGGGGCAGTATAGAATATCAATAGATAGACTAGGAGAGGAACTAGTGGAATTAAAAAATTTAGGAATAAAATCATTGCTTTTATTTGGAATTCCTAAAAAGAAAGATCCAGTAGGAAGTGAAGGATACAATGATAAAGGGATAGTTCAAGAGGCGATAAGATTTATCAAATCTAAATTTCCAGAATTTTTAGTTGTTACAGATGTGTGTCTATGTGAATATACATCTCATGGACATTGTGGAATCTTAAGAGGAGAGGAATTACTAAATGATGAGACTTTAAAACTTTTACAAAAAGTAGCTCTTTCTCATGCTAAAGCAGGGGCAGATATGGTGGCACCATCAGATATGATGGATGGTAGAATAAAAGCTATAAGAGAGATATTAGATGAAAATGGATTTGTAAATTTACCAATTATGGCATATAGTGTAAAATATGCATCAGCTTATTATGGACCGTTTAGAGACGCAGCTGATTCAGCTCCAGCATTTGGAGATAGAAAGACATATCAAATGGATTTTAGAAATTCTAAAGATTATTTAATAGAAGTTGAAAATGATATTTTAGAGGGTGCTGATATAATAATGGTAAAACCTGGAATGCCTTATTTAGATGTAGTTAAGGGAGTAGCGGATGCTATATCAAATCCAGTTGCTATTTATAATGTAAGTGGCGAATATTCTATGGTAAAAGCAGCAGCAGAAAATGGCTGGATAGATGAAGAAAAAATAGTTATGGAAAACATGTATGCTATGAGAAGAGCTGGAGCAGATATTATAATAACATACCATGCTAAAGATATAGCAAAATGGTTAAAAAGAGGTGTAAATTAAGTGAGATATAGTAATTCAGAGAAGATATATGAAAAAGCTGTGAAGATTATACCAGGAGGAGTAAATAGTCCTGTTAGAGCTTTTAAATCAGTTGATAAAACATATCCAATTTTTGTAAACAGAGGAAAAGGATCAAAGATATACGATGAAGATGGGAATGAATATATTGATTATATTTGTTCATGGGGGCCACTTATTTTAGGGCATAATAATGAAAGAGTTTTAAAAGGTGTTAGAGAAGCTATAGAGTTAGGAAGTTCGTTTGGATTACCAACTAAAATGGAAGTTGAATTGGCTGAATTAGTATGTAAGTGTTATCCATCAATGGATATGATAAGATTTACAACTTCTGGAACTGAAGCAACTATGGCAGCAGTTAGAGTTGCAAGAGCCTTTACAAATAGAAATAAAATATTAAAATTTGAAGGATGTTATCATGGACATTCAGATTCACTATTAGTTAGTTCTGGATCAGGATTATTAACAGATGGATATCAAGATAGTAACGGAATAACAGATGGAGTATTAAAAGATACATTAGTTGCTCCTTTTGGTAATATTCAAAAAGTTAAAGATATTTTGGAAACTAAAGAAGTTGCGTGTTTAATAATGGAGCCAGTACCGGCTAATATGGGACTTATAAATAGCTCGAAAGAGTTTTTACAAGCTATGAGAGATATATGTGATGAGACAGGAACTCTTTTGATATTTGATGAGGTAATATCTGGATTTAGAGTTGCTTTAGGAGGAGCTCAAGAGTATTATGGAATAACTCCAGATATAACAACTTTAGGTAAAATAATAGGTGGAGGTTATCCTGTAGGAGCTTTTGGTGGAAAAAAAGAGATTATGGATATGATTGCACCTGTTGGAAGAGTTTATCATGCGGGAACTCTATCTGGAAATCCAGTTGCTGTTAGAGCAGGATTTGAAATGGTAAGTCACCTATTGGAAAATAGAGAAACTCTATATAAAGAGTTAGAGGAAAAAGTTATATATATGACTGATTCAATAGAGAAAATTGCAAAAAAATATGATGTACCTATTAAAATAAATAAATTAGGTTCTTTATTTACAATATTCTTTAGTGATTTAGATGAGATAACAGATTTAGAGCATGTTATAAACTCTAATACAACACATTATTCAATATATTTTAATACATTACTAGATAATGGTGTAGTTGCACCACCTTCAAAATACGAGGCACATTTCGTATCAGTAGCTCATACTAAAGAGGATTTAGATAGGACTTTAGAGGTTATAGATATGGCGTTTAAAAAAATTGGTGAAACTAATGGAAAGTAAAAAATCTTTTTTTCCACTATTTATAGATTTAACTAATAAAAGTTGTTTAGTTGTAGGAGGGGGAAACATCGCTGCAAGAAAGATAAAAAGTCTTGTAGATTATGGTGCTAGAGTTATTGTTATAGCTCCATTTATACTTTCTGAAATCTTAGATTTAGATGTGGAGATTGAAAAAAGAGATTTTAAAGCTGGAGATATAAAAGATAAATTCTTAGTCGTTGCAGCAACCAATGATGAGAGGTTAAATGAAATGATAGTGGATTTATGCGAAGACAATAATATTCTTGTAAATAATATAACTTCAAAGGTTTATATGACAGCAAGATTTGCTGCTCATATAGAGGTTGATGACTACCAACTTGCAATTTCAGCTAAGGGGAATCCAAGAGAATCTGTCAAACTAAAAAAAGAATTAATAGAGTATTTAAAAAATAGAAAAGACTAGAAAGGTTTGTATCTCTAGTCTTTTTCTATATCTAAATCTTGAAAAAGATTTAAAATTTCTTTGGAATATTTTCCACTATCATCATGAGATACGAGAGGGGGAAGAATAGTTAAAGAATCTTTTCCATTCCGTATCCCTTCAATTAAAAGAATTTTTGCAGGTTTATCAATTTTAGAATGACAAAATTGAACTCTTTTAGGAAAAATTCCGTATTTCCTCATAGTATCAACAATTTCTAAAAATCTATCAGGTCTATGAACCATTGCAAAATATCCTTTATGTTTTAAAAGGTTTGAGGCTACACTGATGAGTTGGTCTAAATCAATAGTTATTTCATGCCGAGCTAGGGTAAGTTGATCTAAATTATTTAACTGATTTTCATTTCCATGAAATTTAAAAAAAGGTGGATTTGTTATAATAACATCTTGAGAACCGCTTTCAAAGTGGTTTTTCCAGTTTTTCATATCATCATGAATAATAGTAATTTGCTCTTGTAGATTATTTAGTTCAACATTTCTTATAGCTAAGTTAGCGGATGTTTCTTGAATTTCAATGCCTGTGATTCTAGCTTTAGTTCTTTGGGAGAGAAACAGAGGTATCGCTCCATTTCCAGTTCCCAAATCCAGTATTTTATCTGCTCCTCTTGTAAGTGAGATAAAATTAGATATTAAAAGAGAATCTAAGGAAAAATTAAAATAGTCAGGTCTTTGAATAATTTTTAAACTTTTATTTAATAAGCTATTTATAACTTCGTTTTTATTAAGTATCATTATATACCTCCAAAGTTATTATAGCAAAAAAGATATAAAATTAAAACTTATATATCTCTAGTTAAGATAATATTAGCGTCAGTGCCCAATATATTATTTAAAACAATTGTCCCAATTTTTTGTGGAGATTGAATTTTAATATCTTTTAAAAGTTCCATACACTGAAAAATTAGTTCTTTTGGTATAGGTTTATCTGTTTTTACAGGTACCATATGATGAATTCCTCCCACCACTCTAACAATAGAAGTCACAACTCTTTTGGGAGCGATAAGCTCCTCTTTAGCGTACACAATACCTTTAGAGCAGGAGTTTCCCGTAACTTTATAATCATTTTTAGTGTCTATAGATAAATGACATCCCATAGGACATAAGATACATATCATCTCTTTCATTATTATCCCTCCTGTAATTCAATAACAATATCTTTAGAAATTTTTTTCAATAATAATTCTGGAAGAAGAATCTTTTCCATCTCTCCCGGAGCTAAATGTGTTCTTTTAAAGCTAGCAATAATATTGTCACCCTCTTTAACCACAATTTTCTTATTTTTATAGATGTTATTTACCCTCATGAAAATTTCTAATTTATTTTGTAGATTATCTAAATTAATAACTTGAGGAACAGTGTAAAGAATACCATTGCCGTTTTTTATATTAGAAATATTTTCTAATTTACAATTTTCTTCAGCAATATAACACGCTGCAAATTTTCCTGCTCTTTCGCCCTCTTCACTAACGAAATCTACAAGATCATGGACATGAACAACATTTCCACAAGCAAAAACACCGGGGATACTTGTTTCCATTGAATTATTAACAATAGGACCATTAGTTCTATTATCCAAAATTATACCGGCTTCTTTAGATAGATCATTTTCAGGAATAAGTCCAACAGATAAAAGAAGTGTATCACATTCATATTCAATTTCACTACCAGATATAGGTTTTTTATTTTCATCAACTTTAGCAATAATTACTTTTTCAAGTCGATTCTTTCCTTTGATATCAACAACAGTGTGAGATAGAAGTAAAGGAATATTAAAATCATCAAGGCACTGAACAATATTTCTGTTTAATCCCCCAGAAAATGGCATCAACTCTACAACTGCCTCGACTTTAGCACCCTCTAAGGTCATTCTTCTAGCCATGATAAGCCCGATATCTCCACTTCCCAGAATTAAAGCTTTTTTTCCAACCATATAACCTTCCATGTTTATATATCTTTGAGCAGCACCAGCTGTAAATATTCCAGATGGTCTCTCTCCAGGGATAGCTATGGCTCCCCTTGTTCTCTCTCTGCATCCCATAGCCAAAATAACAGCTTCAGCTTCAATCTCTTGGTATCCATCTATGGGATTTATCATAGAGATAATTTTATCTTTAGAGATATTTAATACCATAGTCTCCAGTTTTATATCAATAGGATAATGCTTAACAAACTCAATGTATTTTTGAGCATATTCAGGACCAGTCAACTCCTCTTTGAACCTATGTAGTCCAAAACCATTGTGAATACACTGTTGTAAAATACCACCTAACTCTTTATCTCTTTCTAAAATAACGATACTTTTGGCACCATTTTCATAAGCTGATTTAGCGGCAGCAAGACCGGCAGGACCTCCACCTATAACAACAATATCATATCTCATTAATTTTTCAACTCCTCTATTAGAATATAAGAATCAGCTTTATCTAAGATAACATCTTTGATATCTTCATTTAGCTCTCTAGCTATAATCTCTTGGACTCTAGGACCACAGAAGCCACCTTGGCATCTACCAGAACCGGGTCTGCATCTTCTTTTAACTGCATCCATAGTTGTAGCTTTAACGGGTCTATGGATAGCTTCAACAATCTCTCCCTCTGTAATCATCTCACATCTACAAATAATTCTACCAAATCTATTGTCACTTTTGATTTTTTCTGCTTTTTCTTTTGGCGAAAGGTGCATGAAAAAAGTGTGCTTTTTAGGAGAAACAAAGCTATCTTTTTCTACAAGATATATATCATTTTCTTTCAATAAATCAATAGCTGCTAAAGCGATGGCAGGTGCGGCAGATAATCCGGGTGATTTTATTCCTGCAATGTCAAAGAACCCTTTAATAGAAGATTCTTCAACAATAAAATCTCCCCTGTCGGATTCTGCTCTGATTCCGGCAAATGTTCTAATATTTTCTCTAAAATTGATATCTTTTATAGAATGGCTTCCTTTAAATTTAATATATTCAAGTTTATCAGTAGCAGTAGAAACATCATATCTATTGTCAGTATCTTGGGCGTCTGGTCCAACAAGTAAATTTCCATGAACTGTTGGAGTTACAAGTATTCCTTTTCCAAGTTTAGAAGGGCATTGAAATACAGTTTGAAAAACTCTTTTTCCTTGACTTTTATCTAAAACGAAATACTCGCCTTTTCTTGGAAGAATTTTAAATGATTCGGGTGCAATCATTTTATGGATGATATCAGCATGGACTCCAGCACAGTTGAAGACATATTTTCCATGGAAAATTCCGGTGTTTGTATGAACATGAAAAATATCATCTATTTTTTCAATATTCTTTACTTTTGTGTTTAAAAATAGTTCAACACCATTTTCAACAGCGTTATCTATAAGAGCTTCAGCAAACTCCCAAGGTGAAACTATTCCTGCTGAAGTACAGTGCAGTGCGACGATAGCTTTTTCGTCAACATTCGGTTCAATTTCTCTTAACTTCTTTTGGTTGATAATGGCTAAGCCAGGCACTTTATTTATAATACCTCTGTTATAAAGTACATTAAGATGTTCAATCTCTTCATCATTAAATGCTAAAACAAGGGAACCATTACGTTTAAAAGGAACGAAGAGTTCAGCACATAAATCCTCGTATAAAGAGTTACCTAAAACATTTAATTTAGCCATAAGAGATCCCTCTTTAGCATCATATCCCCCATGAATAATTGCACTATTAGCTTTTGTAGTTTCATTGGCTACATCAGTATCTTTTTCTAAAACTGCGACTTTTAGTTTATATTTAGAAAGTTCTCTAGCAATACTAGTTCCAATAATACCAGCACCAATGATTAAAATATCATACATAAAATATCCTCCTAATTTCAATAGCAAAAAAGAGAGCAGAAAAGGTTGGCAATAAATTACCAACACTTTTTAGCTCTCTTCATCTCTATTGCTAATATTTAATTCAACTCAAATATACTACTTTTTTACTAATTAGTCAAGTTCCCAATTTAAAGATCTCTCAACAGCTCTTTTCCATTTGTTGTGTTTTAAATCTCTATCCTCTTCACTCATAATAGGTATAAATGTTTTTTCAAGACACCAATTTTGCTTAATTTCATTTTTATCATTCCAAAAGCCAACTGCAAGACCGGCTAGATATGCTGCTCCTAAAGCTGTTGTTTCAACAGTGGAAGGTCTGTGAACCTCTTTACCTATGATATCAGATTGGAACTGCATTAAAAAATTATTAGCGGATGCTCCACCATCAACTTTTAAAGCTTTTAATTCAATTCCAGAATCCTCTTGCATAGCTTCAAGAACATCTCTGGTTTGGTAAGCAATAGATTCTAGAGTAGCTCTAATAATATGATTTTTATTAGTACCTCTAGTCAATCCAACAATGGTACCTCTAGCATACATATCCCAATGAGGTGTACCCAGTCCAACAAAAGCTGGTACAAAATAAACTCCACCATTATCTTTGACTTTATTAGCAAAATATTCGGTATCTTTAGAATCAGTGATTAACTTTAACTCATCCCTTAACCACTGAACAGCGGCACCAGCAACAAAAATACTGCCTTCAAGAGCATACTCCACCTTTCCATCTAGTCCGATAGCGATAGTAGTCAAAAGACCATTTTTACTTTGGTACATTCTACTACCTGTATTCATAAGCATGAAGCAACCAGTTCCATAGGTATTTTTAGCTTCTCCTTTTTCAAAACAGGCTTGTCCAAATAGAGCAGCTTGTTGATCCCCAGCAACACCACAAATGGGAACTCTGTGTCCACCTTTTCCCCCAAGATTGGCGTATCCAAATGTTCCACTTGAATCTTTAACTTCTGGGAGCATAGATTTTGGAATATCCAAGTCTTTTAAAAGTTTTTCATCCCAACAGAGATCTTTAATATTATAAATCATAGTTCTAGAAGCATTTGTATAATCTGTGGCATGAGATTTTCCATTAGTCAGCTTCCAAATTAACCATGTATCGACTGTACCAAAAAGTAATTCTCCTCTTTCGGCTTGTTCTCTAGCTCCTTTGACATTATCTAAAATCCATTTTATTTTAGTCCCTGAAAAATATGCGTCAATAATAAGACCGGTGTTATCTCTCACATAATCAGCTAAGCCTTTTGCTTTTAAATCATCACATATATGGGCAGTTCTTCTGCACTGCCATACAATCGCATTATAAATAGGCTTTCCAGTTATCTTATTCCAAACGATAGTAGTTTCCCTTTGATTAGTGATTCCTATAGCAATAACATCATGTTGAGAAACGCCAGATTGTGCGATAGCCTCGGCTAAAACTCCACTTTGACTAGCCCAGATTTCCATAGGGTCATGTTCAACCCAACCCTCTTTTGGATATATCTGTTTAAACTCTTTTTGTGCACTGGCTACAATATTTTGTTGTTCATCAAAAATTATAGCTCTTGAACTTGTTGTACCTTGATCTAAAGCGATTATATATTTCATAGAAAATCCTCCCTAGTTTACTATATTTTAATTGAAAATAGTTGCAAAAGTGATAGCACCAATAATTCCACCTATGATAGGACCAGCGATAGGTACCCAAGCATAGGACCAATCAGAATTTTTCTTATTGGCAATAGGTAAAATAGCGTGCATAATTCTAGGGCCTAAATCTCTCGCAGGATTGATTGCGTAGCCAGTGGGACCTCCTAGACTTAAACCAATACTCCAAACGTAGAATCCAGCAAGTAAGGGTCCTAAAATACCGGTGAAACCTTTAACTACATCTCCATTTGGTAGTGTTGCAGAAAAAGCTTGATTATTGACATGACCAATAGCTAATAGTCCAAAAACAAGCATAAAAGTACCGATAGTTTCTGTTACAAAGTTCCATTTTAAATCTCTAATAGCGGGTTCTGTTGAAAAAGAAGCTAAGATTGCACCAGCATCTGTTGTTTCATCATATTGTTTTTTGTAAGTGAGATATACGAAAACTTGTCCAAACATTGCTCCTAGAAGTTGAGCAGTGACATAGCCAAAAACAAGTTCTGTTGGAAAAAATCCCACAACAGCAAATCCAATAGTTAAAGCTGGGTTAAGATGAGCTCCACTTATCCACCCTACGCAGTAGGCACCGGTCATAACAGCGAGTCCCCAAGCAGTGGTAATAACAATCCATCCAGAACTATGTCCCTTACTTTTCTTTAAAACTACATTTGCAACTACGCCATTACCCAGTAAAATAAGAATTGCAGTGCCTATAAATTCAGCTACAAAAACATTCATGATATCCTCCCATAATTATTATTATATAAAAAAGGCTATTCAAAAAAAGAGAATTTTAAGAAATTCTGTTTAATTGAATAGCCTCTCTGATATCTCTAGCTAAACTAATTTATAATATTTAGTTTTGTTGTAGATATAGCTACAGCCCCACTTTTAAGAGCTAGATTGACATCTTCGCAATCGGAGATGAGTCCTCCAGCAATAATAGGGATAGAGCTTCGCTTTGAAATTTGTTCAATAATTTTTGGCATAACTCCGGGTAGAATTTCTATTGCATCAATATATGTTTCATTAAAAAGTTTTTCAGTGGTATTTAAAGATAGTGAATCTATTAAAAAACATCTCAAAATAACTAAAAAACCAATTTTATGCGAATATTTTGCAACTTGAGATTTAGTGGTTATAATTCCATCTGCAAAGGTATTTTCTCTTAAGTAGTCGAGAGCAGAATTATCTTTAGTATTTAGACCTTGAATCATATCAAGATGTATGAAACATAATTTTCCACTTGCTTTGATAAGGCGAGTGGTTTCCTCAATAGAGCAGATATCACTGTTTAGAAGAAATATTATCTTAGAAGAACTCAAAAGAGCATTTTCTAAAGTCTCTAGGTCTTTTACTGCAAGTATTTTGTTATTTTCAATTAAAATTTTTTTTAAATTTGAGTTCATTCTGATCTCCCTTTGTTTCTTATCAATAATAAGTATACTATATTACACTTAAATGTCAAGATAAATAACAGTTTAATTTTTTTTGTTCGATAAAAAAATAAAAAGGGATTGCTAGAATCCCTTTAAATTCAATGTGTTATATGTGTTTCGTTGGTTTAGTGATACCTATTAAAATACAAGTTATAAGAGAACCGATAACAACAGATAGTAGGTACATCATTGGATTTGTGATAATAGGTAAAACGAATAGTCCACCATGGGGTGCAGGTAACTGACACTTAAATGCCATTGATAGACCACCGGCTAACGCAGAACCAATAACGCAACTTGGGATAACTCTGATTGGATCGGCAGCAGCAAAAGGGATAGCTCCTTCAGTGATAAAAGAAGCTCCCATTATATAGTTTGTCAAACCAGCTTCTCTTTCCTCTTTAGAGAATTTATGCTTAAAGAAAGTAGTTGCTAGAGCAATTCCTAAAGGAGGAGTCATACCACCGGCCATAACAGCAGCGTGTGGATAGTAGTTTCCTGCAGCAATAGCAGCAATACCGAAAGTAAATGCTGCTTTATTGATAGGACCTCCCATATCAATGGCCATCATACCACCGACAATAGCTCCTAGTAGGATAAGGTTTCCAGTACCAAGAGAGTTTAAAAAATTAGTAATTCCAGTATTTAGAGCAGCAACTGGAGAGATTACAGCAGTATACATAAGAACTCCAGTTATTAAAATTCCAAATAGAGGGTATAGAAGAACAGGTTTGATTCCTTCAAGTTTTTCAGGAAGTTTTGCAAATATCTTTTTTAAGAAAAGGACAACATATCCACCAAGAAAACTTCCGACTAAACCACCAAGGAAACCTCCACCATTGTTAGCAGAGATTAAACCTCCAACCATAGCAGGAGCGAATCCAGGTCTATCAGCGATACTCATTCCTATAAATCCGGCAAGAACTGGAATCATTAGGAAAAAGGCATTTCCTCCACCTATATCCATTAAAATTTTAGCAATGGGGTTAAAGCTAGAATCAGCGGGATCAGAAGCTTTTATACCGAATATGAAAGATATTGCAATTAGGATACCTCCACCAACAACAAATGGTAGCATATTCGAAACTCCGCTCATTAAATGCTTGTAAAATCCTTTTCTTTCACTGCTTCCAGAAGGTGTTTTAGTTTCTTTACTTGAATATAGTGGTGCTGTTTGGTCAAGAGCGTGTCGAATTAGTTCTTCAGGTCTTTTGATTCCCTCTTTAACTCCAACGATTTCAACATGTTTTCCATTAAATCTAGCCATTTCAACATTTTTATCAGCGGCAACTATAATTCCCTTTGCATTTTTTATCTCTTCATCTGTAAGATGATTTTTGACCCCTGTAGAACCATTAGTTTCTACTTTAATCTTAACTCCCATCTCTTTAGCTTTTTTATTTAAAGCTTCAGCGGCCATGTATGTGTGAGCTATTCCAGTAGGACAAGCGGTTACAGCAAGAACTTGATAGTCATTACTCTTATCCTCTTTAGCAGAGCTGCTATTTTCTTCAGATACCTCTCCTTTTAAAAGAATATCTAAAACGTCCTGTTTTGTTTTAACGTGTAGAAGTTGTTCTCTAATAGCATCATCTAACAGAAGAGAAGTCAATTGAGAGAGTGTCTCAATATGTGAGTCAGTGGCATCAGCGGGAGCAGCAATCATAAAGAATAATTTAGATGGCTCTCCATCTAGAGAACCGTAGTCAATTCCCTCTTTAGAAAGACCAAAGGCAACAGTAGGAAGCTTAACTGATGATGATTTTCCATGAGGAATAGCGATTCCCTCCTCTAGACCAGTGGAACTTTGCTCCTCTCTTTTTAAAATAGTTTTTCTAAATTCATCCTTATCATTAAGTCTACCGGCATCATAAAGAACGTCAACAAGTTCATCAATAACTTCTATCTTGTTTTTAGCAGTTAAATTTAATTTTATACAATCTTTTACTAGCATTTTATCTAACATATATTTACTCCTCCTGTTTTATAATTTAATAATTTCAATATCTTTTAATAAGTTTGTCATAGTATCAAAAGTTGCCAATCCTTTGGAGAATGCAGTAGCACTTCCAGAAGCAATCCCGATTTCATAGCACTCTTTTAAGGATAGAGATTTATTAAGCCCATAGATAAATCCTCCAATCATTGAATCTCCAGAGCCGTTTGAACTGATGAGAGTACCTTTGGGTACACCACCTATAAAAATATTCTCTTTTGTTATGAAGATAGAGCCTTTAGAACCTAGTGAAATTAAAACATTTTGAGCTCCCATTTCTTGAAGTTTTTTACCAGCCGCAATCAATTCTTCAGTAGTTGAAAAATTAGAGTTGAAAAATTCATTGATTTCATCCCTATTTGGTTTTATTAAAAATACTCCTTTTTTCAATGCAATTTCAAAAGGAATACCTCTGGTATCTAAAATTACTTTCACATCTTTGGGAATACTTTCAATAATATCAGCATACACACTTGGGGGAAGTGATGACGGGACACTTCCAGACAGTGCTAAAATATCGTTAGCCTTAAGATTAGTCTTGAAAAAATTAAGCAACTCTTCAAAATTTTCTTTTAAAATTGTTGGAGAGGTACCTGCAATTTCACTTTCAAGTCCATTGTTGTTTATTTTTATATTTATACGTGTATCTTCATGAATATCAAAAAAATTGGTATTTAAACCATCACAACTTAAGGAATTTTTTATAAACTCTCCAGTAAATCCACCTATAAATCCTAAACAAACGGAATCGGTATTAAAATTTTTTAAAATTTTAGATACATTGATTCCTTTACCTCCTGGAAGTTTGTATGTTTCTTTAGGGATATTTAAGTTTCCTTCAACAAAAGAGTCAAAAGTTAAAAAATAATCTAAAGCAGGATTTAAAGTTAACGTATATATCATTTTACGACCTCCACTTTTATTATATTTTTATATTCTTTGGGAAGTGGCTTATCTGTAATCAAAGTTCCTATATCCAAGGTAGAAAAAATAGTAAAACTACTTTTTCCAATTTTTGAATGATCACAGAGAAAAAATATATTTGTACTTTTACTGATAGCTTCACTTTTAACAAGAGCCTCTTCAAAGTCTGGAGTGCTATATCCGTCCAAATCAACAGCATTAACACCAATGAAGGCATATTGAAAATTAAAAGTTTTTAGATATTGTACTGCTGAAAATCCAACGGTGCAACTGGTTTTGCTCTTAATTTTGCCACCTATTAAAAAACTTTCAATCTCATATTTTTCCAGTTCATCTATTAGATTTAAACCATTTGTCACCACTTTAATATTAAGATTTTTTAAATACTTAATCATACAAAGAGTTGTTGTTCCAGCATCCAAGAAAATGTAGGAATCTCTTTTAATGAAGCTTGTAGCGTATTTAGCAATTTTTTCTTTTTCCACTCTATTTAGATTTCTTCTGTATTGGATGTTAAAATCCTTTATGGTATCCAAAGAGTTATTTAAAATAGCACCACCATGAACTCTTTTGATGAGTTCTTTTTTTTCCAAAGAAGCTAAATCTCTTCTAGCAGTAGCTTCTGAAACATTTAGAAGTTCAACTATTTCTTGAAGTTTTATAACCTCTTTTTGTTTTAAAAGTTCTAAAATAGAATTTTCTCTTTCTATACTCAACATAAAATCACACCCTTTATAGAAAGTATAGTATCATAGTGTAAAATAAAAATCAATCACTTTCTATCAAAAAAAGTCAAAAACAATCAACAAAAAATGAAGAATTTTTAACAAATAAAGATTATAATAGAGATGAGGAGGAAGTTATGATGAAAATAGATTTTACAGAAAAAATAATCGGAAGAGAAAAATACTTTAGATCAGCTGTAATAGCGTTAGTTGTGGAAAAGAGTGATGGAAAATACTTTTTGTTTGAAAAAAGAGCCAGAGGAGTCAGGCAAGGAGGAGATATATCTTTTCCGGGTGGAAAAATAGAAGAGGGAGAAACTAGTCTAGAAGCGGCACTAAGGGAGTGTAAGGAAGAGATTGGAATAGACAATGTATGTGTCAAAGGGAAAATAGGGACACTAGTAATACCTTCGGGAATAATGGTTGAAGCTTTTTTGGGAGTTATAGAGGATGAAAAATTAACAAAATTGAAATTGAATAGAGATGAAGTTGAGGAGTGCTTTATGGTACCAGTGGATTTTTTAAAAAAAAATCCACCGAGAATTGAAAAATTAGAGGTAGAAACAAAGCCATATTACTATGAAAATGGTGAAAAATATGTATTTCCAGCTGTGGAATTAAAATTGCCAAAAATATATCATTCACCTTGGAAAAGTTCACCAAGGGAGGTGTATATATACATATATGAGGATAGAGTAATTTGGGGATTGACTGCAGAGATTATAAAAGAGGCTATAGAATATTTATGATAATTGATAAAAAAGGAGGCTACTTTTTTAATAGCCTCCTTAGAGTAATTTTAAAAATATGTTTTTATAAAATGTAAAAACATAGTAATAGCAAGGAGGTCTGCCGCACCTCCAGGACTAATTTTCTTTTTTATAAACTCATTTTCAATCTCAGTTAATAGCTTTATATTTACAGAGGTTTTTTCAAATTTTAAGTGTAAATTTTTAGCTTTAAGTTTCACAAAGTTTAAAATTTCAATATCATGCCTATGTAAAATAGTGGTATCTTCTAAACTGCTCATTAAGAATAGAAGAGTTCTAATCATTGCATGGTTAATATGTTCTCCAGAAATTAAAGAGTTTTCAAAAATTTTAATTGAACCATTGAAAATGATATCTAGACCATTTTTTACAACTCCTCTGACGCCTACTATACCATGTCTGATATATAACTTCTCTCCATGAGTTAGAGAAGTTTTTTTATGAAGGTTATCAAAGTCTTTTAAAATATCTCGGCACATCTCTTTAATTAGAGAAGAAATATCATTAAATGATAAATTTTCATACTTTGCTTTAGCACTTAAAGCGGCGGTGATACCCATTAAAAAAATCATCCCTTTATGTGTATTGACATTATTGGTAGCTAAAAACATATCATCCTCAGCAAGTTTTCCCATAAATCTTATTTTCTTAAAAATTAAATCAACTGATAGAGGTGAATAACCAGCACTTATAACTTTTTTTAAATAACTACTTAAAGAAAATCCACTATCAATAAAAGTAAAAAAGTCCATATCTTCGTGAGAACCCTTAGTATGAGGTGAAACTAAGCCAAAAGATGGTGAAGCGGAAACCTCCAAGATAACCGATTTTAAGGTTAAATTTGAGAAAGTATTTACTATCTCAATTTTATTACGCTCAGAATCAAGGTATTCTTCTAATCTCTTCTCGATAGCTATTTGAATCTCTTTTTGAGTATGTTTTTTAGTCCTAGCACAAACGAATGCCATATCACTACAAAGAAGACAACTTCTTTTTTCTCCGCCAAAATCTTTTCTGGAAAATAGATAACCGTTATTGTCGAAAACATCAATGTCAACACATCTACCTAAGATATGAGACTCTTCAATTTCTATAGCAATTTTTTTTATATTTTTTCCTAAGTCTTTAATTGAACATATATATGTAGGACCTTCGATAGATTCAATTTTTTGTAGATATACAATTTGGGAATTGAAAATCTCTAAAACTTCATTTTTCATAATCTCAACAATATATTTAGCAACAAAACTATTTTTTTCCTCTCCGGGATAGTTAGCTCTTAGGACTAAGATCGGATTTTTAAAATTTTCAATAATTTCATTTTGAATCTCCACTCTTTTTTCTCTCATCAACAAAAATTCTTCTAAGTTAAACATTTACAATTAGTGAACAGAGTTAGAACTTTTAATTCTCTCTGCAATCTCCTTCCCTTTTTCTGAAATTAGGTATTCAAAGGTAGAGTATGGGACTAAATTTTTAACTTCATCCAGTTTGTCCTCTTTCAAAAGGGCACGAACTTGCGAAGCACTTATGGCACAGTGTTCCATCTCTTTTCTTGGAATAACACAAACTTTTAAATTAAAATCTTTAAAAGTTTCAATCATTGTTTCATTATATTTTTTAGTCACTTCACAAAATGGTTCTTCACCGACAAATCTAGTGGAAATATTGAGTTTTTTGCAGAAGTGTTCAGCGGTTATTTTTGTATCTAATTTCATAAATTCAATTAAAGAGTCGTCCTCTTTTCTCAAAAAATAATTTGGAAAAGTAGCGGAGGATATAATGTATTCTGTACTAGGTAGAACAGTTACATTTTTCAAATGTTTAGTTCCTCTTTTCACTAGAGTGATTCTATCTAGAAAAGGGAAAGAGGATTTATCCTCTTCAACAACTAAAACCAAAACGTTATCCATTTTTTTAGCTGCGGTTTCAATTAAAAATTGGTGTCCCAAAGTGAAGGGGTTACAATTCATTATAAGGAGTCCGTTGTCACTTTTTTCCCTCCAGTTCAGTTGCATTTTCATCTTGTTGACAGTTTTGTCGATAGAGTTCATTCCAATTTCAAGAAGAGCTACTTTATCTGTCTTTGAAATCAATTTGAATCCCACGCCCTTGAAGATATCCTCATTTGAAGGTTTTGTAAAAACAAAAGTGTGAAAAATTCCTTGGTCAAAAGATTTATTAAGAAGAGTTGTGACAAGAGTGTTTGTAACTCCTTCACCCTTTAAAGAATCATCTATTGCAAAACATTTTATTATGTTTTTGCTTTTAGAGGCAGTTGCAACAATCTCTTCATTTTTTCTAATAACTAGGGAATAATCAATACTTTCATCAAAGTTTAACTGAAACTTTTTTAAGAATTCTTTAAGTTCATTTTTTTGATAGTTACTGTTTAAATTGATTGTTTCTATATTCATTGAGCTTGAGTTACCCCCTCTTTAATAAGTTGGAACTTACTTGTTATATCGTCGATATATTGTATAAATATGTTTTGAGATTCCGATAAAACTTCATTTTTTGAAATACTATACACTACAAAAACTTTATTATTTTCCATCCAAGTATCTTTCTCAACAGATTTTTGCACAAGTTGAGTAGCCGCATAGTCCATTAAATCGGATAGAGCCGGAGATAATATTTTTTTTGTATAGGGATCAGCGGGAACTAAAAAAGATTTAAAAACTATCTCTTCTTCCGATAAAATTTTAGATTTTAACTTTTCTTTAGCATCACGAACAGCTTTTCCAGTCGCAACCAGTGTACCGCTATTTCCAATTTTTGACGAACCAATTCCCATTATTTCATTCTCTGAATCGACAGAAGTAATCATTCGATCTGTATTTTCTGTAGTTTCCATGGGATTTGGTATTGAAAGATTATTACATCCAGTTAAGAACAAAATGAATGATATAGCCGTAAGTTTTTTTAACATTGTAATCTCCCCCTTTTTAAAGTAAATTATATACAAGGTATAGTGCCTAAAATTTTAATATTTAATTTTTCAAAATTTTCTAAGTTTTTAAA
This sequence comes from uncultured Cetobacterium sp., assembly GCA_934085975.1. Lineage (GTDB taxonomy): Bacteria > Fusobacteriota > Fusobacteriia > Fusobacteriales > Fusobacteriaceae > Cetobacterium_A. Next base: position 42,648 of record CAKOHT010000004.1, read on the forward strand.
TAAAATTAAATTTACAAAAAGATTCGGTTTAATTTTTATATATTCCTTAGAAAGAATATCATCATATAGAACATAAGTGATATCATTACTTTCAAAAATACAGTTATTATAAGAGGAGAACAAATATAAGGTATCGCTATTCAAATTGATTTTATTGATGAGATACCAGTTATTCTTCTCAATAAACTCTATGGTCTCTGTAGAAAAATCAGACAGGATATATTTTACAGATTTTAAATCTAACTCTTCAAATTGATTGACAACAATAGGACTGACATACTCTCCAAAAATTTTTTTAATTCCAATAAAAGATAATACGTTGGATTTTATTCCCACGTTAAGAGTTCCTTCAAGCTTTCTACAAAAAGAAATAATTTCAGTGTAAAAACTTTGAATTTCAGTAGAAGTAAGACCTGAAAAATTACTTAATTTTTTGTAGATAGCAATCTCTCTTTCGGGAACATATATACGACTGTTATCTTTTGATTTAGTAAGTCCAACTTGGTGAACAATGTCCATTCTATCTAAAATTAACCTTACAATTTTTTTATCAATTATATCTATCTCTTCTCTTAATTTATTAATATCACGTGTAATTTTAATCACCCATTTCATGAACGTTATCAATACATATTCTATAATATAAAGGTGTCAAAATCAAATAAATATTGAAATATAATGAAAAATCTTATAGAATGAGATATTGAAATGTTTAAAAATAAATAGAAGTTTCAGGAGGAAAATATGAAGTTTTTTTCTTTGAATAAAAAAAAGTATGCGACTTTAACTGTTAAAGAAAATAAATCAGAAAATAAAAAAGTTGAGGAAAAAGAGGAAAAAATAATAAAAAAAATAAAAATAACAGGGCTTTGGGAAAAATGTCCAGAATGTCATGAGATTGTCTATAAGAATGACATTGAGCAGAATTTACAAAAATGCCCTCACTGTGATTATTACTTTTCAATGAATGCTAAAGAGAGAATAGCTCTTTTAATAGATGAAAATACTTTTCAAGAGATGGATAAAGATTTAATTTCAGAAAATCCATTAGATTTTCCGGGATATACAGAAAAATATGAGGTGGCAGTAGAAAAAACTGGAATGTTAGAAGGTGCAGTAGCAGGAATTGGGGATATTTTTGGAATAAAAGTAAGTATAGCAGTTATGGATTTTGACTTCTTAGGTGGAAGTATGGGATCAGTTGTGGGAGAAAAGATAACGAGGGCAATAGAAAGAGGAATAGAGTTTAAAATCCCAGTGGTGGTGGTGTCATCATCTGGAGGAGCTAGAATGCACGAAGGAATACTTTCACTTATGCAGATGGCAAAAACTTCCGCTGCATTGGAAAGATTGAGAGAAGTTGGAGTTCCGTTTGTATCAATTCCAGTAAATCCCACAACGGGAGGAGTTACAGCGTCTTTTGCAATGTTAGGGGATATAATTATGACAGAGCCAGATGCTTTAATTGGATTTGCAGGTCAAAGAGTAATAGAACAGACAATCAAACAAAAATTACCAAATGGTTTCCAAAGAAGTGAGTTTTTACAAGAGTGTGGAATGGTTGATGTGATAACAAAAAGAGAGGATATGAAGAGAACTCTTCATAAAATTTTAGATAATATAATCTAGAAATAGCTTATATATAGGAGAGTGACATGAAATTTAATAGTGAAATTTTAGATTTAGAAACTAAAATAGTAGAACTTAAAAATTTTTCAAAGGAAAAAGGCATAGATTTAAGTTTAGAAATAGAAAAACTTTCAAAACAAAGAGATGAATATTTAAAGGCTGCTTATGAAAATTTAACAGATTGGGACAGAGTAACCATAGCTCGTCATCCAGAAAGACCTTATACTTTGGATTATATAGAAAATATGACAACTGATTTTATAGAGCTACATGGAGACAGACTATGTAAAGATGATGCAGCCATAGTCGGAGGACTTTGCAAGATAGATGGGAAAAAAGTTATGATTGTTGGGCACCAAAAAGGAAGGACTATTGATGAAAATATTTTTAGAAATTTTGGAATGGCGAGTCCTGAAGGATATAGAAAAGCTTTAAGATTATTTAAAATGGCTGAGAGATTTTCTATTCCCATAGTAAATTTAATAGATACGGCAGGGGCATATCCAGGAATAGAAGCTGAAAAACATGGTCAGGGTGAGGCAATAGCTAGAAACTTGTTAGAGATGGCAGGTTTAAAAGTACCAATAATTTCCATAGTAATAGGTGAAGGAGGGTCAGGAGGAGCATTAGCATTAGGTGTAGCAGATAAAGTCTATATGTTAGAAAATTCAGTTTATTCCGTAATATCTCCTGAGGGGTGTGCGGCGATTCTTTATAAAGACTCTTCTAAGGCTTCTGAAGCAGCAAATAATTTGAAAATATCAGGTCACAGTTTACAGAGTTTAGGTATAATTGATGGCATTGTAAAAGAACCATTGGGTGGAGCTCATAGAGATTATAAGTGTGTAGCAAATGATCTAAAAAATGTTATTTTATCATCACTTTTAGAGTTATCCAAATTAGATGTAGATACTTTACTAAAAAATAGATATAATAAATTTAGAAAAATGGGAAGTTTTACAGAGAAAACAATCTAGATTTTAATAGAAAGTGTCGGAGGTGTTAAGCTTATATGAAAAAAATAGCTGTTTTAACAAGTGGAGGAGACGCTCCTGGAATGAACGCTGCTATAAGAGCAGTTGCTAAAGTGGCATTAGCGAAGGGAATGGAAGTATATGGAGTAAGAAGAGGATATCTAGGAATGGTACATGATGAAATATTCCAAATGAATGGTAGTCACGTATCTGGAATTATTGATAGAGGTGGAACAGTTCTTTTAACAGCTAGATGTTTAGAGTTTAAAGATCCAAAATTTAGAGCGATAGCTGCTGAAAATTTGAAAAAGAGAGGGATTGAAGGCATTGTAGTTATAGGTGGAGATGGTTCTTACAGAGGTGCCGATTTATTATCTAAAGAGCACGGGTTTAAAGTTGTAGGACTACCTGGAACAATTGACAATGATATAATAGGAACAGACTACACAATAGGTTTTGATACGTGTTTAAATACAATATTGGATGCTATGTCAAAATTGAGGGATACAGCAACTTCACACGAAAGAACAATATTGATGGAAGTGATGGGAAGACACGCTGGAGATTTAGCACTTCATGCCACATTGGCAGGTGGAGGGGACGGAGTTCTAATTCCAGAAATAGAGGAACCAATCGAGATGTTAGCTTATCAAATTAAAGAGAGAAGAAGACAAGGAAAGTTACATGATATAGTTTTGGTAGCTGAGGGTGTTGGAAGTGTTTTTGAAATAGAAAAACAATTGAAAGAAAAGGTGACAACAGAGGTAAGAAGTGTAGTTTTAGCTCATGTCCAAAGAGGTGGAACACCATCTGGATTTGATAGAGTACTAGCAACTAAAATGGGAGCAAAAGCAGTGGAGCTTCTTGAGACGGGCATAGGTGGAGTTATGGTAGGAATTGAGAGCAATGAATTAGTAACTCATCCGATATCGTTTGCTTGGGAAGGAAAAAGAAAATATGATATTAGAAAAGATTATGAATTAGCATTGATACTTTGTAAATAGGAGCTGATGAAATTATGATTACAGTTTTAGATGTTGTTAGAAAAGAAAGAAGAAAAAACAAGATAAAAAGAGAGATTGAAGATAACGATAGAAAAATAAGAGACAACAGAAAAAGAGTTGATCTTTTAACAAATTTAAAGGAGTATTTAAAGCCTGGAATGACTTACGCTGAGATTATTGATATAATAGAAAATATGAAGGGTGATTATGAGGATAGAGTTGACGATTATATAATTAAAAATGCTGAACTAGGAAAAGAGAGAAGAGAGATTTCTAAGAGCATAAAAGAGATTACGAGAACACTAGCTCAAAAAGCTCCAGTAGAAAAAAAATAATAAGGAGTTTAAATGGCAACTAGGTCATTAGAGATATTGATAGATGAATTTAATAGGTTACCCGGAATTGGAAGAAAAAGTGCAGTGAGATTAGCATTCCATGTTTTAGAGATGTCTGAGCAAGAGATTGAAAGATTTTCAAAAGCTTTAAAAGATGTGAAGGAGACTGTAAAAAAATGTTCAATCTGTGGTAATTTTAGTGAAAATGATACGTGTGATATATGCAGAGATGAGTTTAGAGATAAGGATATTATCTGTGTTGTAGAGGATAGTCGAGATATAATTCCTCTGGAAAAAACAAAGAGATATAAAGGAAGTTATCACGTTCTAAATGGTAAGATAGATCCGTTAAATGGAATGACTCCAGACAAATTAAATTTAAAATCATTGTTAGAAAGAGTGGCGAAAGAGGATATAAAAGAGGTTATTCTCGCTTTAAATCCAGACTTGGAGGGAGAGACAACAGCGTTGTATTTAACAAAGATTTTAAAGACATTTGATGTAAAAGTAACAAAAATAGCCAGCGGAATTCCAATGGGTGGAAATATAGAGTTTGCGGATGTAGCAACTATATCAAGAGCATTGGAAGGGAGGCAAGAGATATAAAAAAGTCGGATCGATCCGACTTTTTTATATTACTTTAAATCTATAATAGCTTTTTCTAAGCAATCAAGAGTGAATCTAACTCTATCTTCACGTGCATTTTCTCCCATATGTCCAATTCTGATAATTTTATCAGCTAAAGGACCATAAGAACCAGAAAGTAAAATATCGTATTTAGTTTTTAAATGAGTTAACAAATCTTCCGCTCTTATACCTTCAGGAGGGTAAAAGGCCGTAACAGTTGGTGAAAAATCAGACTCTAGATACAGTGAGCATCCTAACTCTTGAAGTCTTTCGATACAAAGATTTCTCATCTCTTCGTGTCTATCAAAAACTCTAAATAGGGTTTCAGATAATAGGTTATCAATGGCAGTTCCTAAACTAATGATATCACTGGCAGGCATAGTATAGGGAAAAGATTTTTTCTCCTCTATATCTTTCCAATGTAGTAAATTACAGTAAAATGATGGGATAGGAGTTGTTCTATTTTCCATAGCATACCAAGCAGCATCACTGACAGCCATGATAGTGAGACCGGGAGCAGCTGAAAAAACCTTTTGAGATGCAGAGAGTACAATATCGACATTCCATTCATCCATTTTAAAATCTACTCCTCCAAGAGCCGCAACAGTATCAACAACAGTTAAAATACCTTTAGATTTTAAAAGTTGGCATACAGGACCTATATCATTGAGAATACCACTTGGAGTATCACAATGTACTACTGTAGCGTATTTAAAGTTTGAATCTTTCTGCAGAAATTTTTTAAGACTTTCTAAGTCTATTGATTTTTTCCAACTTGACTCAAAGATAGTAACTTCACCTCCATAGGGTTCAATAAGTCCTTTGAATCCCTCTCCAAAAAAACCATTGGAGATAACAAGAACTCTATCTCCTTTTTCAGTTAGAGAAGCACAAGCAGCATCTAATCCAAGCATTCCCTCCCCGCTCATTATAAAAATTTTAGAATGATCTGATCCAATAAAATTTCTAAGTCTATGACAAACAAATTTATAATAACTTAGAAAATCAGAATCGATATCGGGATTTCCAAACACTTTACTTCTCGCATGTAAAGTGTTGCCAGAAACAGTGGTAGGTCCGGCGGTCATCATTAAATAATTAGGTCTGTAAAATAACATTTTTAAGCCTCCTTGATTTTAATTTTTACAAGAAAAATAACTTACCTTATATGTCAATGTTGTAGATTTAAAACTTTTTGTTAGAGAGTAGTTAGAAGTTGAAAAACCGGTAACTCCAGTTTTTTTTAAATGTTTTAAAGCCTTTAGAGGACTAGAAAATTCTAAAATAAATTTTTCCTCTTGGAATTCAACAAAAGTATAGTATTTTTTCAAAATTTGATAAATCTCTTCGGTACTTTTATAGTCTAAAGATATCCCAAAATGTTCAAAAATTTCAATTAAATTTCCTTTTGAATAGATGGAGAAGACCAATTGTGAAGTATTTTTGGAGATTTTATAGATAAGACTTTCCAAGTTTTCAACCCATTGAAAAGCAGAGCTAGAAATAATTAAAGAATAGTTTTTTAGTTTCAGCGTTTCCATATTTTCAACAAAAAAATCTCTATATGATATATTTGAAAAAAAATCTTGGGTGTTAAAAATATCATTTAAGTCTAAATAATTGAAACACACTGATTCAAAAAGTGCTTTAGTAAGCATTCCAGTACCGCACCCTAACTCTAAAATAGTATCATATTTTCTAGATTTATCAATAAAAGTCAGAAGTTTTTTAGCTACTTCCTTTTGAGTAATAGCATTGCAATCATAATTTTTAAATTGTTTATTAAAATTCATTTTCTTAATCAATGATATCCCTCCAGTTTTCTATAATTTCAAAAGGGTAGTGACCACATTGAAGAATAGTAATAGCAGTACTTTCTTTTTCATAAAATTTTAATTGCTTTGAATAGGGAATAATTCGATCATATTTTCCAAGAAAAACTTTATCAAAAGTATGATGAGTATTTGGAAAATCAAAAAGAATATCTTCTAATTCAATTTTTAATCTATCTAAATCTGGAGTTTCATGGAAATACTCTAGAGGTAGCCCCATATTCTCATAGAATTTTTTTAAATTATCTTTAGAAAGTGTTTCCAGGGTAAGCTTAAACATCTTTGGCGATATTCCATATTTACCAATTATATATGGGACACCATTTATAGCAATAGATAAACAGTTTAACTCTCTATTTTTTAATAAAAAGTTAGAGGCGTAGTGTACACCAAAAGACCAACCGATAACATAGATTTTTTCATATTTAGAAAAATCTATATGATTAGTGAGATATGGATAGTCAATACAATAGACTTTATAACAATCATCACAAATAAGTTTATCTATAATGTGGTGATTCATTCCCCATCCATTAAAAAAAAGTATTAAGTGCATAGTTAAGCTCCTGAAAAAAATTAATAATATTATCTTTAGATAAAGTTGGGGATAGACCAACTCTAATTCTAGATGTACCTCTAGGGACAGTTGGTTCTTTCACTCCATAAACAAAGTATTTTTTCTCATTTAAGTAATTGATAATCTTATCCAACCTTTCATTGTCCCCAACAATTATAGATATAATATGGGTTGTTGATAAAGTTTTCATATCATACTTTTTAATTAGAGAGTGGGCTAACTTTTGTAGTTCAAAGAGATATAAGCGTTTCTCTTTGAATAGGTCCATTTTTTCTAAAATAAATAGATTCCAAGCGATATTAATGGGAGGAAGAGCTGTGGTATAAATAAATTTTCTTCCTTTATTAATAATATACTCTTTGTATATTTGATCACAGATTAGATATGAACCGGTAGAACCACCACCTTTACCGAGTGGAATTGTGAGAAAATCGACATCTTTAATCAAATTTTCACTGTGCACTATTCCATAAGAGTAGACACCAAAAGAATGAGCTTCATCAATAATTAAATAAAAATCAAACTCCTTTTTTAATTTAATAAGTTCTTTAAGGTGGACGCAATCACCATCCATACTATATATAGTTTCTGAAATAACAAAAATATTTTCAAATTTATCTCTACTTTTTTCTAAAAGTTTTTTTAAATGTTCGAGATCAAGGTGCTTATATCTTAGCAAAGTTGCTTTACTATGTAAAATACCGTCATGAATACTCGCGTGATTTAATCTATCACTAATGACTAAGGTACTTTCATCACAAAATGTTTCCAGTATACAGCAGTTACAATCAAAACCACTATTAAAAAATAAAACAGGTTTTTTATATATACCTTCAGCCATTTTTTCTAATTCCATAATTAAAGGATACGATCCACTAATCAATCTAGAGGAACTAGAGGAGAGTTTTAAATTTGAATATTTTTTATAGAATTCTTCAATTAAAATTGGGTTACAAGCAAAACCCATATAATCATTGGATGAAAGATTTAAAAGATTATGGTTCAATGTAATTAATTTTCTAAAACGATTATCACGTTTAAAATTTTTCAATTCTTTTTTTATTTTTTCTTTTAACATAGCTAATCACCAAAAATATTATACCTAAAAAGATAAAAAAAAGCCATTAGAAAGAAAAGATAAATATTATATGTAAATATATACTTCAAAAATAAAATGTACACTTTTTAATAAGTGTTGCAATTTATATGCATAGATGTTAATATTAATTTAATAAAAATAAAATAAAATTCTATAAAAAGTGCACACTTAACAAAAGGAGTTAATATGCAGTTAACAGAGAGACAAAAAGAGATTGTAGAAATTATTAAGAAAAATGGCCCTATAACTGGGGATGAAATAGCTAAGATGATATACATTACTAGATCAGCTCTTAGAACAGACTTCTCAATATTAAAAAAAATGTCAATAATAAAATCAAAGCAAAAAGTAGGATATACTTATAATGAAGCTTTTGTGAAATCAAATAATAAAACACTAGTGAAACATATAATGGGAACACCAGTAACTATAGACGAAAGCTATTCAGTTTACAAAACAGTACTTCTTATGTTTGAAAAAGATATAGGAACAATATTTATAACAAAGGATGGGAACCTTTCAGGTATTGTTTCAAGAAAGGATTTGCTAAGAATTGCTATTGGTAAAAGAGATATTGAGCAAATACCAATAAATCTTATAATGACAAGAATGCCAAATATAATATTCTCTACGGAAAATGAGACAATAGAGGAGTGTGTAAAAAAAATAATAGAGCATCAGATAGATTCAGTACCCGTTATTAGGATAGCGGAGAAAAATGGTAAGGAGATATATAAGGTAGTTGGGAGATTTACTAAAACAAATGTGAGTAGATTACTACTTGATATATTGGAGAATAAGAACAGGGAAAGAGGAGAATAGTTTTATTAAAATAAATTAAAAAGTTCAGGAGAGAGAAGATGAAAAATGTGTATTTGTTTAATGAAGGATATGGTTTAGAGAAAATGATATTAGGTGGTAAGGGAGCCAATCTAGTAGAGATGAAAAAGATAGGACTACCTATTCCAAATGGACTAATTGCAACAACAGTAGCTTGTAAAAATTATTTTAAGGATGGAAATTATTTATCGGAAAATATGATAAATGATATAAAAGAGGGGATAAAAAAATTAGAAGTAGAAACTGGGAAAGAGTTTGATGGAGAAAATCCTTTATTGGTCTCAGTTAGATCAGGTGCACCGGTATCCATGCCGGGAATGATGGACACTATTCTCAATTTAGGACTGAATGATAACACAGTTCAGAAATTAATCGAAAAAACAAAAAATGAAAAATTTGTATATGAAATCTATTTAAGATTTATAGAGATGTTCGCAGAAATTGTAAAAGGAGTTTCAAGAGAAAAGTTTGTAAAAATTAAAGAATATTCTAAAGAGAAAACTTATGAGGAAATAATTGAAGCTTTTAAAGGATTATACTGGATTGAAACAGGTGAGTTTTTCCCAGAGAATCCAGAGGAACAAATTTTAATGGCAGTTGAATCTATCTTTAAATCTTGGAACAATGAAAGAGCAAAAATATATAGACAACTAAATAATATAGATGAAAGTATGGGGACAGCTGTTGTAGTTCAAGAAATGGTATTTGGTAATTTTAATGCGTTATCAGGAACAGGAGTAGCTTTTACAAGAAATCCATCAACAGGAGAAAATGAACTATTTGGAGAGTATTTATTAGAAGCTCAAGGGGAAGATATTGTAGCAGGAATAAGAACACCACACTCTATTGAAACAATGAAAAATCAACTTCCAAATATTTATGAAGAATTTTTAAGTATTGCAAAATCATTAGAGAAACACTACGGAGATATGCAAGATATTGAATTTACTATAGAGGATGGAAAATTATTTATACTTCAAACAAGAAATGGAAAAAGAAGTCCAAATGCATCTATAAAAATAGCTGTAGATATGGTAAATGAAAATATAATAACTAAAGAAAAAGCTATATTAATGGTAGATACAGAATTATTACCTCAAGTTTTTAATGGGACATTTGAGGAGGCTGATATAGTTGGAAAAAAGTTTCTAGGGAAAGGATTACCAGGTTCAGCAGGAGTAGCTGTGGGAAAAGTAGTTCTTTCCACAGACAAAATAAAAGAAGGAGAATCTGTAATTTTAGTGAGGGTGGAAACTTCCCCAGAAGATATCAAAGGCATGAGTTTAGCTAAAGGAATTGTAACTGTTAAAGGGGGAGCAACATCTCACGGAGCTGTAGTAGCTAGAGGGATGGGAAAATGTTGTGTAACAGGATGTGAAGATATAAAAATAGATTCTAACGAAGAGTTCTTTACTATAAACGGAGAGAGAGTTCAAGAGGGAGAGGTTATCTCTATAAATGGATATAATGGAGATATTTATAAAGGCGCTATAAAACTAAAAATGGGAGAGCTTAGTGAAGAGTTAAAAGAGTTTTTAGAATGGTGTAAAGAGATTAAGACTTTAGAAGTTAGAATGAATGCAGATACTCCAACAGATGTAATAGTTGGAAAAGGTTTTGGGGCTGAAGGGATAGGACTTTGTAGAACAGAACATATGTTTTTTGAAGATGAAAAAATATGGAGTGTTAGAGAGATGATAATTGCTAATACAAAAGAGGATAGAGACAAAGCTTTAGAAAAACTTTTAGAACTTCAAAAAATAGATTTTAAAAAGATGTTACATAAATTAGGTGGCTTACCTATGAATGTAAGACTTTTAGATCCACCATTTCACGAGTTTTTACCTAAAACAGAGAAAGATATACAAAAACTAGCAGTGTTATTAGAAAAATGTCCAAAAGAGATTGAAAGTAGAATAAAAGAGTTAAAAGAAGAAAATCCAATGTTAGGACATAGAGGGTGTAGATTAGCAATTACTTTCCCTGAGATATATGAGATGCAAGCAAGAGCTATAATAGAGTCAGCTATTGAGTGTAAAGGAGAGGGCGGGAGCTGTGAAATAGAGATAATGATACCTTTTATTGGAGGTATTAGTGAGTTTAAATATATAAAAGAGGGAATTTTAAAAGAGATTGAAAAAGTTTTTAATGAAAAAAATGAGAAGATAGATTATAAATTAGGTACTATGATGGAACTACCAAGAGCTTGTTTAATAGCTAATGAAATTGCTGAAGAGAGCGCATTTTTCTCATTTGGAACGAATGATTTAACTCAAACAACATATGGAATATCAAGAGATGACTCTATAAAGTTTATAGATCATTACAAAGCTAAAAATATAATGAAAAGAGATCCGTTCCAATCAATAGATACACGTGGAGTTGGTAAATTAATAGTTTTAGCTAAAGAGTTAGGTCAAAGTGTAAAACCAAATATAAAAATAGGAGTTTGTGGAGAACATGGGGGAGATCCTAAGAGTATTGAGTATTTCAATGACTTAGGATTTAATTATGTTAGTTGTTCACCATTTAGAGTTCCAATTGCAATAGTTGCAGCAGCACAAAGTGCCATACTAAAAAGGATGAGTTGATATGAATATAAAAGAGGAAGAATTAAAATACTTGAAACTTTTAGCTAAAAATTTTCCAACAATTGGTGAAACAGCCACAGAAATAATAAATTTAGAAGCAATTTTATCTTTACCAAAGGGAACTGAACATTTTATAAGTGATATACATGGGGAATATGAAGCTTTTAATCATGTTTTAAAAAACTGTTCAGGTGTAATTAAAGAAAAAATAGAAAATATATTTATAAATTTACTAGAAAAGGAAAAAAATCAATTGGCAACAGTAATATACTATCCTAAAGAAAAAATAGAGCTTATTCAATCTTTAGGTATAGATATGGAAGAGTGGTATAAAAGAACTATACCAAGAATATTAGAAGTTTTAAAAGTAGTTTCCTCTAAGTATACAAGATCAAAAGTAGGAAAGGCTATGACAAAAGAATTTTCCTATATCATTCAAGAGCTCTTATATGAACGAGCTGAAGAGCAAAATAAAAAGGACTACATAGAAGGTATTATAAATACGATAATAGATATTGGAAGAGGCAAAGAGTTTATAATAAATGTAAGTATGCTTATTCAAAGACTAGTTGTAGATATATTACACATAGTGGGGGATATTTATGATAGAGGACCATATCCACATAAAATAATGGATAAACTTATGAAATACCATAATGTGGATATTCAATGGGGAAATCATGATATACTGTGGGTAGGTGCAGCTTGTGGGCATGGAGCTTGTATAGCAAATGCTATTAGAATATGCTTAAGATACTCTAATAAAGAGATATTAGAAGACGGATATGGAATAAATCTATTACCTTTGGCAACATTAGCTATGGAATTTTATGGGGATGATTTATGTAGTGAGTTTAAACCAAAAACAAAAGATAAAAGTAGTGATGAAGAGTTACTTTCTAAAATGCATAAAGCTATATCAATTATTCAATTTAAGTTAGAGGGAGAAGTAATAAAAAGAAATCCAACATTTAATATGGAGGATAGACTTCTACTTCATAATTTAGATAACTCATATTTAACATTAAATAGAGATAATCTTTATAGTTTAAATGAAAGAGAAAAAGAAGTAGTAGAAGGATTGATAAGAAGTTTTAAAAATAGTGAAAAGCTTCAAGAACATATAAAGTTTTTATTGGAAAAAGGAAGCGTATATTTAAAAAAGAACTCAAATTTATTATTTCATGGGTGTATGCCATTAGATGAAAAAGGTGGTTTTAGAGAGGTGGATATTTTTGGAAAAAAATATTCAGGAAAAAGATTGTTTGAAAGATGTGATCAGCTTTGTAGAGAGGGATATTATGATGAAAATAATATTCAAGGTAAAGATTTTATATGGTATCTTTGGTGTGGGAAAGATTCACCACTTTTTGGAAAAGATAGAATGAGAACTTTTGAAAGATATTTTTTCTTGGATAAAGATAGTCACAAAGAGAATTACGATTATTACTATGAATTTTTTGAAAATAAAGAGGTTGCGGATAGAATATTGAAAGAGTTTGGAATATTGGATGAATATTCCCATATAATAAATGGTCATGTTCCAGTAAAGGTCAGAAAAGGAGAAACTCCAATAAGAGCACAGGGGAAATTAATACTTATAGATGGAGGTTTTTCAAAAGCATATCAATCTACAACGGGGATAGCAGGTTACACATTGATATTCAACTCACATGGGAAGCGTTTAGTTTGTCATAAGCCTTTTGAAAACATTGGGGAGTCTGTAGAAAAATGTTTAGATTTTCAATCCACAACAGAGATTGTAGATAGTAAGAAAGAGAGATTGAAAGTAAGAGATACAGACGTGGGAAAAGAGCTAGAGAGCCAAGTAAAAGAGTTAAAGAAATTGTTGCACTGCTATAAAATGGGAATAATAAAAAGTGTATAAAAATAGGGAAGAGGATTAGCCTCTTCCCTATTTTACTTACTTAAAATGTTATTTAATTTTGTAACAAAATCTAATGGGTTTTCAAGAGTGAATCCTTCCACCAACAGTCCTTGGTTGTAAAGAATATCCGATAAATCTTTTAACTCAGCTTCGGAAGCATTTTGAAGTTTATTAAATAGAGGATGGTTTGGATTTATTTCTAAAACTTTCTCAGCTTTAACTCCTTCATTACCTGGGATTTGTGACAGAAGTTTTTCCATTTCTAAAGAAACTTCACCTTTAGATGAAAGGGAAACGGAACTATCCCCAAGTTCGGGGTTTAATTTTATTTCAGTAACTTTATCTTTTAAAGTTTCTTTTATTTTATCAAGAAGGGATTTATTTATTTCAGCAAGTTTTTTTAGCTCCTCCTTCTCTTTTTCAGTTTCAAAAGTAACTTCGTTGACTGATTTAAACGGCTTTTCTTGGAATGAATTCATAGCTTTTAAAGCAAATTCATCCGCTCCTTCTGTAAGATATAAAACTTCAAATCCTTTATTAAGAACGTTTAAAACTTTTGGCATTCTTTGAAGTATATCTATATTCTCTCCAACTGCATAGTAGATATCCTTTTGATCCTCTTTCATTCTTTCTACATACTCTTTTAAAGAGGTATATTCTAAATTTTTAGAGCTTTTGAAAAGAAGAAGATTTTCTAATTTATCTTTGTTCAATCCAAAATTTTCATGAACACCAAATTTAATGTGTTTTCCAAAAACTTCCCAGAATTTAATATATTTATCTCTATCAGTAGATAGCAATTTTTCAAATTCACTTATAATTTTTTTCTCTAAGTTTTTAGAGATGGCTTTTAGTTGATGAGTTTTTTGTAAAATTTCTCTTGATATATTAAGAGATAAATCATCTGTATCAACTAATCCTTTTATAAAGTTAAAATATTGTGGGATTAATTCTTCACACTTATCCATTATAAAAACATTTTTAGTATATAGTTGAAGTCCTCTTTTATACTCTCTTGTATAAAGATCATAAGGTGGGACTTGTGGTATAAATAGAATAGCATTGTACTCTAAATTTCCTTGAACATTAAAGTTAAAATGGAAAAGAGGGTCCTGCCAGTCATGATAAGTAGATTTATAAAACTCGTTATAATCCTCATCTTTTAATTCATCTTTTGGAGTTTTCCAAATAGGTTTAGTCGAGTTAATTCTTTCATTGTTTAACATTATTGGATATTTAACATAGTCAGAATATTTTTTAACAAGTCCTTTTATTTTATATTCATTTAGGAATTCTTTATCATCTTCCTCATCTTTTAGATATAAAGTGATAGAAGTTCCTCTTTCTGTTCTATCAATCTCTTCAATTTCATAACTTCCTTCACCAGTAGATGTCCATCTAACTCCTTTATCAGAGTATGGTGATTTAGTTTCTAATACAATTTTGTCAGCGACCATAAATGCAGAATAAAATCCAACTCCAAATTGTCCGATTATATTTAAATCATTATTTTTCTTAGCTTCTTCCAATGAATTCAAAAAAGCTTTTGATCCAGATTTAGCAATAGTTCCAATATTTTCTACAACTTCTTCAAAAGTCATACCTATTCCATGATCAGTGATAGTTAGAGTTTTTAACTCCTCATTAGGAACAATAGTTATGCAAAGTTCTTCAGAAGAATCTAAAATGTGAGTATCTGTAAGAGCTTTAAATTTTAATTTATCAGTGGCATCACTAGCGTTTGAGATAAGTTCTCTTAAAAAAATCTCCTTATGAGTGTAAATAGAGTGTACCATAAGATTTAAAAGTTCTTTAGTTTCAGCTTGAAATACTTTTGTTTCTTTTTTCATTGTATCCTCCCTTAAAAATAGCACTCCACATATACTGTGGCTAATAAAATATATATAACATAAATTGAGAAAAAATGTCAAGAGTTTATAAAGAAAAACTTGTATTTTATATTCATTTAGTATATAATCTTTATGTAATTAGTAAAGAATAAAAAAGGTTGGTATATAGATGATTTTTCAAAGAACAGAGCTGTTAATAGGTGTAGAAAATCTAAATAAGTTAAATAACTCTCATGTACTTGTATTTGGAGTGGGAGGAGTGGGAGGATTCGTAGTGGAAGCCTTAGTTAGAGCAGGTGTTGGAGAGTTAACGGTTGTTGACTTTGATACAGTTGATATAACAAATCTCAATAGACAAATAATTGCTACTCAGAATAGTGTAGGGAAAGATAAAGTTGAACTAATAAAAGAAAGAGCTTTATCTATAAATCCAAATATTAAGATAACTGCTTATAAAGAAAAATTCTTTAAAGATAAAAGGGATATATTTTTTTCAGGTGACAAAAAATATAATTATATTGTTGACGCAATAGATATTATCACAGCGAAACTAGATTTAATAACTATAGCAAAGGAGTTAAAAATTCCAATTATTTCGTCAATGGGAACTGGAAATAAAATAAATCCAACAATGTTAGAAGTGGCTGATATATCAAAGACATCTGTTTGCCCTTTAGCGAAGGTTATGAGAGCGGAATTAAAAAAGAGACGAATTCAAAAGGTAAAGGTAGTTTTTTCGAAAGAGTTACCTATGAAACCTAGTAATTTAGAAAATAATAGAGAGAAACAGTGTAATGTAGGAAGCATATCTTTTGTACCATCCGTAGCAGGTTTAATAATAGCAAGCGAGGTAGTAAAGGATATAACAGGCTTAAAAAATTTAGGAGGAAATTGATTATGAAAAAAATAGGAATTTTTTATGGAACAACGTCAGGAATAACAGCTGGAATAGTTGATGAGATAGAGTTTTATTTAAGAGGAGAGGAGTACGAAGTCTTTGATGTAGCAAATGGGATTGATAAGATGGAGAATCTTGAAAATCTAATTTTAGTTTCACCAACTTATGGAGTTGGAGAGTTACAAAAAGATTGGGAAAATGTATACGACGAGTTAAAAAGTTTAGATTTTACTAATAAGATAGTAGGAATAGTAGGTGTGGGAAATCAATTTGCATTTGGTGAATCATATGCAGGGGCAATGAGAAAACTGTATGACGCAGTTATAGCTAAAGGGGCAAAAGTTGTTGGATTTACTTCAACTGAAGGATATAGCTATGAGGAAACTGAATCAGTTATAGACAACGAGTTCGTAGGTCTTGCTTTAGATGAAAGTAATCAAGATAACGAAACACCTGATAGAATAAAAGCTTGGATAGAAGAGATTAAACCTCTATTCAATTAGGAAAAAATTATGAGAAAATATAAGACATTAAATCAAGAAGAGGTGAAGACTCTATTAAAAGAGGAAAAAACGGTACTTTTGGATGTTAGAACAGAGGATGAGTACTGGGAAGAATCGGTGGAAGATAGTTTAAACATACCACTTCATGAGTTAGAGGAAAGAATTATAGAGTTAGATAAGGGGAAAACTTATATAACTTTTTGTAGAAGTGGAGTTCGATCAAAAGCTGCAGCTTTAATTCTTCTGGAAGAGGGATTTACAAAAGTTTTTAATTCTCGAGATGGAATATTGACTTGGAAATAAAATTTGACAAATTTATTTTCATATGTTACTATAATGAAAACAAAAAATTAAAGGAGAGTTCTGATGAAAAAACATCAAGTTATTTCAAATAATGTGAATAGACAACCCATCCCCCCTAGATAGGGATTTGTGTTTTAAGCATTAGTTTATGTTTAGATACAGGTCCATTCTGTGTTACGATTTTGGATCTGTATCTAAGTGGGAATAACTTTCAATAGAAGATTATTTTTATAGGATTCTTTTAATAAGGGTCACTTAGGTACAAAATTGTGCTTAGGTGACTCTTTTTTATTTTTATTAAAAATTTGGGAGGAGTATAAAATGATAGGAATAGAAACATTTATTACATTTGGAACATATTTGTTATTTTTAATAGGAGTAGGAATTTATTTTTATGGAAAGACTTCCAGTTCTGAGGAATATTTGATAGGTGGTAGAGGAGTTGGCAGTTGGGTAACTGCACTATCGGCACAAGCTAGTGATATGAGTGGATGGTTATTAATGGGATTACCAGGGGCAGTATATCTTTCGGGATTTGGACAAATTTGGGTTGTAGTAGGTTTAACGGTGGGAACATATTTGAATTGGAAGTTTATAGCTCCGAAACTTAGAGTCGAAACTGAAATAGAAAATACAATGACTTTACCAACTTTTTTAGAAAAAAAATTAAAAGATGACAAAGGAACAATAAGGAAAGTTTTAGCTTTAGGAACACTGTTTTTCTTCACAATTTATTCATCTTCTGGGTTGGTCGCAGCAGGAAAACTATTTGAATCGATACTTGGAATCGATTATAAAGTTGCCGTTGTAGTGGGTACAGTGACAATAGTTATATATACATTTATGGGGGGATATCTGGCCTCGTGTTGGACAGATTTTTTTCAAGGCGCTTTGATGTTTATAGCTATAATAGCGGTTCCTTTGGCTGCTTATTATAAAATTGGAGATATGGAAACAATTAAACAGGGAATTGAGCTAAAAGGAATTTCATTGGATATATTTAAACAGAATGGAGAAAGTATAGGAATTTTAGGAATATTATCTTCATTGGCATGGGGACTAGGATACTTTGGACAGCCTCATATTTTAGTTAGATTTATGAGTATAAAGAATGTAAAAGAGTTAAAAAAATCTAGACGAATAGCCATGATATGGGTAATTATTTCTTTAGTTGGGGCAATAGCGATTGGACTTTTGGGAATTTCTCTTTTTAGAAATGTTACAGAATTGGGAGGGGATGTAGAAAAAATATTTATTTATATGATAAAAGAGCTATTTAATCCTTGGGTAGCGGGAGTTTTATTAGCTGCAATTCTATCTGCAATTATGTCAACAATAGATTCCCAGCTGTTAGTTTCATCAACTACCTTAACAGAAGATTTTTATAGACATATGAAAAAAGATGTTTCTGATAAAGAAATTATGTGGGTTGGAAGGCTGTGTGTAGTAGTGATAGCCTTATTGGCGCTACTGTTTGCGCTAAATCAAAATGCTAAAGTATTATCATTGGTCGCTTATGCTTGGGGAGGGTTTGGAACAATATTTGGACCAGCAATAATATCGGTACTTTATTTTAAAAATGTGAATAGTAAAAGTGTTCTGGCAGGAATTCTAGTTGGAATGTTTGTATTTTTAATGTGGAAAGTTTTGGGGTTAGACAGTTATATGTATGAACTATTACCAGGATTTTTTAGTAACTTAATCACAGTTTATATAGTAGAAAAAGTGGTTTTTAAAAGTATAGTTAGTGTTTAATAAAAAAGGGTGCAAAGTTACTTAGCACCCTTTTCTAAATTTAGTAGATGAGACTTTAGAGATAAGCCATAGGCATATCCAGTCAATTTGCCATTGGAGCCAATAACTCTATGGCAAGGAATAACTATGGGAATGGGATTTTTATTGTTTGCTAAACCTACCGCTCTGCACGCCTTAGGGTTACCGATAGCGATGGCAATATCCTTATATGTTTTAACTTCACCATATGGAATATCGAGTAAAGCTTTCCAAACATTTTTTTGAAACTCTGTTCCAATGGGATTTATTTTAAAAGTAAATTCTTTACGACGTCCATTTAGAAATTCCAAAATCTCCTTAGAAGCTTGAGCTAAAGAGCTCGTAAGTTTAAAAGTTCTATTTGAAGTAGGATTATTGAGCTCAATTTTAACAATTTCATTATTTAATTCTTCAATTTTAAGTAAGCCAAATGGAGTGTCAAAAATATAAAAATAACCTGGGATAATATTTTTCATAAACTCTCCTTAAAAAATTTTATCTAAATTGTACTAAAAAAATATAAATAAATCAAGGTTAATTTAAAATATATATTGTTCATTTATTGTTTAAAACTTTTAAAAATAAAGTATTTATAGTATAATAAGGCGTTATGGTTTTATAAATTAAAAGGGAATTAAGTGAGAAGCTTAAACGGTCACGCCACTGTAAAACGGACAAAAATAGATAAACCACTGGGAAACTGGGAAGGACTATTGGAGGAGGAAGTTGAGTCAGGATACCTGCCATAAAATAAACTGCGAGTGACAGATTTGGGAGGATTAAATTAAATGGAGAAAAGATTTTATATTATTGGTGTACTTCTTGCATCTACTTTAACAATGGGACAAGAAAAGGTTATAAAGCTAGATGAGAGTGTTATAACAAGTGAGAATACGGAAACAACGGTGGCGAGTATACCTAGAAATGTAACTGTATTAACAGGCGAAGAGATAACACAAAGAGGAGCTAAAACAGTAGCAGAAGCTTTAAAATTGGTATCAAGTGTCATTGTAAAAGAGATGGGTGGAACAGACGCTGCTTTTGATGTAAGAGGTCAGGGGGCAACAGCAAAATCAAATGTTATAGTACTGGTTGATGGAGCACCAATTAATTCAATAGATTTATCTGGATATCAAACAAGTAATATACCAGTCGATAGTATTGAAAGGATTGAGGTGATACCTTCTGGAGGATCGGTTTTATATGGAGATGGAGCGGTTGGTGGAACAATCAATATTATAACAAAAGCACCAGAAGATAGGAAAAACTATGGAAGTTTGAATAGTGAGATAGGATCGTATGGATTAAAAAAACAACAAGTTACATACGGTACTAAAATAGGAGAAAGATTTTTAGTTGAAGTAGATTATTTGAGAAGAGAAAAAGATGGATATAGAGATTATTCTAAAGATAATTTGGAAAGCTTTGGGTTTAGAAGCAGATATAAACTTGATGAAGGGGAGTTAAAAGTTAAATATAACTACTCAAAGAATGATTTTAAAGCACCGGGAGCATTAAATAAGGATGAAGTTAATGAGGATAGAACACACTCTAACCCAAATGCGTGGAGAATTGATGGAAAAACAGAGAAAAATAATTTTGTGGGAGATTATTTATATAACATAAATTCTGATTTAGAGTTCAAATTATTAGGAAGGTATGCTCATGAAAATTACTCTTCAAATGGAAGTAACTATAAGACAGAGGTTAAATATTTAAAACCACAACTTAAATACTCATATTTAGATGATAGTTATGTTGTATTTGGTGGAGATATTTATGAGGGAGAGACGAAAGATTTTGCTTATGGAAATGGAAAATCTGAAAAAAACTCTCTAGGTGGGTTTGTAGTAAATAGTTATACGATTGATAAGTTTAGATTTACTCAAGGATATAGAAAACAAGATATTGAATATAAAGGAGATACACTTACAACAAAGAAATTCAAAGAAGATGCGATAGAGCTTACAGGAAGTTATCTATATTCGGACTCAGGTTCTACATATATAAGTTATACAAAAGGATTTAGGGCGCCAAATACTGACGAGCTAAATTTTTGGGACGGAGAATTTAATCCTCAAAAGACAGAAACTTATGAAATTGGAATGAAAGATTTCTTAGGAAATACGTATATTTCAACTTCAGTGTTTTATATAGAAACAGAAAATGAAATTTTTTATGGAGCAAATAAAAATGATGAGTTTAATAAAAATAGGAATTTAGATGGAACAAGTAAAAGAAAAGGAGTTGAATTCTCTTTAGAGCACTATTTCGATAAATTGACAGTTTCAGAATCGATAACTTATATGAAAACGGAGTTTAAAGAGGGGAAAGATATTCCTGGTATTCCAAATATTAAAGGGGTTTTAAATTTTAACTATAGATTTAATGAGAAATTGAGTGTAAATAACTCTTGGGAATATTACGGAAAAGCTTATGACAGTAATGATGAAGCTAACGAAAGAGAAAAGATTGACAGTTACCTATTAAGTGGATTGACTTTTATGTATAATTTTCAGGATGGATTAGTTATAAATGCAGGAATTAATAATCTATTTAATGAAAAATACTATGATTATGTAGGGTACAGTAGTTACAGTAAAATTCGTAACTATTACCCAGCACCAGAAAGAAATTATTACATAGGTTTTAAATACAGTTTTTAATTAAGAAAATGCTCTTTTCAAGATATGGAAAGAGCATTTTTTATAAAAGAGGTGGACAATGTTAAGAAAAATATTTGTATTAAGTATAGTCGTATTTTCAGTGGGATATTCAAAGATATTTGTAGATGGCATTGGAAGAGAGGTTGAAATTTCTAAAAAAGTGGAGAGAGTAATTTCGACAGTTCCATCCAACACGGAGATAATAGTGGATATGGGATTAGTTAATATTTTGTTGGGAGTAGATATGTATTCTGAGAAAATATCTGAAGAGTTAGAGGGAAAAGGAGTTTTGAACACAGATAGATTGAACGAAGAGAGAATAATTGATTTAATGCCAGATTTGGTTATAACCTCTCAACATAGTTTGTCTAAAGGGAAAGAGAGTCTAAAGGTCTTTGATGAGATAGGAATTCCTATTTACGTGATGAAAACACCAAAATCTTTGGAGGAGGTCAAAAATTCGATAGATGAAATAGGAAGTCTTTTAAATGAAAATGAAAAAAGTGATATTTTAAAAAATAGATATGTAAAAGAGTTGGAGAAATTAGTAATACAGAATAAAATATCAAAAAAACGGGTATATTTTGAAATTTTAAATAATCCAATATACACAACTGGAAATAAAACATTTTTAAATGATGTCATTGAAAATGCTGGTGGACAAAATATATTTGAAGATCAAGAGGGATGGATTTCACCAACTTTGGAATCTGTTATTGAAAAAAATCCTGAAGTTATACTTATTGGAGAGGATAGAAAGGAGATTGTTGAAGAGATAAAAAATAGAGCTGAATGGCAGGAGATAGATGCTATAAAAAATGGGAGAATGTATGTTATAGATGAGGGGATCAACAGACCATCACCAAGAGTTTTAAAATCTTTAAGACAGATAAAGGAAGTGCTTTCACAATGATAAGTTTTAGTTTTATTCCAAAAAATGGAGAGGAAAAGAAATTTTTCAAGATATATGAAGCGTTAGAAAAAGAGGGAGTGACTGGGATAGAGACGATAATAGGAGATCACGTACCCTTAGAAAGCTATGAAAAGTATCCTATAAAAGGAGTACATTTGCTATATTACCCCACTTGGTTAGAGTTTTGGAAAGAGGAGAGAGAGAAAGTTAGAGAAGATTTTTATAATGATGAGGGGGTATTAAACTATTATCGTTCTTTTAAAAAAAATATTTTACTTGAAACTTTTAAAAAGCAGTTTGAAGATGCAAAAAAAATAGGGGCGAAATATTTAGTTTTTCATGTTTCACATGTGAGACCTAAGGATATTTTTACATTTGACTATGATTATACTTCTATGGAAGTATTGGATGAAACATCAAAAATAGTAAATGAAGTCTTTAAAGGAGAGGGACCATTACTCCTTTTTGAAAATCTACCATGGCCGGGGTTGACGCTTAAAGACTATGGATTAACAAAATATTTTTTTGAGAAAATTAAATATGAAAATAAAGGTTTTCTTTTGGATTTCTCTCATATGATATGTACAGAAAAAAATATAAATAGTTTTCAAGATGCAGACCGATACATTCTAAAAAAAATTAAAGAGTTGAGAGAACTAGGTAAATTTGTGTATGGTGTTCATATAAATGCAATAGATTTTATTAATTACTCAGAAAAAAATTTTTCTGATGAGATAGAGAGTTGGGAAAAAGGAGACAGGGAGGAAAAATTTAAAATTGAATGGAAACATATGAAAAAACTTGATCCTCATAAAATTTACAAAGGAAATTTAAAATCAATACTGAATGTATTGCCAAACTTAAAGTATATAAATTTAGAATTAAATTTTTCGTCTATTGATAATTTAGAAGAGGTTGTTAGAGAACAATTAAATTATGTAAAATAAATTTTTAAAAGATGAAAAATATGATATACTTTATAATATAGAGTGTTGAGATTTTCGTAGGAGGTTATATGACACAAGGAAATTTAGATATAGATAAAAATATAGATGAGATTGTAATAAAAGAGGAAGTTCAAGAAGAGATAGTGTCAGATCCAAATAGATTGTACAATATATTGGGAGTGATGTTTGAAACTACTAAAAAGAGATACAGTTTTGAGATTGTAGATGAAGTGGAATACAAAAAGGGAGACAAGGTGATAGTGGACACTGTCAGGGGGAAAGAGATTGGGATTGTTTATGGTGGACCAATGCAACTTCCTGAAAGAGTATTAGTATTACCATTAAAACCAGTAATAAAAAAAGCTAGTGAAGAGGAAATTGATAAATATGAGGTTCTTCGAAAAGAGGCTAGAGAGGCATTTAAGGTTTGTAAAGAAAGAATTAATCATCATAAATTACCTATGAAATTAATAGAGACAGAGTACACATTTGACAAAACAAAGTTGATATTCTATTTTACAGCGGAAGGCAGAATTGATTTTAGAGATTTAGTAAAAGACTTAGCAAATATATTTAAGCTGAGAATCGAACTAAGGCAGATTGGTGTTAGGGATGAAGCAAGGATACTTGGGAATATAGGTGTATGTGGAAAAGAGTTATGTTGTAGGACATTTATAAATAAGTTTGATTCAGTATCGATAAAGATGGCTAGAGATCAAGGTTTAGTAATAAATCCAACGAAAATATCGGGTGTATGTGGAAGGCTACTTTGTTGTATCAACTACGAATATAAACAATATGAAGAGGCTTTAAGAGTTTATCCTGCGATAAATCAACTTGTTAAGACTTCAAAAGGAGATGGAAAAGTAACAAGTATAAGTCCATTGAATGGATTTTTATATGTAGATGTTGAAGGAAAAGGAATTATGAAAGTTTTTATTGACGAGATAAAGTTTAATAAAAAAGAAGCAAAAAAATTACAGAATGTTTTATCGACAGAGGAGCTACAACATAAGGTTTTAGAAAAGGAGTAGTAAAAATAGAGATGATTTTTGAAAATGAAGATATAGCCAGTATTTGTGAAGGGTACACTTTAATTCAGAAGAAAGAAGGATTCAGATTTGGAACTGACGCAGTTTTATTGGCTAATTTTTTCAATGGGAATAAAAACTCTAAGATATTGGAAATTGGAACAGGAAACGGTATAATTCCGGTATTATTATGTGCTAAAAATAAAGTATCAAAGATAAAAGCAGTTGAGATTCAAAAAGAAGTTGCAGATTTAGCTTTAAGAAATGTAAAAAGAAATGGGTTAGATGATAGGATAGAAATTATAAACATGGATGTAAAGGATATTCGAGAAGGAAATACCTATGATTATATAATTTCAAATCCCCCCTATATGGTTTTAGATGGCAAGGAGATTAATAATCAAGATATAAAGAGTGTTGCAAGGCATGAAATAAAACTCAATTTAAAAGAGTTTATAGCAAATGCTAGAAGATTATTAAAACCGAGGGGTGAACTCTTTATGGTACATAAAAGCTATAGATTTTTAGAAATTTCAGAAGAACTTATAAAAAATGGATTTTCTGTTAAAAGAGTTAAATTTGTTCATTATTCAAAGAATAAAGATTCTAGTATTGTTTTAATAGAGGCTAGCAAGGGGAGAAAAAATATATTAAAAATTGAGACTCCAATTTTTTTAAATGATAATTAGAGATACTTTAAGGGAGAGGAGTTACCTCTCCCTATTTTAATGGAGGTGTCACAAAGATGTTTAAATTAAATTCAAAATATAGTCCAACAGGAGATCAGCCAGAAGCTATAAAAAAACTGATTAGAGGATTGGATGAAGGTATAAAGGATCAAACCTTGCTGGGGGTAACTGGATCAGGAAAAACTTTTACAATAGCTAATATTATAAAAGAGAGTGGTAGGCCAGCATTGATATTAGCTCCTAATAAAACGTTAGCGGCACAACTATTTTCCGAGTATAGAAGTTTTTTTCCAGAGAACGCAGTAGAATATTTTGTCTCGTATTATGATTATTATCAACCAGAGGCATACATAGCTACTACAGATACCTATATAGAGAAGGATTCTTCTATCAATGATGAAATAGATAAATTTAGAAATGCGGCAACAGCTGCTCTAATAAATAGAAAAGATGTCATAATTGTAGCTTCGGTATCCGCAATTTATGGACTTGGATCCCCAGAAACTTATAAGAATTTAACAATAGCAATAGATAAAAAAACAGGATATAGCAGAAAAAAATTGATATCAAAATTGATAGAATTACGATACGAGAGAAATGATATTGCTTTTGAAAGAGGAAAATTTAGGGTAAAAGGAGATGTTATAGATATATATCCATCATATATGGAAAATGGGTATAGGATCGAATTTTGGGGAGATGAAATTGAAGAAATTTCTGAGATTAACACATTGACAGGACAGAAATTAAAAAGAAATTTAGAAAGAATTGCGATATCTCCAGCGACTCATTATGTAACGGAAGAAGGGGAGCAGGAGAGAATTATAGAGGAGATAAGAAAAGATTTAAAAAAAGAGATTAAAGATTTCGAAGAGATGGGGAAACTTTTAGAAGCACAAAGATTGAAACAAAGAACAGAATATGATTTAGAGATGATAAGAGAAGTGGGATATTGTAAAGGGATTGAAAATTATTCAAGATACTTAACTCATAAAAATCCGGGAGATAAACCAGATACATTGATGGACTATTTTCCTAAAGACTTTATTGTATATATAGATGAGTCGCATATTGGAGTTCCTCAAATAAGGGGGATGTATAATGGGGATAGGGTAAGAAAAACTGCTTTAGTTGAAAATGGTTTTAGATTAAAATCTGCTTTGGATAATAGACCTTTGACATTTGAAGAGTTTAGAGAGAATTGTGGTCAAACAATTTTTGTTTCGGCTACTCCTGGAGATTTTGAAATAGAAAAATCTGATGGACATATAGCGGAACAGCTCATTAGACCAACAGGAATCTTAGATCCTATTATAGAAGTTAGAGAAACTAAAAATCAAGTGGATGATCTTTTAGAAGAGATTAGAAAAAATGTCTTAAAAAAGGAAAGGGTTTTGATAACTACTTTAACTAAAAAAATGGCTGAGGAATTAACTGAATATTATATAACTTTAGGTGTTAAAGTAAAATATATGCACTCAGATATAGATACTTTAGAAAGAGTAGAGATTATAAGAGGTCTGAGAAAAGGTGAGTTTGATGTCTTAATCGGAATAAATCTATTAAGAGAGGGGCTTGATATACCGGAAGTATCACTGGTGGCTATTTTAGAAGCAGATAAAGAGGGATTTTTGAGGAGCAAGAGATCTCTGGTACAGACCATAGGAAGAGCAGCTAGGAATGTGGATGGAAGAGTTATATTGTACGGCGATGTCATAACAGAGTCAATGGCATACGCAATGGAAGAAACAAAGAGAAGAAGAAAAAAACAAAGAGAATATAACTTATTAAATAGTATAGAGCCTAAAACAATTTTAAGAGAGATTTCAGAATCCGTATTCAATTGGGAACTAGAGGAGGAAAAGTTAGTTGAAACTAAGAATTTCACTAGTAAAGAGGATATTGAAAAGGAGATAAAGAAGTTAGTCAAGGAGATAAAGGTATTATCTGAAGAGTTAAATTTTGAAGAGGCTATAGAAAAAAGAGATGAGATGAATAAGTTAAAATTGATGTTGTTAGAGATGTAGGAGTGAATGAACTATGGAAGAAAGAATTTATACTGTGACAGAGTTCAATCGGATGGTAAAGGGGTATATAGATGAAAACCCAAGTTTTCAAGAGTTTTTTTTAAAGGGGGAACTTTCAGGAGTGACCTATTACAAAAGTGGTCACCTGTATTTTACTTTAAAAGATAAACAGAGTCAGATAAAATGTGCGGCATTTAACTACAAATTTAAGAGAATAGCTGAAGATTTAAAAGAGGGAGATTCTGTAAAAATATTTGGTGATGTTGGTTTTTATGAGGCTAGAGGTGACTTTCAAATTTTAGTTCGCCACGTCCAAAAGGAAGATAAACTTGGAGAGATGTTTGCAAAATTGGAGCAACTAAAGAAAGCTTTAGGGCAAGAGGGATTGTTTTCACCTCTGTTCAAAAAAGAGTTACCTAAATATCCAAAAGCAATAGGAGTGGTAACCGCATATACAGGAGCGGCATTTCATGATATAGTAAATACAACGAGAAAAAGATTTGAAAATATAGATATATATATATTTTCAGCTAAAGTTCAGGGAGTCGGAGCTAAAGAGGAGATTGTAAGAGGAATTGAGATTTTAAATAAAATACCAGAAATAGATATAATTATTGCTGGTAGAGGTGGAGGAAGTGTTGAGGACCTATGGGCTTTCAATGAAGAAGAGGTAGTAAGAGCATTTTTTCAAAGTAAAAAACCAATAATATCAGCTGTAGGTCATGAAATAGACAACCTACTTTCCGATTTAGCTGCAGATGTTAGAGCTGCCACTCCCACTCAAGCGATAGAGATATCTATACCAGTAAAAAAAGAGATAGAAAAGCAATTACTGGAAAAAGAAAAAAGATTGAAAGAGAGTATCAATAGATTAATACGGAAGAAAAAGGATGAAGTAATTCAATTACAGAATAATTATATCCTAAAAAATTTTTTTAAAACCATAGAGGAAAAAAATCAAATTTTAATTTTAAAAGAGGAAAAGTTGGAAAAGTGTATACAAAAAATACATAAAAATAAAAGCCATGTATTAGAGGTATGTACAGAAAAAATAATTGCTTTAAACCCTTTAAATATTTTAAAAAGGGGTTATAGTATAACTAAAGTAGGAGATACTGTAATAAAAGAAAGTTCTCAGTTAAAGATTGGGGATTCGATTGAAACAATTGTAAAGAATGGAAAAATAATTAGTAAAGTAGAGGAGATTATCTAAAATGAAAAAGTTTATGGGAATGTTATTTCTTTTTCTTAGTTTAATAGCTTTAAGTGACCAAAGACCAGCATATATACAGAGTTTAGAAAGTCAAATTGCAAGAGAAGATGATAGAGATAAAGCAGCAGTTCTTTTGAAAGAGTATGAGAAGTATTTTAAAAGTTATATAAATTCTATAAGTGGAAATGAGAATCAAATTTTCTACTTAGGGGATCAATATTTTAGAAATAGAAAGTATGAAAGAGCAGCACAAATTTTTAGTAGTAACATTGATAGTTCTAGAAATCTGTTTGGAGCAGCAACAAGCTATAGGTTCATAGGAGATTATAACAAAGCAATTGATTTTTATAGTGTTGCAATTAGTGAGGAGCCAAGTATGAAGGAGGCTTACTTAGGAAGAGGTTTAGCATATAGGAATTTAGGTAGATACAACAAAGCGATAGACGATATACAAATATATATGAACTATACCCCAAGTATAGAGGGATTTTTAGCTTTGGGAGATATCTATTTAGCTGAAAAGAAAACAGAAAAAGCGAGAGAAATTTTACAAGAGGGAAAAAGATTGTATCCACAGTCAAAAGAGATTAGCAATATGTTAACATCTACATATTCTAGATAAGAGAGGTGACAGATGGAGTGGTATCGATTAAAATTAATAGGTTTAAAAAGTAGTAAGATAAGAGCTTTAATGGCAAATAATAAACGTTATAAAGATATTTTTACTAATTTAGATAAATTTATAAACACATTAAATTTAACTATAGATGATACCCAGTTGATAGAAAAATCAAAGCAATGTAAAAGATACTTGGAGGTAATGGATTATTTGGAGCGAAATAGGATAGGGTTAATAAGTATCAATGATTATAGATATCCTGATAGTTTAAAAAATATAGCGAAGCCTCCTCTTTTTCTTTTTTATAAAGGAAATATAGAACTTTTAAGTAAAAATAAAATGATATCTATTGTAGGAACAAGAAGATCGACAAAATATGGAGAACTTTGTTGTGAAAGAGTAGTCAAAGATTTAGTGGATGGGGATGTAGTTATTATAAGTGGATTAGCTTTAGGAATAGATTCAGTAGTCCATAGAGAGGTGTTAAAATATAAGGGCAATACGATTGCCGTTTTAGGGTGTGGAATAGATATATATTATCCAAAAACTAATATTAAATTGAGAGATGAAATAGAGAAAAAGGGATTGTTAATATCGGAGTTTCCTTTGGGAACAATTCCAGCTCCTAAAAATTTTCCGATAAGAAATAGAATAATAGCTGGATTGGCTAGAGGAACAGTAGTGGTAGAAAGTTCTTTGAAAGGTGGGAGTTTAATAACTGCAAGTATATCTTTAGAAGAGGGACGAGATGTCTACGCTTTTCCTGGAGATATAACATATCCACTATCACAGGGTTGCAATAAGTTAATAAAGTTATCTCAGGCAAAATTAATAGTGTCCGGTGAGGATATATTAGATGAATATAATTGGACCAAGATAAATGAAGAGGGAAAAAAATTAAACAGATTGATTGGAATAAAATTAAAAATATATAGTGTATTAAAAACGAAAATGCATTTAGAGGAGATAAGAAGAGAGGTTTCTTGTGAAACAAGTGAGTTATTGAGTAATTTAATGGAGTTAGAAATAGATGGTTATATCCAAAGTTTATCGGGAGGACACTATAGAAGGCGTTTGTAAGTGGGAAACTTAGTTCCTTTGGTTGATTTTTTTATTAATTTCTAATATAATTAAGAGCGAATAATGTATATAGAGAAAATTAGGGGTGAAAATAGTGGCAAAAAAAAATTTAGTAATAGTGGAATCACCTGCAAAAGCGAAGACTATTGAAAAAATATTGGGGAATAATTTTCATGTTACAGCTTCTTTTGGACACGTAAGAGATTTGCCTAAAAGTAAGATTGGAGTAGATGTCCAGGATAATTTTAGACCAAGTTATTCAACAATAAGAGGAAAGGGAGATGTAATTAAAACTTTAAAGGACCTTGCCAAGAAATCAGATAAAGTGTATTTAGCATCAGACCCTGATAGAGAAGGAGAAGCCATTGCATGGCATATAGCTCAAACATTGAAATTAAATGAAAATGAAGCCAATAGAATAGAATTCAATGAGATAACAAATGGAGCGATAAGAGAAGCTATAAAAAATCCTAGAAAAGTTGATATAAATAGAGTTAATGCTCAACAAGCTAGAAGAATACTAGATAGATTGGTTGGATATGAAATAAGTCCACTTTTGTGGAAGTCAATATCATCAAATACCAGTGCTGGAAGGGTTCAATCAGTTGCCTTAAAATTAATATGTGATTTAGAGGATAAGATAAAAAAGTTTGTTCCAGAAAAATTTTGGGATATAAAGGGTGAGTTTGAAAATAAAATGAATCTATCTCTTTATAAGATAGAGGGAAAGAGGTTCGAGAGAGTTACAGATGAGGATGTTGTGAAAAATGTACAATTGACATTAAATTCAGAGTATTCAGTTATCAATTCTAAAGTAACTAAAAAATCAAAGAATCCACCGTTGCCATTAAAAACAAGTACATTACAACAGCTATCATCCTCTTACTTAGGGTTTTCTGCGTCAAAAACTATGTCTGTAGCCCAAGGATTATATGAGGGTATAAGTATAAATGGGAATCAAAAAGGTTTGATAACTTATATGAGAACAGATTCGACAAGAATATCTGACGAAGCTAAAGAGATGGCAAAAAGTTATATAATGGAGAATTTTGGAAAGGAATATCTGGGTAAAGAGGGAGAAAAAAAGAAAAAGGATGAAAAGATTCAAGATGCCCACGAAGCTGTGAGACCAACAGATATTTACTTGGAACCTGAAAAAATAAAAAAAGATTTAACTCCGGACCAATATAAATTATATAAACTTATATGGGAAAGGTTTATGATTTCTCAATTAGCAGCAATGCAATATGAGCAATTTGAAATAATATTGCAAAATGGAGATTATCAATTTAGAGGAACTTTAAATAAAATAATATTTGATGGGTACTATAAAGTATTTAAAGACGAGGAGGAGCTACCTTTAGGGGAGTTTCCAATAATAAATGAAGGAGATTTCTTGAAGTTAAAAAAGTTGCATATAAAAGAAGACTGGACAAAAGCACCTTCAAGATTGACAGAATCTTCTCTAGTAAAAAAACTAGAAGCAGATGGAATAGGAAGACCATCTACTTACGCCTCAATAATAGAGACTCTAAAGAAAAGAGAATATGTTGTGGTTGAGGGAAAGGGTTTTATTCCAACAGAGTTAGGATACGAGATAAAAACAATTCTGGAAAAAAACTTTAAGGACATTATGGATGTTAAATTTACAGCCTCTTTAGAAGATGGTTTAGATTTAGTTGAAGAGGGTGAAAGAGATTGGATTGAGATTTTGAAAGATTTTTATTCCAAACTTTCAAGAGATTTAGAACTTTATAAAGTTAAGGTTGAAGAGGAAGCTAGCAGGATAATAACTTCAGATGTTCCGTGTCCTTGTGGAGCTGGAAATATGGTTATGAAAAATGGAAGATTTGGAAGATATCTGTGTTGCATAGATGAAAACTGTAAGGAAAAATACTCTTTGAAAGGAATTGAAATTCCATTAGAGGATATAAAAAATGGAGATATAAAAGTCAAAGAGTTATTAGAAGAGCAACTAAGAGTTAAACAAGGAAAGCTGACGGATATATTTTTGAGCAGTGGAAGTAGATTGCTTTTAAAACTAGGGCGTTTTGGCAGTTATTTAGAGAGTGAGAACTTTAAAGAGGATAATGAAAGAGTTTCTTTACCGGGAGAAGTAAAAAAACTTCTTATGAATGGAGCAATTGAAGAAAAAGATGGAATAGCTCAATTAAAGTGGATTATGGATAAGATTCAAAAGGAAGAGGAAGATATCTTAAAAAATGCTGGAAATTGTGAAAAATGTGGAAAACCATTTAAAATAGGTAGAGGTAGATGGGGAAAGTTTTTAGCTTGTACTGGATATCCAGAGTGTAAAAATATTAAAAAATTGGAAAAAAATAAGAAAGAGTAGATAAAAGGACTCGCCTCTACGGGCGAGACTTTTGTGTGTATAAAAAAGGAGAATAGATGACAGGTAAAGAAGTAGTAGTGATAGGAGCTGGGTTAGCAGGTTCGGAAGCGGCATATCAATTAGCAAAAAATGGAATTAAAGTAAAACTGTATGAGATGAGACCGAAAGTTTCAACTGAAGCTCATAAAAGTGAAAAATTTGCTGAGTTGGTATGTAGTAACTCTTTAGGAGGAGATCACCTAGGAAATGCTTCTGGGTTGATGAAAGAGGAGTTAAGAAGAATGGGCTCTTTATTAATTGAAATTGCGGATGAAGTTAAAGTTCCAGCGGGACAGGCTTTGGCTGTGGATAGAGAGGGCTTTTCGGAGAAGGTAACGGCGAAATTATATTCTATGGAGAATATAGAAATAATAAATGAAGAGCTAAAGGAGATACCAAAAGATAGAATAGTTATTGTTGCAAGTGGACCATTGACATCAGTTGATTTATCTAAAAATATTGGAAAGACATTAAAACAAGAGTATTTGTACTTCTATGACGCAGCAGCACCAATTGTAACTTTAGAGTCAATAGATAAAGAAAAAGTGTTCTTTCAATCAAGATATGATAAAGGAGAAGGGGAATACATAAACTGTCCAATGAATAGAGAGGAGTATGAGGCTTTTTATGAGGCTTTAATATCAGCAGAGAGAGCCCCTTTAAAAAATTTTGAAGAGGAAAAATTATTTGAAGCTTGTATGCCTGTGGAGAGAATAGCACAAAGAGGCTTTAAGACATTGCTATTTGGACCGCTGAAACCGAAGGGATTGATAAATCCAAAAACTGGAAAAGAGGAGTTTGCAGTGGTTCAGCTAAGACAGGACGATAAGGATGGGAAGTTATATAACTTAGTAGGATTTCAGACAAATTTAAAGTGGGGAGAGCAAAAAAGAGTGTTTTCAATGATACCAGGGCTTGAGAAAGCGGAGTTTGTAAGATATGGAGTTATGCATAGAAATACATTTATAAACTCAACAAAACTACTAACGCCTGTATTGAATTTAAAAACTAATGAAAATATATATTTTGTTGGACAAATAACAGGTGGAGAAGGATATGTTTGTGCTATTGCTACAGGATTAATGGCGGCAACAAATATTATTAGAAAAATAAATGGAAAGTCTCCATTGATATTGGATGACAGAAGTTCAATTGGTGCAATTATAAAGTATATAACAGAGGAAAAGAAAAATTTTCAACCAATGGGTCCTAATTTTGGAGTAATAAAATCTTTAGATGAGAGGATAAGAGATAAAAAAGAGAAATACAATAAAATATCGAAAATAGCTTTAGAATATTTGGATGAAAAATTAAATCAAGAGAAATAAAAGGAGTTTGAGATGGACACTCTTAACTTGTTAGGGGATATAAAAGAGTTTTTATATCATTGTGAGTTCGCAAAAGGAAAGAGCTTAAATACAATAAAATCATTGAGAATAGATTTATACAGATTTAATGAATACATTATAAAGTGTAATGATTTAAAAAAGATTTCTGACATAGATGGATTTAATTTTAGAGAGTTTTTGGTGGAACTTCAAGGAAATGATATAGGAAAAAGGTCTTTAAATAGAAAAATTTCATCTTTAAAGTCGTTTTTTAAATATTTAAAGGACACTGGAAAGATAAAGAGTAATCCAGCTCAGTTAATAGTGGCACCGAGTTATGATAGAGGAGTTCCAGAAGCTCTTGAACTAGAAGAAATAATAGGATTTAGAAAAGCGATAGAATTAAAGAATTATCATAGTTTAAGAGATAGATTGATTGTAGAGCTTCTTTATTCAACTGGAATAACATCACAAGAGCTTTTGGGTTTAGGGGAGGATGTTTTTAATTTAGATGATAGAGAGGTTATTGTAACAAGTTTTAAAAAATGTAGAACAGTATTTTTTAGTGAGAGGGCGAAAAATTTCTTTAAAAGGTATATAGCAGCTAAAAAAGAGAAGTTGGGAGCTAAATATAAAAAAGAAATACTTTTTGTTAATGGGTCTGGTGGAAGATTGACAGATCGTTCTTTGAGAAGACTTATAGATAGGTACGCAATCAAAGCCGGAATAGTAAAAGAGATTAGTCCACATAGCTTCAGGCATACGTTTGCTGTCCATATGTTGGAGCATGGAATGAGTTTGCTACAATTACAAAAATTATTAGGGCATTCAAATTTAGATTCAACTAGAATTTATGTGGAAGCTTTGGAGAAAAAAAGAAGAAAAGAGTTGTCTAAAGAGATAAAATGATAGAGAACTTAATTATAAATCGAAGGAGAGTTTATGAGAAAAAAGTGTATAGGATGTGGAATTGAACTTCAAGGGGATAAACCAAATTCTAATGGATATTTGCCAAAGTCGGTTTTAGAAGATGACAGTAAAGAATTACTTTGTCAAAGATGTTTTAAAATAAAAAACTATGGGCAATATATTCCTATAAAAATGACAAAAGAGGATTATAGAGAAGAGGTTAAAAAAAGTTTGATAGAAGCGGATGTGGCAATACCTGTATTTGATATTATTGATTTTGAGGGATCGTTTGATGATGAAATTTTAGATATTTTGAGAGAGATAGATTCGATTGTTGTGATAAATAAATTGGATTTGATACCGGATGAGAAACACCCATCCGAGGTCGCTGATTGGGTTAAAAGAAGGTTAGGAGAGGAGGGAATTGCACCGCTAGATATAGCTATAGTTAGCTCTAAAAATGGGTATGGAATAAATGGTATTTTTAAAAAAATAAAACATTTTTATCCAAATGGAGCAAAGGCTCTAGTTTTAGGGGTAACGAATGTTGGAAAATCAAGTATTATAAATAAACTTATAGGAGCTAAAAGGGTCACTGTATCTAAATTTCCAGGGACAACTTTAAAAAGCGTTAAAACAGAGATTCCATTTTCAAAAATAACTTTAATTGATACTCCAGGACTAATACCGGAGGGAAGATTTTCTGATTTCGTTTGTCAAGAGTGCAATCAGAATATAATACCAGCTAATGAAATATCAAGAAAAACTTATAAAGTTCAAGAAGATAGAGTGATTTTAATTGGTGGGATGATACAAATGAGAGTTTTAAATGATGATGATTTAAAACCAATATTTTCATTATATGCCTCTAAAGATGTGACATTTCATGAAACAAATATAGAAAAAGCGAAAGAATTGATGCAAAAAGCAGATTTTTTAACTCCACCATGTGAAAGTTGTAGAGACGAGTTTAATACCTTGGAGAAAGATGTAGAAATCTATACAGTGGAGACGGGAGAAGAGCTAGTATTTAAAGGCCTAGGATGGCTTTCTGTAAAAAGAGGACCTTTGAAATTGGAGATAACATCCCCAAAAGGTGGAGAAATAATTGTTAGGGAAGCTTTTATAAAACCAAAAAGATAAGATGGAGTTCTATAGGATGGAAAAAGACAGGAGAATAACTACTTTAAATTGGATTATAAATATAGCGGTGACTATTCTATTTATATATCTTGCTATGAGAGGGATTGATGATTTAACAGGAACATATAAAATTGATGAAACAGTAAGAAGTACAAAGGAGCTTAGAATAGCTTTGGAGAAGTATTATCAATTGACAGGAACTTATCCTGAATTGACAAAGCCGGGAGTAAATATGAACTTGCATCTTTTAGACTATACAAATGAATATGGGCAAAAAATATCTTTTGCAGATATTTATGGGCGAAAAACTTTGGCTAAAACCTACGGTAGTAACTCGATAATTGCATCAAATGAAGTTTATGATGTACAAGATTTTAAAAATATAAGTAAAAATGGGGGATGGAATTATAACTATTCTCAAAGAACGGGTGAGATTCATCCCAATCTACCAGAGGACATCTACATAGAAAAAATAAACTGGGTCAGACAATAGAAAATAAATGGAGGAAAATAAATGTACGATATTATATTTTTAGGTGGTGGACAGGCAGGAGTTTTTGGAGCTTATGAAGCTATAAAAAAGAATAAAGATTTAAAAATTCTTGTTTTAGATAAGGGAAGAATGTTGACACAGAGAGTTTGTCCGAAGGAAAAGCTGGGATCATGCGTGAAATGTCCAACTTGTGCAATTATTTACGGAGTTTCTGGAGCAGGAGCCTTTTCAGACTCTAAATTCAATATGGATTATAGAGTGGGTGGAGATGTCCATGTTTTAACTGGAAAGGTACTTGTAAACGAAACTATTCAGTACGTAGCGGATATATATAAAGAGTTTGGATTTGATGAAAAACCATCTGGTTTAGAGTATAATCAAGTTATGTTAGAGATAAAGAAAAGATGTATTGAAAATAATGTACAGTTAGTAGACACACCAACTATGCATTTGGGAACAGACGGATCAAGAGAGTTGTATAATAGACTGGTGAACTTTTTATTGGAGCAAGGTGTAGAGTTCCTAACTGAGAGATCAGCAGAAGGATTGTTGATAGAAAATGGAGAGATAAAAGGTGTAACTGTAAGAAATAAAAAGGATGAAATTGAAAAGTATTTTGCAAAAAATGTTGTAGTTGGACTCGGAAGAAGTGGTGCAAAGAAACTGATGGAGATGTGTGAGGAGTCGGGTGTATCCTATGAAATGGGAGCAATTGATTTAGGTGTAAGGGTGGAGATACCTGACTTAGTAATGAAAGATATCAATGAAAACTTCTATGAAGCAAAGATGATATACTATACAACTAAGTATAAAGATAAGATGAGAACTTTTTGTTCAAATCCAAGTGGATTTATAGCTGCAGAAAAACACAGTGATGATGTAGTACTAGCAAATGGACACGCATATAAAGACAAAAAGTCTCAAAATACAAATTTAGCCTTACTGTGTACAAAGACATTCACACAACCATTTAAGCAACCGTTTGAGTACGCAACAGCTATAGCAAAAATGTCGTCTATGTTGACTGGTGGCAAAATATTGATGCAATCTTATGGGGATTTAAAAGTGGGAAGAAGATCAACAGATGAATCCATAGCAAGGTTAAATATAATTCCGACAACAGAGGACTATGTAGCTGGTGATATAGCTCTAGCGTGTCCAAAGAGAATTTTGGACAATATCATAGAATTTATAGAGGTTCACGACAAAATAACACCTGGATTCGCATCAAGTGATTTGTTACTGTATTTTCCAGAGATAAAATTCAGAAGTACAAGAATAAAAATAGACGCTAATATGGAAACTAATATAAAGGGATTGTATGCAGCAGGTGATAGTTCAGGATATGGGAGTGGCTTAAATATAGCTGCGGTAATGGGGATACTAGCTGTAAGGCATATAATTTCTAAATAATTTGGAGGACTATAATGGGATTTTTTAATAAACTTTTCGGTAGAAAAAAAGAGGATAAAGAAGAGCAAAAAGAAAAGTTGGAGCAAGAGGTAGTAAAGGAAGAGATAGAATCTCTTGAGGAGATAAAAGAGCAAAAATATGAAGAGAATGAAAAAATAGACGAAGCAGTAGAAAAAGCGGTAGAGGATGAAGAAAAAGAAGAACATACAATAGAGAATGAAGAAGTAAAAGATGAAGTTGTGTATATGGAAAAACCAAAAGTTGAAAAAAGAAGTTTTTTCATATCTCTGAAGGAAAAACTTTTCAAATCAAGAGAGGGGCTATTTGGAACTTTAAAAAATATTTTTATAGGAAAATCTATAGTTGATGGAGAGATGTACGAAGAGTTAGAAGATACTTTGGTGCAATCAGATATTGGTATTGAGATGACATTAAAAATAGTGAAAGATTTGAAAGCGGAGGTAAAAGCTAGAGGAATCAAAAAACCTGAAGATGTATATCCAGTATTAAAAGATGTATTAGAAGGGTATTTGATTACAGAAAATACCGAGTTGGATATTCAGACCGGAAGAATGAATGTAATATTGATAGTTGGAGTAAATGGTGTTGGAAAGACAACAACTATTGGAAAAATTGCTGCTAAGTTAGTGAAAGATGGTAAAAAAGTTGTGATAGGTGCAGCAGATACATTTAGAGCGGCAGCAGTTGAGCAATTAGAGGAATGGGCAAGAAGAGCGGGAGCAGAAATAGTGAAACATTCACAAGGAACTGATCCAGGTGCAGTTGTTTTTGACACTTTAAAAGCAGGGGAAGATAAAAATGCAGATGTTGTAATTATTGATACGGCAGGAAGATTACACAATAAAAACAATCTGATGAAAGAGTTAGAAAAAATAAATAATATTATAAAGAAAAAAATAGGAGACCAGCCGTATGAATCTATTTTAGTGTTAGATGGAACTACTGGACAAAATGGCTTGATTCAAGCAAGAGTATTTAATGAAGTGACAAAACTAACAGGATTTATTGTTACTAAATTGGATGGAACGGCAAAAGGTGGTATACTATTTAGTATTTCTGAGGAGCTAAAAAAACCTATAAAATATATAGGAGTTGGAGAAGGAATAGAGGATTTAAGGGAATTTGATAGTAAAGAGTATATACAAGCAATTTTTGATTAGTATATTAAAAAAAATAGAATTTCTGTTGTAAATATATATAAAATTTGTTAATATATAGTTGAAAATTATGAGTAGTATTACAGTATGGTTAAAAATGTGAAATTTATTTAATAAAAATATGAGGAGGACTTAAAGTGAGCATTATAGTTCAAATTAAAGAGAAAGCAAAAACTTTAGGAAACAAAATAGTTCTTCCTGAGGCTACTGATGAGAGAGTAATCAGAGCAGCAGTAGGGGTAGTTGAGGAAAAGTTAGGAACTCCGGTATTGGTAGGAAATGTGGAGACAATAAAAGCATTTGCTTCAAAACTGGGAGTGTCTTTAGAGGGTGTTGAGATTATTGATCCAAAGACTACCGATAAATTGACTTCATATGTTGATAAGCTTTGTGAATTGAGAGCAAAAAAAGGAATGACTCCTGAAGAAGCAAAAAAAATATTGACAACAGACGTTAATTTCTTTGGGGCTATGATGGTTAAAATGGGAGATGTAGCTGGAATGGTTTCCGGATCTGACTCACCTACAGCAAATGTTTTAAGAGCGGGATTACAGGTTGTTGGGACAAAGCCGGGAGTAAAAACTGTATCATCAGTATTCTTAATGGAGTTAAAACATAATGTAGAAACTTATGGAGAGATTTTAGTGTTTGGAGATTGTGCTGTAATTCCTGAACCAACATCAGAACAATTGGCTGACATTGCATCAGAAGCAGCTGTAACAGCGGCTACAGTAGCTGGATTAGAACCAAAAGTTGCACTTATGTCATTCTCCACAAAAGGATCTGCAAATCATGATTCGGTAGATGTTGTAAAAAGAGCAGGAGAGATTTTGAGAGAAAGAAATGCAAGTTTTGCATTTGAAGAAGAGTTACAGGCAGACGCTGCTTTAGTGATATCAGTAGGAATGAAAAAAGCTCCGAATTCCAAAGTAGCAGGGAAAGCTAATGTATTAATATTCCCTAATTTGGCAGCAGGAAATATTGGATATAAATTAGTTCAAAGATTGGCCAATGCGGAAGCATATGGTCCTTTAATTCAAGGGTTAGCAGCTCCAATAAATGATTTATCAAGAGGATGTTCAGTTAAAGATATAGTAGATTTAGCTGCAATAACTTCAGTTCAAGCTGGATAGAAGAAAATTTAAGTTGAGGCAAAAAGTTAGTAGGGAGTTTTGACTCCTTACTAATTAAATATATTAAAATAAAAAATAAAATTAAGGTGGTAAATTTAATGAAAGTTTTAGTTATTAACTGTGGTAGTTCATCTCTAAAGTACCAATTATTAAATCCTGAATCAGGAGAACTTTTTGCAATTGGACTTTGTGAAAGAATAGGGATTGAAGGATCAAAAATGGAGTATGAAACTCCGGCTAATGATTTTGAAATTG
This sequence comes from uncultured Cetobacterium sp., assembly GCA_934085975.1. GTDB lineage: Bacteria > Fusobacteriota > Fusobacteriia > Fusobacteriales > Fusobacteriaceae > Cetobacterium_A. The sequence continues at coordinate 82,800 of CAKOHT010000004.1, forward strand.
AGATAAAACAAGATATGCCAACTCACAAGGAAGCTTTAGAGCTAGTAATAAATGCTATTACAAATCCAGAGTATGGAGTGATAAAATCAGTGGATGAGATTGATGCAATTGGTCACAGAGTAGTACATGGTGGAGAAAAATTTGCTTCATCAGTATTAGTAACTCCAGAAGTTATGGCGGCAATGGAAGAGTGTTCAGAGTTAGCGCCATTACATAATCCTGCAAATCTATTAGGAATAAGAACAATGCAAGAATTGATGCCAGGGAAACCAAATGTTGGAGTATTTGATACATCATTCCACCAAACAATGCCAAAAGAGGCATATATGTACGCTTTACCATATGAGGATTATACAGAGTTAAAAGTTAGAAAATATGGATTCCATGGAACATCTCATAAGTTTGTTTCAGGGGTAGCTAGAGAGTTGTTAGGAAATCCAGCTGAATCAAAAATAATTGTTTGCCACTTAGGAAATGGAGGATCTATATCTGCAGTTAAGAATGGTAAATGTATCGATACAACAATGGGATTAACTCCATTACAAGGAATTATGATGGGAACTAGATGCGGAGATATTGATCCAGCGGCGGTTTTATTTATAAAAAATAAAAGAGGATTATCAGATAAAGAGATGGATGACAGAATGAATAAAAAATCTGGAATCTTGGGAGTATTTGGAGAGTCTTCAGACTGTAGAGATATGGAGATTGCGGCGGCAGCAGGAAATGAAAGGGCGTTATTAGCTGAAAATATGTTTGCCTATAAAATAAGAGGATATGTTGGAAACTATGCAGCTCAAATGGGTGGAGTAGATGCAATTTGCTTCACTGGAGGAATTGGAGAGAATTCTGGAAAGGTTAGAGGAGATGTGTTGAAAGGGTTAGAGTTTATGGGAGTTGAATTAGATACGGAAGTTAACTCTAAGAGACAAAAAGGAAATGTACTTTTGACAAAAGAAACATCTAAAGTGAAAGTATTTAAAATACCTACGAATGAAGAGTTAGTAATAGCTAGAGATACTTACGAAATTGTAAATGCTACGAAATAGTTAGTATCAGAAGCTGTTTAAAAAATAAACATATTAGTCAGTAAAAAATTATATTTGGTTGAATTAGTTTAAATATTTCTTAAAAAATCAAGAACTTTAATTGACAATTAATAGGAATGCTCGTAAAATAGAGTTAACTTTAGAGTCGATTAAAAAAGGGAGGACAATTCAAATGGCTAAAAAAATGCAAACTATGGATGGTAACCAAGCTGCGGCATATGCATCATATGCTTTTACAGAAGTAGCAGGTATTTATCCGATAACTCCATCATCGCCAATGGCTGAGTACACTGACGAGTGGGCATCAAGAGGAATGAAAAACATGTTTGGAGTTCCAGTAAAAGTTGTTGAAATGCAATCAGAAGCAGGAGCAGCTGGAACAGTTCATGGATCTTTACAAGCAGGAGCTTTAACTACAACATATACAGCATCACAAGGATTGCTATTAAAAGTACCTAATATGTACAAAATAGCTGGAGAACTTTTACCAGGAGTTATCCATGTTTCAGCAAGAGCTTTAGCAGCACAAGCACTATCTATATTTGGTGACCACCAAGACGTTTATGCAGCTAGACCAACTGGATTTGCTATGTTATTTGAGAGCTCAGTACAAGAAGTAATGGATTTATCAGGAGTTGCACATTTAGCAGCTATTAAATCAAGAGTTCCGTTCATGAATATTTTTGATGGATTTAGAACTTCTCATGAAATTCAAAAAGTTGAAGTGATGGATTTTGATGTATTTAAGAGATTAGTAGATATGGATGCTATTAAAGCCTTTAGAGAGAGAGCTTTAAATCCTGAGCACCCAGTGACAAAGGGAACAGCTCAAAATGACGATATCTACTTCCAAACTAGAGAAGTACAAAATAAATTCTATAATGCAGTTCCTGCTATTGTAGCTAATTATATGGAAGAAATTTCAAAAGTAACTGGAAGAGATTATAAGCCATTTAACTATTATGGAGCACCAGATGCAGAGCATATTGTTATTGCTATGGGATCTGTTTGCGAAACATTGATGGAGACAGTTGATTATTTAGTGAAAAAAGGAGAAAAAGTAGGATTAATAAATGTTCACCTATATAGACCATTCTCTGCTGAGTACTTCTTCAACGTATTCCCTAAGACAGTAAAGAAAATTGCTGTATTGGATAGAACAAAAGAGCCAGGAGCATTAGGAGAGCCATTATATATGGACGTTAGAGGATTGTTCTACGGAATGGAAAATGCTCCAGTAATCGTAGGTGGAAGATATGGATTATCTTCAAAAGATACAACACCAGCTCAAATGAAAGCTGTATTTGATAACTTAAAGCAAGCTGAGCCAAAAGATGGATTTGTAGTAGGAATCGTTGATGATGTTACATTTAAATCTCTTGAAGTTGGACCTCATATTGAAACAGGAGCAGAGGGAGTAAGAGAATGCTTATTCTTTGGACTTGGATCAGATGGAACAGTTGGAGCTAATAAAAACTCAATTAAGATTATCGGAGATAAAACAGATTTATATGCACAAGGATACTTTGCATATGACTCAAAAAAATCTGGCGGATCAACAAGATCTCACTTAAGATTTGGAAAGCATCCAATCAGATCAACTTATTTGGTATCTTCACCAAATTTCGTAGCTTGCTCTGTACCAGCGTACCTGACACAATACGATATGATAAGTGGATTAAAGCAAGGTGGAACATTCCTATTAAACTGTGTGTGGGATAAAGATGAAGTTATAGCACATTTACCAAACTCAGTAAAAAAACAATTAGCAGAGAAAAATGCTAAGTTCTATATTATAAATGCTAATAAACTAGCAGCAGAAATTGGATTAGGAGGAAGAACTAATACAATAATGCAATCAGCATTCTTCAAATTGGCAGATGTTATTCCATTTGAGGATGCACAAAAATACATGAAACAATATGCTGAAAAATCATATGCTAAAAAAGGTGATGCAATTGTTAAAATGAACTATGAAGCTATCGATAAAGGAGCTGGAGAATTAGTTCAAATTACAGTTGATCCTTCATGGGCTAATTTATCAACTGAATGTGCAGAGGAGAAAGAGGCATGCTCTTGTACAGGATGTGGATGTGGTTCTACAAAACTAGAATCATTTGTAGAAAAAATTGCAAAACCTATAAACGCTTTAAAAGGTGAAGAGTTACCAGTTTCTACATTCCTAGGATATGAAGATGGAACATTTGAAAATGGAACAACTGCTTTTGAGAAAAGAGGAGTTGCAGTAAATGTACCTGAGTGGAAAGCAGAAAATTGTATTCAGTGTAACCAGTGTTCATACGTTTGTCCACACGCAGTTATAAGACCATTCTTAATGACAGCAGAGGAGAAGGCGGGAGCACCAAATGAGTTAAAAACAAAAACACCTATTGGAAAAGGATTAGAGGGTCTAGAGTATAAAATTCAAGTATCTCCTTTAGATTGTACAGGATGTGGACTATGTGCTAATGTGTGTCCAGCTAAAGAGAAAGCTTTAGTAATGGTACCTATCGGACAAGAGGTTGAGAAGGGAGAGCAAGAAAATGCGGATTACCTATTCAACGAAGTGACATATAAAGATGAATTTATGCCTAAGACATCAGTAAAAGGATCACAATTTGCACAACCGTTATTTGAATTCCATGGAGCTTGTGGAGGATGTGGAGAAACACCTTACATTAAAGCAATAACTCAACTATTTGGAGACAGAATGATGATAGCTAATGCTACAGGATGTTCGTCAATTTATGGAGGGTCAGCACCATCAACTCCATATACAACAAATAGTTGTGGAGAAGGTCCATCATGGGGTAACTCATTATTTGAGGATAACGCAGAGTTTGGATATGGAATGACAATAGCTGTTGAAACAATGAGAGATAGAATCCAAACAATAATGGAAGAAAATATGGAAAATGTTGCTCCAGAAGTTGCAGCAATGTTTGCTGAGTGGATTGAAAACAGAGCAGACGGAAATAAAACTAAAGAGATAAGAGATAGATTAGTTCCAGTTCTAGAAGCGTGTGACTGTGGAGTATCAGCAGAGATTTTAGAGTTAAAACAATATCTTGTTAAGAAATCACAATGGATATTTGGAGGAGACGGATGGGCTTATGATATAGGTTATGGTGGATTAGACCATGTATTAGCTTCTTCAGATGATATAAATGTTTTAGTAATGGATACTGAAATCTACTCTAACACAGGAGGACAAGCATCTAAATCAACACAAACAGGAGCGGTAGCGAAGTTCGCAGCAGCAGGAAAACCTAACAAAAAGAAAGATTTAGCTGCAATAGCAATGTCTTATGGACATATCTATGTTGCACAGGTTTCTATGGGAGCAAATCAAGCTCAATATTTAAAGGCAATAGCTGAAGCTGAGGCATATCCAGGACCATCAATAATTATAGCTTATGCACCATGTATCAGTCATGGATTAAAGAACGGAATGGGTAACAGCCAACTAGAGATGAAGAAAGCTACTGAGTGTGGATACTGGCCAATATTTAGATATAACCCACTATTGGAAAAAGAAGGAAAGAACCCTCTACAAATTGATTGTAAAGAACCTAACTGGGATAACTACAATGACTATCTAATGGGAGAGGTTAGATATGCTACATTAGCAAAATCTAAACCAGAGCACGCAAAAGAGCTATTTGCTAAAAATAAATTAGAGTCTCAAAGAAGATGGAGACAATACCAAAGACTTGCATCATTAGACTTCACAGCTGAAGCTAAGTAATTCTTTGTATTTTAGAGATAAGATAGAAATATCTTATCTCTTTTTTATTATAAAACTTTTTTGTAAATTAGCATATTATTTGGTATAATTAGGAGTAAGTGATAAAATATTTTTAACTGAGGGAGATGAATAGGAATGGTTCATACTTATAAAAAAATAATAATAGCAAGAACGGATAAAATAGGTGACTTAATTCTATCAATTCCTAGTTTTTTTATGCTTAGAAAAATGTATCCAGATGCTGAGATAACTTTATTAGTAAGGGATTACAATTATAACATAGTAAAAAATCTACCATATATAAATAGAGTCGTTCAAATAGATAGATATAGACGGAAGGAACTTTTAGAAAAAATAAAGTATTTCAATGCAGATGTTTTTATTGCGTTATATGTTGATAACTTTGTAATGGAGCTAGCAAAAGCAAGTAAAGCTAAAGTAAAAATAGGTCCTCTATCAAAGTTAAAGTCTTTTTTTACTTTCAACAGAGGGATTTTACAAAAAAGATCTAAATCGATAAAACATGAAGCGGAGTATAATTTGGATTTAATAAAAAAGTTAGACAAAAAACTTTTTGAAAATAAATTTGAAATAAATACTCAGATTTTTTTAGATAAAAGTAATTTGGAAGCTGCTGAAAGGTTTTTTAAAGATAATTGTATCGGAGATAAAGTACTGGTTGTAAACCCTTTTATGGGAGGGTCCGCAAAGAATATAAGTGATAAACAATATGCCGATATTTTAAGAGAGGTTATAGGCAGAGTTGAAGAGGTGGACATAATAGTAACTGCTCATATTTCAGACGAAGAGAGAGGACTGAAACTTTTAGAAGAAATAGGAAAAGATAAAGTATACCTTTTTGCTAATGGTGGTGAGCTTTTAAACATAGGAGCGATTATAGATAGAGCTAAAGTTTATTTTGGTGGATCGACGGGTCCAACTCATATAGCAGGTTCTTTACAAAAAAGTATTGTGGCATTGTATCCTAAAAAAGCAACTCAAAGTTTAGTAAGATGGGGAGTCTTTGGAAATGAAGATGTCACGTATATAATACCAGATGAAAATACAAAAGAAAATTATAAACATAAAGAGTTTGATTCCTATAATGAAGATGTAAAAGAAAAAATAGTTCAAGCAATAGTAGAGAGAATGGAGAGATAGATAGTGAAAATATTGGTGATACATACAGCTTTTATAGGTGATATTGTTTTGTCGACACCGCTATTAAAAAGAATAAGAGAGGTATATCCAGAAGCAAAGATTACATATGTAACCACTCCAGTTGGTGCTACTATTTTGAGAAATAATCCAATGATAACAGAGATAATAGAGTATGATAAGAGAAAAACTCATTCAGGAATTAAAGGGTTATTGGCTTTAGGCAGACGATTAAGATATGAAAATTTTAATATAGTCATGACACCTCATAGGTATCTTAGAAGTTCTATTCTGGGATGGTTAACAAGATCGCCAAAGAGAGTGGGATATGATATAGCAAGTGGGTCTTGCTTGTTTACAGATAAAATAAAATATGACAAAAGTAAACATGAAGTAGAGAAGTTACTATCTTTTATGGGAGATATCCCAAATAACCCGAGAGATAGATATCCAATTGAATTGTATCCAAGTAAGAGAGATATTGAAACCGTCGATAAAATTTGGAGTGATAATAATTTAAAAAATAAAGAGATTGTTGCAGTAGCTCCAGGAAGTAAATGGTTTACAAAAAAATGGCCTTTAGAATATTTTAATGAAGTAATTGACCTATTAATAAAAGATAACAAAAGCGTTATTGTTGTTGGTGGTAAAGACGAACTACATCTAAATATAAATGCTAAGCACGGAGTTTTAGATTTGAGAGGGAAAACAACTTTATTGGAACTAGTAGAAGTTTTAAAAAGAGTAGATGTAGTCTTGACAAATGATTCATCACCGATACATATAGCATCCGCTTTTAAAAATACTTCAATTCTTGCAATTTTTGGTCCAACAGTGGAAGAGTTTGGTTTCTTTCCATGGAGTCAAAATAGTGAGGTTTTGGAAGTAAAAAACCTTTCATGTAGACCGTGTGCGATACATGGGGGAGACAAATGTCCAAAGGGACATTTCAAATGTATGTTAGATATAAAACCGAAACAGGTCTATGATAAAATTCTACAGATTTTGAAGAGGGGATAATGGAAAAAATATTGTGTAACACTGAAGCAGACTTTAAGTTAGTTAATAAGATAAAAAAAGAAGAATTCAAAACTATTAAGAGTTTAAAAGATGATAATAGAAGTGTAGTTAGATTGATTGAAATCGACGGAGATAGATACGTTTATAAAATTCCAAAAGAAAAAAATAAACGTACATGGCAAAGAATAACCTCTTTAATTAGGGGAAGTGAAAGTAAAAGAGAGTATGCAAATTATCTAAGAATACAAAAACTTGGGTTTAAAGGACCTATTCCTATTATGTATTGGGAAAAGAAAGTTTTGGGAGTGTGTGTAGACTCTTTTTTAGTAAGTTCATACTTATCTGGAAAGCCAGCAACTCAAAAAGATTTAAAAATAGTGGAGAATGAATTAAAGAAAATACATGAAAAAGGATACTTACATGGAGATTCTCAGCTAAGCAACTTCATAGTAGAAAACCATGAAATTTATTTAATAGATGCAAAATTGATGAAAAATAGGTATGGAAAGGCAGGAGAGGTATACGAGTTTATATATTTGGAGGAAAGTTGTCATAAAGATATTGATGATTACGATAAGACAACTTTAAGTTATAAATTAGCAAAAAGTTTCAATAGTTACCTGCATTGGATTGGAAAAATGAAAAAAATAATTAGAGGAAAGGAAAGATAAGTTGAGAGTTTTAATAATAAGACTTAGCTCAATAGGAGATGTGGTGTTGACTACTCCTATTTTAAAGGAATTGAAAAAAAAGTATCCAGATATAATTATAGATTTTTTAGTTATGGAAAATTTTAAAGATGCGATATCGGGATGCCCCTATATAGATAATCTAATTTTGTTTAATAAGAAAAAGCATGACGGTTTAAAAAATATGATAATTTTGGGAAAAGAATTAAAATTAAATAATTATGACTATATATTTGATTTACACGCAAAGATAAGGTCAAAAATTATAAGGAGTGCAATTGGGTGCAAAGCATATACTTATAAAAAAAGAAGTTTATTGAAGAGTATTCTAGTTAAAATTAAGGCAATTAAGTATAGAGTGGATGATACTATAATTAAAAATTATTTTGGTGCTTTTAAAGTTTTGGGGCTGGAATACAGTGGTGAAGATTTAACTTTTAGTTTTGAAAAAAAAGATTTGAAAAAATTAGAAACATTTTGTATAGAATATGACAACGTTCCAATGATAGCTCCAGGAGCTTCGAAGGAAACTAAAAAATGGACTAAAGAAGGGTTTGCAGAATTATCAAAACTACTTTATAATAAATATGGAAAGAAACCAATTTTGATAGGTTCAAGTAGTGAGTATGAGATGTGTGAGGAAATAAAAAAAATAGCGGATGGATTCGCTATAAATTTAGCTGGGAAATTGACTCTAAAAGAAAGTGGAGCATTACTTTCAAAAGCTAAATTTTTGGTTACAAATGACTCTGGACCATTTCATATAGCAAGAGGTGTAAAATGTCCAACATTTGTTATATTTGGTCCAACCAGTCCAGCAATGTTTGAGTATGATGAAAAAAATATATTGATTTACTTGAATGAACCATGCTCACCTTGTAGTTTACATGGAGATAAAGTTTGTCCGAAGAAACATTTTGATTGTATGAAAAAATTGAATGCAGCAATGGTAATGGAAATAATAGAAAAACACGGGAGGTAATTGATATGGCAAAAAAGGCAGTAGATACAACAGATAAGTCAAAAGCTCTAGAAACAGCATTAAAACAGATAAGAAAAGACTTTGGTGAAGGATCAATAATGAAACTTGGAGAGAACCAAGGTATGAATATTGAAGTTGTTCCAACGGGAAGTATAAATTTAGATTTGGCTCTTGGGTTAGGTGGAGTTCCTAGAGGTAGAATTATAGAGGTATATGGAGCAGAGAGTTCAGGAAAAACAACAATAGCATTACATATAGTAGCTCAAGCACAAAAGATGGGTGGAGTAGCTGCATTTATAGATGCAGAGCACGCTCTAGACCCGGTGTATGCAAAAGCGTTGGGAGTGGATATAGAGGAGTTATTGATTTCTCAGCCAGATTTTGGAGAACAAGCATTGGAGATAGCAGATATGTTAGTTAGATCTGGAGCGATTGATGTTATTGTTGTCGATTCAGTGGCAGCGTTAGTTCCAAAAGCGGAAATAGATGGCGAGATGTCGGATCAACAGATGGGACTTCAAGCAAGATTGATGTCAAAAGCTTTAAGAAAATTAACAGGTTCTATAAATAAATCAAAAACAACAATGATATTTATAAATCAGGTTAGAGATAAGATTGGTGGATTTAGTTTTGGTCCTCAAACAACAACAACAGGTGGAAAGGCTCTAAAATTCTACTCATCAGTGAGAATGGAAGTAAAAAGAGTTGGAAGTGTAAAACAGGGAGAAGAGGTTATAGGAAACGAAACTGTAGTAAAGGTTACAAAAAACAAAGTTGCTCCTCCTTTTAAAGAAGCTAAATTCCAAATTATGTATGGTAAAGGAATTTCTAGAGTTGGAGAGATTCTAGATATGGCTTTAGATAATGATATTGTTGCCAAATCTGGAGCTTGGTTCAGCTTTGGGGATATTAGGCTTGGTCAAGGTAAAGAAAATGTAAAAGCTAGACTGGAGACTGAAGTGGAGCTATTGTCAGCAATTGAAGAAAAAATAAACCAGCTTTTAGAGAAAAATACAATAGTACTTCACACATCTGAAGAGGGAGAAGAGGAAGAAGTTGAAATTGAAGAGATTATTGAAGAATAAATATCTCTTTGAAAATGGTTTGAGTATAGGTCTAAATAACGAAATAGTAAACAAATATGATTTAAAAAGGAGAGAGGAGCTATCTCATGAAGAATACTTACAGGTGTTAGAGTTAGCTGCTCTCTCCACGTCATATTATTATTTAGCTAAGAGAGACTATACGAAAAAAGAGATATACAATAAACTTGTACAAAAATATTGGGAAAAAACTGTGGTAATGAAAGTTATAAAGAAATTAGAAGAGGCTGGTTATATTGATGATAGAGAATTCGCTATTTCATATGCTAAAAATAAGAAATGTGGAAAGAAAAAGATAGCGTACGAGTTAAAAATAAAGGGAGTCGCTTTTGAGGTAATAGAGGAAGCGTTGAGTTTTTATGAAGAGGATAGTGAATTAAAGGAGTTATCTAAAGCGTGGGATAAACTTGGAGAAAAAGAAGAACATAAAAAAATAGCTTCCCTTATGAGGAAGGGGTTTTCATACAGTGACATCAAAAGAGTTATAACTAAGAAAAGGGAGGAAGAATGTTAACATTATTTAAAGTTACATTAGTAGTACTACTTGAGTTTATATATTTGACACTATTTAAGGCTAGAAAAATAAAAAAAATGTCTAGTGACAAAGCACCTTTTGCTGCACGAAAAGAGTTAAAAAAACTCTCAGAAAAAATGGTAAAAGCAGCCAAAATAGATTTAGAAGTGGTGTATTTAGATGAAGTAGCTTATAAAAAAATGAAGTTGGAAGATGGGATTGTGGTGGTGGCAAATCATGCAAGTAACTTAGATATACCAGTGATAGTTACAGGATTAAGTATACCCGTAGGATTTGTAGCTAAAAAAGAGATGGAAAATTGGCCATTTTATTCAATGTGGATGAAAATGAGTAACTGTATATTCTTAGATAGATCCAATCCTAGAGAAGGAATAAAAAGTATAAGAAAAGCAGTTAATATAGTCAAACGGGGATATCCGACTGTAATCTTTCCAGAGGGGGAGAGAACTTTGACAGGAGAGGTGGGAAGTTTTAAAAAAGGAAGTTTTAAATTAGCTACAGAAACCAATGGAATTATTTTGCCGTTAACAATAGATGGAACTTTTTTTGTCCAAAGTAGAAAAAATATTTTAATAAAGCCAAATAAAAAAGTCAGATTAACTGTAGGAAAACCGATAAATTTGAAAAAAATAGATCAAGAAAATAGTAGAAACCTGAGTGAGATTGTTCGAGAATTGATAGTTAAAGAGATGAGATAGAAAAACGCCCAAAAAACACACTAAATAAGTGTAAAATAAACTCTTAAAAACTTGGGAAAAGTTTGACACTAATTATTATTTATGCTATAATTTCCTTGAAAATTAAGTTGAACTTAACAGGCTTAAACAAAAAATATAATTGGAATATATATTATTTATAATCCACTCAGGAGGAAAAAAGATGGAAAACTTACAATCTTACTGGTCAGATTTCAAAGGAAATTTATGGAAGAAAGAAATCAATGTTAGAGATTTCATTCAGAACAATTACACGCCATATACTGGGGATGAGTCATTCTTAGTTGGAGCTACTGAAAATACAAAAGCTGTTTGGTCAAAGTTAACAGAAATGTTCAAAGAAGAGATTGCAAAGGGTGTTTATGATGCAGAAACAAGATATCCACAATCAATCGATACTTATGGACCTGGATACATCTCAAAAGAAAATGAATCAATAGTGGGATTACAAACAGATGCACCATTAAAGAGAGGAATCTATCCAAAAGGTGGATTAAGAATGGTTGAGAACTCTTTAAATGCATATGGATATGAGATTGATCCAATAACGAAAGAGATTTTTACAAAATATAGAAAAACTCATAATGAGGGAGTTTTCTCAGCATATACTGATGACATGAAAGCAGTAAGAAAATCAGGGATTGTAACTGGACTACCAGATGCTTACGGAAGAGGAAGAATTATTGGAGATTATAGAAGAGTAGCATTATATGGAGTGGACAGATTAATCCAAGAGAGAAAGTTTGAATTAAAAAAAGCAGAGGCTCCAGAGTTAACTGAGGAAATTATCAGAAAAAGAGAGGAAATAACAGAGCAAATCAACGCTTTAAAAGCATTTGTTAAAATGTGTGCTTCTTATGGATTTGATGTTACTAAGCCAGCTTCAAACGCAAGAGAAGCAGTTCAATGGGTATATTTTGCATACTTAGCAGCTACAAAAGATCAAGATGGAGCAGCAATGTCAGTTGGAAGAACTGCAACATTCTTGGATATATATATAGAGAAGGATTTAGCAAAAGGATTAATCACTGAGACTGAAGCTCAGGATTTAATAGATCAATTTATTATAAAACTGAGAATTATTAGATTCTTAAGAACACCAGAATACAATGAGCTATTCTCAGGAGATCCTACTTGGGTAACTGAGGCTTTAGGAGGAGAGGGAGTAGATGGAAGAACTTTAGTTTCTAGAACGTCTTTTAGATACTTAAATACTCTTTATAACTTAGGACCAGCTCCAGAGCCAAACTTAACAGTATTATGGTCACAAAAATCTCCTGAAAATTGGAAGAATTTCTGTGCTAAAGTTTCGATAGATACATCAGCTATTCAGTATGAAAATGATGATTTAATGAGACCAGAGCTAGGTGATGACTACGGAATCGCATGTTGTGTTTCTCCAATGAAAATAGGAAAGCAAATGCAATTCTTTGGAGCTAGAGTAAATTTACCAAAAGCTTTACTATATACTATCAACGGTGGAAGAGATGAGAAGTCAGGAGCACAAGTAGCACCTAAATTTGAGGGAATTACTTCTGAGTATTTAGATTTCAACGAGGTAATGGAAAAATATGACCTAATGTTAAAATGGTTAGCAGGAGTTTACATCAATGCTTTAAAAGTTATTCACTATATGCATGATAAATATTCTTATGAAGCGTTTGAAATGGCTCTTCATGATGTAGAAGTTTTAAGAACTCAAGCATCGGGAATTGCTGGATTATCGATTGTTGCCGACTCATTAGCAGCTATTAGAGATGCAAAAGTAAGAGTAATTAGAGATGAGAGAGGAATAGCTGTTGATTTCGTAAGAGAGGGTGAATACGTACCATTCGGAAACAACAATGATGAAACAGATAAGTTAGCGATCGAAGTAATGGAGAAATTCATGAACTATATAAGAACTCATGAAACTTATAGAAATTCAAAAGCTACACAATCAATCCTAACAATAACTTCAAACGTAGTTTATGGAAAGAAAACAGGAACAACTCCTTGTGGAAGACCAGCAGGAACTCCGTTCTCTCCAGGAGCTAATCCAATGAACGGAAGAGATACAAGAGGAGCTGTAGCAGCACTTGCTTCAGTAGCAAAATTACCATTCCACCACGCAGAAGATGGAATTTCTTACACATTCGCTATCACACCAGGAGCTCTAGGAAAATCTAGAGAGGAAAGAGTAGCTAACTTAGTGGCTTTAATGGATGGATACTTCACAGCTGATGGAGGACAACACTTGAATGTTAACGTGTTTGATAGAACATTATTAGAGGATGCAATGGCAAATCCTGAGAAATATCCTCAGCTAACAATCAGAGTATCTGGATATGCAGTTAATTTTGTAAGATTAACAAAAGAGCAACAGTTAGACGTTATTTCAAGAACAATTAATGGAAATATGTAATAAAAAAGGATGTGCTAAGAAATGAAAAAGGGATTTATTCACTCACACGAGAGTTTTGGAACCGTAGATGGACCAGGTATTAGATATGTGGTGTTTACTCAAGGGTGTCCTTTAAGATGTAAATATTGCCATAATAGTGATACATGGAAAAAAGAGGATGCAAAATTCTTGGAAACTCCTGAACAAACTTTCTTAGAAATCTGTAGATATAAAAACTTTATAAAATCAGGTGGGGTTACGGTGACAGGTGGTGATCCGTTAACTCAGCCTGAATATGTAAAGGAGCTATTGAGACTTTGTAAACAGGAAGGTATACATACAGCAATTGATACTTCTGGATTTTTACTTAATGATAAAGTTAAAGAAGCTTTAGAGTATACAGACCTTGTCCTATTGGATATAAAATCAATAGATTCAAAACAATATAGGGAATTAACTGGAATAGAATTAGAACCGACATTACAGTTTGCGAAATATTTGAAGGAAATAGGAAAGCCAATGTGGGTAAGACACGTTGTTGTACCGGGAATTACTGACAACGACGAGTTGTTGGAAAAACTAGCTGATTTTTTGAAAGATTTTGATAACTTGGAAAAAGTTGAAATTTTACCATATCATTCTTTAGGGGAGTATAAATGGCAAAAGATGGGGCTAGAATATCCTTTAAAGGGAGTTGAACAACTTTCAGCTGAAAGATTCGAAAATGCAAAAAGTATATTTAAAAGTAGAGGTTTAACAGTTAAATAGTGAAGTTTTAACTACCTTAGAACATGAAAGTTCTAAGGTAGTTTTTTATATATTTTAACAGAAAATATGATATAATTAAAGAAAAGCATAAAGGGAGAAATCAATGATTATATTAGGAATAGAAACGTCTTGTGATGAGACATCAATAGCCGTTTTAAAGGATGGAAAAGAAGTTTTATCCAATAATATTTCCTCTCAAATAGAGATACATAAAGAGTATGGTGGAGTAGTACCCGAAATTGCCTCAAGACATCATATCAAAAATATAGCCACAATTTTGGAGGAAAGTTTAGAAAAAGCTAAAATCACAATGGATGATGTGGATTATATAGCTGTAACATATGCGCCAGGATTAATTGGAGCACTTCTTGTGGGAATTTCATTCGCCAAAGGATTAGCTTATGGACATGACATTCCTTTAATTCCTGTTCATCATATAAAAGCACATATCTATGGAAATTTTATAGAACACGACATTGAATTACCATGTATAGCTTTAGTGGTATCTGGTGGACATACAAATATAGTGTATATAGATAAAGAGCATAATTTTATAAACTTAGGAGCAACTTTGGATGATGCTGTTGGTGAAAGTTATGACAAAGTAGCAAGAGTTATGGGAATAGGGTACCCGGGTGGACCTATTGTGGATAAACTTTATTATAAAGGAAACAAAGAGGCATTAAAAATACCAGAACCTAAGGTGGAGGGGTATGATTTCAGTTTTTCAGGAATTAAAACCTCTGTTATAAATGCTGTGAATAAAGCTAGAATGAAAGGTGAAGAGTTTAAGGCAGAAGATTTATCCGCTTCGTTTCAAGAAAAAGTAGTGGATATACTTTGCAAAAAAACATTGAAAGCGGCTAAAGACAAAGGGGTTAGACAAATTGTAATAGCAGGAGGAGTTGCAGCTAATTCATTATTGAGAAGTGAGTTAACAATGAGAGCTAGTAAACTGGGGATAAAAGTAAACTACCCTTCAATGGAATATTGTACTGACAATGCAGCAATGATAGCTGAAGCAGCATATTATAAGCTCAAATATGGAAAAGGAAAAATATTTGCAGATTTAATGCTAAATGGTAAAGCTACATTGGATATAACAAAAGATTAAAAAAGATAGAGTTTAAGGCAGATGGAGGAAAAAATGTCAAGTGTAATACAAAGAGCTGAATTACAATCACAAATTTGGAAAATAGCAAATGATGTT
>CAKOHT010000005.1 GCA_934085975.1 uncultured Cetobacterium sp.
ACGTGTCCAATTGTTCCAATGTTAACGTGCGGTTTGCTTCTTTCAAATTTTTCTTTAGCCATTTGAAATTTCCTCCTATTTTTCTTTATATTTATTTTTTCTTTTCTTTTACAAAAAAAATCCGCTTAAAAAAAAATCCACACATATCCCTCAAACTGTTTCAGGTTAGTGTAGTATAAGTGGTGGTGAGAGAAGGATTCGAACCTTCGAAGGCAGAGCCGTCAGATTTACAGTCTGATCCCTTTGACCGCTCGGGAACCTCACCATATCTTATTCAATTTTAATGGTACCCCGTAGGGGAATCGAACCCCTGTTTATAGAGTGAAAATCTATTGTCCTTACCACTGAACGAACGGGGCATTTTATATGGTGCCGCTTATCGGAGTCGAACCAATCACCTACTGATTACAAGTCAGTTGCTCTACCAGATGAGCTAAAGCGGCATCTCTTCAGACATTTATAATTATACCCTATCATATATAAAATGTCAATAATTTTTTTTAAAAAAGAAGTAGAAAAATTCTCTACTTCCTAGTTTTATCCATATGCCTATTTTTTTAATTGAACAAGTAACTGTCTATATTGTTTTGCCATAACCTTTGTCATTGATTTTTTTATAAGCTGATACCATTTGAACTGCACGCTTTCCATTCCTTTAACAGCATCTGATACCATTTTTGTTAAAAACTCTTGTTCCTCATAAGATAACTTTAAATCCATTTTATCTTTTGAATCTGCCACTGATTTTACATAATCTAAAAATTGCCCAACATTTTGCATTCCATTGTTCACTGCAAATTGTTTTTTTATCTCTTCTATAAATTTAGATAGAAACTTTTTTGTCCCTTTATCTAAAGATACTGAGTACTTTCTTTTACCTTTTCCAATCTTTTGAATCGAGTTCATCATTCCCATCATTGATGACATTGCATTCATTTGCATAGGATTCATGTTGTTTGCGTTTACCTTTTGTGCCTTCATTTTATTTTTTCCTCCAAAATTTTATATTTTTCCAATAACTTCCTCTATTATTTCCTTTTTTATAGCTCCCTCTCTAAGAATTTTTGGGAACGTTTTTGTCAAATCTAGTATCGTTGATTCCATGCCCAAAGGGGATTTTCCACCATCAACTACAATATCCACTCTCTTTTTAAACTCTTCACTTAGCTCCTCAAAACTTCTCGGTGTTTTTTCTCCAGAAATATTGGCACTTGTCGTTGGTAAAATTCCACCAATACTTTCTATTATCTCCTGAGCTAATTTTAAATCAGGTATCCTAACACCAATTGTTTTTCCTCCAGAAACTATAATGTCCGGAACAGTTTCTTTTTTATTTAAAATAATAGTTAAAGCGCCCGGCCAAAATCTATTAGCTAACTTCTCTATAATTGTTTTTTTTTCCTTATCTATAATCGCTATTTTCTCAACGTATTCCACCTTACTTAAAAGTGCTATCAGTGGAGATTTAAAATCTCTTTCTTTTATCTCATATATTTTACATAGACCTTTCAGTGAATCAATACTTGCTCCTACTCCATATACCGTATCTGTTGGATAAATTATTACACCATCATTAATTAATCTATTTTTTATAATTTCTAAATCAATATTGTCTTCTTTAAATACAATTCTTTTCATAATAAATCCTTTTCCTCACCTTTGTCTATATAAACAATTCTAACATAAAAAAAAAAAAAAAGCTAGTGGAATACTAGCTTTCTATATGCTTTTACTTTTCAAATAACTCAGATACTGATTCATTATTTACTATTCTTCTGACAGCTTCCGCAAGAATTTCATCTACAGAAACTACTTTTATCTTATCGATTTTTTTAGACTCTGGTAATGCTATCGAATCTGTTATTATCACTTCTTTTAAACATGAAGCCTGTAATCTTTCAATAGCTGGGTCTGAAAATACGCCATGCGTACAACACGCGTATGCCTCAATAGCCCCTCTTGCCATGATTGCCTCTGCTCCGTTTGTAATTGTACCAGCTGTATCAATCATATCATCTATGAATATCGCAATTTTTCCTTCAACTTCTCCAATTAAATTCATAACTTCTGACATATTCGGTTTTGGTCTTCTCTTATCAATGATTGCTATTTTACAATCTAACCACTCCGCTAATTTTCTAGCTCTTTTTACTCCACCAATATCTGGTGATACAACTACTACTTTATCTCCTGACATTCCTCTGGCGATAAATGATTTTGCCAATAATGGTAATGCTTGCATATGATCCACTGGTATATCGAAGAATCCTTGAATCTGATCAGCGTGTAAATCCATAGCTACAATTCTTGTAGCTCCCGCTGTTGTTAATAGATTTGCCACTAACTTAGACGTAATTGGTTCTCTTGGTCTTGATTTTCTATCCTGTCTAGCATATCCATAATATGGAATTATAACATTTATCGATTTTGCTGAAGCTCTTTTTAAAGCATCAATAAATATCAATAACTCCATTAAGTTTTCATTTACAGGCTCAGATGTAGATTGAACAATAAATATATCTCTTCCTCTTACTGTCTCTCCCACACAAACGTAAATCTCTCCATCCTTGAATCTAACAATTTCAACATCTCCCACTGAAGTTCCATACTTCTCAGCTATTTTTTTAGCTAATTCCATATTTGATGTTCCGGCAAAAATTTTTACCCCAGGTCTTTCCATTTTTTTTATTTCCTCCAATCAAATTTTATAACTTGTTTACTTCTTGATACTGCTAACGCATTTTCAGGTACGTCTTTCGTTATCACTGAACCTGCTCCAATCAACGCATTTTCTCCTATATTAACAGGAGCCACCAACATTGTATCACTTCCTATAAAAGCATTTTTTCCAATTGTAGTTTTGAATTTATTTTTACCATCATAGTTACAAGTTATTGTTCCTGCACCTATATTAGTTTTTTCTCCTACGATAGCATCTCCTAAATATGTCAAGTGTCCCACCTTAACGCCCTTTTCTAACACTGATTTCTTTATTTCCACAAAATTCCCTATATGAACTTCCTCTTTTAAATAAGTTTTAGGTCTCAAATGTGCAAATGGTCCTATCGTCACTTTATTTTCAACAAAACTTTCCTCCAATACAGAGCTTTCTATTCTAACATCATCACCTATTTGACAATCAATCACTCTAGTATTTCCTAAAATTTCACAATTTTTACCAATTTTGGTGTCACCTTGTAACAGAACTCCGGGATATATAATTGTATCTTGCCCAATCTCTACACTTTCTTCTATATAGGCTGTATTTTTATCTATAAAAATTACACCGTTCTCCATATGTTTTGTATTTATCCTATCTCTCATGATATAGTTGGCCTTTTCCAATTCAATTTTAGAGTTTATCCCCAATATCTCATCATTATCCTCCAGTAAAAAAGCTTCAACTTTCTTACCATCTTTAACATTTATTCCAACAACATCTGTTAGATAGTATTCACCTTTTTCATTTTTATTATCTATTCTTTCAAGAGCTGACAATAACTCTCTAGCTTCAAAACAGTAGACACCTGCATTTACCTCTTTTATAGCCTTCACTTCATCAGTTGCCTCTTTTTCTTCAATGATTCCTATGACTCTTCCATTTTCTTTTACAACTCTACCGTATCCAAATGGATTTTCATAAAAAGATGTCAAGATTGTGGTTACCGCTTTTGCCTCTCTATGGTAATCATATAATTTTTTTAAAGTTGTCTCTTTTAATAAAGGTGTATCTCCACATAACACCATAACTGTACCTTCAAAATTTTCAAGTTTATCTTTAGCCTGAGTAACAGCGTGTCCAGTTCCTAACTGCTCCTTTTGAACGATATACTCTATATTTGGTAGCACCTCTAAAATCTCTTCTTTTTTATGACCTAAAATCAATATATTCTCAGTTGAACCAATTTTACTACACGTATCTACAATCTTTTGTATCATTGGTACTCCACAAACTTTATGTAAAACTTTTGGCAGCTCTGATTTCATTCTTGTTCCTTTTCCAGCTGCTAAAATTAGTGTCTTTAAACTCATCATATCCTCCATTTTATTTAGCCTTTACATTGTACCATAAGATTTAATATTTTTGCAAAATAATTTAACTATAATTTTACTGAAGTTTTTCATATGCTTCGTTTACTTCTTTAAACTTTTTCTCATGCATCTCCCTCACTGCAGGCTCAGCATTTGCATATCTATCTGGATGGTGCTTTTTAGCCAACTCTCTATACGCCTTTTTTAGCTCTTCTGGTGTTGCTCCTTCCTGAACTCCCAGTATTTTATAATATTTACTTTTATCTTCAAAAGCTCCAAATGGATTATTTTGATAACTTCCTTGATAATTTCCTCCATATTGATTTCCTTGATTTCTGAACATATCTTCAAAATCTTTTTGAGTATACGTTCTGTAATAAAAATTTCTTTTTCTTGGATTTTTTTTATTCATGAAATATCTAATAACTAAAAATATTAGAATAACTGGAAAAAATTGTATTACTATAAATCCAAAAAAAGAGATTAGTAACATTACAAAAAAAAGTGCTGGTAAAGCCGTAATAGCTCTATTCATACCAAATAGTAACGCTATTATTAAAAAAATAGCCGCTGTTAAAACTAATGCTATTGATATCATTTATTTTTCTCCTTGATTCTTAACTATATTATAAAATAAGGGAATAGATTTTCTATCCCCTATTTTTGAATTAACCTAAATTTTGTCTCTTAAATATTTAATTTTATTTTCTATTTCCTTGTCTCTAGGATCGATCTCATAAGCTGCTACATACTCATTTAAAGCTTTTTTATATCTCCCCAAAAATTCATACTCTCTAGCAAAATCTAAATGAGCACTATATATATCCAAATCCAAAAATATAGCAAAATCGTAACTATTTATCGCTTCCACTACTTTTCCTGCTCTTGAGTAAGCATTCCCTAGTAAAAAGTAAACAAACGCATCCCCAGGTTTATTATCTAAAAACATATTAAAATACTTTATACTCTTAGTATAATTACCCAGCTCATAGTTCAAGTATCCTAAAAATCCTATTGTATCGCTATCTTCTTTTCCTAGAACCCTAAGTTTTTCATAAATTTCTAAAGCTCCTTCACAATCTCTCTTATAAAAAAGAATTGTACCCAATCTCTTTAAATTATCAATATCGTTTGCTTTCTTCAAAAGTTCAAACCTTATTTCTTGTTCTTGGTTTAATAACTCTTTCTCACTTACATCTATTCTCTTTAGTATCTTCTTTCTTAGCATTTTAATCCCCCTTAGGTTTTTTAAAACTACTCTCTTGAAAATTATATCATATTTTTCCTTTTTGTTTAAGATTTTTTAAAATAAAAAAAAGAGCACAAGCTCTTTTTATCATGACTATAATGCTGCTTTTGCAGTTTCTGCTAATTTAGCGAATTCAGCTGCATTGTTTAAAGCGATATCTGCTAAAACTTTTCTGTCTAATTCGATTCCTGCTCTCTTTAATCCGTTCATTAAAGTTGAGTAAGTTAATCCATTGATTCTTGCAGCAGCGTTAATTCTGATGATCCATAATTGTCTCATCTTTCTCTTTCTAACTTTTCTATCTCTTGTAGAGAAAGCTTCTGCTCTCATTACAGCTTGCTTAGCTTGCTTGAATACGTCACCTGACGCACCTCTAAATCCTTTAGCAGCTTTTAAAACTTTTTTATGTCTTTTTCTTCTAACTATTCCAGTCTTAACTCTCATTTACTTCTCCTCCTATAATTGATCCTTTAACAATAATATTCCCAAGAATTATTATCTTCCTACTCCGTATGGTAATAATCCTTTTAAGTGTTTTTCTAATGTTGAAGTGATTACTGTATCCTTCTTCAATCTGTTCTTTCTTTTTCTTGTTTTCTTTGTTAAAATATGGCTCTTCCCTGGCTTTTTAACAATGAATTTCCCTGTTCCAGTAACTTTAATTCTCTTTTTAGCACCTCTATGAGTTTTCATTTTTGGCATTGTAATATTCCTCCTCTCGAATCTTCACTATTTTTTTGGCGATAAGATTAAATACTTTTGCTTATCATTATATTTTTTATCAACATCTGCGACCTCTACAAATCTGTCAGATATTTGATCTAGCATTTCTATTCCCTGATCAGCGTACATTCTTTCTCTTCCATACTGAACAAGAGTAATTTTTACTTTATTATCTTTTTCTAAGAATTTTTTTACTTGAGATATTTTTGTATCCATATCATGCTGATCTATTCTAGCTCTAAACTTTACCTCTTTAACAACAACTTGCTTTTGATTCTTCTTAGCATCTTTAGCTTTTCTTGTTTGCTCATACTTATACTTTCCATAATCCATTATTTTACATACTGGTGGAGCAGCATTTGGTGATATTTCAACTAAATCTAATTCCTTTTGTACAGCAATCTCCAACGCTTCTGCCGCTGACATTATTCCTAGCTGTTCTCCAGTTTCAGAGATAATCCTTAACTCTCTACCTCTTATCTTCTCATTAATTCTAACTTTGTCCGAAATAATAGACACCTCCTATTAACTATCAAATAAAAAAAACAGGACGTAAAATTCCTGTTTAACTCAAATAATTATTAGGGCTCCCCCTAAACAAAAATTTAATATAACCTTTATGTGGGTCTTGCCCCATAAGGTGAGAAACAGGAAGTCTCTTCTTGATAAATCTTTTTCATTGTCTTTAATCATTATAGCATAATCTTACAAAAAGTCAAATGATTTTTTTATTGATTTTATTGAGGTCCCCTCATATCAAGAGGACCTTGTTCACTTAATTACTCTTCGCTTGAAGAAACTCCATACTTTTCAATCAACTCTTTATTTTCATTCTTTTCTTCTTCCAATTGAACTTTTTTTATAGAAAGTTTTATTCTTTTCTTTTCAGAATCAATTTCAACAATCTCTGCTAGAACAATTTGCCCTACCTTAAATACA
Organism: uncultured Cetobacterium sp.; assembly: GCA_934085975.1. Taxonomy (GTDB): domain Bacteria; phylum Fusobacteriota; class Fusobacteriia; order Fusobacteriales; family Fusobacteriaceae; genus Cetobacterium_A. The sequence goes on from CAKOHT010000005.1 coordinate 6,944, forward strand.
TCTCTTAAATTTTTTATAAAATCTTTAGAAGCTAATTGAGTTGGAATAAACCCATCTACTCCCTCCTCTAATTTTACAAACATTCCAAAGTCTTGAATATTTTTTATCTCTTTTTCGACTCTATCTCCAACTCTATAATTCTCTAAAGCAAGTTCCCAAGGACTTTTTGTTAAATCCTTAATACTTCCTTTTATTTTTTGATCTTCTAAGTTTAACTCCACTACTTTAAACTCTACTTTGTCTCCCTTAGAATACTTTTTGTTTCCTGTCCACGCAAAATCTGAATTGTGGATAAATCCATCCACCCCTTCCTCAACTTGCACAAATATTCCAAATGGTTTTACTTCTACAACATCTCCTGTCAAAATAGTTCCCACAGCAAATTTATTTTCGGCATTTTCCCATGGGTTAGCACTTAGTTGCTTTATTCCTAATTTTAATTTTCTCTCTTTAGGAGATAACTCTGTAATAACAACTTTAACTTCATCTCCAACTTTAACAAAATTATTGACGTTCACTTTCTTACTTGTCCAAGAAAAATCTGAGCTATGAATCAATCCTTCAACTCCTGGTAATAACTCTACAAAAGCACCATAATTTGCTATTCTAGTTACTTTTCCAGCCACTTCTTGACCCGCACTATTATTTTCAGCAACTATGTCCCAAGGATTTCTTGTTAAAGCTTTTATAGATAGTTTAATATTTCTCTTATCTCTTTCAATCTCTATAATTTTTGCTTCAATCACATCTCCAATCTTATACAATTTATGTAAATCTGATGTTTTCTTCCAATCTACCTCTGATATATGAATAAATCCTCTTGCTTCGTCAAGTTTTACTGTCAGACCAAAATCTAACACATCTAGAATACTTACTTTTACAACTTCACCTAGACTTAGTTTATCTATTGCCTCTAGCTCTTTTGCTATAACAATCTCTTTTCTTGATAAAAGAATTTTCTTTCCTTTTTTATCCTCTTTTATCTCTTTTACAACAATCGGTAACTCTTTTCCTATAAACGAATCCCCTTGCTCTACTGGTATTTCTGACAGTGAATTAGGAAGGAACGCTTGCTGATGATATACCTCAACAATATATCCACCTTTTACTCTTTTTAGAACCTTTCCAGTTATAATTTCATGATTTTGAAGTGCTTTCTCCAGTTTTTCAGCTCCAACTTCCATATCAATTCTTTTCTTAGAACCAATTAAAACTAAAGAATCCTCCTCTTCAGCTTGAGACACCACTAGAACTTCAACTTCATCTCCTACGGCGTATCCTGTTAGCTCTTCTGTTCTTACTCTTACAGCCTTTGGCTCTCCAGGTACTTCTAAATATGTAAAGTTTCTATCCATGTTTACAATTGTTCCAGTCACTTTACTTTTTATTTCTTCATCCTCTTTTACTGGCATGTACTCATTTAATAATGCTTCAAAATCTTCGTAGTAATCAAAGTTAGACATTAAAGTTCCCCCTTATTTTATTTTCTATTTTTTTTATTATATCCTCTGGTGTTGATGCTCCAGCCGCTATTCCCACTTTCATATTTTCAGAAAAGATAGACATTTTTAACTCTTTATCATTTTGAACTAAATAACTATTTGGATTCTCAGCTTTTGCTACTTCCAGAAGTTTCTTGCTATTTGAGCTTTTTAAATCACCTATGACTATTATTACATCACATATTTTTGCTAGCTTTTTAGTAGCCTCTTGTCTCTCACTAGTCGCTCCACATATCCTATCAAATATCTGAGCTTTTGAATAGTATTTTTCTAAATATTCTTTTATCTCTAAAAATTTACTTTTGTTCAAAGTTGTTTGAGTCAGTATCGAATAGTTTTTACTCCTCTCTAGGGAACTTTCTTTTAATTCTTCCAAATTTTTTAAAACATTTACTTTTTTTCCAAAGGAGATAATACCTTTTACCTCTGGGTGCTCTTTATCTCCAATGAAGATTATTTCATCTCCCAACTTTTCTCTCTCGATTAATATCTCCTTTATTTTATCCACAAAAATACACGTAGCATCATATATATTTACCTCTTTTTTTTTAAGTATATCTATTATTTGCGAAGTTGTCCCATGAGCTCTTATCACTATTGTGTCCCCTTTTTTCAAAGGATCGGTTCCGTCTAGTATTTCTTTCTCATCAACCATTATAAAACCAATATTTTCCATCTCTTTTACAACATCTTTATTATGAACAACCATTCCTAAAATATATTTTTTAGATATATTTTTTCTGGATATCTCATAACAAGTTTCAACAGCTTTTTTTACACCGAAACAAAAGCCCATCTTTTCAGCTCTTATTATCTCCATTTTTTTACTTTACTCCTCATTAAATTTTTTTACCTCGATCAAATCAACTAGATCTGCTATCATCTCATCCTCGTCTTTTCCATCACACTCCAAGGTTAAAACTCTTCCTTGTTCAGCCGCAAGAAGCATCAACCCCATAATACTTTTTCCATTTATAATTTCATCATCAAATATAACATTTATGTCTGAGTCATATTTACTTGCTGTTTGAACAAATAATGACGACGGTCTTGCATGCAACCCAGCTTTATTTTTAATAGTTACTTCTACTTTCTTCATCTCTGATTTCTCCTTTCAATCTCCTCTAAATATTCATTTAAGATATTTTTTATCTCCTGTGAATCTTTAGCTTTTAATAATTTTATTTTGATTTCTCCTAATTCTGCTATTTTTATCTTTCTAATTAAATTTCTAACTTTTGGGATATACGCAGGAGCCATACTTAAATCCCTTATACCTAAGCTTAGTAAAGCTATAACTGCCTGATTTTCTCCTGCCATCTCTCCACACACTGAAACTTTTTTATTTTTTTTAAGTCCTGCGTTTGACACCATATCTATTGCTCTTATTACCGCTGGATCATAACAATCATACAATTTTTCAGCTATTGAACTATATCGATCTGTTGCAAGTATATATTGAGTTAAGTCATTAGTTCCAATAGAAAAAAAGTCTACATAATCGATAAAAATGTCTGCCAACACCACATTCGATGGAACTTCTATCATCATTCCTACCTCTATATTTTCCTTAAACTCTTTTCCTTCAAGTAAAAGCTCTTTTTTACACTCTTCCACTAATTCTTTAGCTTCAACTATCTCTTTTAAATTTGTTACCATGGGGTACATCATCTTTATATTGTGATGCGTAGCTGCTCTTAAAATCCCTTTGATTTGATTTTTAAAAAGACTTTTATTCGCTAAAGTTAACCTCATGCCTCTACACCCTAAAGATGGATTCTCCTCATCCACCATCTCGTAATAAGATAACTTCTTATCCGCACCTATATCCAAGGTTCTTATTATTATTGGTTTATTTGGTTGAGTTTCATCAAACTCCCTCGCTATATTTTCATATATTTTTTTTTGTTTTTCTTCATTTGGAAACTCTACAGCCTCCATATATATAAGCTCTGTTCTCAGTAATCCTATCCCATCTGGTCTTTTTCGACTGACTTGAGTTATGTCCAATCTACCACCTATGTTCAAGTGTAGATAAACCCGCTCTCCATCTAAAGTTACAGTCTCTTTATCGATAGTTTCCTCTATCTCTTTCATCTTGTTTTTATATCTATTTTTTTCTTGCGCGTACCTATTTAAGGTTTTTACATCAGGATTAGTTATAACTTTTCCCTCCATAGATGTTGTGTCTAAGATTATTTTATCTCCCCAATCCACAGAAAAAATGTCGTTTCCACCCATTAAAGTAGGTATTTCTAGTGCCTTTGTCAATATTGCTGTATGAGATGTTTCTCCTATGTATTCCATTATAATTCCACTTAGCTTTATTCCACTGTAATAAATCTTTAAAAGCTCTGATGGTAGCAACTCTCTAATTACCAAAATTTTGCCATTCAAGTTCGAATCTACATCATCTTCATGTGTTAAATTCATTATTATTCTTTCGCTTATATCCTTTATGTCTAAAGCTCTTTGCTTATAGATTGGATCCACTATTTTTTCAAACATCTCTATATACTTATTAGATACCTTTTTTACAACAGCCTCTGCATTATTTTCTTCTTTTTTTATCCCTTTTTTTATATCACTAATGAACTGTGGATCATCTAACATCATAATATGAACAGTTAAAATTTGTAAATCTTCTCTACTTATTTTACCTTCTAAATTACTTTTTATCTGCTTTATGTCACTCTTAGCTTTTTGTACACTGGCTAAAAATCTTTCTATTTCCTCCTCCACTTTTTCAGAAGAGATTTTATAATTTTCAATGTCTATCTTTTTTTTTCTCTCTATATAAGGTTGACCTATAACTATTCCAGGGAAAATGCTTTTACCTATAATAACTCCCATTTTACTCACCCCTTGACCATTAATTGATATTAAAAATTATACCGTATTTCTATTTATTTTTAAACTATTATTTGTTCATGATCCATTAAAAAATATTTTTTAAATATTTTAAAAAAACTATTGACATTTATTTTATTTTGTATTATATTAAATGCAAGATTAGCACTCTTCTCAATCGAGTGCTAATAAAAAGTTAAGAAGGGTGATTTTATGGTTGTCAGCGATAGAGAAAAGCTCGTTCTTAGTGCCATTATAGATTTTTATCTTCTTTCCGGGGAAACGATTGGTTCTAGAGCTCTTGTAAAAAAATATAATATAGATCTATCCTCTGCAACAATAAGAAATGTGATGTCTGATTTGGAGGATATGGGGTTTATTTCAAAAACTCATACATCTTCTGGAAGAATCCCCACAGATAAAGGCTATAAGTTTTACTTAGAAGAACTTCTCAAAATTGAAAAACTTTCAAGAGAGGAACAAGCCAGAATTAATTCTGTCTACGATTTTAAAATGAGAGAGTTGGATTCTGTCTTAAAAAAAACTTCAATGCTTTTATCCAAATTAACTAATTATGTTGGAATTGTTATTGAGCCTACACATAAAAAAGAAAAAATAAAAAAAGTTGAACTGGTTCATATTGATGACTATATGGCTATGGCTGTTATAGTTATGGAAAATAAGAGTGTTCGAACCAAAAAGATTTTCTTTGAAGAGTTGTGTAGTCAAAATGAACTTCAAAAGTTATCACAACGAATTAACAATGAAATTAGAAATAGTTCTGTTGAATCTCACGAAATTGAAAAAATTATTGACTTTGTCTATAGTGAAGTAGAGGGAAAGCTATTTTTAGAAAACTCCTCTGAAATATTCAGAGATAAGCAGGTTAATGAGATTAGTGATGTTCTAGATATTTTTTCTAAGAGAGAAAAAATAAAAGAACTTTTCGAAGAGGCAATTAAATCTAGACCTTTTAAAGATGGTGAAGTCAATGTTATATTTGGTGAGGAATTAGCTGTAAAAGGACTAGAAGATTATAGCTTTGTATACTCTGTTTATAATATGGATAACTCTCCTGGAGTAATAGGCGTCATGGGACCAAAGAGAATGTCTTATTCTAAGACTATGGGACTCATACAGCATATTACAAAAGAGGTTAGCAAAGTTATAAAAGAAATAAGTAATGAAGGAGATAGTGATGGCAGATAAAGAAATGAAAGAAGAAATAGTTGAAGAAATAATTAATGATACTGATAACATAGAAATAGCATCTCAAGAAGATGAAATAAAAAAATTAAAAACTGAAGTTGAAGATTGGAAAAACTCTTACTTAAGAAAACAGGCTGAGTTTCAAAACTTCACAAAAAGAAAAGAAAAAGAGTTTGATGACTTAAAAGCTTTTGCTTCTGAAAAAGTGGTAATAAAAGTTTTAGATATAATTGACAATCTAGAGCGAGCTATTGTTGCTGCTGCTGAAACAAGAGATTTCGATTCCCTAGTTAAAGGTGTTGAGCTAATACTTTCTCAAATGAAGAGTACTGTTACTAGTGAGGGTGTCGAAGTTATCGGAACTGAAAAAGTTACATTTGATCCTCATTTACATATGGCAGTTTCTGTTGAAGATTCAGAAAATCATGCCAATGATGAAATTATAGCAGAGTTTCAAAAAGGTTATAAAATGAAGGGAAAAGTTATTAGACCCTCAATGGTTAAAGTTTGTAAAAAATAAGGTTGAAAAATTCAGATATATTAGGAGGTTTTTTAAATGGCAAAAATTATAGGAATTGACTTAGGAACTACCAACTCATGTGTTGCAATAATGGAAGGGGGATCGGTTACTGTAATCCCTAACGCTGAAGGAGCTAGAACAACTCCATCTGTTGTAAGTATTAAAGATAACGGTGAAATTATTGTTGGAGAGATTGCAAAAAGACAAGCTATCACAAACCCTGCATCAACTGTTCTTTCGATTAAAACACATATGGGAACTGATTATAAAGTTGATATTCATGGAAAACAATATACACCGCAAGAGATTTCAGCTATGATATTAAAAAAATTAAAATCTGATGCAGAATCTTACTTAGGAGAAAAAATTACTGAGGCTGTAATCACTGTTCCAGCTTACTTTACAGATGCTCAAAGACAAGCTACAAAAGACGCTGGAGTTATCGCTGGATTAGATGTTAAGAGAATTATAAATGAGCCTACTGCTGCCGCATTGGCTTACGGACTTGAAAAAGCTGGAAAAGAGGAAAAAGTTTTAGTGTTTGACCTTGGTGGAGGAACATTTGACGTTTCTATCCTTGAAATTGCTGATGGAGTTATCGAAGTTATATCAACTTCAGGAAACAACCACTTAGGTGGAGATAATTTTGACGACGCTATCATAAAATATTTAGTTGAAGAGTTTAAAAAAGAGACTGGAATAGATTTAGCTAACGATAAAATGGCATACCAAAGACTTAAAGATGCTGCGGAAAAGGCTAAAAAAGAGTTATCTACATTGATGGAGGCTCATATATCTTTACCATTTATTACAATGGATGCAACTGGACCAAAGCACTTAGACATCAAACTAACTAGAGCTAAGTTCAACGATTTAACTAGAAACCTTGTTGAAGCTACTCAAGTGCCTACAAAAGATGCATTGAAAGCTGCTGGATTAAATCCATCAGATATCGATGAAATTTTATTGGTTGGAGGTTCTACAAGAATCCCTGCTGTTCAAGAATGGGTAGAGTCTTACTTTGGTAAAAAGCCAAACAAAGGTATCAATCCAGATGAGGTTGTTGCTGAGGGAGCTGCTATTCAAGGTGGAGTGTTAATGGGAGATGTTAAAGATGTATTACTTCTTGACGTTACTCCATTATCTTTAGGAATCGAAACTTTAGGAGGAGTATTTACAAAAATAATCGAAAGAAATACTACAATTCCTGTTAAGAAATCTCAAGTGTTCTCAACTGCTGTTGATAACCAACCAGCTGTTACGATAAATGTATTACAAGGTGAAAGAGCAAAAGCCGCTGATAACCATAAACTAGGAGAGTTTAGTTTAGAAGGTATCCCTGCTGCTCCAAGAGGAGTACCTCAAATCGAAGTTACATTCGATATAGACGCCAACGGAATCGTTCACGTTTCTGCAAAAGATTTAGGAACTGGAAAAGAGAGCACTGTAACTATCTCTGGTTCAACTAACCTTTCTGCTGACGAGATTGAAAGAATGAAAAAAGATGCTGAAGCTAACGAAGCTGAAGATAAAAAATTCAAAGAGTTAGTTGAAACAAGAAATAAAGCTGATATGTTAATTGCTTCTACTGAAAAATCTGTAAAAGATTACGCTGAAAAAGTTACTGAAGATGAGAAGAAAGCTATTGAAACGGCTATTGAAGAACTTAAATCAGTTAAAGATGGAGACAATAAAGAGGCTATAGATGCTGCTATTGAGAAATTATCTCAAGCTGCTCACAAATTAGCTGAAGAAATCTACAAAGATGCTCAAGCTAAACAACAGGGTGGAGCCGCTCCAGAAGCTAATGAAACTGATGATGTTGCAGATGCTGAGATAGTTGACTAATATTAGTAATTAATATATACTTTACTTAAGGGATAGAGACAACTCTATCCCTTATTTTAAGAAATGGAGGATTTTTGTAAATGGCTAAAAGAGACTTTTATGAAGTTTTAGGGATTGCTAAGGGGGCATCTGATACTGAAATAAAAAAAGCATATAGAAAAGCTGCTATGAAGTACCACCCAGATAAATTTAGTGGTGCTAATGAAAGTGAGAAAAAAGAAGCTGAGGATAAATTTAAAGAGATTAATGAAGCATACCAAATTCTTTCAGACGAAAATAAAAGAGCACAGTACGATAGATTTGGTCACGCTGCTTTTGAAAATGGTGGTGGTGCTGGAGCTGGTGGCTTTGGAGGATTTAGTGGTGGCTTCGAAGATTTAGGAGATATCTTTGGATCATTTTTTGGCGGAAACGGAGGATTTGGTGGCTTTGGAGGATTTGGTAATTCTCGTCAAAGAGGTCCAGAAGCCGGTGAGGACCTAAGGTACAATCTTGAATTAACTTTGGAAGAAGCTGCAAAAGGTGTTGAAAAGACATTGAAGTATAAAAGAACTGGAACTTGTAAAACTTGTCACGGAACTGGAGCTCAAGAAGGATCTAAAATGAATAAATGTTCTAAGTGTAATGGAACTGGAACTATTCATGTTACTCAGAGAACCGTTTTTGGAAACTTCCAAACTGCTCAAGAGTGTGATGTTTGTCATGGTAAAGGTGAAATTCCTGAAAAGAAATGTAAAAAGTGTCATGGAACTGGAATTGATACTGAAACAGTTGAAAAAACTATCAAAATTCCTGCTGGTATTGATGACGGTCAAAAACTTAGACTTTCTGGAATGGGAAACGCTAGTACGGAAGGTGGACCTAATGGGGACCTTTATGTCTACATCACTGTTAAACAGCACCCATTCTTTGAAAGAAATGGAGTGGATATAATCTGTAATGTACCAATCACTTTTGCACAAGCAGCTCTTGGAGGAGACATAGAAATTCCTACATTAAACGGCAAGAAAACGATTAAAGTTCCTGCTGGAACTCAAAACGATAAGATGTTTAGACTAAAAGGAGAAGGAATTAAAAATCCTAGAAGTCCTTACACTGGTGATCAAATTGTTAGAATTAAAATTGAGGTTCCTGTTAACTTAAACTCTGAACAACAAGAACTTCTAAAGAAATTTGACGAAAGCTTGAAAGATAAAAACCATAAAGATAATAAAAACTTTTTCGATAAATTAAAAAACTTCTTCTCTTAAAAATTATTGAAAAGTATACTACCTTATGGTATACTTGTGTTAGAAAAATTATATTATCTCTAAGGGGGCTATAAGATGAATGAATTATTTACTAAATACGGTGGTATGATACTTACTTTTGCGATTTGGGCGGCTGTATTCTATTTTCTACTTATTTTACCAAACAAAAAAAAGCAAAAGAAACATCAAGAAATGTTAGACTCATTAAAAGAGGGAGCTGAAATTGTTACTAACGGTGGTATCAAAGGCACTATATCTAGTATCGGTCCTGAGTTCTTGACTATTAGAGTTGATAAAGGTTGTAACATCCGAGTGCTTAAGAATTCTATTTCAAGAGTTTTAAAATAAAAATATTTACAAAGGATGGAATTGGTATACTTTTCCATCCTATTTTATTATTTTAGGTCAATGGAGAAAATTATGAAAAAATACCTTATATTTTTTATCTTTTGTTTATTTTCATTAACTATATTCGCCAATAATACTATAAAAAAAATCAGACTCAATAACAATCCTCCACAGTTAGTCTTCGATATCTCTGCTTCTATAAAACCAAAATACAATTCAAGTTATGATGAATACAATAGATTACTATTTCTTGAAATTGAGAAAGTTAAAATGGGAACAAAGTTAAATAGCTCAAGCCTTTCTGGTAAAAATATTGAAAAAATAGATATGATTGATTATGGATCAAATATTGGATTTTTTATAAAATTAAAAAAGGGATCTGGTCATAAAGTTCACACTTTATCCAATCCGTACAGAATCGTTATCGATTTAAAACCTACAAATTCAGCTAGAAAAGAGTTCACTGTTGCCATTGATGCTGGACACGGAGGAAAAGATCCTGGAGCGATTGGTTTTAACAAATATAAAGAGAAGGATATCGCTTTAGCTGTTGCTAAAAAATTACAAACTAAACTCTCAAAAGATTTCAATGTTGTCATGACTAGAAATAATGATACCTTTATTAGCCTTTCTGAAAGAAGTAGAATTGCTAATCGTGAAAAAGCGGATATTTTTGTGAGCTTACACTTAAATGCTTCTAAAAATTCCACAGCCCAAGGAACAGAAATATTCTATTTTTCAAAAAAATCATCTCCCTACGCTGAAAAAATTGCCTCCTATGAGAATAGCTTCGGTGAAAAATACGGTGAAAAAACAACTAGTATAGCTCAAATAATGGGGGAACTTGCATATAACAAAAACATGGAAAAATCTATAACTATCGCTAGGCCTTTAAATTCCTCACTTTCCAAAAGACTTGGTATGAAAGATCGTGGAATCTATGGAGCAAACTTTGCTGTTTTAAGAGGTTTTAATGGTCCTGGTATTCTTGTAGAACTCGGTTTTATAACAAATAAATCAGATGTTACAAAACTTTCTAAGGATGTAAATCAAAACGTTATGGCAGATGAACTCGCAAATAAAATCAGATCTTTTTTCTATTAGGAGGTTTTATGTCAAATAAATTAAAAATATTTTTGATAATTTTAGCAATTCTTGCTATTTTCACAGGAGTATATTCAAATAAATTAAATGAAAGAAGTAAGACAGTCGTGGCTATCTCCACCCCTACTTCAGAAACTATTCAAAAAACAGAGATTAGTACCCCAATTTTTTTTCCTAATCTAAAAGAGGGAACTCTTTCAAAAGAGGATATTCTTTTAAACTCTAATATTTCCAATAATGAAGATATTCTGAAGGACATAATCTCTCAACTTTTAAAAAAATTAGAAGATAAAAATATCTTAAAAAAAGAAAATTTTAAATATGAAGTATACATAAAAAATAGAACTCTTTATTTGGACTTAGACTCTAAGGTTTTATCTTCTGCTAAAACTCCACAGGAAGAATTACTTTTAATTTACTCTTTTGTAAATAGTCTATTAACTCCGGGCGGAGCAAATGATGTGGTCTTACTTATCAATGGTTCACAAACCGAGAAAGTTAATTTTATCAATATAAGTAAAAGCTATAAATTGAATAGCAATATATAAAATTTTGAGGAGTTTCTACTTTCAGAAACTCCTTTTTAAAAATTTGGAGGAATATTATGAATATAGACTTTTTAAAAAAGGAATTGGCTACTGTTCTCTCTAAAAAAAGATATGAACACTCCATAAGAGTTTTGAATACTGCCATCGTTCTGGGAGAGATATATAACGCTAATTTGAATGAGGTTGCAATTGCATCTCTTTTGCATGACTACGCTAAAGAGTTTACAAGAGAGGAACTTATTAAAATTTCTAAGGAGCACTTCACCGAAGAAACGAAAGACTACATAAGTAACGTTGAAATTCTTCATAGCTATGTAGCTTCATATATCGCAAAGGAAAAATTTAAAATTGACAATACAGATATTTTAAATGCCATAAAATTTCATACAACTGGAAGAAAAAATATGAGTTTAATTGAAAAAATAGTCTATGTAGCTGATGCTATTGAACCCAAAAGAGATTATCCCTATGTAGAAGAAATTAGAGATTTAGCTCTAGTAAATCTAAATAAAGCCATTTTACTAGAAGTTAATAAAAAAATCGAGCATCTTATAAAAGGAAATTATGTCATTCATATAAACTCCATTGAGATGCGAAATTGGCTTTTAAAAATAAGCTAATCGGAGGAAATTATGAAAATAAATACAAAATTGAATAAAGAGCTTGATAGATTAAAAAATATATTAAAAGGTAGCAAAGCCCTGACTCTAGATGAGATAACTAAAGCTATGGGATGGTCACCTAAATTAAAAAAAGAAAACAGAGATATTCTTGAAACTTGGCTTAGCTCTGGTGAAATTATGAAAAATAAAAAAAATAAATACAACATACCTGAAAATTTAGGTTTTATAAAAGGCAAATTTTCAAATATCAAGGGTAAATTTGGATTTGTTGATACTGATACCGAAGGATACTTTATTCCTCGAAGCAAATTTGGTACAGCTCTAGATGGAGATACTGTTTTAATAAAAGTTATAACACCTGAGGGAAAAGGAAAAAAAGAGGGTGAAATTGTGGAGGTTCTCGTAAGAGAAAAAAATACAATTATAGGAATTTTTGAAAAAAAAGAGAACTTTGGTTTTGTTAGACCAACTCAATCGTTTGGCAGAGATATCTATATACCTAAAAACTTCTTTAATAAGGCTAAAGATGGCGACTTAGTTGTTGTTGATGTCACTTTTTGGGGAAGTGATGAAAAAAAGCCTGAAGGAAAGATTTTAGAATCAATCGGTAGTCCCTTTGATACAGATAATATGATTAAAGCTTTACTTCTTAGGGAAGGATTATCTGAAGATTTTCCAGATGATGTTATAGCTGAAGCTCGACAAATCTCACCAATAATTTCTGAAGAGGAGATTAAAAAGAGAAAAGATTTAAGGTCCCTTCCCATAATAACTATAGATGGTGATGATGCAAAAGATTTAGATGATGCTGTCTACGTTGAGAAATTAGACAATGGATTTTATAAACTTATTGTTGCCATTGCTGATGTTTCACACTACATTCAAACTGGTTCAAAATTAGATAAAGAAGCTGAAAAAAGGGGAAACTCTGTTTATCTTGTTGATAGAGTCTTACCTATGTTTCCTAAAGAGATTTCAAATGGTATATGCTCTTTAAATCCACATGAAGATAAACTTACATTCTCTGTTGAACTTCTTATTGATTCTCAGGGGAGAACAATAGACATTCAAGCCTACAAATCGGTTATTAAGACTGTTCATAGAATGACTTATAAAAATGTTAATAAAATTCTCGCTAAAGATTCTGAAGTTACTGAAAAATATAGCGATATAGTTGATATGTTGTTCACTATGTTAGAACTTTCCAAAATTATAAGAGCTATAAAGTATAATAGAGGGTCTATTGACTTTGATCTTCCTGAAGTAAAAGTTGTTTTAGATGAAAATAAAAAAGTTAAATACTTAAAAAATATTGAAAGAGGAGAGTCTGAGAGAATCATTGAAGACTTTATGATTATGGCTAATGAGGCTGTTGCAGAAAAGCTCTTCTGGTTGGAAATACCATCTGTCTATAGAGTTCATGAGACTCCTGACCCAGAGAGAGTAAAGGCTTTAAATGAAACTCTTTCTAGGTTTGGATATAAAATTCACTCCTTTGAAGATCTTCACCCTAAAAAATTCCAATCTATTATTGAAGATTCTGAAGCTAAAGGTATCAATATGATTGTTCATAAGATGATTTTGATGTCTCTTAAACAAGCTAGGTACGGAGTTGAAAACTTAGGTCACTTTGGTCTATCGTCTAACTATTACACACATTTTACATCTCCAATTAGAAGATACGCCGACCTATTGATTCATAGAATCTTGAATATTGCTATTCATGGTTATCCTACTAAAAAAGAGTTTGGAATTCTTATAAACTATCTTCCGGACGTTACAGCTCATATCTCTCAAACAGAAAGAAAAGCTATGAAGGTAGAGGATGAAAGTGTCAAAATTAAAATAGTTGAATATATGCTAGATAAAATAGGAGATGAATTTAAAGCCACTATAGTTGGATTTAATAATAAAAAAATATTCTTTGAAACAGAGGAGCACGTAGAATGTTACTGGGATGTAACAACAGCTAAAAACTTCTACGAATTTGACGAAAATAACTACGTTATGAAAGATTTAGATATGAACCGAGAGTTCCATCTAGGAGATAAAATGGAAGTTTTAATCGTTAGATCCGACTTACAAATGCTTGAAATTGAAGTTGTTCCAACTGAATTTTATCATGATTATACAGACAGAAGAAAAGAGAGGAGATTTTAATGATATTAGCTAATAACAAGAAAGCTTTTTTTGACTACTTTATTGAAGATAAATTTGAAGCCGGAATTGAACTAGTTGGTAGTGAAGTTAAATCTATAAAGGCTGGTAAAACCAGCATAAAAGAATCATTTATTCGAATCATAAATAACGAAATTTTTATCATGGGAATGACCGTTGTCCCATGGTCCTTCGGTAGTGTTTATAATCCTGATGAAAGAAGAGTTAGAAAACTCCTTTTACATAGAGGAGAGATAAAAAAACTACACGAAAAAGTTACTCAAAAAGGTTATACAATAGTACCTCTAAATATTCATCTATCTAAAGGATTTGTGAAAATCGACATAGCTTTAGCCAGAGGTAAAAAAAATTATGACAAACGTGATTCTTTAGCTAAAAAAGACCAACAAAGAAATATCGAAAGAGAAGTTAAGGAACGATATTAGTAAAAAAAGCAGATATTTTATCTGCTTTTTTTACTGCTAAAATTTATAGATTAAACCTAATCCAAACGCATCCACGTGCTTACTGTATCTTATATTCTTAACATTTTTATCCGTCACATAATCTACATATGAATAAGCTGCTAACAATTCAAGCTGTGAACTGTATCTATATTTAACTCCTATTGAATACATATTTGCATTTAAAACGTAGTCCGTATCGGTATATGTTTTCTCATTTGCACCTGTATTTGTATATTGATATCCTGCCATTAAAGTCCATCTTTCATACAACTGATAATCCACTCCAACTGCCACCTCATATCCATTGTCATAGTGGTCAAAGTTGTTTAAATCATCACCGGCTTCCTTTATAAAATAGTAGTTCCCAGAAGCCAACAATGTCAGCTTCTCTGTCACTTTATAAGAAGCTCCAATCGCTGCCATTGCCGGTAAATTTCTTTTCCCACTCCCCTCAGTCATCCACTGTTTAATCGCTGGGTCTTTTATAATAGTATTGTAGAACGTATCTCCTATCAGGTTACTTCCTGTTGAATTTATAAAACCTTTTTTCAAGTTATGCTCTTTATTATCAAAATCTAACTTAGTTTCAGTTTCATATCTCATTCCTATATTAAATTTGTCGTTTGGATGATAGTTTAATCCAAGTATTCCAGTCACTCCAAAAGCAGTTCTTTCTGAATCAATATCAAATTTTGCCTTTCCAGAGCCTAGATATCCTCCTAAATTATTATACTCAAAGTTTCCTTCACCTTTGAATTCTCTTTCAGCATCAATTAACCTAACTCCAACTGCACCACTCCAAACCTCATTAAATTTTCTAGCCACTCCACCCTGAAATGCTATATAATAGGATTTTCCATGTATTGTTGATCCACCTACGTATTTTGCCCCTATCGTCTCAAACATTGGATTGCTTGTAATTATTTGTGGAAAAGTTGCTATTCCTCCGGTATATGCTACACTTCCCCCACCTGCTATCGCTCCCGCATGAAAGAAAAATGCTGTCTCACCTTTCTTCTTCACTATCTGTAAACTTGGAACTACTGGAGATGCCTTATCACTTTCAAATCTATAACTACCGTATTCCATGCTGTAATCTTTTAAATGTGTTTGATTGCTCACCTGTATATAGGTACCATCCTCTAGCCACACAGTTCCAGCAGGGTTATAATATGCCCCTGATACTCCTATCTTTCCTACCATAGCAGGATGTGCCAAGTACTCCGCATCCTGTTGTGAAAGATAATCTATACTTCCTCCCATAACATTTGCTGATAAAATTACTCCTAATAGTATTAGCTGTTGCTTAAATTTCATTGTCTCTCTCCTTCGTCATCTCTAAAGCTTTTTCTATCAGTACATCTCCCATTTCAATAATCTCTTTTTTGAAGGTTTCAAATTCTATATCCATATAAAACCCTGTACAGATTAAGGTCGCATATCCGTGAGAAAAATACCACCCTTTTTTTATGACCCACTCGATTATATCTTCAGGAAATTGATTATAATCTTTATTATTATTAAATCCACTATATATTAAATTTCTAAAATCCTCCATTATTTGATCCATAAACTCTCTTGGCAATCCTTCTCTTAAAAAAATTGTTCTAAATAACGCTTTCTCCTCTTTTGCGAAAAGACATATTCCAATTCCTATATTTAAAATTGACAAATCTGTATAATCACGTTTTGTGTATTCAAAAAGCTTTGTCTTAGCTTTTTTAGATAGTTCATTTTTTAGTTCTTCCATGGACTTAAATGCTGAGTATATGGCAATCGTTGACACTCCCAATTTTTTAGCTATATTTCTTGCTGTCACTTCTTTTAAGCTCTCGCTATTTAAAATTTCAAATGCACTATTTAAAATTTCTTCTCTGGTAAAATTAGGTCTTCTTCCCATTTTTTCTCCTATATGTTATGATATTTTTTAAACATGTTCTACATTATACCTTATTGTACATATAAATTCAAGTTTTTTTATTATATACTATTGTTATGAAATTTTGTTTTTTTATTAAATATCGTTATTAAATAACTTCAATAAATACAAAAAGAGGCTCTCAAATAGCCTCTCTCCATAAAAAATTATTAAAAATAAATTCTTACTATCCCTTTATAACTTTATCATTGGACTCCATAAAAGCCAAATACTCCTCTTTTGTCATCACTGGTCTAAAATTACCTAAAATCTCTTTTGCTTTTTTTCCCTGTGCAAATAATAGGTCGACAACTGTTAATGCTAAAGCTTTTGCTGGCATTAGTATAGCAACTTCATCATCCACAGTTTTAAACTCTCTCGTATGAAGAGCTCCTTTTATTCCACCAAACATTGGATGAAGAGTCGGCATTATATGAGATACATCTCCAAAATCAAAAGACCCCGTGAAATCTCCACCTTTAATCATATCCTCTTTCAATCCTAAATACTCTAAATTTCCTTCTAAAACATCTTCCATAGAATCATGTCTTAAAATTGGTAAATATCCTGGAATTTCTGTTATTTCTATTTCAGCTCCCACCGCATAAGCACCCGCTGTCAATCCTCTATTTACTTTTTTATTGGCATCAATCATACCTTCTATTGTTCTAGCTCTCACATACGCCTCCATTCTAACATCAGCTGGAACCGAATTTACAATATCTCCACCTTTTGTTATGATTGGATGAAATCTCACTCTGTCACTCTCTTTAAATGTCTCTCTTTGAGCGTGTACATTGTTTATTCCTAGCATTGCTGCATTTAAAGCGTTTATTCCTTCATGCGGTGCCGAACCTGCATGAGCTTCCTTTCCTATGAACTTCACTGTTTTTCCTATAAAGCCATTACTTACAGGACCTGTTAGCACTTTTTTATCCCCCAAATCTAAAGCATGGAACATAACAGCCATATCTACATCATCAAAAGTCCCATTATATATCATCTCTTGCTTTCCACCAAAATATTTTATTTTTCCATCAGCTCTAAGTTGAGTTCTATATCCTAGCTCCACAAACTCTTCCGCTGGAGTAGCTATAAAATCAATCTTTCCTCCAAGTTCACTTAAAATTCCTGATTTTATCAATCCCGTTGCTGCTCCCAACATTCCGGCAATCTGTATATGATGTCCACAAGCGTGAACTGCTCCTAGCTCATTTGAGTCTAGATGGTCACTACAAGATATTGCATCCAGTTCACCTAATATAGCTACCTTAGGTCCTTCTACATCCATATTTGATCTTGCTCTACATCCTGTATAAGCTATCCCCTCTTCCACCTCTAATCCCAATTCATTTTTAAAATAGCTAGAAACTATTTTAGTCCCTTTAAACTCTTTATATCCAAATTCTGGGTTATCATACATATCCTGTCCCGCTTTTAATATTAACTCTCTGTTTTCATCAATAGCTTTTACTACTCTCTCTTTAATTTCATTTATGTTCATCATTCTCTCCTTAAATCCATCTAAGTATTTAATTAAATTGCTCCTTGTAGTTTTAGAACTGCTTGTGCTATCAGAGCACAAGCAAAGAAAATTGTTGTAAATACAACCAATGCTATTATTACTATCTTCCAAGACATTGCTTTTAACTCTTCTATTTTATTTCCTACAGATATTCCTGCAAAAGCAAGTAGTGGTGTACATAAAGGCATAAATTCAACTGTTCCGATCTGTGGTACAAAAAATTTTGATATCGGCAATGCCGGTATACTCACAATCATTCCAACTATAGTCGATAAAGCATAAGCTGGAAGTGGAAATTTTGGAAAAATATCTTTAACAATAAAACACCCCAGTGCTAAAATAATTATTAAAATCATTCCCGGAATATCCCCGATAAATTGTTTTTGTAATCCAATAGCTTGTCCAGCTAAAACTATAACCCCTGCCATCGACATAAGTATAAAATATAGCATATATTTTTTTATATCTAAACTACGCATTTTGCTTCACTCCCTTTTTTGAAAACTTTGGAGATAACTTTTTATAATACCATTCTGTGAATGGCAAGGATATAAAAACAAGTATATTTACTCCTGTTAGCCCCGATAACATATTGCTTGTTGATGCATAAGCAAAAACTTGATCCGCATATTGTGTTCCCACAACTTCAGCCAAAGAGGAGGCTGCCGCAGTCATCATACTTCCACTTCCTACTCCACACGCCATTCCTAATGCCAATGGATGAATTCCTGTATATATAGCTAACGATCCCAATACTCCAAAATATATTGTTCCTACAATTGTTCCAGCTAAATAAACTCCAAGCACTCCACTTCCTTCAAGTGATGAGATTCCATATTTCTCTCCAATTACTCCCAGAGAGGCTTCCCTACTTATACTTGATCCAGCTCCAATAGCTTCTCTTGTCAATCCTAATTTCAGTGCCAATGGAACAGCCACTAGAGGTGCTAATA
Organism: uncultured Cetobacterium sp.; assembly: GCA_934085975.1. GTDB lineage: Bacteria > Fusobacteriota > Fusobacteriia > Fusobacteriales > Fusobacteriaceae > Cetobacterium_A. Next base: position 25,766 of record CAKOHT010000005.1, read on the forward strand.
CGTGTCCTAACTCCTGTGCTAAAAATGCTGGACCTGCTTGGATAATTTTATCTAAATTAGGTCCTACAAATGTTCCTAGTTTTATTCCAAGCATTAAAAGAATCAACATAACCATGTCGCTGGCTATTTTCATCTCTTTTTCCCCAATAATCTCTCTCAATTTTCTGATTTTCTTTCCCAATAGATCTGGTGTTAATGTCATTCCAATAATTACAGCGAATAACATTGGGAATAGTGCTACCTTTCCCAATTGAATTTTTCCAACTTTTTCACAGACCAGTGAAATAATTGTTACCACTAAAAATACATTAATTGTGTTTTTGTTCATAATGCTCACTCTTCCTTGATATAATTTTTATACAAGTTCTATTCGTCTCAAATAGGACTTTAATTGTTATAAAAAATAATACTATTTTTCGAATTTTATGTCAAGTTTTTTTCGAATTTTTCTTTTTATTTTTAATTATAATGTTTCGTTTCAGAACTTTAAAATATATATAAAATAAAAAGAGACGAATAGACTTCATCTCTTCAAGCTAAAAATTAAATCTTATAACTCTTCTTGGACGCCCTGCACTTGTACAAACTTCATACTCTATTATTTCAGCGTAACCGCTTGTTATAATCGGTTTAATTATCCTATTTACACTTCTTTCTGTTATTTCTAAAATTTCTGAAAGCTCCTTGCTTGTAAACTCTCTTTTACCAAAAGTTTTATGTAGTGCCCGTAACTTTGATAAATACTTTGGAGTTATTCCTATTTTTTTAGCCTCTTTTTCAAAATTTTCACTTATTTTAGTTGAATAGTCAAATCTAGTTTTTTTGTAAAGAGGACCTCTTATTTTATTATCTGAAAAAAGGAAAATCTCTCCCTTATTATTTGCTAAACTTATATTTAAAGCTTTTTTGGCATTTATCGTAGCTCCTTGGATATTTTCTGCATATCCAATTCCAACTGCCACTTTTGCTCCTAAAATATCTATCTCATTTATTATTTTTAAAAAATTAATCTCATTTTCCTCTGTTTCCAATATCTTCTGAGTCGTAAAAAAGATATATTCATCCTCTGAAATCTCTTGATAATTGCCGTGTATATTTTTTGAATACTTTAAAAATATACCCTCTAAGCCCATTTTAAAAGTTATTTTATCACTTTCTGTTTCATCTTTTCTATATTTTTTTACAACTTTTACTATCTTTACCCCGATTCTATTCTTTATATTCTCATTAATTTTTATATCTTTTAAAAGTGCTTCCATTTGACCACTAATCTCATTTTTTGTCGATTGCAATCTATAGACTGGTTTTTTCTTACTCTTAAAATAGTCGTAGACATATCCAAAAGCTGTCAATATACAATGAACCTCTCCTTTAGCTAAATTCTTAATGTGTTCATCTAAAAAATCTAGTTCTGTTTTGTCCTCTTCATATTCTTGGACATCCACTTTAGCCAACGTTATTTCAAATTCATCAAGAGTATCCAATAGTATCCAATAGTATATCTTTTTCAACTATATCAAATCCCACTTTTAAATCATTTATATTGGGATAGTTTTCTCTCACTTCCCAAAGAGCCTTTAAAATACTACCAGCTTCTCTATTTGAGTAAACTGTCGGCACATTTAATCCCAATTTGCTCACAATTTCTGAATGAACACCTATCCCAGTAGAAAATACTCCATCCACTCTCCCCTTCAAATCTTTTAAACTTTCAATAGAGTCCCTTAGCTGTTTTATTTCATAAGGTAAAAATCGTATGTGAGAATATTGTAGTTCTAGAGTTTTTAAAATTTTTTTTACTGAGTCCGGATAGCCAATAATAGCAATTTTCATTCTCTACGCTCCTTAAATAATTTTTTATTTCCAACAATATTTTTTCTAGACCTAAGAAGTTCACATTTTTATAACTATTCATCTTCTTCGTTAAACTCCTCCGATATACTTTTTAGATTCTCTAACTCTTTTTCTATTTTTTTTACTTTCTTATAAATCTCATTTATTCTGAATTCTAAGGAATTTAAAATCCAAAATTGAAAATGACTGGCCCTCTGTGATTCATAAAACATCCATATCAATTTTATTACACTGAATAAAATAGCTACTTGAACTGCTAATGTTGGAGTTATCCTATTGAACACTCCACCAAAAATTAGCAGTGCTGCTATTATTACTATCAAAAGTATATTTATAATTTTATTTTGTTTACTGTTTACTCCACCTATCTGACCTACAATATTTCTAATTCTTTCTTTTTCTCTTTGAAACTCCTGTAACTCTTCTCTTAACTGCTCTTCTCCTCTCAAGTTTAGCCTCCTTTGTATTTTATACTCCCCAATCTCTTGGATATCTAAACTCTCTTCCTATGGTTCTTGTAGATATCTTTGCTATTAAAGGAAGTTTTCTTTTGTATTGAGACATTTTAATTTTCCAGATAATTTTATTCACAATCTCCTCTGGATAACCTTTTTTTATAATCTCCTCTTTTTTTTCTCTCTCATCTATTAAAGCAAATAAAATTTCATCTGCCACTCTGTATGAAAATCCTAGTTCACTCTCATCAGTTTGACCCTCCCATAGGTCAGCACTTGGTTTTTTATCTATCAATGGTTGCGGTATTCCTATATACTTTGACAGTTCCCACACTTGAGTTTTATACAAATCTCCTATGGCATTGATAGCGGATGCCGCATCACCAAACTGTGTACTATATCCCAATAACATCTCTGTTTTATTTGATGTTCCCAAAACTAAAGCTTTTTCTTTAGCGGAGTAATCAAACAGAATACACATTCTTTCTCTTGCCATCCTATTTCCTTTTCTTAATCCATCCATGTCTGGATTCATTTGAAAATATGGTTCTACCATTGGAGTTATTTCTATTAGCTTTGATTTTATTCCTAAATCCTCTACAACTAACTTGGCGTGTTCAACACTTTCTTTACTTGAAGTTTTATAAGGCATAAGTATTCCCAAGACATTTTCTGGTCCAAAGGCTTTCGCAGCTAAATATGCCACTAGTGCTGAGTCTATTCCACCTGAAAGTCCTAGAATGACCTTTGAAAACCCCACCTTTTTAGCTTCCTCTCTCAAAAAGTTAACCAGTATCTCTTCAACCAAATTTAACTCTAAATCTAATTTGCAACCCATTTTTTTCTCCTACTTATATAAGTTTTTGATCTCTTCAGCTATATCCATATCCAAGCCAAACTTACCTAATTTACAAGCCCTATAATCTCTTAAAAGTGTATATGTCGCCTGCTGAACATTTAAGTTTCCGCCCTTTTGTAACATATTCATTCTAAGAGCTATCGCTTCTATTATTCCAGCACTAACTTGTTCAAAATCTTCATCTAAAAGTTTATATTTTTCTTTTAAAACATCTTTTTTTCCCATTTTTAACATTTTTTCTATTAAAACACACGCCACTTCATCTATTGGAAGAATTTCATCTCTAATAGCCCCTGTTATTGCTAAATTATAACCAACCTCTTGGTTTTCAAATTTTGGCCACAAAATTCCAGGAGTATCCAGAAGTTCTAAACCTTCTTTGATTCTAATCCACTGCTTTCCTCTTGTAAAACCAGGTTTATTCCCCACTCCAGCACTGCTTTTCCCAACTATTCTATTGATTAATCTCGATTTTCCAACATTTGGAATTCCCACCACCATCAATCTTGTATTAACTTTTCTTAATCCTTTTTTTAACAATCTTTCTTTTTTTTCTTTAGAAACTTTTTCTATTATTGTATAGAGAGTCTTTATATTAAAACCCGTCTCTGCTGATAATTCTAAGACTTCGTCTGCAAAATTGTTTTCTTTAAAAAATTTTTTCCAAAAATTAAGTTCCTCTTTTGTAACCAAATCTGATTTATTTATTACAATTACTCTTTTTTTATTTTTTGCAAAACCAGCTATATCAGGGTTTTTACTTGATAAAGGAATTCTTGCATCTACAACTTCAAGAACAATATCTATTAATGGCATATTTTCCTTGATTAGATCCTTTGTTTTTTTCATATGCCCCGGATACCAGTTAATTTTTGTCATTGACATTTATCTCTCACCTCTACTTTTCATTCCCCTTTATTAAAAGAACTATCTCTCCTTTTACAGGGTTTTTCGAAAGCTTCTCTATTAATTCAGTGGTTGTACCTCTTAATATCTCTTCGTAAATCTTTGTAATCTCTCTTACGATTACAACCTCTCTTACACCAATAAAAGTCTCTATATCTCTTAACGTTTTCTCAATTCTATGTGGAGACTCAAATATTACAATTGTCCTCTCCTCTTCCGCTAAAGATTTTAAAAGAGTCTGTCTCCCCTTTTTCTTTGGCAAAAATCCTTCAAAACAAAATCTTCTGGTTGAAATCCCTGCAACCGAAGCTGCTGCTGTCATTGCGCTTGGTCCTGGAATAGGTATAACTTTTATACCTCTTTTTAAAGCCTCGTCCACCACTTCAAACCCCGGGTCTGATATACAGGGAGTTCCTGCATCTGTTACTAAAGCAATTTTATTCCCATTTTCCAACATATTTGCAATGTTAGAGACTTGATGCATCTTTGTATGCTCATCATATCTATATACTATTTTTTCTATTCCCAAATGATTTAATAATTTTTTTGTTACCCTTGTATCTTCCGCAAAGATAAAATCTACCTCTTCAAGAGTTTTTATGGCTCTCAATGTTATATCGTCTAAATTACCTATAGGTGTTGCTACTATATAAAGCATTTTTTACCTCATTTCTTCCTATTTTTTCTCTAAAAGTTTATTCATCTCCTCAACCGCTTTATCAAGTTGAATATCACCTTTTGAAATTATTTTTTTGGCTTCCTCTTCTCCTTTAACCTCTTTTATTATTTTATTTCTGCTCTCTTTTGTTTCAGCTTCATTTACATTTGTGACAAAACCATCAAAAAATAAGAAATCATCTTTTTCTTCCACTAAGATATCTGGATTTATTCCTTTTCCATGAATAGAAACACCACTAGGAGTATAATACTTAGCTATTGTTAGTTTTATTCCATCTCCATCTGGCAAAGGTAACAAAGTTTGAACACTACCCTTTCCAAACGATTTCTCTCCAATTAGAATACCTCTTTTATAATCTTTTATTGCCCCTGAAACAATTTCAGAAGCTGAAGCACTTCCTTCATTTATTAAAACTATCAGAGGAAAATTCCCAAAATACTTTCCTTCCCTATATGCTATCTCTTCTTCACCAGTTTTTCCTTTTGTACTCACTATTTTTCCTTCTGGAATAAACATGGAAGATATCTTCACTGCCTGACCTAAAGATCCACCCGGATTACTTCTCAAATCAAAAATAATACCTTTGGCACCCTTTTTAATCAACCCTTCCAAATCTCGACGCACATCTTTATAGACATCTTCACCAAATTGTGTCAATCTTAAGTAACCAATATCTTTTCCAATCATTCTACTTTTTACATATTTTAATTGAATAATTGCTCTTTTTAATTCAACATCTTTAGTCTCTTTCGCCTCTTCTCTATAAACCGTAAGTTTTACCGAAGTTCCAGCCGCACCCTTCAGCTTTTTAACACTTTGCTCACTTGTCAATTTGTATGTACTCTCACCGTCTATTGCTATTATTTTGTCCTTAGCTCTTATTCCAGCTAAATATGCTGGTGTATCCTCTATCGGTGAAACTACAACTAAAGGCTCATCTGGTTTTTTCTGAATTACCATTCCTACACCTGCATATTTACCTTCAATATCCTCTTTAAAACTTTCTAAATCCTCTTTTGTAAAATAATTAGAATGAGGGTCATCCAATGATTCCATCATTCCCTTTAATGCTCCTTGCATAAGAGTTGTGTTAGTTGGATCCTTTTCAGCCCCTACATGATTTTCTTTTATGATATTCATAATATCAGAAAGTTCTTTTAATTCTTTTATATTTGCAATAAATCCATTATCTACAGAATATGATGGAACTGTATTGACAATCATAATTCCAGATAAAAGTAGTGCTACTCCAGCATTTCTTAACAGTTTTATCATATGGCTCCTCCCAAGTTCTTTCCTAGCTTTACAACTGATTCTATGTTGATATGTGACTCTTCCTCTCCCATTTCAAATAAAGAGATATATTCAACATTTCCTTTTGTACCTGTTATAGGTGAAAAATCTAACGATTTTAATCTAAGTCCAAATTTTTTAGCTTCCTCCATAACCATTTCTATTGCCATTATATGTTTCTTACTATCTTTTACTATTCCACCCTTTTCAATATTTTCTTTTCCTACTTCAAATTGTGGTTTTATTAATGCCATAAGTTTAGTATCATTTCTAAAAAACTTTATCAGATGCTCCATTACCTTTGTAATAGATATAAATGATACATCCATAACTATATAATCTACTTTCTCATTATCTAACTCTTCTAATATTAAATCTTTAATATGAGTATTCTCTAACGATTTCACTCTGCTATCGGTTCTTAATTTCCAGTCTAATTGGTTTGTTCCCACATCTACCGCATATACAAAAGATGCGCCATTTTGTAATGAACAATCTGTAAATCCACCTGTTGAAGACCCTACATCAAGAACTCTTTTTCCCTGTAAATCCAGTTTGAAAACATCTATAGCCTTTTCAAGTTTTAATCCACCACGACTTACATATTTACAAGCATCACCTTTAACTCTTATCACAGGCTCTTCATCTATTTTTATAGATGTTCCGGGCTTATCTATTTTCTTGTCATTTATTACAACCAATCCAGCCATAATTGCTCTTTTTGCTTTTTCTCTAGTTTCATAAAATCCTTTTTCAACTAGTAGAAGGTCTACTCTTTCTTTCATTAATTTCCTTCCTTTTCAAAAATCTTATCATCCTCTAGATAGTTCAACAGTGGATTTTCTAAAATCAGATTTTCAAATCCTAATCTATCGACAGCTTTTATTAATTTTTCAGTTTCTCTAACTCTCTTTGTAAAAAAGTCATCTCCTATAGGGATTTTCTTTTTACTTCTATAGTAACCTAATAACTGTTTTGTATTTTTTAATCTAAGTTCATGCTTTGCTCTTTTTAACCGGTCCTTTATAACCCCAGTCGTACAATTGAATCTTTTAGCTACTTCATCTAGATTAACACCCTCACTCATAAGCTTTAAAATTTTATCCGCACCAATTGGGTTTATTCTATGGTATTTTGCTGAATACATATCAGCTCTATGCACTATGTGAGCTTCTTTTGTATTGGGTTGAATCTTTCCCCATTTACCATGATGTGATATAACAATATGAGTTATATTTTTCTTTATTCTGTCTATTATTTTTAAATTTAAAGCCTCTTCTATCTCCGACAATACTTTTTCAGCTTCTTTAATAATATATTCAGGTTTTTTTATCATCATTTGAGAGTGAGAAAGTTTTTCGTCAGCTTTTCTTATGCTTCCTTTGCTCAAATCATGAATTATTACTCCAACTACAATTGAAAAAAAGTCAACTTTCTCTCTTGCTTCTTTTAAATCTCTATAATCTCTTCTGATTTCCTCAAAAGATATTTTTAGTACATCATATGTGTGAGTTGTTACTTTAACTCCTTGATCATCATGATGATCTAAATCTAAAACCATTTCATGGCTCAGTAGAAGTTTTATAAACTTCAGTGCATTACTATTTTCCGTCATTAATGCTACCCTCTATTCTCTCTATTAGTTTTTTACCTCTCAGACCATAATCTTCCAACAATATATTTCTTGAACCGTGAGGTATTGATACGCTATCCAAAGCTATTATATTTATATTAATTTTCATTTTTCTCTCATTTAAAACTCTCAATATCTCATTGCCGAACCCACCTCTTTCATAACCATCTTCAAATGTAAATATATTCTCATATTTTGAAAATTCATTAAGAATGAAGTTGACATCCAAAGGTCTTATAGATGAACAATTTACAATAGTTCCATCCAACCCTTTTCTTAAAAGCTCTCCCTCTATATCGAGTATCTCTTTTAACATTGCTCCAGTCACCAAATAAAGGTTTTTCTTTCCTTTTTTAATCTCTTTCCATCTACCCAATTCAAAACTACTTTTTGAAGTTGTCTCCAATTCAAACGCATTTCCTCTTGGAAATCTAATTGCTAAAGGTCCATCTTTAAAATCCTTAGAAAACTCAAGCATCTCCCTCAACTCTGTCCCTGTAGCTGGAGCAAGTACTCTATAATTCGGCATACTTAAAAACATATTTATATCATGTATACCTTGATGTGTTTTCCCATCCTCTCCAACTATCCCTGCACGATCTATTATAAATTTAACTGGCAAATTTTGTAATCCAACATCATGTATTAGCTGATCTAAAGCTCTTTGAAAAAATGTTGAATATATTGCTACATAAGGTTTCTTACCAGATATCGCCAGACCTGCTGAAAATGTTACGCCATGCCCTTCGGCTATTCCTACATCTATACATCTATCTTCAAATCTACTTTGAAATTCACCCAATCCCGTTCCTTTTACCATTGCTGCTGAAATAGCATAGATACTTCTATCATTCTCAGCTAACTCAACTAATTTTGAACCAAAAATGTTAGAATATGTCTTTCCTCCTAACTCAACCTCACCTGTTTCTGGGTCAAATGGAGATATTCCATGAAACTTTTCTTTATTCTCTTCGGCTAATTGATAACCTTTTCCTTTTTCTGTTTTTACGTGTATAAAAACTGGTCCTTCCATCTCTTTAGCTACTATTAAAGTCTTTATTAGCTCCTCTAGATTATGCCCATCTATCACACCTAGAAATTGATACCCTAAGACTTCTGATATGCTCGAAGGTAGGAAAAACTGTTTTACAGAGTGCTCTATTCTCTCCAATACATTTTTTACCTGCTTTCCAACTTTTCCCCTACTTATGACACTTCTTACATCTTTTCTTATATTCATATACACATTACTAATCATCAGTCTTCCAAAAAATTTAGATAGTGAACCTACATTTTTTCCAATAGACATCTCGTTATCGTTTAATATAACTATCAAATTTTTAAGGTTTTCTCCAATATTATTTAATGCTTCCAAAGAGTGTCCATTTGCTATTGAAGCATCACCTATGACCACAATAACTTTATTTTCAGGATTTGCTTTAGCTATTCCTGCTCCCGCAGAAAGAGCACTCCCAGCATGTCCAGCTATAAAAAAATCAAAATTACTTTCTTTTGGATCTGAAAAAGGACCTATTCCATCTCTTGTTCGTAAAGTTTTAAATTTTTCTTTTCGTCCTGTCAACAATTTATAAACATACGACTGATGTCCAACATCAAATAAAAGTTTATCTTTTGGCAAATCAAAAACTTCAACTATTGATTGTGTCAACTCAACTACCCCTAAATTCGGTGCCAAATGTCCACCATTTTTGCTTGTAATCTCTACAAGAGTATCTCTAATTTCTTGGCTTTCCTTTTGTAACTTGTCAATATATTCTTTATCTACCCTCATTTTTTCCACCCTTAAGCTTGAATATAACCTTTAAACACAAAAGCTACAACCACTCCTAATATAGCCCCTACTAACACCTCTAATGGACTGTGTCCTAAAAGCTCTTTTAATTTTTCATCATGCAATTTCTCTCCAACTTTTGCTGCAAACCTATCCAGTAAAGTGTTTAAAAGTCCTGCGTGTTTTCCTGCTGCTCTCCTAATTCCAGCAGCATCATACATCACCACTCCAGCTAACACAAATGAAATAGCAAATATCGCACTTTGTGTGCCATGTGCTAACCCGATAGCTGTACTTAGTGATGCCATAGTTGAAGAGTGGGAACTCGGCATTCCTCCAGTTTCAAAAATTCTTTTCATATTTAGTTTTCTATCAATAAATATCGTAGTTGCAACTTTATAAAACTGAGCTATGAACCAAGCTATAAACACTACATCTAGAATCCTATTTCCTAAAATTATTCCTTTTTCCATAGTTTCCCCACTCTCTTTTAATTTTTTATTTAACTGCTTTTAATTCTAGTGATATTGTCGGTTTATCCTGATTCTCTTTATAGAATATTATAGTTCTTCCAATTATTCCTACAACTTCAGCCTCTATCTGCTCAGCTATTTGATGAGCAATTTCATTTTTTTCCACTTCAGAATTTTGAAGTATTTTTACTTTGATAAGCTCTCTTGGAATTAATGCTTCTAAAACCCCTTGAGCCAATGTCTCAGAGAACCCTTCTTTTCCCACTCTAAATATTGGCTCTAAATTGTGAGCTCTCTTTCTTAAAAACGCTCTTTTTTTACTTGTTAAACTCATTTTTTCTCCTCTTTATCTTTAATAATATTTTTATACATCCATAATTATTGGCAGAATAACTGGGGTTCTCTTTATTCTATTATAGAAAAACTTTCCTGCCACATCTCTAACACTATTTTTTATAACTGTCCAATCTTTTATAGCACTATTTTCAAACTCTTTTAATTTTACTTTAATCTGCTCATTGGCCTCGTTTAAAATTTCATCCGAATCTCTAGAATACACAAATCCTCTAGTTACAATATCAGGTCCACTCAATACTTTCCCTGTTTCTTTATCTAAAGCGAATACCACAATTACTACTCCATCTTGTGATAGCTGTTGTCTATCCTTTAAAACTATATGCCCTATATCTCCAACACCAAGTCCATCAACTAACGTTGCTCCCGCATTGACTTTTCCCTTTACTTTTGCACTAGATTTTGTCACTTCCACTTTACTTCCATTGGTTGCTATCACGATATTTCCTTTAGGAATCCCAGTTTCTATAGCCGTTTCCTTATGGGCTTTTAACATTTTAAACTCTCCGTGTACCGGCATAAAATGCTTAGGTTTTATTAAGTTTAACATCAATTTTTGTTCCTCTTTACTCGCGTGTCCTGAAACGTGTATCCCAGCTATTTTTTTAAATACAACTTCTGCCTCGTATTTTAAAAGACTATTTATATTATTAGAAACAGCTCTTTCATTTCCCGGAATAGGTGTCGCCGAAATTATAACAGTATCTCCCTCTTTTACCTTTGTATGTTTATGCATATTTTTAGCTATTCTCGATAATGCTGCCATAGGTTCACCTTGAGTTCCTGTACATAGGATAACAACTTTATTATCTCTCATTTTATCAACATCCGATAAACTTATCATAATATCTTCTGGAAGCTTCAGATATCCCAATGTAGATGCAATATCAAAAACTTTAATTAAACTTCTTCCATCTATTGCAATCTTTCTTCCATGTTCATGTGCAATGTTTACAATCTGCTGAAGTCTATGTACATGGGATGCAAAAGCTGCGATTATAATTCTTCCCTTCGCTTTTGTAAACTCCACTTTAAAAGCTTCTCCTACACTTTTCTCAGATGGAGTAAATCCATCAATTTCTGAGTTTGTGGAATCTGAAAGCAGTAAGTCTACTCCCTCTTCTCCAATTTGAGCAAGTCTTAAAAAGTCTACTCCATCTCCATCAACAGGCGTTAAATCAATTTTAAAGTCTCCTGTATACATCACTCTTCCCGCTGGAGTTGTGACAACAACCGCATAGGCATCCGCTATCGAGTGAGTAACACCTACAAACTCAACTTCAAAATATTTTCCAACCCTAATCTTATCTCTTCCTTTGACTTCTCTCATCTTAGGAAGTATCTTTGAAACCTCACCACTTTCAAATTTAGCTTTTATCAATGCTAACGTTAACTTTCCTCCGTGAAGTGGTACATTTTTGTCTATTTTTTGATACAAGTATGGCACCGATCCAATGTGATCCTCATGCCCATGTGTGATAAATAACCCTTTTATTTTATCCTTGTTACTTTCTATATAGCTAAAATCTGGAATAACCAAATCTATCCCTAACAGTCCATCATCTGGAAAAGTAACTCCTGAATCAATAATAATGATCTCATCTCTATACTGAACTAAAGTCATATTTTTTCCAATTTCGTCCAAACCACCTAGAGGAATTACATACATTTTTTCCTCTTTTTCAGTTTTTGATACTGTTTTTTTAGTTTCCTCTTGAATCTCTGCTTTTGTAATCGGAACTCTTTTTTTTACAACTTGAGTTCTGTCCTGTTGATTTTCTTTTACTTCATCTAAAGTTTTTGTCTCAACAACTGGAGATTTCTCCACCTGTTTTGCTTTATTATAATATTTTCTTCGTCTTGTTTTTTTCTTTGTTACTTCTTTCTCCTTTTCGACAATATTTTCTAAATTCATTTCATCTCCTCATTGTAATATTCCAAATATTTATCCACAAATTTTTTAGCAACTCCTCCAGCGACACGTCCTCCTCCTCCAGCTCCTTCCAATAGAACTGTAAATACAATCTTAGGCTGTTTATCTGCCGGAAAATATCCTGCAACAAGAGCATGTGTTTCATCAAATCTCGAGTTTTGAGATGATCCACTCTTTGCCCCTATAACCAATCCAGGGGTTCTTAATGCTTTCGTAGTTCCATTATCTTTTTCAACAGTATTTATTAATGCTTTATTTAAAACATCATAATACCAGCTCGGATAATTTGTTTCATACAAAACCTCTGGTTTTATTTCTACTTTCTCATTACCATTCTCCATATAATCTACAACATGAGGCACATAAGCTTTTCCTCTATTTGCAAGACCCATATAAGATACTGCAACTTGCATAGGTGTTGCCAGAAGATACCCTTGTCCTATTGATAAGATTATTGTATCTCCTTTGAACCACCCTTGTTTAAACCTTTTCTTTTTCCACTTTTCATTCGGCAATATTCCTGCTCTCTCTCCAAAAACATCTATTTTAGATAGTTTTCCATAACCAAAACTTCCAGCTACATCAACAATTGGTTCATGTCCAAATTGATCAGCATACTTGTAATAATATGGATTTACAGATTCCACTATAGATTTTTCAAAATCAACTGTTCCATGTCCACCTTTTTTCCAAGCTCTCCAACTCCACTTTCCTATACTATAAACGCCATTGTCAAATATTTTTGTTTTCGGATCCAATCCATTATTAAAAAATGCAAAAGCAGAAAACGGCTTGAATACAGAACCCGGTGGATACTCTCCTGATATACTTTTATTTGTTAAGGGCTTTCTTGGATCGTTTGTTATTTGATCCCAATCCTCCTGAGAAATTTTAGAACTAAATGTAGTCAGTGAATATGTCGGATAACTTACCAGTGTTAATACTTTTCCTGTTTGAGCTTCTATTGCCACTAAAGCTCCTGACAAATTTTCCTCTTGGAAAATTTGCTCCATATACTTTTGTAATCTCATATCTAAAGATAGATGTAAGTCATACCCTGGGTCTGGTTCCTTACTTTTTTCAATCTTTTGAGCTCTATTTAGAGCGTTAACCTCAATATAATCATATCCCGGTTTCCCCTTCATTTGAGCGTCATAAATTTTTTCAATTCCAGTTTTTCCCACAATATCTCTTGGAGAATATCCATCCTCTTTCAAACTTTCATACTCTTTTTCTGTTATTTTTTTTACATACCCAATTGTGTGTGCTGCCAATGAATCATATATATATTTTCTTTTAGAGTAACTTTGAACCTCTAAATATGGATAATCTCCAATTTTTTCCATTAACTTGTGTGCTAAATCTAAATCCAAATCTTCGACTAAAATATTTTCTTTAGTATATGGTACAATCTCTCCATATTTTATTCTTCTTTGTAAATAATCCTCGCTGTACCCTGTTACTTCACTCATCTCTTTCAACTGATTCTCAGCTACAACCCTTTGATTCAAATACACCAATCTATACCCCAGTGTATTAGTGACAATTAACTCTCCATTAGAATCATATATGTTTCCTCTTTCTGCATCAATTTTTCTCAATTTAACTCTATTTTTTTGAGCCAAATAATTATATTTATCTTTTTTTAAAATTTGTAAATATGCCATCCTACTTACTAGTAGTGCAAATACTAGAAAAATAAAAACTTTATATATCTCCCCTCTAAATTCGAAACTCTTTCCTAATTTTATTCCAAAACCTTTTTTCACTTAGTTGCTCTCCTCATATATAATAAATTAATTATAAAATAAATTACTGAAAACAATAATATGTTCACTATTACAAATGGACTTTTTATAAAAAATTTCCACGCTATTATCTGTAAAAGTGAAAGTATATAGAGATTTCCAATATTATAATCAAAATTTATAAAATATAGGTAATAAAAAATAATATTTATGCCCACAAACAAAAAAGCAAATGCAGGTTCTCTCGAATGAAGAGCTAATATAATTGCCAACAACGGAAATAAAAATGCTATTTTTTTATCCTTTCTATAGGATAAATAAGCCAAATAAGGCATTATTAAAAAACCTTTTGATGTTGTTTGAGGGATGTTATCCAATATAAAAATAAATAAAATTGAGATAAAATCTAGCATTTTCACTCCTTTTTAATTCTAATCTATTAAAACATTTATCTTGTTACTTAAACTATTATTTTCTAACATATTACTTATGTTTAATTTTTTTGCAATTTTTAATGCTGTATAGTAGTCTTCACTGTTGTACTCTATTACAGACTTATCCAATTTTTTAGAGTCTTCCTTTAAAGTTACATTTTTATATCCAGAGCTCTCCAGCTCTTTTAAAGCTGATTTTGCCTCAGCTGTCGTTCCTTTTATTTCAATTTTAAAATCGATATCCTTTTCTTTTCCAAGTATCAGTACAACACTTGCTAAAGTAGGTATATCACTGTCCTCTTTTATTTTGAAATACTTTTCATTGACGTTAGCCAATATATTTTCAATGTTTTCTTTACTAATTTCATTAATTTTAATCAAGCTATAATTCGTATTTTTTTCATAGTTAGCCGCTGTATAAGTCAAAGCTAATTTATTTTTTAAATTCTCTCCAGTTTTTCTAGCGTATCCTCCAACTCCATTTGCATTCAATATATCTACAACTAAATTTTCCGAACCTTTTAGCTCTCCACCATATAGATCAGCAAATAAAGACTGAGTTCCTGATGTTAAGATATATTTTTTATCATCTATCACCATCTCTGGAATATTTCTTGCATTTTTTACATTTAAAGCTATTTCACTATACTTTATAACTTTATAGTTCTGAACTTTTTCAGGTAAAAAATTATTTATTGAATCTATCACCATTTTATAGTTTTTAGAATCCACCAAGTTTTTTATTGTTGTTTCCTTATCGACTTGAACATCAAAGGGTATTTTTACTGCTAATTTATCCTCATACACTACAATGATATTATTTTTACCTATTATTGCGTATCTTTCCCAGTTTTCTAAATTTTTGTTAGTTTTATTCAAATTATATGTCAAAAACACACCTAAAGCACCTATAACTATTAGTGCTAATAGTAGTCCTCCCAGAGCTCTTCCTGCTTTTTTCGTTGTTTTCTTTTGTCTACTAAACCCTTTTTCCCTTCTCATTTCCAATTAGTAACTCCTTTTCTAAATTTGAAATTTCTACTTTTACTAATTCATTGACACCAACTACCGCCTCTAAAGTTTTTACTCTTAAATAATTTTGGCTATATCCGTATGAACATCCATCTTCTTTTATTTCTTCAACTAAAACTTCTAGTTCTTTTCCTATATATTTTTCTCTTCTCTCTTTTCCCATCTCTTTTCTTAAATTTTCTAAAATTTCAGCTCTTTTCTTTTTTATATTTCCATCAATTTTATCTGTAAAAGTATTTGCCAAAGTTTTTTCTCTATCAGAGTACTGAAAAACATGTAAATCTGCAAATCCTATACTTTTTATGACATTATACGTATTGCTAAACATCTCATCTGTCTCTCCAGGAAATCCTACAATGACATCCGCTGTATATTCTATACCTTCAACATTTTCTCTAAGTTTTAGCAACCTTTCTTGGATAAGCTCTGAACCATAGTTTCTTCTCATTCTTTCTAAAACTGTATTGTCACAAGATTGCAACGATATATGTAGATGTGGCATTAACTTATTGCTGTTATCTCTCATAATTTGAATAAATCTATCAGATATCTTATCTGGATACATTGACCCTATTCTAACTCTTTCTACACCTTCTAATTTTATTACAGTTTCCAAAAGTGTTTCTAAATTAATATCAGAATCCAAATCTTCACCATAAGCACCTAAATTTATTCCAATGATAATGAACTCTTTGAATCCCTCTTTTGTCAGTACTTCAATCTCTTTGCAGATACTTTCTAAAGAACGAGATCTGCTTTTTCCTCTTCCAAATGGTATCTTGCAGTATGAACAAAAATTATTACATCCATCCTGTATTTTTATATATGCTCTTGACATCTCTCTTAAAGTAGCGAATTCATATTCCTCGTACGCTCTTTCTTCAAAAATATTCTCTGTTAATACCTTTGATTTTTTATTTTCAATATCTTGGATAAAATCTACTAGACCACTTTTGTTACTATTTCCAACAACAAAATCAATCTCTTCAATCTCTAATAGTTCTTTTGAATTTGTTTGAGCATAACACCCTGTAACAATAACAATTGAATTGGGATTCATTTTTTTAGCCCTTCTCAACACATTTCTTGTTTTTTTGTCGGCTATACTAGTCACCGTACATGAATTGACAATATATATATCTGCCTTATTTTCAAAGCTTTCTTCTTCATACCCTACTTTTATCAATTGATTTTTTATACTTTCGCTTTCATATTGATTAACTTTACATCCCAATGTATAGAAAGCTACTTTTTTATTCTTGAAATTCATTTACTAATATTCCTCCTACTATAATTGAAGCAGTCTCAGCTCTTAGTATTCTTTTCCCCAAAGATACAGGTATCACACCTTTTTTAGTTAAGAACTCGATCTCCTCCCTATCAAATCCCCCCTCTGGACCAATTATATATAAAACTTTCTTAGGTTTATTTTCAACTCTATTTAAAATACCTCTTAATGAGTTTTTCTCTTCACACTCGTACGGAACAAATACCAAATCATATTCCTCATAATCTAATTCCACTAATTTTTTAGGTTCATCAATCTCTACTAATTTGACAGCTTGGCACTGTTTCGTCGCCTCTTTTACAACTAAATCCCACTTGTCCTTTTTTTCAGTGATTTTAGCTACACCTCTCTTTGTTAGTAGTGGCGTTATTTTGCTTACTCCAATCTCTGTTAATTTCTGAATTGTCAAATCCATTTTATCATTTTTTAAAATTCCAATAGCTGCTTCTATATATACTTCTGATGAAAATTTATCTTCATTTTTTTCTAAAATTTTAGCTTCAATTATCTTTTTTTCTATATTTAAAACTTCACAAATATATTCATATTCCCCATCTACAGCTCTTATTCTCTCTCCTAATTTTATCCTAAAAGCATTTTTTAAATGGTTTATATCGTTTTTATCTACTATTTCTATTATTTCATCCGTTATATTCTCCTTAGATATTATAACACTTATCATTATAAACTCCTATATCATATCCTTATTTTTTATTAGCTCCGCTAAAGTTGTATCTTCTAGGATTTTAGTCATAGCTATATCTAACTTACTCCAAATACAAGCCGTTGAACATTCATCGTCCACACAAGAACAATTTTTACTTTTATTGTTCTCATTACAATCGATAACTTTAATTTCATCATCCAATATTTTGTATAATTCATGCAATGTAATATCTCCCGGCTCCATCGAAAGTTTGTATCCTCCATTCGGTCCTCTTTTTCCTTGAATTATATTTTCATTTTTTAATTTAAATAAAATTTGTTCTAAATATTGCACCGAAATATCTTCCGATTCCGATATCTCTTTTATCCGAGCTAGGTTCCCTTTCTGAGAAGCCTCAGCTATATATACTAACGCTTTTACTCCGTATCTAACTTTTGTACTTATTTTCATCCTCTTACTCCTTTATTCCAAAATGATTATAAGCCTTTTCTGTAACCATTCTACCACGACTAGTTCTTTTTATATAACCAATTTTAACTAAATAAGGTTCATATACCTCTTCAATTGTTCTTCTGTCCTCTCCTAGCATCAAAGCTAAAGTTTCAACTCCCACTGGACCACCACCATAATTTTCTATTATAGCTTTTATGATATCTCTATCTAATTCATCCAATCCTTGTTTATCCACTCCTAAAATGTTCAGCGCTCTTATAGCACTGTTCAAATCAACAACTCCATTTCCCTTAATTTCGCAATAATCTCTAACTCTTTTTAATAGTCTATTTGCAATTCTTGGAGTTCCTCTACTTCTTAGAGCAATCTCTTTTGCACCTTCTTCTTCAACTTTTACTCCTAAAATAGCTCCACCTCGCTTTACTATTCCTTCAAGCTCCGCCTCTTTATAGTAATCCATTCTATGTACCACACCAAACCTGTCTCTAAGAGGTGAGCTCAAAAGTCCAGCTCTAGTTGTAGCACCTATTAATGTAAATGGTGGTAACTCTATTCTTATCGATCTTGCTGATGGTCCTTTTCCAATAATAATATCCAGCTCTCCATCCTCCATAGCTGGATACAAAATCTCTTCAACTGAAGTATTCAATCTATGTATTTCATCAATAAATAGTATATCATTCTCCTCCAGTGATGTTAAAATAGCTGCTAAATCTCCTGCTTTATCCAATATCGGTCCCGAAGTTATCTTTAAGTTAACTCCCATTTCAGTAGCTATTACTCCAGCTAAAGTTGTTTTTCCCAATCCCGGTGGACCATATAAAAGAATATGATCTATGCAGCCACCTCGTTTTTTCGCAGCCTCTATAAAAATGCTCATCTTTTCTTTGAGTGACTCTTGACCAATGTAATCATTCAATCTTTTTGGTCTGAGGTTTTTTTGAACTTCTCCTTCACATTCCAACTCTTCATTAGAAACTATCCTATCCATTCTTTTCTCCTTAAATAAAAACAGTTATCACAAATTGTACAACTCCAATAATTCCACCTAAAATAGCCCCAATTATCTCTATATGCTTCAACTCTTTCTTTGCCAAAGAAAAAGTTATCCTCTCTAACTCCTCCAAAGAAAAAGCGTCTACTTTTTCAACTATAATCTCTTTAAAATCAACATTTTTTTCCAAAGTTTCAAATAACATCTCTATTATTTGTTCTTTATTTTCCATTATTGATTCCTTTATAGTATCCTTTATTTTATTTAAGGCTGACTCATTTAAAAACATTGCTATCATTGGAAACCTAGTTGTTATCTCAGAAGCCAACTTTTTTTCTAATATACTATCTATTACTTTTTCCATTTCAATATCTAAATCTGCATTCTCTAATTTTTTTGTTATATCCTCTAATGATATCAACTCATTTTGAATTGTATCTGCTAAAGTTATCCCAATCTCATGCCTTCTTTTAGGAATTAAACCTTGAATTTTAAAAAAAATTAAATTTATCTCTCTATATGGTCTAAATAACATTTTTATTGCAATATAGTTTGTTATCCATCCAATCATGGATCCAATAACTATTAAAAGTAACGCTTTTACTAACATCTTCTCACCTTTTCAATTCCTTATCAATTTTATAAATTATTATTTATTATACCATTTTATACCTATATATCCAATATATTTTTTGACCTTTTCATCTAATAACAATAAGTAAAAAAGGAGAAAAACTATATTTTCTCCTTTCTTATTTTCTATTTGGCGTACTCTACAGCTCTAGTTTCTCTCAATATTGTTACTTTTATCTGTCCTGGATACTGCATTGTTTCCTCTATTCTCTTCGCTATATCTCTAGCCATCTTTGTAGCGGCATCATCCGATACAATTTCAGGGTTTATTATAATTCTTATCTCTCTACCCGCTTGTATTGCATAAGAAGATTCAACACCGTCAAACGAAGTTGCTATCTCTTCCAGTCCCTCTAATCTCTTTAGATATGTCGACAATGTTTCTCTTCTTGCTCCCGGTCTTGAAGCCGATATCGCATCTGACGCTTGTACTAAAATAGCTTCTATACTTTCAAATTCAACTTCATTATGATGAGCCATGACAGCATTTATAACCGCCTGTTTTTCACCAAACTTTTTCAGGAATTCTCCTCCAATTATTGCGTGAGAAGCTTCGATATCATGATCTAAAACCTTTCCTACATCATGCAAAAGTCCAGCTCTTTTTGCCAATTTAGTGTCTGCACCCAATTCAGCTGCTAAATTTGCAGCCAATTTAGCCACTTCAATCGAATGTGTTAAAACATTTTGTCCATAACTTGTTCTATATTTTAACTTACCTAAAGTTTTAATTATTTCCATGTGCATTCCTGGAATTCCTAACTCCAACAAAGCTTGCTCTCCAGCTTCGATAATATCTTTATCAATCTCTTTTCTAGATTTATTGACAACTTCCTCTATCTTACCAGGATGTATTCTTCCATCATTTATAAGCTTTTCTATCGCTCTTCTAGCGACCTCTCTTTTTACTCCATCAAAACTTGATAAAACAACCGCTTCTGGAGTATCATCTATAATTATATCTACTCCTGTTAATGCTTCTATTGTTCTAATGTTTCTTCCTTCCCTACCTATGATTCTACCCTTCATTTCATCATTTGGTAGATTTACAACCGACACAGTAGCATCCGCAACAAATTCTGAAGAAGCTTTTCCTATCGCTGTCGATAAAATTCTCTTCGATATTCTATCTTTTTCATCCTCTAATTTATTTTCATACTCTCTTATTGCCAAAGCAGTTTCATGAACTAAATCATCTTTTAATTTAGATATTAGCATCTCTTTAGCTTCACTTCTTGTCATTTCTGAAATTCTTTCCAAAGTTTCCTCTTGAACCTTTTTCAAATCCTCTATTTCAGTTTTTTTATTCTCTAGCTGCTGATTGATCTCTTCCAACTCCACAGCTCTGCTTTCAACCTTCTCAATTTTAGCTTCTAGAGTTTCCTCTTTTTTAGCTAATCTCCCCTCTTTTTGTAACAACTCATTCTTCGCTACTTTTATCTCTTTTTCAGCTTCCTCTTTCATTTGATAAACTGTTTCTTTTGCCTTTATCTCTATCTCTTTGCTTTTTGCCAAAGATTCTTTCTCTGCTCTTTCTAATATCTCTTTCGCTTTTATCTTGGCTTTTATCTTTTCATCTTCTAAATTATTAAGTTCCTCTATTTTTTTATCTATAGTAGATTTTTTATACATAACACTGAATATTATTGCAAATCCAACTATAGCTAATCCAACTCCCAATATTAAGTTCATTAGTCTCTCCTCTCTGTAAATATTATCTAAAACTAGCTATTGCTTCCTCTTCCGTTGGATAGATATCAAATAATTCGTCCAATCCAATCATTTCAAATATAGTTCTTATATGGTCATTTAATCCAACCAATTTTATATCTCCACCTAAATCTCTTACAACTCTTAATTTTCCTCTTAGTATACCCATAGCTAAGCTATTTATATGAACTAAGTCAGTAAAATCTATTACAAATTTATTTATATCAAGTTCTATTTGCTTTGCTATTCTCTCTTTCAATTTTGGTGCCACCAATGCATCCAATTCTCCGCACACTTTTATTACTCTTACATCATCCACTGTTTTTTCAGTTATTTCAAAATTTGTAGTCATATTAAACTTCCTCCTTCACTTTCTTTTCAACTTTTATTTTTGTTCCGTTAATCTTTTTTTCAACTTTAAAATTATCCGCCATAGCTCTTGCCAAAAAAAGTCCCATTCCGCCTTCGTCTTTACTAATCTTAGATTCATCAAATCCAACGCCATTATCTTCAACTACCAAGTGAATAATATCATTATTTTTTTGAAGTTCTATAATTATATCACCAGATTTATATTCGTAACCATGTTCTATAACATTTGTTGCTAACTCATCAACAATAGATAAAATTTTCATTATATCTTTTTGCTCAACTTTCTGATGCTCTAAATACGTTTTAGTCATTGCTCTAATGATAGAAAGATTTTTTAAAGAGGACGGAACATACAGCTTTATTTCATTCTGCATTTTTTCACCTTCTCTCTGTAAATTTGGTTATTTTCCAATCACCATTTGAATATTTATACTCTACATTAAAATAAAGCACTTCTTCACCAAACCTAATTCCTATGGTATTTTCACCCAAATTTTTGGAAACTTCTGGTTTTGTAAAGTAGAACTTTACTTTGGACAAGTCATATTCCGAAAGTTTATTTATAGCATATCTCTCACTAAATGAAACGTCTAAACTCTCTTTTAAACTTATCACACTGTTCACCTGTAAATCTTTTTGAATAAGCTCCAATTTAGATACTAACTTTTCGTCAATATTTGATAAATTTTCATTATATCTTTTATCTGAATTTGAACAAGAAGCAGTCAAAATAACTAAAAATATAACATAAATCTTCTTTATCATTCAACACTTCCTTTTAAAGCTTTTCTGTACAATAATACCATACGAATACTTTTTTATCAAGACTATTATTTTCAGTAATTTTATAAAATAATATACTAGTTAAAGCATTATAAGGTATTAAACCTCTGTAAAATATCTGAAAGTATTTCATCTTGGGTCATTTTATCCAAGTCGTACCAAATATATTCATGATCATTTTTAAACCATGTAAACTGTCTCTTAGCATAATTTCTTGAATTCTTCTTTATTAACTCTTTGGCTTCCTCTAAAGTTATCTCTTTATTTAGGTACGAAATTAATTCCGAATAGCCTATAATATTTATTTTTTTTAACACATCTCCATATTTTTTATAAAGAGATTTCACCTCTTCTAAAAGTCCATTTTCCATCATCATCTCTACCCTTAGATTTATTCTATCATATAGATGTTTTCTATCTCTTTCTAGAGCAACTTTTAAGAATTTAAAACTATTTCCTTTGATATTTTTTTTAGATAAAACCGAAAACTTCTCTCCAGTTTGATAGAATACCTCCACAGCTCTTTCAACTCTTCTTTTATTATTCGGATGAATATTTTCCGCACTTTCTAGATCAATCTCTTTCAATATTTCAAAAAGTTTCTCTCCATCTATTTTCATCAATTGTTCTCTTATAACTAAATCACTCTCTGGTAGAGCAGAAAGCCCCCTCACTACCGAATCTATATAAAGTCCTGTTCCTCCAACCAATAAAACATTTCTATCACTACGAGTTTTCAATAACTCATCTACTTTTCTTTGATAATCACCAACACTATATTTTTTTATGGGCTGAACAAAATCTATCATATGGTGCACAACTCCTTGCATCTCATCTGCAGTTATTTTAGCAGTTCCTATGTTTAGTCCCTCATACACCTGTGCTGAATCTGCTGAGATAATTTCAGCATTTAAAGCTTTTGCCAGTTTTATTGATAACTCTGTTTTCCCTACTCCAGTGGGTCCAGCTATAACTATCCCTTTCAATTTTTCACCTCTAAAATATTTTAATAGATAAAAAAGCTGAACCTAATAGCTCAGCTTAACAAACAACTCTTCATTACTCAACAAAATCAAATTCTGTATCCGCAATTCTCACTGTATCTCCATCTTCAACGCCAGCTTCCTTTAAAGCATCTTCTAAACCTAAATTTCTAAGCATATGTAAAAATGTAACAACTGATTCATCATCATGAGTTATAATGTACTTAGCCAGTACACCATCTACAATTGAACCATCTACTACAAATACTCCATCTTCATCCTGTGTTACAATAAATGGTTCTTTTCTAGTTTTATTAGCTTTTAATACTTCAATAATGTCAGTTTCTTCCTCTAACTCTTCTCTTTCTGTTTCTTGTAAAATGTTCCAAGTCCTATTTAAAACTTCTTTTAATCCATCTCCCAAAATAACAGATACTGGAAATATTTCATTGCCTTGAGATTCCACATAAGCTTTAAATTCCTCATATTTATCCATATCCCAAATCAAATCCATTTTATTAGCTAAAACAATCTGTTTCTTATTTGCTAGTTTTTCACTGAATTTTATTAACTCATTATTTATTCTCTCATAATCCTCTATTGGGTCTCTTCCTTCAATTCCAGCTACATCCACTATATGATATATCATTTTGCATCTTTCGATATGCTTTAAGAATTTATCTCCTAATCCTACGCCTTCATGAGCTCCTTCAATTAATCCCGGAATATCTGCTACAACAAACGATCTCCCTTCACCAAGCCTAACAACTCCTAACTTAGGTTCTAAAGTAGTAAAATGATAATTTCCAACTTTAGACTTTGCTGCCGATATTTTATTTATCAAGCTCGACTTTCCAACTGAAGGATATCCAACTAACGCAACATCTGCTAAAAGCTTTAGCTCTAATTTAACCTTTAGTTCCATTCCCTCTTTTCCTTTTCCTGCCATAGTCGGTGTTCTTCTAACTGAGTTTTTGAAGTTTGTGTTTCCTAAACCTCCTCTACCCCCTCTTAGAAGTACTCTCTCTTCACCGGGAACACTCATATCTAAAAGTAATTTTCCTGTCTCTATGTCTCTCACTTGAGTTCCAATTGGAACTTTTATCACTAAATTCTCTCCAAATTTTCCAAACATATTCTTCTTTGCACCATTTTCACCGTTTTCTGCTTGGAATAATTTTTTGTATTTGAAGTCAATCAATGTGTTTATATTAGGGTCAGCTACAAAAACTACGTCTCCGCCTCTACCTCCATCTCCACCGTCTGGACCTCCAAATTGTATACACTTTTCTCTTCTAAAAGTAGCGGCTCCATCTCCACCATTACCTGCTTTTACCGTTATAACTACCTCATCTATAAACACAGCTATCTCCTCCAATTATATTCAATCTATAATATAAAAATCCAATTCATTTCAATGCGTTAATTGTTATATTCTACACCTTTTTCTAATATTTTGCAATTAATTTTACTATGTTTTTGTTTAATATTTCTTATGTTTTATGATAAAATTAAATTATATAGATTATTTCAATTTAAGGAGGATTTTATGAATAGTTTTGGTTCTCTTTTTAGAGTACATATTTATGGAGAATCTCATGGTTCTGGTATTGGAGTTTTAATTGACGGTGTTCCATCAGGCATAAAACTCACTCTTGAGGATTTCACCATAGACCTTTCCAAAAGAAAATCTGGAAAACTTGGTACCACTCCCAGAAAAGAGGATGATATTCCCAAAATTATCTCAGGAGTTTTTAACAATTTTACAACTGGTGCCCCTATAAATATTTTTTTTGAAAATAAAAACACTGACTCTAAAGTTTATACTGATTTCAAATCACATCCTAGACCTGGACATGCTGATTTCTCTGCAACTGAAAAGTATTCTGGGTTTAATGATATTCGTGGTGGTGGTCATTTTTCAGGTAGGCTAACATTGGGGCTTGTCGCTGCTGGGGTTATTGCAAAAAAAATTTTAAATAATGTTATTTTTTCTAGTGAGATTGAATCAATCGGTCTTTTAGATAAAACTAAATTTAGTGAAAAGTTGGAAAACTACCTTATTGAGACTAGAAACTCCGGTGATTCTCTAGGAGGTACAATCTCTTTAACCATTAAAAATATTCCAATTGGTTTAGGAGAGCCCTTTTTTGGTTCCACTGAATCTGTTATTTCATCTATACTTTTTTCAATTCCTGGAATTAAAGGAGTTGAATTTGGAGCTGGTTTTAAAGGAACTGAATTTTTAGGTAGCAAATTTAATGATTGTTTTATTGATAAAAATGGGAAAACTTCGTCTAATAATAATGGAGGGATTAACGGAGGAATTACAAATGGTAATGATATCTTTCTAAAAGTTGCAGTCAAACCGACCTCTAGCATTTTTAAAGCACAAGAAACTTTTAACTTTAAAGAGGGAAGTATTCAAACTTTAAAAATTAACGGTAGACATGATGTTGCATTTCTTCTTAGAGTTCCCATCATTTTAGAAAATTCTGTGGCTATCGCCCTCGCAGATTTATATCTGCAAAATACAAAAGTATTTTTTAATTTAGGAGGATAAAATGTCAAAAAGAGCTGATTATATCGATTGGGATGAATATTTCATGGGAGTAGCAATTCTCTCCGCAAAACGTAGCAAAGATCCCGGGACACAAGTTGGAGCATGTATTGTAACTTCTGATAGAAGAATTGTCGGTGTTGGCTATAATGGTCTCCCTGCCGGATGTTCTGATGATGAATTTCCTTGGGATAGGGAGGGGGATTTTTTAAATAGTAAATATGCATATGTTTGTCATGCCGAATTAAATGCTATCTTGAATAGCACTAAAAATTTAAAAGGATGTACTATTTATGTTGACCTTTTCCCGTGTAATGAGTGTGCTAAAAGTATTATTCAAAGTGGAATAAGTGAAATAGTTTATCTCTCAGATAAATACGACAACACCGACTCTAATATAGCCTCTAAAAAACTTTTAAACGCTGCTAACATCAAATTAAGACAACTAGATCCCAAATTTGATGAACTTATTTTAAACTTCAGAAAAAATGGATAGGAGGTATTTATATGAATACTACATTAACGAGATTGGAGGAATGGATCAACTCCATGACACACTACTTTGGTGCTATCTTAGCCCTTATTGGTACTGGTGCTCTTTTAGTCCACTCTTTAAACACAGGCAATATCGGTTATATTATCGGTTCTATGGTGTTTTGTTTTTCACTTATTTTACTCTACACAATGTCTGGAACTTACCATATACTTTATGTTGGAAAAATTAAGAAAATTTTTAAAATTCTTGATCATTCAGCTATATATATTTTGATATCTGGATCTTATACTCCATATCTTCTTGGGGTTTTCGACGGAACCACCAAGTGGATTCTTTTCTTTATTCAATGGGGAATGACTCTTTTAGGAATCCTTTTTAAAGTTTTCTTCGTCGGCAGATTTAACTTTGTTTCTACTCTAATCTATCTTTTTATGGGATGGATGGTCATGTTTGTATTTAAAGATTTACAACTACTTGCTTCCCCACTGTCTCTGAAACTTTTAATTTTTGGCGGAGTTAGTTACTCTGTTGGTACTATTTTTTATCTGATGAAAAATAAAAAATTTGCTCATGGCATTTGGCATCTTTTTGTTTTAGCAGGTAGCGTTTTTAATTATTTTTCAGTATATTTTTTAATATAATATTTTTATAGGGGGAGCATTTTGCAAGATTTAAGTTTGAAGTTCGAGAAGCAAAGCATCTTAACCACCATTTTAAAGTTTAGCATACCGTCATCACTTGGTGCCATTATAGGTATGCTTTGTGTTTTAACTGATAGATACTTCATCGGTCAAGTAGCTGGAAGAGAGGGCATGGCAGCCATTGCCCTTGTTTTCCCCTACGCCATGATTATAAATAGTTTCAATTTCGCATTTTCTGGAATAGCTATTATAATCGGAGTCAAATTAGGCTCTCAAGATAGAGAAGGAGCTGAAAGAGTTTTATGTACTGGATTTTTATGGATTTTTATTATGGGAACTCTTCTGTCACTTTTTTTATTTATTTTTAATATTCCAATTCTAAAAATTTTAGGAGCTACCTCTTCCAATATGGTATCAGCCATGGAATACACAAATTTTTTAATACCCATTGCCACTTTTCAAATAATTTTAGGACAAAGTACTCTCGTGAGAGGGATTGGAGATTCCGTTACTGCTATGGGAGTGAATATTTTTACAGGCATTTTCAATGTTGTCTTAGACTATCTCTTTATTATTAAATTTGATATGGGAATTGGAGGAGCCGCATTGGCTACTTTAATATCTACAGCTTTAAGTGCTTTTTATGTTATTTTTTATTTTTTCAAATCAGATGTCATTACATTTTCAAAACAATACTTCTCTCTCGATTTTAAAATCTTAAAAGAAATTTTTAAAATAGGAAGTCCTCGTTTTTATAACCAACTTCTACAATCTTCAGTTATTACTGTCACAAATAGACAAGCTGGAGTTTACGGAGGTGACATTGCCACCGCTGCAATTGGGATTATTTCAATCTGCAGAAGTGTTATGAATACAAGTTTACAAGGATTTAATCAGAGAACTGCGGCTATTATATCGTATACCTTTGGTTCTAAAAATTATGAACGTGTGAAGGAAGTTCTAAAAATACAACTTTATACAGTTATTAGTGTCTCAACTATCTTGGTTTTTCTCATGCTTTTCAACACTGAAAAAATAGTTTCTTTTTTTATAAAAAATGACCCTCCTCTAGTTGAATTTACAGTTTCTGCTATGAGATTAAATCTCTTTTTAATGCCTTTTACAGCTATATTTTTAGCGTGTAATAACTTTTTTCAATCTATTAAAGATAGTATTATAGCTACCAGATTTTTTATGTTAAGAATTATTATTTTAAACATACCCCTTGTTTATATTCTGGGATATTTCTTCAAAGAGATTGGTGTTTGGTTAGCATTTCCAATATCTGATACACTAGTAGCTGTAGTCATGTTCTTTTTAACAATAAAAAAAGTGAGAAAGATATCATCTGACAATTGAGTTTAAAGAAAATTTGTGTTATAATAATCTATAATTTAATAATTGGGGATGCAAAGGTTTCGACAGGGTTGTGAGGTTATAGGTAGCAGGCCAGATTGATCGCTGTGAGAGATCAACTCATCGTTTAGATGGAAACAGAAATTACGCTTTAGCTGCATAATGTCAGCTCACCTCTGAACACTCTCTTCTGTAGGAGGGTTCAATCAAGGTGTCACTTAAAATACAGATTACCCTAGACAATTTCTCTAAGTTATAGGGGACATTTTAGAGGATAGCTTTAGTTAGCCCTGTTTGCGGGAGTAACTGTCGCGAATTCAAATAGCAGACTAAGCTTGTAGAAGCTTATGGCGCTTGCAATTTTGGACACGGGTTCGATTCCCGTCATCTCCACCAATGAAAATTTACTAACTGATAATCGGTTTTGAAATTTAAATAGCAGTCTGTTTCTTGCAGACTGCTATTTTTACTTTAAATTATTCTTACTAAAAACCCTTTTAAATACTCAGTTTCAGGAACTGCTACCGAGATTGGATGGCACGGACTTTGGTGCAATTGATTCACTATCACAGCTTTTACTCCGGCATCCTTAATAGCATATGCCAAAGCCATTCTTAAATCTGTACTTGTGACAGCTCCACTACAACTATAAATCGAAAGTAAACCACCTTTTTTTGTGAGTCTTATCCCATTTAAAATTATATCTTTGTACGCTTTTAAAGCTTTATCTAAATCTCTTCTGTTAGGAGCTAATTTTGGCGGATCTAAGTTCACAATATCCCATTGACATTCCTCTTTTATTAACTCTCTTAAAACATTGAATATATTTCCCTTAATAAATTCAACATTTTTATAGTCGCTTAAATTTTTTCTGGCAACATTTAAAACATCTTCACTAGCATCTATTAGAGTCGACGAATTTGCTCCATTTACCATAGCATGAAGTGAAAAACCTCCCGTATAGCTACACACATCTAAAAAATCTTTATCCTTCGATAGAGACCCCATCAAAAGTCTACTCTCTCTTTGATCCGAGTAAAATCCTGTTTTTTGTCCTTTTAAGTCTATGGTGAACTTAGCATCCCCTTCAAAAATTTCAATCTCATCTGGAACTTCACCAAAAAGAACTCCTGAAATTTCAGGAAGACCTTCCAGTCTTCTTCCATCCCCCTCACTCTTCTCATATATTCCCTTCACTTTTGGAATCTCTTTTTTCAAAGCTTCAATTAAAAATCCTTTATCTTTTTCCATACCTAAAGTTGAAGCCTGAACCACTAAGTAATCTCCAAAACGATCCACTATAACTCCTGGTAGCAAATCCGATTCACTATGGATTAATCTATAGCCATCACTATCAATATTTATCATTTTTCTTAAAGCATATGCTTCCCTTACTTTCTCAGAATACCAATTTAAATCTATTTTTTTATCAACATCTTTTTCCAACATACGTACCATAATTTTTGAATTTTTATTGTAATGACCATACCCAATAAACTCCTTCTTCCAATTGTACACCTCTACAACCGAACCTGCTTCCGGATTTCCTTCTATTTTTTCTACCGCTCCAGAATACATCCAAGGATGACCACTCTGCCACATTTTTTCTCTATCTTTTTTTATAAAGATTTTACTCACTTTTTCACGTCCTTTTAGTTTTTAAAAAAACTAATATATTATATTACATAATATAACTATATCTAAAAAAATACAATTAATTTTGTGAAAATAGAAGAGTGTCCCCCATCAAAAGAGTTACATCCCCTTTTGGAGTTATATAATTTTCTGCTCTTTTTATAGATACAATTAACATTCCTTTCGGTAATTCGAGTTCCTTAATTTTTTTGTTTATATATTCTGAGTTTTTGTCCAATATCATTTTCTTTAGAGCCAATTCCTCTAGTTCCTCTAGCTCTATAACTCTATCGTCCTCTTTTTCATCCTCAAATAAATTCAATCTCTTACCTACATATTTTAAAGACATTCCCTGAAGAAGCACAGAAAATACAACAATATAAAAAGTCAAATTAAATATCTCTTGTGCATTAGATAAGCCCTCTGTTGCAGCCATCGTTGTAAAGATTATAGGAACAGCTCCTTTTAATCCGGCCCATGATATAAAAAACTTCTCCTTGCAATTGAACTTAAATGGCCATAGCAAACTATAAACAACAACTATTCTCACCACTATTATCATAATTACAGCCAATAGGCTACCTATAAATATATAGCCCAATAGTTGACTTGGAAAAACCAATAACCCCAGCATTACAAACATTCCTATTTGCATGAACCATGTTATCAATCTCATATTTCTAAGTGAGTTTAATTTGTAATTAAACTTCTTATTTCCAATCATTATTCCTGTAAAGTACACCGCTAAGAATCCATTTCCCTCTAAAATCGTCGCCAATCCAAAACAAATGAAAAGTATCGCAATTAGATGTATAGTTAAAAACTCCTCTCTCACTATCTTTATATAATTAGCCAATGGAATAGCAATTACACCAAATATATACCCTACAATTGCTCCCAAAATTAATTGTTTAAAAAGAAAAAATACTCCCATTAAAATTGGTGTACTCTCCCCAACCTTAAAAAATGACAATAAAAATAAAATAAGAGCATATGCCATTGGGTCATTACTTCCCGATTCTATTTCAATTACTGTCTTTACATCTTTTTTTAACTTCATATCTCCTAAAATAGACATAACTGCTGCCGCATCTGTTGATGATACCATGGCACTGAATAGTAACGCTTCTTTAAGAGTAAAATTTGTTAAATAGTAAACTGCTACTCCTGATAAAGCTGCAGTTAGTAGAACCCCTAAGGTTGCCAAAATTCCACTGGGATATAGAGCTTTTTTTACATCCTCTTTATTCGTGTCCAATCCCCCTGTAAAAATTATAAACATTAGAGCTATCGTTCCCAAATTTTGAGTAATTACAGCATTATCAAAATATATTTTTCCTATACCTTCCGATCCTGCCAACATTCCAACTAGTAAAAACATTATCAATAGAGGTATCTCAAATTTTTTAGATATTCTCATTGAAAATAAACTTAATAATATTATTATTCCAGCAATTAATATCTCTATTCCCATATATTCACCTACCCTGAAATACCGTATTTCACTATATGTTCTATCAATTTAAAACTAGTCACTCCTACTAATATTAAATATGATCCAATAAACATCAATAAAAATAATACTTTAAAAACTTTATCAAAAAAGCTTTCCTTTTCTCTTAGAATCTCATTTTCTTCAGCTAATAATAGTTTTTTCATTTTTTCCTCCAATTTTATTTTTATATTTCTAAAAAAACTATTTTTTAAATTCTTAAAACTCTTTCTTTATATCTATTTAAAATTGTGCATATTAAATTATTTTTTTTTAAAAAGTAAAAAAATCGAACCTCAATTAAATTAATTCTAAAAATTGGAGAAAAATTAGAATTAATAAAATAGGTTGCAATATCATCCACACCAAAACTCTCATCATCTTTATCTCGACCCGATGCTGTCACTACAACAATCTTTTTATTTGATACTTTCAGAAGTATATGTTTATCTTTTCTTTGATTTCTTAACTCTCTTATTTCAGAGCTTACAAAAGTATATAGGTGGGATCTATCTTTAAACTCCTCCCTAATACCTCCAACAATTGAAATAATAGAAAGAAGCAAAAATAGAACTAATCTTTTTCTCATCTTTTTCACCTCTTATTGTTTATTCTACAAGTTTAAATTTATTCTTTCTTTACACCTGTAAATTTAATTAAATATTATACATTTTTTTTGAATACTTTCCAAGAAAAAATAAAAACCATGCAATCGCATGGTTTGCATGGTTTTCTTATTAATGACCGCAGCTACATCCACATCCACCTGATGAATGTCCATTTTCATCAACGAATTTAGCAATTTGATCAAGCCCTGTAAATGTTTTTGTTCCACTACATTTCTCTACAATTAGACACGGTACAGACCTAATTCCATACATTGCCGCTAACTCTTGATTTTCTGTAGCATCTATAACCTCTACACCTTCAGTGTCCGCTAAAAGTTCCTTCGCCGGACCACAATATTGACAAGTCGGTGTTGTGAATAACATAATTCTCATTTTTTATACCTCCATTTATACTCTTTCTGTATATATTGATATCATATAAAACTTTAGTGTAAAAGTCAATAATTTTTAAAATATTTTAATCATTTTTCTCCTATTCACTAGATTTTCCTCTGTAATACTCTTGATAATTAAATCTTGGTGTTGTTTTCTTCAACTTTTGACCCACTAAAGAATAGCCACCAGTTTTATTTTGAACTCTTAACTTAACATTATCTTTTAAAATATCCTTTATAAGTTGGATAATTTTTTTTCTATCCTCTTTATGTTCTAAAGGAAACATTGCTTCTACTCTTCCATCTAAATTTCTTCTCATACAGTCTGCACTTCCAAGATAAAGCTCTTCATCTCCGTTGTTTTCAAAATAATATATTCTATCATGTTCTAAAAATCTTCCAACTAAACTATAAACTTTTATATTTTCACTAAGACCTGCTATTCCACTTTTTAAGCAACAAGCTCCTCGAACGATTAAAGTGATATCAACACCAGCTTTAGAGGCATCATAAAGCTTCTCTATCACCCCTTGATCTGTCAACCCATTTACTTTAATAACTATCTTCCCTACTCCACCTTTTAAAACGTTATCTATCTCTCTATCGATAAATCTATATAGCGTATCTCTTAAATGTGTAGGTGCAACTATCAATTTTTTCCAGTCATCTATCTTAGAAAATCCTGTTAATTTATTAAAAAGATAACTCGCATCTATCCCCATCTCTTCATCTTTTGTAAAAAATGAGTAATCTACATATAATTTAGCTGTCGAATCATTATAATTTCCTGTTCCTAAATGTATGTATCTCTTTATTCCATCCTCCTCTTTTCTGATTATTAATAGACATTTAGCGTGGGTTTTTAATCCACTTAATCCATATATTACATGACATCCAGCTTCTTCCAACTCTCTTGCCCATCTCACATTTTTTTCCTCATCAAATCTAGCTTTCAACTCCACCAGCACTGTTACCTGTTTTCCATTTTCAGCGGCCTTTTTCAAATATTTTATTATTGGGGAATCTCCACTCACCCTATAAAGCGTTTGTTTTATAGCTAAAACTTTTGGGTCTTGAGCTGAAGTTTTCACTAAATCTACAACATGATCAAAACTTTCAAAAGGGTGCCTAAGCAAAATATTTCTTTTGGCTAAAACCTTAAATATATTTTCTCCAGCCAACTCTTTATAATATATTGGAATATTTTTCTCAAACTTCAGTTCATCTGCCGCATCAACATCTATCATACCCCACAAAAATGTCAAATCCAAGGGACCTAAAACTGGATAAAAATTCTCCTCTTCTAACTCTATTTGATTTTTTAAAAATTCTAAGCTTTTATCTGAAACTCCTCGAACATACTCAACTCTAACTGGATTTCCCCACTTTCTGTTCTTCACTTCTTTTTCAATTTCAACCAACAAATCTTCTGCTCCACTATTTTCATCTATCCCCAAATCCTCATCTCTTGTTATCCTAAAGTATCCTATATCTATTATCTCATAACCATTAAATAATTTATTTAAATTATTCTTTATTACCTCTTCCAATAGAATGAAATTATTTCCACCCGGCAGTTTAATCAATCTATTTACTACCCTTGGAATTTCTACTATAGCAAAGGATATACCATCCTTCTCTTTCACATTTAAAATTAAGTTTATAGCTCCACTATTTAGATGGGGGAAAGGTCTGAAAGTGTCTATTGCCATTGGTGTCAATATTGGGAACAAAGTTTCATTATAATAATTTTCTATAAAACGTAGCTCTTTTCCTGCTAACTCCTCATATGTTTTTATAAAAATATTTCCTTCGCTTTTTATCTTCTCCATAGTTGTATTATAAAGCTTGTATTGTTTATCTATAACTTTTGTGACATCTCTTCTTATCATATTGAGTTGCTCTTTTGGGAGTAATCCCGCTATATCTCTCAGTTCTAAGTTCGATTCCTCTTGAGCTTTTAAGCCAGCAACTCTCACTTTAAAAAATTCGTCAAAATTTGAACTTACAATCGCTAAAAATTTTATTTTTTCTAAAAGTGGATTATCATTTGTTTCAACCTCAGCTAACACTCTTTTATTAAATTCTATCCAACTTATTTCGCGATTATAAAAATCTTTTCCAATATAGGTACTCATTCCCCAAACCTCCTACTTATTTTAAGTTCTATATCCAAATCAAAAAGATATTTGAATAGTTTTGATTGCTTTTCAAAACTACTTTTCTCCATATAAAAATCCTCATTCGTATCCATCTCTATTATTAGATTGTTTTTATTAAGAGTTATTTTTTCATTTTGTAGCCGTCTTTTTTTCCCTCTATCTAAAGAGGTTGCTATTTTAATAATCGCTATAATTTTCAATAATTTTATTAATTCTTCACCTTTGAAACCATAGTTATAAAGTGATTCTAATTTTGCATTTGACGTATGAGCTCTAACTATAAATCCAATTTTTTCAATCATCTCTCTATTCAATCCAAATATTGTTGTATTCTCAAGTATATATGCCGAGTGTTTACTGTGATCTTCAAAATCTATTGCTTTCCCTATATCATGCAAATAGGCTGCAACTGTAAAATATTTATAATCTTTTGATCCCAAAGAGTGATAATCTTTTAAATTATCCAATAGTTTCGTTCCTATTTTTTTTACAAACTCTGAATGCTCTCTATCAAAATCAAACTTTTCGCCCAAATCTATCACTGAATCCAAGGTTATTTTCCACAGTGTTTCTTCAAAACAATGTCTTATATCTGGATTAAACTTTTCTAAAGCACATAAATCCTTTATATTAAAATCCAAAAACTTTATCTCTTTTATTCCAAAATAATCAGCAAAACTTATAACCAAACATAAAGATATAACCATCAATTTCGCTATGGGAACACTGCATTTATATTTTGTAGAAATCTCATTATACGAGTGTTCCTGTAAGATTTTTAATTTTTCTTTCAACTCATTTAATGTTATCCCTTTTAAGTTTTTTTTCTCAAACAGTAATTTTAAAAGTTTTTCTTCCAACTCACCTTCTAAAATCAATTTTTTTATAATTTTTCTTCCTACGTCTCTTCTTATGAACTCAACATAGCTCTCCATATAATCACAAATAAAATCAAAAGCTTTTTTGGAGTTAATATTGTTCTCCTCAAGTATTGAGTATAACTTTTCCGTACCCAAATTTATATGTTCATTTATACACAGTTCTCCTTTATAAAAAAGATATACTCCAGAACTAAAAGATTTTAAATTAAAGAATAATCGGCTCTCTTTTTTAGAAAAAATCTCTTTCTCCAAATAGATTAATTTTTTTATAGAATAGTATGTTTTTTCACTTAAGTCTATATTTTCCAGCGGTAGATTTACCTTTAGTTTTATTTGATCCAAAATCATTGGAAAATTTGTTATCGTTTTAAAAAATTCACTGAACATAATTTTCTTTTCTATAACTCCGTAATCTCTAGATAAATTATCCATTTTTTTTAATATTTCACACAATTTTCTCATTTTTTCTAAGGATATTTCATCCTTATCTTTAATCTCTTTTAAAAAATTTATATCCTCTGTCACTTTCTCTAAAATTTTATATCCATCTTCTTTTTTTTCATATATTTTCATCTCTACAAAAGTCGAGTTAACCTCTATAACTGTGTAAGTTCCCATTTTTTCTCCACTCCTTTCATTTTAAATTTTAATTTTTTATCGAAAGTATTCACAAATTTCTTTTGAGAAATAAATAAATCAATAATTTTTAAATCTTCCTCATCCTTTTCTTTTATAAAAAATATAATTTCATCCTCTGTAATCTCTATTTCAAAATTTTCTTCCTCTAAAAGCAAATCATCATAAAAGATATTAGTCATATTCAATATTTTAGAAAGCATCATCAACTCGTCTATTTCACTCTCTTTAAACAGTTCCTTGTACTTTTCTAACCCCTTATATTTCTTATTTCCTCTAGCTATAATTAAAGCTGAAGACACAAGATCCTTTTGTTCAATACCTTTTATTCCTAAGTTTAATATCATATAAGCAGAGTGTAATGGGTAGTTTACAAAATTAATGCTCTTTCCTATATCATACAAATAAGTTACTATTTTTGTAATTTTTTCATTTAGCCCCTCAAATTTATACTCTTTATCCAATGATAAGCATATTTTTTTAAATATTTTACATTGTTTCTCTTTTATTTTTATATCGATATCTAGAACCTCTAAAATTTCCTTAAATCCATCTTCAAAAGGATTTTCTATAACTTTTCCACACTCACTTAGTCGCTCATATAAAACTCCCTCTCTAATTCCATAACCACTTATTAACAACTCTTCCAAATCAAAATATGTCAATACCTCTTCCACAGCTATTGCTGCTCCAATAAACACATCAGCTCTATCTTTGGATAATCCCTGTACATCTTGTTTCTCCTTATAATCCTTCTCTTTTAAATAGTCAACGACCTCTTCTACACCTTTGATACTCACTCTATAATTATGTAATAGTTCCAATGGATAATTATTCATATATAGGTTTACTCCCCCAATATTTCTAACCGTTCCTCCCACTCCTATAAGTGGCAATCCTTTTATCTTATCTTTCCATTGAACTTTTCTAAATTGTTCTCGTATAAACTCTCTCAATATCTCTTCATCTTTTTTGCTCAGTTTATCTTTCAAATTAGCAATCTCTGATAGGGTTACTGCTCCAAAATTTAAACTTATACTCTCCAAAACTTCTCTATTTTCAAAATGCACTATTTCTAAACTTGATCCTCCTAAGTCAATTACAACTCCATCTTTTATATCAAGCGTATTTATAGCTCCTTCAAATGAAAAATATGCCTCATCCTCTCCTTTAAATACAATTACCTCTATTCCAGTTGTCTCTAAAATCTCTTTCAATAAAACCTCTGCATTCACAGCAATTCTTAGTGCTGCTGTACCAAATGCTATAATCTCATCTACATTATTTTTTAAACACACCTTTTTAAATAGCTGTATTGTTCTTAAAGCTATCTTTATTTTCTCCTCTTTTAACTCTCTTTTTTCATTTATTCCCTCTCCTAATCTAACAGTTTCTTTTATATCCTCTATTGGAATAAATGATTTATTTGAAGTAATTTCATATATAACCATTCTAATGGAGTTGGACCCTATATCCATAACACAAATTCTTTTTCTTGAAGCCATTTTAACCCCCTCTGAAACTTTTATATTTTTAGAAGTGTACTACTTATCTACCTACATTCCTTCTTAAAATAAATTTCAATTTTTATTTTTTATTTATAAAAGGAAATATAAGTATTTATATGTACTCTAAATATAATAATAGAAACAAAAGGAGGAGTCTATGACTAGTACAAATAATCATTCTACCGATCTTGTTAATATAAGGGATTTACTACCTGAAGATATTCCGATTTTACCGCTTGTGATAAGACCTATTTTTCCAAATATCTTAACTCCAATAGCTTTCACAGGAGAAAATTTTTTAGAAGCTATAAAAGATGCTGAAGAAAATTACAATGGTTTTATCGGTTTAGTTTTTGTAAAAGATATTGATGACAACGACTATTTTAATTCGACTCTATACGACGTTGGAACTGTCGTTAAAATAAATAAAGTTACATCTATCTCCCAAGACTCTGTACAAGCTATTGTTTTTGGTATAGAGAGATTTAAAAAGAAAAAAGTTCTTCCTGATACTCCTAGATTATGTTGGAAAGTAAAATATAATAGAGAAACTGCGGACTCTTCAATTGAGCTTAAAGCCTATATGTTGGCTATCATGACCTCTTTAAAAGAGATTTTTGAGGTTAATCCAATCTTAAAAGAGGAGCTAAAACTCTTAGTTTCTCAGGCTTCCTATGATCATCCAAGTATTTTTATAGATTTTGTCTCTTCTATGTTAAAAGCTGAAGCCAAAGACCTTCAAGAACTTTTGGAAGAGTTTAATATAGTTAATCGTTCTCAAAGACTTTTAACCATGCTAAAGAAAGAGTTAGAAATTTCTCAACTTCAGGCTAAAATTTCTAAACAAATTGAAGATAAAGTTAGTAAACAGCAAAAAGAGTACTTTTTAAGGGAACAGCTCAAACTAATAAAACAAGAGCTTGGCTTAGAAAAGGATGAAAAATCCGCAGTTACCGACAAAATTTTAGATAAAATAAAACATATACATCTATCAGCAGAGGCAGAAAAAATAGTAAATGAACAGCTTGAGAAGCTTTCTCTTTTGGATCAAGGATCTCCAGAATATCATGTAGCTCGAACATATATCGAATCTATCGTCGAACTTCCATGGGGAGTTTTTTCAAAGGATAGGCTGGATATTAAAAAAGCTAAGAATATTTTAGATCGTGATCATTATGGTCTTGAGGATATAAAAAATAGTATTTTAGAATTTGTCAGTACCGTTATAAAAACTGGGAATGTCAATGGGTCAATTCTTTGTCTAGTTGGTCCCCCAGGAGTTGGAAAAACATCTATCGGTAAATCTATTGCCGAATCGTTGAATAGAAAATTTTATCGTTTTTCTGTCGGTGGAATGGTTGATGAAGCTGAAATCAAAGGTCATAGAAGAACATATATTGGAGCTATGCCCGGAAAAATTATTCAAGCTCTAAAACTTGTACAGACATCAAACCCAGTTATAATGATTGATGAAATAGATAAAATTGGAAATAGCTTTAGAGGTGATCCCGCTTCAGCTCTGCTGGAAGTTCTAGATCCTGAGCAAAATAAAGATTTTTTGGATCATTATCTAGACATAAGGTATGATCTATCCAAGATTCTTTTTGTTACAACTGCAAATCAGTTAGATACAATTCCAAGACCTTTACTCGATAGAATGGAGATTATTCACCTATCAGGTTATATCCTTGAAGAAAAACTACAGATAGCTCAAAAATACCTGATTCCTCATCAGCTTAAAGCTCACGCTTTAGATAGTAAAGAGATTGCAATAAGTAAAAATGCTTTGAAGTTTATAATCGATAAATATGCCAGAGAAGCTGGTGTTAGAACTTTAGACAAGTGCATCAGAAAAATTATGAGAAAAGTAAACTTAAAAATTGCAGAGGGCAATGTTGAAAAAGTTAGAATAAATGAAAATAATGTTGAGGCTTACTTGGGAACTCCACTTTTCACCACAGAGGAGCTTTATCAAAATGAAATACCTGGAGTTACTCTTGGACTAGCTTGGACATCTATGGGAGGAGCAACACTATATATTGAAGCTGCAAGTATAAGTAATAAAGAGAGTGGGCTCAAACTCACTGGGCAACTTGGAGATGTCATGAAGGAATCCGCGGAAATTGCATACTCATATATACGATCTCTTCTTGCTAAAGATATTTCTCTTACTATTGAAGTGAAAGAGTTTTTTGATAAAAATAAAGTCCATCTACACGTACCTGAAGGAGCTACTCCAAAAGATGGTCCATCCGCTGGTATTACAATGGCTTTAGCTCTTTACTCCTTAGCTACTGACACTCCTATTAGAAAAGGTCTTGCTATGACTGGAGAACTAACTTTAACTGGTAAAGTTTTACCTATTGGTGGTGTTCGTGAAAAAACTATTGCCGCTAGAAGAGTGGGAATTTTTGAGTTAATCCTACCCAAAGACAATAAAAAAGATTTTGATAAATTACCAGATTTTTTAAAAACTGGTTTAACTGTTAACTATGTCGATTATTTTACTGATGTTATTAAATACGCTGTAAAAAAATAAGAAAAGGAATGCAATAAAGCATTCCTTTTCTATTTTATCTCAATCTCCTTTATAATTTCTCCATCTAAGCTCTTTACACAAAAATAGCTCTCTTCTAAAATACCATAACTGTTTACATTTCCACCCTTTGGTAAGGATATTGATCCTGGATTTAATCTATATATTCCATCTTTTTCATATGCTACTGGTAAATGAGTATGACCATATATAAAAACATCTCCTATAGACATATTTGGAAGTTTATCTTCACTATATATATGACCATGTGTCACAAAAATTCGTTTTTCTTTTAAAAAAATTGTAGAGTAATCACCTAACATTGGATACTGTAACATCATTTGATCCACTTCGCTATCACAATTTCCTCTAACAGCAATTATTTTATCCTTATAATTATTTAATATATCTGCTACTTCTTTTGGATTATATTCAAGTGGTAACGGATTCCTTGGCCCATGGTATAGCTCATCCCCCAATATCAATATATACGTAGCCTTCTCCCTCTCATAAGCTTCTATAGCTTTTTTTAAGAAATAACTCGATCCATGAATATCTGACATTACAAAAATTTTCATAGCCCATCTCCTTAAAATATTTTTCTTCATTATATATCAATTTTCTAGAAAAAAAAAGGATTTTATCATTTTCTTCTTAATAATACTTTAAGAAAAAAGTTGCCTTTTTAATATTAAAATGGTATACTTCTGTCGAATATATGTTAAAATCGTATATTCATACTTAATTAATTTCATTTAGGAGGTTATCATGGCTCATAGAATTAACGAAGATATCTGTATTGGATGTGGAACTTGCGAAGCAATCTGTCCTGTTAGCTGCATTTCAGAGGTTGATGGAGGAAAAAGAAGAATCGACGAAGATCAATGTATTGACTGTGGTGCTTGTGCAGGTGCTTGTCCTGTTGAGTGTATCGCTCCAGCTGAGTAATAATTTACAATAAGAGATCAAAATTTTGATCTCTTTTTTATATACCGCAAAAAAATAAATTTATGGTATAATAGTAATAAAAATGTTTGGAGGTCACTGTGGAAGATAAATTTTTAATCGAATCTTTAAATAGTTTACTTAAAGATGATCTTTTTAAAATCTTAGCTAAATTTAATATAAAAATTGCCAAAAGTACTATAAAAGGAACTATTGTAGAAAAAGTTATGGAAGCTTATAAAAATAATACTCCAACTTTTTTAGAAATTTTCTCTAGAGATACTATATCTTTACTTTCTCAATTTAATGATGAGAAAAATCAAATTAGTGAACAAGATTTCTTTGAATATGAGGAATTTTTGCTACCACTACAAAGTTTTGGATTTATATCCAAAAATCTTATAAAAGAGAAAAATAACAACCACTATAACATCTCCATGTGGTTTATCGAAACTATAAATTCTCTTTCTGAAAAAGACGAAAACAAAGTTTTAATTGATTATTATCAAGAGCTTGAGATGTTAATTTTAGGAATGATTCGATTCTACGGCGTTATTGACGAACATAAGTTGTTAGAACTTTTACTTCTTACATTTAAAAATATCACTTTGGAAAAAATACACGCTTTTGTAGATTCTAGATGGATTCTAAATGTATTTATCTCAAAATTAGAAGATTCTGGAAATAATACTACCTATTTTGTAGCTGATTCTGTTTCTGAACCCACTGATATTCTACATGAAACCATTAAATATGATGGTTTAGAATACAAAGTGTTAACAAATGATGAGTATAAAAATTATTGGAACTATTTTTTTATTGAAAAAACTCAAGAAGTTGCTGATTTAATAGCTCTTTTAATCTCACATAAAATGCAAGGATCTCAAATTGGACTTGAAATTACAGCATTAATTGATAGATTAAAAAATAATATGCCTATTGAAGATATTCTCTCAGATACTAAAACAAGAGTTAAATTTGACAGTTCTAATTCAGAAGCTATCTTCACAGCACTTGTGAGTAAGATATCCAAATCTCTACCTCTTTGGGTCCTAAAAGGTCACTCCTATGTTGAAGTTTTTGGAGAAAATCAACCCCCTAGAGCAGTCACTAAAATTGGTAGAAATGAAAATTGTCCCTGCGGGTCTGGAAAAAAATACAAAAAATGTTGTGGAAAATAAAAAAATAGGAGTCAGACTCCTATTTTTTTTAATCATATTTGGTTTTAGTCAATTTCTACACCTTAATAGTATAGTTTTTATTGCACTTTGTCAAGAGTTTATTTCTATTTTTATATTACATTCCCTTTAATAATACTTGTACTTCTGGTCCAATTGGTAATCCACTTAACATCCAAATTGCCAAGAAAACTGACCATCCTATTAAGAATGTTATTGAGTAAGGAAGCATTACCGATATCAATGTTCCTAGAGAAGCTTTCTTATCATATTTCTGCATAAATACGATTATCATTGCGAAATATGACATTAAAGGAGAGATTATATTTGTAGTTGAATCCCCTATTCTATATGCCAATTGAGTAAACTCTGGCGAATAACCTATTCTCATTAACATTGGAATGAATACTGGTGCCAGTATAGCCCATTTAGCTGATGCTGATCCCATAAACAAATTCAAGAACCCTACTATTAAAATAAATCCTATTACCAATGGTATTCCACCAATTCCGGCTGTTTCTAAGAAGTCTGCTCCCTTTACAGCTAAAATTGTACCTAAATTTGTATATCCAAAGTATGCTATAAATTGTGCTGCGAAGAATACTAGAACTATATACCCTGCCATTCCTTGCATTGATTTAGTTAACATTCCCATTACATCTGAATCGTTTTTTATTGTCCCAATAGATTTTCCATAGGCTAATCCTGGAAGAGCAAAGAAAATTACAATTATTGGTACCAATCCACTTCCTAAGAAATTTTTACCTAGTACAAAATAGATTGGAATCAATAGAACTAACATAATTAGTGTAGCTATTCCTGCCGATTTTAAAGCTTTTTTCTCTTCACCAGTAACCTCTTGGAAATCAACAGATTCTTCACCCGTGTATTTTCCTAGCCTTGGTTCTACTATTTTATCATTGATTAAAGTTCCCAAGAAAGCAATTACAAATGTTGACGCCATCATAAAGTACCAGTTTGCTGTTGGTAAAACCTCATATGCTGGATCAAGTATTCTTGCAGCTTCTGTTGAAATTCCTCCTAAAAGTGGGTCTATTGTTCCTATCAATAGGTTAGCTGAGAATCCTCCAGAAACTCCAGCAAACGCTGCTGCTAATCCTGCAATTGGATGTCTTCCAAATGACAAGAAAATCAATGCTGCTAGTGGTGGTAATACAACATATCCAGCATCAGATGCCACATTTGACATAATTCCTAAGAAAATAACCATAACTGTTACTAATCTTTTAGGTGTTGATAATGCAACTTTTTTTAATATTGCTGCCATTAACCCTGATCTTTCAGCAATTCCAATTCCAATTATAGCAACCAATACTGTTCCTAAAGGTGCAAATCCAGTAAAGTTTCTAACTAATGATGTAAATATATAGTTTACTCCCTCCTGAGTCATCAAAGATTTTGTTGAAATAACCATCTCTTGTGTTTTCATTGTTCCACTATTAATTCCAACAAAGTTTACAGACCATCCCAGTGCTCCACCTATTCCTGATATTATTACTACTACTACAGCCAATATCGCAAAAAGTGTTGCCGGATGTGGTAGGGCATTCCCACCCTTTTCAATTATGTTCAAGAATTTGTCAATAAACCCTTTACTTTTCACTCCATTCCTTTTTAATTCAGCTTCCATTTTCCCCTCCGCATTGATAATTTATTTTCATTTTATCATAAAATGATTAATAAAGTTTTTACTATAGATAAAGGAT
Source organism: uncultured Cetobacterium sp. (assembly GCA_934085975.1). GTDB lineage: Bacteria > Fusobacteriota > Fusobacteriia > Fusobacteriales > Fusobacteriaceae > Cetobacterium_A. The sequence continues at coordinate 69,850 of CAKOHT010000005.1, forward strand.
ACCATATTTTATATAAAATTAATAAGATTAATAATATATATTTTTTATAAAAAAAATATATATTATTCTACAATTAGTACTTTTTGTGAACATTTTTTTATTTTTTATATATCATTTAATCTTTTTTAGTGATTTATCCAATGATGTCAATACCTCACAAGAATTTTTTTTAACTAAAATATCATCCTCTATCCTTACTCCTCCAAAATTTGGAATATATATTCCAGGTTCTATTGTTATTATCATTCCCTCTTTCAAAGTCTTATTTTCTGCCTTATAGGAAACTCCAGGATATTCATGAATTTGAAGTCCTATACCATGGCCCAATCCATGACCAAAATACTCACCGTATCCTTTTTCTCTTATAAATTCTCTGGCTATTGCATCTAATTCATGAACTGAAATTCCTGCTTTAACCTCTTTTATCGCTCTTTCATTTGCTTGTTTCACAATCTCATATATCTCTAAATGTTTATTTGAAGGATTATCTCCAACATAGAACGTCCTTGTTATATCCGAAGCATATCCTTTATAAAAACATCCATAATCTATTGTTAAAAATCCCTCCTCTATTTTTTTATCACCAGCTACTCCATGTGGCAGTGCTGATCTTTCATTAGATGCCACAATAAGGTCAAAAGATGGTTTAGAAGCTCCTAATTTTTTCATTTGATACTCCAACTCTGCTGCAATATCGCTTTCTTTTACTCCTATTTTTATTTTAGGAATTGTCAATTCCAAAGCTTTTTCTGCAATCGCTATAGATTTTTTTATTGCTTCTATCTCCTCTCCTGATTTAATCTCCCTTATTTTTGTAAAACTATCATCTAAATATACGTATTCCAATTTTGGGAAATTACCTTCAAATAGCCTAAATTGATCCAATGTCACACTTTGATTTTCAATACCTAATTTTTGTACTCCAAACTCTGCCAATATCTCTCCAACTCTCTTCAAAGTAGATATGTTTTCACAGATTAGTTCATAGCCATTTTTTTCCACTTCCTCTTTTCCTTGAGAGACATACCTAAAATCTGTTATAAAAATTTTTTTTTCTCCTATTACCAATGCCATTCCGGTTGTTCCTGTAAATCCCGTAAAATATCTTACATTAAGCATATTACTGATCAAAACCGCATCAACATTTTTTTCTCTCATCACTCTCTTTAAATTCATCAGCCACTCCCTTAAAACATTATTTTTCCTCCACCTATTACTAGGCCATCACTATATATTACCAAATGCTGTCCCTTTGCATTTTGTGGATTTTCCTCTTCATATTCAAAATATATCTTTTTGTTTTCCTTGATCACTTTACCATAAAATCCTGTACTTGAAAATCTTGGCTTGGCTAAAACTTTAACCTCTCTTAGCTCATCAAATGGAATATGGGATTTGAAATCTTCTAATTCGACTCTTTTTTTATGCAAATCTAAATAATCTCCTAAAATTATTTCATTCGTCTCCGGTAAAATATCTATGATAAAATAAATTTTAGAAAATAAAACACCCAATCCCCTTCTTTGCCCTATTGTATACAATTGATATCCTTGATGCTGACCCAAAATATTACCATTTTTATCTATATAATTTCCAGGTCTAACCTTATCTCCCAACACTTTTTTTAAAAATTCTAAATATCCCTCTTTCGCAAAGCATATACCCTGACTATCCTTTTTATCAAAAACTTTTACCCCATATCTTTTAGCTTTTTCTCTAACAACATTTTTTTCATATTTAGCCAATGGAAATATCATTCTCTCTATTATCTCAGATTCTATTCTATATAGCATATACCCCTGATCTTTTCTTATATCTTTTGGTTTTTTGAAAAGATTTTTTCCAAATCTATTATTTTTACTTACTTCACAATAGTGACCAGTTCCAATATAATAAGCCTCTTTTAAATTGGCAATCTCTATTAATTTCTTTATTTTTATTATTTCATCACAAATCACACAAGGTGAAGGTGTCATACCTTTTGAATATTCATCTATAAAATACTTTACAATTTTCTCATTAAACTCATCTACAATATCTAAAACTATATGCTCTATATTCAACTCTTTTCCAAGAGATATTGCATCTTTTAAATCCTGTGACTCTCTTTGCTCTTTACTTACTACCAAAGTGACTCCAATAACTTCAAAGCCATCTTCTTTCAACATATATGCTGATGTTGATGAATCTACTCCACCACTTAACCCTAAAACTATTCTTTTTCTATTCATTTTTTCCTCTATTTTTTTGATATATGAACTGAACCGATATTATACTTTTTTATTTCACTTCCCACGAAAACCTCCAGTGTTCCATCCTCTAAAATATCTCCTGCTATTCCACTCTCCTCCTTGTCAAAAGTGACAATATCTATTCTTTTACCATACAAATAATTGACTCTGTTAATTTCTTCCAAAATTTCCTTCCACTTCCCCTTTTTGAAATCTTGGAAATTACTATAAAAATCCTTTATTATAGTCACTATAACCTCTTCTAAATTGTACACTTTTCCCGTTTTTTCCCTCAATGAAATCGCAATATTTTTAACCTCTTCTAAATTTAAATTATTCACATTTAAACCAATCCCTATAACATAGTTATCTTTTATTTTTTCCACCAATATTCCACTTATTTTTTTATCTTCCAAATATAAATCATTTGTCCACTTAAATTTATAATCCAGCTCCTCTATTTTTTTTAATGAATATAAAAGCGAATATCCCACTAAAAGTGGAAGCTTCATATACTCATCTTCCTGTATCTCTACATCATGCTTTAATACAAATGAAAACAGGGCCGCCCCTTCTGTTGAAACCCATCTATTCCCTCTTCTTCCTCTTCCCAAAGTTTGAACTTTTGCTATTGCCAAGTCCCTCTCCATTATATCGTCTTTTTCTCGTAAAAACTTACTTGTAGATTCTATTTCATCAAATCTGTATACTCTCACTTTTTCTCCTCATTAAAGAAAAAATTAGGCAGAAATCTACCTAATTTTTTAGTCGTTATATCCTTCAGAATTCTCCTTATGCCATTTCCATGCTGTTTCTATTATTGAATCTAATGATGAATACTTAGGCTTCCAGTTTAACTCCTCCATTGCTTTTTCTGAACTAGCAACTAATTTTGCTGGGTCTCCAGCTCTTCTTGAAGACACTTCTGCTGGTATTGGATGCTTTGTTACTTTTCTTGCTACATCTATAACTTGCTTAACAGAAAAACCTTCTCCATTACCTAAGTTGTAAATAGTACTTTCTCCACCACTTTTTAATCTATCTAAAGCTAATATATGTGCATCAACTAAATCCATTACATGGACATAGTCCCTTATACACGTTCCATCTTCAGTCGGATAATCGTCTCCATATATCCCTATTTTCTCTCTTTTTCCTAAAGCTACTTGCAATATTATTGGAATAAGATGAGTTTCTGGATTGTGGTCCTCTCCTATTTCACCTGTTGGATAAGCTCCTGCCACATTAAAATATCTAAGGGCTGTATATTTTATTCCATATGCATAATCATACCATTTCAATAACTTTTCAACCATCAATTTACTTTCACCATAAGGATTTGTCGGCACAGTTTCATCAGTTTCTAAAATTGGAATATTTTTAGGTTCTCCATATGTTGCTGCTGTTGACGAAAATACAATATTTTTTACATTGTTTTTTCTCATTGCATCCAATAAGTTCATTGATCCAACTACATTATTTTCAAAATATTTAGCTGGATTTGTCATACTTTCCCCTACTAAAGAATCAGCTGCAAAGTGTATAACTCCCTCTATTTTATTCTCTTTAAAAACTTTTGCTAAAAACTCTATATCCCGTAAATCTCCTAAAGCCAGCTTCACATTTTCTGGAACAGCTTCTATGTGACCAGTCTGCATATTATCTAAAACAATTACCTCTCTCTTTGCTTCCAATAAGGCTTTTACTGCATGACTCCCTATATATCCAGCTCCCCCACAAACTAATATTGCCATTTTTCTCCTCCCATGCTTTCTGTAACTATCGTATTTTATTTAAAATTCCCATTCCATATACAGGTCCTGTGTGTGAAGCTATAGTCGCACCAATCTCCATTCTACCTCTATAATCCAATTTTTTTGTTTTTTCTGCGATATTTCTCAATTGATCAGCGGCCTCTAATTCACTACGAGTTCCACCCCAACCAGTATACATAATTATTGAATTTTTTTCATTTTTAATTAATTTTTCCATGTATGCCAAAGCTCCTCTCTCTCCAAGAGCCTTTGTTTCAATACATACCTCTCCATTTTCTAACTTTAAAACCGGTTTGATTTTTAGGATTCCTCCAATAACTGAAGATGCTCTTCCTATTCTTCCACCCTTTTCTAAATACGATAGCTCTTTTACAACAAAATAAACTTTCATCTTACTCTTAGTTTCATCAATCCATTCAATTATTTCATCAAAGCCTTTTCCCTCTTTTACCATCTTTGCTGACTCCAACACTATATGTGCTAAAGCAAATGTTACTACTTTAGAGTCCACTATCGCAATATCATCCTCTTTGTTAAGCATTCCTCTTGCAACTCTAGCAGCTTGTTGAGTTCCACTTAACTTACTCGAAATATGAATTGAAATAATTTTTTTATAGCCTTTTTCAAATAGTTTTTCATAAAGCTCTTTAAACTCAGCTGGAGATGGTTGAGATGTTTTAGGAACTATATTATCTTTTAACAGCTGCTTCCAAAACTCCCCTTTAGAGATATCTACTCCATCTCTGTAATATGTATCACCTGCTAACTTTATTTTCAATGGAATTATATCCACATCTAATCCTTTTACCATATCTGGTGTTAAATCTGACGTTGAATCAGTAACTATAGCGATTTCAGGCAATTCAGGATTTCTATTCGTTATATAAATATAATACGGGTAGTTATCTTGTCCTATTACTAAGTCTGAATACTTTACAGTAGATTTTATCCCTTTAAGAACTTTATTCGCTTCTTCAGTAGATCCCTTTCCAACACACGCAAATATGTTTAATGTTTCACTGTTGACACACTCTTTGTATATATTTTTAATAACCTCTTCCAATGTAGCTGCTTTTATTTTTATTTTTCCGTTTATCAATGCTATATAATCACCTTGAGAGATTGTTAAATCATCTACTTTTGTATCTCTAACTGCTTGAGTTATTTCAATAGATGTGTTAAATGGAAGTTGCTTTAAAATTTCGTCCATTCCAAAATCTTTATTTTTTACAACGTACTCTCCTTCTAGCATTGTTTTAGTTTCTAAAACAGTTACCTCCTTAGAAGATCTTTCCGCTGCCATTTTAGCCGAAGAGATAATATTTTTATTATTCGGTAATATTACGATTTTCTCTGCTTTTATTTTGTTAATTCCCTCTTCTATATCTGCTACACTTGGATTTTGTGTCTGTCCTCCAATCAATACAGCCGTAGCTCCATTGTCTAAAAATAGATTCCCCAATTCCATATTGTCAACAATAGCAAAATAAGCTATAGGTTTACTATTTTCATTCTGAACTAAAATTTTTCCTTTTTTATCGATTCTATACTGCTCAGCATCTGCTAAAAGCATATTTTTATGTTGAATCTCCATATTATCTATTTTTATATTTGATAGATTTCCCAACTTACCCGCTATTTCTAATATCAATCCAGGATTATTTGTATGGATATGTGTTTTTGTTTTCTTTGATGTCTGTGCGCATACCATTGAATCACCATGATTCACTATTTTAGACTTATAATCATCCAAATCAAAATCTCCCGATTCAATCACAAACTCTGTACAATATTTGAATTTTATATCTTCAAATATATGGTTTCCTGAGTGTTCCATTATATCTTTTCTCTTAGCTTGAGATTGAACTATTCTCTCGAGATCATGCAACATCTCCGGATCAGTAATCGATTTTTCAAACCCTTCTAAAATATAGAATATCCCCTGTCCTCCGGCATCAACAACACCAGCCTCTTTTAATTTTGGTAATTGATTTGGTGTCTCCTCTACAGCTTCTTTTGCCGCTTCCTTTAAATAAACTAAAAATGGAATAAAGTCATCTGATGGACCACTATAGATTTCTGCCTCTTCAGCCACTCTTCTTATAACAGTTAACATTGTTCCTTCTACAGGCTCACTTACAGCTTTATATGCTTTCTCTTTAGCAAATCTAAAAGCTACTTTCACATCATCCACTGTAACTTCCTCTTTAGTTCTAACTCCCTCCAAAAATCCTTGAATAATTTGAGATAATATTGTTCCTGAATTTCCTCTTGCTCCTAAAAGAATCGCTTCTGAAACTATATCTGCTAACTCCTCCATATCCGGCTCATGATTTAACTTTATCAATTCATTTTCAACTGCTTGCAATGTCATAGACATATTTGTTCCTGTATCACCATCTGGTACAGGATATACGTTTAAGTCGTTCAAAACATCTGAATATTTTGATAACCATCTACTTGCCGCTATCAATAATTTTGTTAGCCTAGTAGAATTTAATACCTTTACTTCTATATTCATTATTTTCCTCCATTTTTAAAATGTTGGTGGATTTACCACCCAAAGAGCCCTAGCCCTTTTATCTGAATTATTTTTAAATCTATGCTTTTGACTAGATTTAAAATAAAAACTATCTCCTTCATGCAAATTATGAACTGCTTCTTCAATATATATATCCAAACTTCCCTCAAGAATAAATATGAACTCTTCACCATGGTGTGTGTAGTAACTTCTTCCACTTTCACCACCTGGTCCAATTTCATACAGTATTGGTTCCATACTTTTCTCTATGTTTGACGATGTCAGTAAAGAAATTGTCGTATTTGAGTCTACACTCTCCACATATTTTCTTTCTTTCGCTCTAATTAAATCAGAATTTTTTTTCACCTCTTCATCTTCAATCAAGTAACTAACTCTCACATCTAATGAATTGGCTATTTTTTTTAAGTTTTCAATTGAAGGAGATGCCTTTCCTTGCTCTATTTGTGATAAAAAACTAGCTGATAAATCAACCATTGTTGCTAACTCTCTTAATGATAATGATTTTTCATTTCTACTTTTTTTTATTCTCTCTCCTATACTCACTTTTTACTCATCCTCCTCTAAGATTTTATATAGTTCAAATAGACTATGGAGAACTGCTTTTTTTCTTATCTTTTCCCTATCCCCTGTGAAATTGAACTTAAAGCTTACTATTTTATCTTGAACTTTAACTCCAATATAAACCAATCCTACAGGTTTTTCCTTTGTCCCACCATCAGGTCCTGCAATTCCAGTTGTAGAAATTCCTATATCGGTTGTTAATCCACTTACCATTTTTTCCGCTACTTCTTTACTGACAGCTCCATATTTCTCTATTAGATTTCTATCTACTTTTAATCTATCTATCTTTGATTCATTACTATATGTTACTATTCCCTCTTGAAAATACCTTGATATTCCCGGTACTGTAACAATTGTTGAAGATAACATTCCACCTGTGCATGACTCTGCCACAGAAAATGAATAATTTTTCTTCTTCAAAAGATTAAAAATTTTTTCTTCGATTTTTTCTTTATCTTCGCCTAATATATACTTTCCTACACTATTATATATCTTTTCCTTAATTTTTTCTACTGCGATTTTGTGTTCATTTGAAGTTTGCATTCTAACTATTATACCATAATCTTTCACTAAAAATTCATATTCTATATTTGGATCAATAAAATACTCTTTAATTTTCTCTTCAAGTATTGATTCTGGAATCCCAGAAACTATTAAATCCTTAATGTAAATAGGGTCCAAGTCTGGACAAAATTTTTCTGTATAAAACTTTAAAAATTTCGGAAACATATTGTATAACTCTTTTGGTACTCCCGGAAATGCTGCAATTCCATCAACAAAAAATGCTGGTGCCATTCCTACGTCATTTTTTATTGATATTGCCCCTTCGGGTTTTTCAACCTCTTTATAATTTTTATCCAAAAATTGAATGTTTAATCTTCTAAACTTTACTTTTAATTCTTCTAATTCACTCTCATCTATTATAAGTTTTTTATCTAAAAAATTTTTTATCGCCTCTTTAGTTAAATCATCATCTGTTGCACCTAACCCACCAGATAATATTATCAACTCACTCGTTTCTCTAGCAAACTTTAATGCTTTTTCTATACTTTCTAACGAATCTCCAACTGTTAATTTTAGGTCAATTTTTATCCCAACTTTATTTAACTCTTCAGCCATAAATACACTGTTGGTGTCTAAAGTTGCTCCATTTAAAAGCTCCGTTCCAACTAATATTAAAGTACATCTCATTTTATCTACCTCTTTAGAAGAATATCGTCCAAATGCAAACCATTAAAAAATTTCCAATGACTCCAGCTAAAAAATCATCTAAAACCACGCCAATTCCATGTCCAAAAAACTGTGATTTATGAATTGGACCTATCTTAGTTATATCGAAGAATCTAAAAATTACAAATCCTATTACTATAGCCATACTCGTTTGGAATATACCCACTGGATTGATTAAAAAAAGTGTTGTTAAAAATCCTAGTACTTCATCAATCACAACTTTTTGTGGGTCTTTTTCTTTAAAAATCTCTCTTTCTGCTATATCACAAATATAGACAGAAATTGCAAAAAAAGTCATTAAGAACATAAAATAAAATGAATTATATATCATATTATTAGGAAAAATTTTTTTTAAAAGCACTAACCCGATATATACAGGAACTCCTCCTAAAGTTCCAAAAGTTCCTGGAGCTATTGGCATCTCCCCTAATCCAAATACTGTTGCTAAATTTTTAACTACCTTTCTATTCAATTAAAACACTCCCTTCTCATAGTTATATGGTCTATACGTTCCTTTTCCATTTAAAATATCTCTTATCTCTGTAGCTGTTTCAGTTGTAAATTCTAAAACTAATTCTGAAATTCCAATTTTTTCTAAATATTTTCTATCTTTCAATATATTTAATGGCTTCTCCAAATAAATTTCACTATTCCCTATATTATTTTTTACTATTGTAAACTTGTCTCCCTGTTCATTCTCAATAATCTTTACCTCCTCATCACCTAAAGATAATTCAGTATACATAGCTCTTGGTCTACCATAGGCTAAAATAGCTTTCTTTACATCTGTTTCTCCTATCTCCTCAAGTCTTCTATAACTAATTTCTGGAGATATTACGATTGTATCTATTTTTTCTATACTAGAAAAATGCTTAAATGCGTAACGATTTGAAATATTAAAATTCCATCCCAAGGTTACTTTCGTATTTTTATTTTCTAAAACTTGATATAGATTAGTTGCCATCTTATTTGATGTATCTATTTTTTCTATATTTTCTTCTCTTGCTACATCATAACCTTTAAAGTATATTTTTTCTATCCCACACTCCTCTAAAACAACTTTTTGTTCATTTGTCGAAACTATTGCAGACAGTATACTCTTTTTTTCAATTGGTTCTTTCCTAATCAATTTCACTAATTCAGATTCATTGTCTCTTCTATAACTTAATATCAATCTATCTAAAAGCATTTTCATAGCATCTCTTTTTAACTGTTTTAAAATGGAGATTGGTAAAAATATGCCCTCATCAATATCTATACTTTTTATAAAACCAACAAATGTTGTATCCCCTATTTCCAGCAATTTTTCCTTTATAGTATTCTCTGTTGTTTCTTTATTTTTAGCTCGCTCTACTGTATTTTCACTTTCTAATAATACCCTTACCATTTCAAGCTTATTGTTCAGTGTTGAAACTGTAATTTTAACCTTCTCTCCTATTTTTCCTCGAAACTCTATATTTACACCATGTTTTTTATCCATTGTTTTCATTCTTATTTCAATCAAATCATTAATTTCTTTGGAGTAGTTCCTGAATATATATTTTGTTCCTTTTGGAAAATCTTTTAATATTAAAGTTTCACCCACACTAGCTTCTCTCTTATTTTTTTCAAATTTAGTATCTATTCTATTTATATAAGTTCCACCAATTTTTTCATAATTTTGTGATAAAAAAGTTATCCCATCTCCTAAAATTATTTTTTCTTCTAATTTAACCTCCTTTCCATCTAGTTCTCCAATTCTTTTCCCTAAATGACTTGCAAAATTTTTATTCATTATATTTTCTCTATTCTTATAGAAATATCCAGTGCTATATCCTCTATTAAATATCTGTGAGCTTTTCTCTTCAACATTATTTCCATCGATTAATTCTTTATAGTAACTCACAGTTTGAAATACATAGTTTGGCTCTTTCATCCTTCCTTCTAATTTAATACTATCTATTCCAATCTCTTTTAGTTTTTGAATCTCCTCATATCCATATAATTGATCTTTTGGACTTAAAGCATATCCTGCATCATCTCCATCAGATATATACTTTTTCCTACATGGCTGAGCACACATCCCCCTATTTCCACTACGTCCACCTATAAAACTACTCATATAGCAATTCCCTGAATAGGATATACATAGAGCCCCTGAAACAAATATTTCTAATTCAATATCGCTTTTTTCTCTTATTTTCTTTATCTCCTCAAAAGTTAACTCTCTAGGTAAAACTACTCTTTCAAAGCCTATAGATTTTAAATAATTTGCTTCTACATGATTTGCTACAGTCATCTGAGTACTGCCATGTAATTCCAACTCTGGAAAATTAATTTTTATGAACTCTGCTAATCCAAAATCTTGAACAATAACTGCATCCAATCCATATTTATAAAGTTCCCCTAAATTTGTAGCTATGGCTTCTATCTCCACATCCATCATAATTGTATTCAATGTTAGAAATACTTTTACTCCTCTTGCGTGTGCATAATCCAGTGCCTCTTTATATTCTTCTAAAGTTAAATTTACTGCATTTCTTCTTGCACCAAAACCTTTTAATCCCATATATATCTCATCCGCACCGGCTTTTATTGCGGCATAAAATCTTTCAATACTTCCTGCTGGAGCAACTATTTTCATACTTTTCCTCTTTCTATCTCATTGATTATTTCTTTTATTTTTTGTTTTAACTCTTCTAAAGTTCCATTATTTTCAACTACAATATCCGCTTTTAAATTTCTATTCTCTCTAGGTATCTGAGTATCTATTATTTTTTTTATCAAACCAATATCTATATTATCCCTTTTTCTAATTCTTTCTATCTGAACTTCAGGGTCTATATCCACAACTATTACCTTATCACAATATTTTTCCAATTTAACTTCAAATAGCAATGGTACATCAAAAATTACAATCTCTTTTATATCTTTAAATTTTAAGTATTCTTTTCTATAGATATCAACAACTTTGGGATGAACTATTCTATTTAACACTTCCAATTTTTTTGGATTGTTAAAAATCTCTTTTTTTAATAACTTTTTATCTACAGAATTACTTTTCAAGTTTATAAACTCTTTTCCTAGTTTTTCTTTTATTTCCTCTTTTACTTCTTCAGTTTCTAAAATATCTTTAGCTATTAAATCTGCATCAAAAACTTTAACTCCCATAGATAAAAAGATTTTACTAACTGTAGATTTTCCACTTCCTATACCACCAGTCAATCCTAGTATCATTGCCATCTCCTTAAAATAGAATATACTATATTCTAACACATTTTCTAATTTTTTTTATAAAAAAAGAGTGAAATTAATATTTCACCCTTGGTTTCATATCTATATTAAGCTGCAGTTACCTCTTTAGCTATTGGTCCTTTATTTCCATCTTCCACGATAAACGAAACATTTTGACCCTCTTCTAAAGTTCTAAAACCTTCTCCTACAATTCCAGTAAAGTGTACGAAATAATCTTTCCCCTCTTCACACGTTACAAAACCAAATCCTTTTTCCTTGTTAAACCATTTTACAGTTCCTTTTAACATTTTAACCTCCAAATAATATATAAGTATATATAAGTCCCCCTAGGCACTTTATGGTTATATTATACAGCAATCATCTTCAATTTGCAATACATTTTGTTTGCTTATTGAAGAAAAAAAATATTTTGTATACAATAATAAATATAAAAATAGTTTTTACCTATTTATAGTTATACTGCTTTAATAATAAAAAAAGAACTACAATGTAGTCCTCTTTCCAAACGAATTAGAATTATACTAACTCAATTATTGCCATCTCAGCAGAATCTCCTTTTCTTACAGAAGTTCTGATGATTCTTGTGTATCCACCGTTTCTCTCAGCATACTTAGGTGCTAAATCATTAAATAACTTAGCTACAGCCTCTTCGCTTCTTAAGAAAGCGAAAGCTTGTCTTCTGTGTGCAAGAGTTCCTTTTTTACCAAGAGTAACCATTCTCTCAGCAAACTTTCTAAGCTCTTTTGCTCTAGTAACAGTAGTTTCTATTCTATCTGATAAAATTAGAGATATTGTTAAGTTCATTAACATAGCTTTTCTATGGTCAGCTCTTCTCCCTAACTTTCTATATGATTTATTGTGGTTCATTAGTCAGTTAGCCTCCTTATCTAATTATTCTATAGATCCATTTCCATTTAGATCGAACCCAAGTTCTTTCATCTTTTCAAGGATCTCATCTAGTGATTTTCTTCCTAGATTCTTTATTTTTAGAAGTTCGTTCATTGACATTCTTGCCAACTGCCCAACTTCCTCTATACCAGCTTTCTTTAAGCAGTTAAATGATCTAACTGTTAAATCTAACTCTTCTATTCTTGTATTTAATACATCATCAGCTTTAGCACTTGATGTAGGAGTTTCCTCCTCTTCCTCAAGATCTATTCTCAAGTGGTCCATTCTATTTCCTAAGTCAAGGAACGGATCTAAATGATACTTTAGAAGCTCTATTGCATAAGAGATAGCATCTCTTATTTCAACACTTCCATCTGTCTCGACATTTAAAGTCAACTTATCGAAATCAGTCATTCTTCCAACCATTGTGTCTTGCACTGAGTATGATACTTTTCTAATTGGTGTATATATAGCATCAACTGCTATAAAATCTACAGCCCAATCTTTTTTCTCTATCTCTTCAGCAACAACAAATCCTTCACCAGTATCAACTATGAATTCCATATCAATCTCTCTATCTGTAGTCAATGTACATATGATTTGATCTGGATTTACAATCTCTAATCCGATATCTGGTATTATATCAGCAGCTGTAACAGTCTTAGGTCCCTTTGCAGAAAGAGTCATTTTTCTTTCCCCAGCAGTTTCTGCCTTTATTACTACCTCTTTTACATTTAACATTATCTCAGTTACAGCTTCCTTTATACCTTCCATAACTGAAAATTCACTTAGTACTCCATCAATTCTAACTCCTTTAATGGCAGCACCAGGTATAGATGATAGTAAAACTCTTCTCAAAGCATTACCAATTGTATGTCCATATCCTCTATATAAAGGTTCTATAACATATTGACCTGAAAAGTCATTTGTTTTTAATTCGGTAATGTTAATGCCCTTAGCATGTTTTTCTATTTTTAACATTTAATCAACTCCTGTCAAAGGATTTATTATCTTGAATAGAACTCAACTATTAAAGCTTCGTTTAGATCAAAGTCTAAATCGTCTTTAGTTGGGTTCTGAAGAACTTTTCCTGCGAAGTTAGCTTTATCTAACTCTAACCATGCTGGAACTGTCTTCTCTTCTACTGCAGATTTGATTAACTCGATATTCTTTGAGTTCTCAATTACAGAAACTACATCCCCTGCTTTTACTCTATAAGATGCAATGTTAACTCTTCTTCCGTTAACAGCAATATGTCCATGAGACACGATTTGTCTAGCTTGTCTTCTAGTTTTAGCGAATCCTAGTCTGTAAACTACGTTCTCTAATCTTCTTTCTAAATATTGGATTAAAGTTAAACCAGTAACTCCATCCTTTCTTGAAGCCTCTTCATATAATTTTCTGAATTGCTTCTCCATTACATTGTATATAAATTTAGCTTTTTGCTTTTCATTTAACTGAATTGCATACTCTGTAGGCTTTTTGTTTGCATTTGGTCTTGGCCCTCTATTAGAAGATTTGTTAACTCCTAAAATAACTGGATCAATTCCAAGAGCTCTACATTTCTTTAAAACAGGTTGTCTATTTCTTGCCATCTCTTTATTGTTCCTCCTTACACTTAATAAATTTCTACGATAATGAGCTCAGAAAAGTGTATTACACTCTTCTTCTTTTTGGTGGTCTACATCCGTTGTGTGGAACTGGAGTTACATCAGTTATCTTTGTAACCTCTAATCCTGCCGCTTGTAAAGATCTGATACATGCTTCTCTACCTGATCCAGGTCCTTTCACTTTTACTTCAACCTTCTTCATTCCGTTTTCCATTGCGATATGAGCTGCTTGCTCTGCTGCGATTTGAGCTGCAAATGGAGTTCCTTTTTTAGTTCCCTTGAATCCAGAAGTTCCTCCTGATTTCCAGCTTACTACTTTACCTTCCACATCAGTAATTGCTACTATTGTGTTATTGAAAGTTGAGTGTATATGAGCTACTCCGTTAGGAATATTTTTCAATTTCTTCTTGATTTTAGCTACTTTCTTCTTAGCCAATTTAGCTACCTCCTTACGATAAAATTCCGTTCTTTATACTACAATTAGCTTTTAACTATCTTTTTATAGGTTTTTTAGGTCCTTTTCTAGTTCTTGCATTTGTTTTTGACTTTTGTCCTCTTACTGGTAAGTTCATCTTATGTCTTGAACCTCTGTAACATCTGATGTCCATAAGTCTTTTGATTGCAAGTCTAATCTCTTTTCTTAGATCTCCCTCTACCTTGATAGTTTCAACAATGGCTCTGATTTTATTTAATTCTTCTTCAGTTAAATCCTTTACTCTAGTGTCAAAGTTCACTCCTGCTTCTGTTAATACTCTTTGTGAAGTTGGTTTTCCAATTCCATAAACGTAAGTTAGAGCAATTTCTACTCTTTTGTTTCTAGGAATATCTACTCCTGCGATTCTAGCCAAAATTCTTCCTCCTCTTCCGAAAATTTTATATATCCGTCAGTATATTAACTGACTAAGACTTTCTTCGGTATGCCTCTTTCGAGTACTAGCTCTACAGCCTAACATACCTTTACAGTACTTCCCATGTCAGTACTAGTTTGCAAAACTTTTCAAGTTATCCTTGTACTTGTTTGTGCTTAGGGTTTTCACAGATTACTCTGATTTTCCCGTGTCTCTTGATAACTTTACATTTGTCACAAATAGGCTTAATTGATACTCTTACTTTCACTTAATTACCTCCTCTCGTGATCATAACTTTACTTTTTTCTGTATACTATTCTTCCCCTAGATAAATCATACGGAGAAATTTGTACCGTTACTTTGTCTCCAGGTAAAATTTTGATATAATTCATTCTCATTTTACCAGAGATATGCCCTAAAATTGTGTGTCCATTCTCTAATTCAACTTTAAACATCGCATTTGGAAGGGCCTCTAATATAGTTCCTTCTAATTCGATAACATCCTTTTTCGACATACTACCTCCTATCGAACAGAAATTCATATCATTCTAACATTTATTTTACAAAAAGTCTAGCTAATTTTTAACATTTTTATTGTTATTTTTATTAATCTAGCTCAGTTAAAACAACAGGTTTTCCATCTATTATGGCAACAGTGTGTTCAAAGTGAGCTGAACGCTTCCCATCTTTTGTTACCACTGTCCATCCATCATCAGTTATATTCACTTTGTAAGTTCCAACATTGACCATTGGTTCTATAGCCAAAACCATTCCTTCTTCAATTTTTATTCCTCTTCCTTTTCTACCAAAGTTTGGAATACAAGGATCTTCGTGCATAGCTTTTCCTACTCCGTGCCCAGCAAAATCTTTAACTACAGCAAATCCATTTGACTCAACATATTTTTGAATTGCGTTTCCAACATCACCAAGTCTATTTCCTTCAACTGCTTCTTCAATTCCAATTCTTCTTGCTTCTCTAGTGACATCAATCAATTTTTGTGATTCTTCATCAATTTCACCAACTGGATAGGTTATTGCTGAGTCACCATAAAATCCATCCATTCTTGCCACCACATCAACACTTACTATATCTCCATTTTGAAGAATTCTACTGCTTTTTGGAACTCCATGTACTACCTCTTCGTTTACAGATATACAAGAACCTGCCGGATAAGGATTTATTGGTCCACCAACACCTATTGTTGCCGGTTCAGCTCCATTTTCAATTAAATAATCTTCAATAATTTTATTTAATTCATATGTTGAAATACCAGGTCTAATATATTTTGGTAGATATTCTTCATATAGTCTCGCTATTAATTGACATGGTTTTTTTATTTTTTCTATCTCTTCTCTAGTTTTTATTATAACCATAAATTTTCCTTTCCAGTTTCTAAAATTATCCTAAAATATTGAATATCTCTTTTGCAATCTCATCTATCTCTTTAGTTCCATCTAACTCTACCATCACTCCTCTTTCAGAGTAAAAATCAAATAGCGGAGCTGTCTGTTCATGATATGCAGCCAGTCTTTTTTCCACTGTCTCTTTATTATCATCTTTTCTTATTATTAAATCTGTTCCACAATAGTCACACTTTCCTTCAATTTTCTGTGGATTATTTTTAACGTGATAAGTTGCTCCACAACTTGGACAAACCCTTCTTCCAACTACTCTATCGACTATTAAGTCATCTGGAACATTTAGAGAAATAACTTTATCTAACTTCATATTTAACTCTTTTAACAATACCTCTAGTGCTTCTGCTTGATTTAAGGTTCTTGGAAATCCATCTAAAATAAAACCTTTTTTACAATCTTCTTGTGATAATCTATCTCTTATTATCCCTATAATAGTTGAATCTGGAACTAACTTCCCTTCATCCATAAATTTTTTAGCTTCTAATCCCATTTCAGTTCCATTGGATATCGCAGCTCTTAATATATCTCCTGTTGAAATTTGTGGAATTCCATACTTTTCAATTATGAATTTTGCTTGTGTTCCTTTTCCAGCACCAGGTGCTCCAAATAACATTATATTCATTACTTCATCTCCTCTACTCAAATAAAATAAATAAAAAGGGCACGACATATGCCGTGCCAAAGATTTTATAAAAATCCCTTATACTCTTTCATGATAAGGTGAGCATCTATCTGTTGTACAGTATCTAGTGCTACCCCTACTACTATTATTATCCCCGTTCCACCAAAGAATATTGGTAGCCCAAAAGTTTTAAATAGTACCATAGGTGCAATTGCGATAAAAGCTAAAAATATAGCTCCACCCCAAGTTATTCTAGTTACAACTCCTTCAAGATAATCAGCTGTATCTGCTCCAGGTCTAATACTTGGAATCGTTCCTCCACCCTGTTTTAAATTCTCTGCAACCTTTTCAGGATCGAAAACTATTGAAGTATAGAAAAACGAGAAGAATATAATTACAGCAGCATATAGTATTAAATATACAGGATGCTGGTCACCAAATATTCTAGCAAGTATTACCTTTCCAGGAAACTCTCCAGGAAGCATGCTTACTGCTAAAGAAGGTATCATCATCACCACTGAAGCAAAAATTACAGGCATTACACCCGAAGTGTTCAACTTCAATGGAATATACGAGTTCTGACCCATTCCATTATTTCCAGCAAATCCTCTTCCTACGTAGTGAACTGGTATTTTTCTTTGTCCTAATTGGAATACAACAATTCCCGCAATTGTTACAACTGCAGCAACTCCCACTAATAACAAAACAGGAATAAGAAACTTACTCCCTCTCATATCTTGTATAGTTTGAATAACAGCTCCAGGGGCTCCTGAAATAACGTTTAAAAATATCAGTAGTGAGACTCCATTACCTATACCTTTGATAGATATTTGTTCTCCTACCCACATTAAAAATATTGTTCCTGCCGTTAAAGTTGTTATTGTTGTTAAGAAAAAATTAAACCCCGGTGTTGTTACTAATCCTACCGATTGTAGCCAAGCACACACTCCAATTCCTTGGACCACCGCTATTACAATCGTTAAATATCTAGTCCATTGAGTAATCTTATTTCTTCCTGATTCTCCCTCTTTTTGAATCTCTTCAAGTTTAGGAATAATTACAGCAAGTAAACTAAATACAATTGAGGCATTGATATAAGGTACAATCCCCAATGCAAATATTGATACTCTTTGGAAAGCCCCACCTGAGAACATATTAATATATCCTAGTAAGTCACTTTGCGCAGTCATTTGAGCTAAACGATCAATGTCCACACCAGGAGCAGGGATGTATGTCCCTACCCTAGCTACTAGGAACATTAATAAGGTGAAGATGATTCTCTCTCTCAGTTCCGGAATTTTAAATATACCTCTAAGCTTCGTTTCAAACTTTTCAATTAAACCCAAAATTCTTCACCTCACATTGAAATAACTAGTCTTTTAATTACTTGTTATTTTTTGCTACATCAGCAAAAGTTCTAACTTCAAGAATCTCTACAGACCCATCTTTTGCTTCAATAGCTGCTTTCGCAGAAGCAGAAACTTTGTGAGCTTTGATAGATACTTTCTTTTCTAGCTCTCCATTCCCTAAAACCTTGATTCCAGCAAGAGCTTTTTTGATAACACCAGCAGCTACTAATAACTCTGGAGTTACTTCTGTTCCCTCTTCGAATCTATTCAAATCACATAAATTTATTATTGCATAATCTTTTCTGAATATTGCGTTAGAGAATCCTCTCTTTGGAGTTCTTCTATATAAAGGCATTTGTCCACCCTCGAAGTAAGGTTTTACCCCTCCTCCAGCTCTAGAGTTTTGACCATTGCTTCCTTTTCCAGCAGTCTTTCCTAATCCAGAAGACTCTCCTCTTCCTATTCTTTTTCTAGCTTTTCTTGGTACAGAAGGCTTTAATTCATTTAATTTCATTGATTATTGCACCTCCTCTACTTTTATTAGGTAAGATATTTGAGCAATTTTTCCCATTAACTCTGGAGTTACATTGTGCTCTCTAACATCATTCATCTTCTTAAGCCCTAGCGACTTTGCAGTTGCTATATGGTTAGGCTTTCTTCCGATTATGCTTTTTACAAGCTCTATTCTAAGCTTTGCCATCTTTTTTTACCTCCTAGCTTAAGATTTCCTTTACTTCTTTTCCTCTTAAAGCTGCAACTTCTTCAGCAGTTCTTAGTGCTGCTAACCCTTCAATTGTAGCTCTTGCAACGTTGAACTTATTTCTTGATCCTTTAATTTTTGTAAGGATGTTATGTACTCCTGCTAACTCAAGAATCTCTCTACAAGATGATCCTGCAATAACTCCAGTACCTTCATAAGCTGGTGCCATCCATATAGATGTTGCTCCCCATTTACCAACTATTTCGTGAGGAATAGTCGTTCCTTTTAATGAAACCTTTACCATATTTTTCTTAGCAGAAGCGATTGCTTTTCTGATTGCATCAGGTACACCATTCGCTTTTCCTAGTCCTATTCCTACGTTCCCTTCAGCGTCTCCTACAGCAGCTAAAACAGAGAAAGATATAGTTCTTCCTCCTTTAGTTGTCTTAGAAACTCTAGAAATTTTCAATAATTTCTCTTGAAATTGTTTTTCTTCTTTAACTAACTTAGACAAGTGAAGTCCTCCTCTCTACAAGAATTAGAATTTAAGTCCTGCTTCTCTTGCAGCCTCTGCAAGGGCAGCTACTCTTCCTGTGTATTTATATCCAGATCTGTCAAATACTACAACAGATATTTCTTTTGCTACAGCTCTTTCAGCAATTGCTTTTCCAACAAGCTTAGCAGACTCGATGTTTCCACCGTGCTTTACATTTCCTTTGATCTCTTTATCGATAGTAGATGCAGAAACTAAAGTTACTCCATTTACGTCATCAACTAATTGAGCAAAAATGTTGTTGTTTGATCTATATATAGAAAGTCTTGGTCTTTCAGCCGTACCAGAAATTTTATTTCTGATAGCTAAGTGCTTTCTTCTTCTAATAGCGTCTCTATTAACTCTCTTAAACAACTTTTTAACCTCCTTATTCTCAGCATACTAATATTTTCTAATTAGTATTATGATTTCTTACCTTCTTTTCTTCTGATTACTTCGTCAGAATACTTAACTCCTTTTCCTTTATAAGGCTCTGGAGCTCTCTTAGATCTGATGTCAGCAGCAACTTGACCTACTACATCTTTCTCTATTCCCTCAATGTGGATAGTTGTATTTTTATCAACTGTCATTTTAATCCCTTCGACAGAATTGATTACAACTGGATGAGAATAACCTAAAGCCATTTCTAATCCGCCATTTTTTTCAGTAGCTCTATATCCAACTCCAACAAGTGTAAGAGTTTTCTTGAAACCTTCAGATACTCCAACAACCATGTTGTTTATAAGTGCTCTTGTAGTTCCATGTATAGCTCTTACAGCTGGTAAATCGTTTGGTCTTGCAACTGTAATTTCATTGTTCTCTATATTTATTGTTAACTCATCATTAAATTTTTTAGTTAAAGTACCTTTAGGTCCTTTTACAGTAACTACGTTTCCTGCAGCTAATGTAACTTCTACCCCAGCAGGTACCACTATGATCTTTTTACCTACTCTTGACATATGGCTACCTCCTAGTTATTACCAAACGAATGCAAGAATTTCTCCACCCATGTTCTCTCTTCTAGCAGTTCTATCCGTTACGATTCCCTTAGAAGTTGAAACAATAGCGATTCCTAAACCTGATAATACTCTTGGCATATCTTCTACAGAAGAATAAACTCTTCTTCCTGGCTTAGATATTCTCTTGATTCCTTTGATTACTCTTTCTTTTCCATCATACTTTAAATATACTCTTATATTCTTTTTATTTCCATCTGTTACAATTTTATAGTTAGAAATATATCCCTCTTCTTTTAAAATCTCAGCGATTCTCTCTTTTATGTTAGAGTGAGGAACATCTGTTTTCTCATGCATTACCGCATTTGCATTTCTAACTCTTGTTAACATATCTGCAATTGGATCTGTTAAAAACATCTATTAAATCCTCCTTTCATCAATTACCAAGATGACTTCTTCACACCTGGAATAAGTCCAGCACCTGCTAATTGTCTGAACTTAACTCTCGAAATTCCGAATTCTCTCATGAATCCTCTTGGTCTTCCATCTAATTGACATCTATTTTTCTTTCTAACTTCTGAAGAGTTCTTAGGTAATTTGTTCAGCTCAAACATAGCTTCCATATCTCCCTCATTGATTCTCTTCTTCAGTTCAGCTCTCTTTTCAGCATATTTATCGCATAAAGTTGCTCTTTTTACTTCTCTAGCGATCATTGACTTTTTAGCCATTTATTATTAACCTCCTCACTATTTACTTTTTGAAAGGCATTCCGAATGCCTTAAGTAAAGCTCTTCCTTCTTCATCTGTTTTAGCTGAAGATACTATAGTGATAGACATTCCTAAAAGCTTGTCAACTTTATCAAACTCGATCTCAGGGAAAACTAATTGATCTCTTAATCCTAAAGAGTAGTTTCCTCTTCCGTCGAATGAATCCGCTGGAACTCCTTCGAAGTCTCTTACTCTTGGAAGAACTACATTTACTAATCTATCTAGAAAATCGTACATTCTCTCTTTTCTTAAAGTAACTTTTGCACCGATTGGCATTCCTTCTCTTAACTTAAATCCAGCTTCTGATTTTTTTGCTTTTCTTACAACTGGCTTTTGTCCTGTGATTATTGCTAAATCAGCCATTGCAGCATCGATTAACTTAGAGTTTTGAGTTGCCTCTCCAACTCCCATGTTAACAACGATTCTGTCTAATTTTGGACATTCCATAACGTTAGATAATCCTAACTCTTTCATTAAGTTAGTAACTATTGTTTCGTTATATAACTTGTGATATCTAGAAACGTATTTAGACACTTACGTTCTCCTCCTCTCTTATAAAGTTTCTCCAGATACTTTAGAGTATCTTACTTTTTTTCCGTCCACAAACTTGTATCCAACTCTTGTTGGTTTACCAGCTTTCTCATCAAATAACATTACTTTTGAAGAGAACATTGGAGCTGGTTTAGTTACAACTCCACCTTGTGGGTTTATTTGTGAAGGTTTCATATGTTTTGTTACCATGTTGATATTCTCAACAACAATTTTTCCTTTTTTAGGGAATACTTTTAAAACCTTACCTGTTTTTCCTTTATCTTTTCCAGATATTACGTAAACTGTATCTCCAGTTTTTACATGTAATGACTCTGGTACAAATTTAATCTTAGGTTTAGCCACGACAATTAGCCTCCTCTCTCAATTATATTACTTCTGGAGCTAGTGAAACTATCTTCATGAAGTCTTTAGCTCTTAATTCTCTTGCAACTGGTCCGAATATTCTTGTTGCTTTTGGTTCATTGTTATTATTTAAGATAACTGCTGCGTTATCATCAAATTTAATATATGATCCATCTTCTCTTCTTAATTCTTTTCTTGTTCTAACAATAACTGCTTTTACTACGTCTCCTTTTTTAACGTTTCCACCAGGTATTGCTTCCTTAACTGATGCCACAACAATGTCACCGATTCTTCCGAATCTTCTTCTAGATCCTCCAAGAACTCTTATAACCATAAGTTTTTTAGCCCCTGAGTTATCAGCAACATTAAGGATAGTTTGTTGTTGTACCATTAAATTATCCTCCTCTCAACAATAATTTGGATTATTATCTAGCTTTCTCTATAATATCAACTAGTCTCCATCTCTTATCTCTAGATAATGGTCTAGTTTCCATGATTCTTACTTTATCTCCAGTTTGAGCTACGTTGTTCTCGTCATGTGCTTTGAACTTCATAGTCTTTTTAACTCTTTTTTTGTAGATTGGGTGTAATGTCATTGTTTCGATAGCAACAACTATCGTCTTGTCCATCTTATCAGAAACAACGATTCCTTCTCTTACTTTTCTCTCGTTTCTCAAGATTTTGACCTCCTCTTCTTAAGAATCCATATCTTAACTTTAAGATTTAATTATCTTTCGTTTAATATAGTGTTTATTCTTGCGATCTCTCTTCTTACTTCTTTAATCTTAGCAGTGTTAGTTACTTGTCCTAATGAAAGTTGAAACTTTAGGTTGAAAAGTTCTTCCTTAAGCTCTTTACACTTTACTACTAAGTCTTCAGTAGATATTTCTCTTATTTCCTTAGCTCTCATTAGTTCTCACCACCATTCTCTCTTTTTACAATCTTACATCTAATAGGAAGTTTCATAGAAGCCTTTCTTAAAGCTGCTATTGCTTTTTCTTCAGTAACACCAGATACCTCGAACATTATTCTTCCAGGTTTTACTACTGCTACCCAACCTTCTACGTTTCCTTTACCTTTACCCATTCTTACTCCAGCTGGTCTAGCAGTAATTGGCTTATCTGGGAATATTCTTATAAAAGTTTTACCTTCTCTTTTGAATGTTCTGTTGATTCCAACTCTACAAGATTCAATCTGTCTGTTTGTTATCCATGCTGGTTCAAGGGCTTGTAATCCGTAATCTCCGAAAGCAACAGTGTTACCTCTTTGAGCTGTACCCTTCATTCTTCCTCTAAACATTTTTCTATGTTTCGTTCTTTTAGGCATTAACATGATTACGCTTCCCCTCCTTCCTTCTTAGTTGGAAGTACTTCACCGTGGAAGATCCAAACCTTGATTCCAAGAGCTCCATATGTTGTATGAGCTGTAGCTGTAGCGTAGTCAATGTCTGCTCTTAATGTATGTAGAGGCACTTTTCCTTCTACTACCCATTCAGATCTTGCGATTTCAGCACCATTTAATCTTCCAGAAACCATAACTTTGATTCCTTTTGCTCCTGCTTTCATTGCTCTCATAACAGCTTGGCTAACTGCTCTTTTGTAAGCTACCCTTTTCTCGATAGATGTAGCTATATTTTCTGCAACTAAAGTTGCATCTTTATTAAACTCTTTAACCTCTTGAACTTTAACTGTAACTTTTCTTCCAGTCATTGCTTCAAGTTTAGCTCTTAATGATTCTATTTCAGAACCTTTTCTTCCAATGATTATTCCAGCTTTAGCTGTGTATATTAAAACTACAACGTGTGATGGAGAAGTTCTCTCGATCTTTACCTTCGAAATTCCCGCGTGGAAGTAGTTCTTTTTGATCATTTCTCTGATCTTTGTATCTTCATGGAAGAACTTTGCGTATTCTTTTTTATCTGCATACCAGATAGAATCCCAAGTTCTTGTTATTCCAAGTCTCAGTCCTCTAGGGTCTACTTTTTGTCCCACAGTCTTACCTCCTTACTACTTTTCAGACACTGCCACAACAATGTGTGCTGTTGGTTTTCTTATTATATCTGCTCTTCCCATCGCTCTTGGCATTATTCTCTTAAGCGCTGGTCCGTCGTTTATCATTATAGTTGATACTACTAACTTCTCCTCATCCATATTGAAGTTGTTAGTTGCATTAGCAATTGCTGATGCTAGTGTTTTCTTTATAAATCTAGCCGCTTTTTTGTTAGTAAACTCTAACGTATCTAAAGCTTCTAATGCTGATTTTCCTCTCACTAAGTCTGCTACAAGTCTAGCTTTTCTTGGAGATAATCTTACGAATCTAGTTATTGCTCTAGCTTCCACTAGTCCAACCTCCTTTTCCTACTATCAATTTATTAATTTAAAATCGATTATTTTTTCTTTTTCTTTTTGTCTACACCGTGACCATAGTATGTTCTAGTTGGTGCAAACTCACCTAGTTTATGTCCAACCATTTGCTCAGTTACATGAACTGGTATGTGCTTTTTACCATTGTAAACACCAAATGTTAATCCTATAAAGTTAGGGAATATTGTTGATCTTCTAGACCAAGTCTTTATTACCGCTTTTATATTATCAGTAGCTACTGCTTCCTCAACTTTTTTCATTAAGTGGTGGTCACAAAAAGGTCCTTTTTTTAATGATCTAGCCATTACCTATTAGCCTCCTCTCGAAAATTACTTTTCGTTTCTTCTTCTTACGATAAACTTGTCTGAAGTTTTTCTTCCTCTTGTTTTAACACCATGAGCTGGTTTACCCCAAGGAGTCATAGGAGATTTTCTTCCAACTGGAGCTTTACCTTCTCCTCCACCGTGTGGGTGATCACAAGGGTTCATTACAGATCCTCTTACGTGAGGTCTTCTTCCTTTGTGTCTATTTCTTCCAGCTTTACCTAGTGATACTAGGCTGTGCTCAGAGTTTCCTACTTCACCAATTGTTGCCATACATTCTCCGTGAATTAATCTTAACTCACCTGATGGTAACTGTACGTGACAGTAAGTTCCTTCTTTTGCAACTAGTCTTGCTGCAGTTCCTGCAGATCTAACTAATTGTCCACCCTTTCCTCTTTGTAACTCAACGTTGTGTATCTGTGATCCAACAGGCATCTCTCTTAATTTAAGAGCATTTCCTGGCTTTATTTCAGCATTTGAACCAGCCATTACGATATCACCTTTCTTAAGTCCCTTTGGAGCAAGAATATATCTCTTCTCTCCGTCTGCGTACGATAGTAATGCAATATTTGCAGTTCTATTTGGATCGTACTCTAGTGATACTACCTTTGCAGGTACATCTAATTTATTTCTCTTAAAGTCAATGATTCTGTAAAGTCTTTTGTGTCCCTTGTCTCTATTTCTACAAGTTCTGTGTCCATAGTTATCTCTACCATAAGCAGATTTTAATGGAGTAGTTAAAGACTTTTCAGGTCTAACTTTATCTAAATCTTCGTTAACTAATCTAGACATATGTCTAGTACCATTAGTTATAGCATTTAACTTTCTAATTGCCATTTTGTTAACCTCCAAAATTTCCTGACCTATAATTATCTTTAGCTTTATCCTTTTATTATATAAAGAACTAAACCTCTTAATTATCTTTCAATTATACTTCTGCGAAGTAAGTTATTGTGTTTCCAGCAGCTAATTTAACAATAGCTTTTTTCTTAGCTTGAGTCTTGTAAAGTTTCATTCCATGTCTTTTAGTAACTGGCTTTACATTGATTGTAGCTACAGATTCAACTTTTACGTTAAATATAGTCTCGATAGCTTTTCCGATCTCAACTTTATTTGCTTTAGGACTTACCTCAAATGTGTACTTGTTGTAATCTCTTCTTAAAATCTCAGTTTTCTCAGTGATTACAGGCTTCTTTACGATATCGTAAGCAGTCATTATGCAAGCACCTCCTCGATTGTCGTTAACGCTTCCTTAGTTACGATAACTTTCTCTTGCTTTAATAACCAGTAAACTCCAATCTCATTTGGTTGAAGAACTACTGCGTTCTCTAAGTTTCTAGCTGATAAATATAAATTGTAATCAGCTTCTGTAGCAAGGTCATTTACAACGAATAATTGCTTTGTATTTGCTGATAAAGCATTAGTTAAAGCGATTATTGTTTTAGTTTTTGGAGTTTCAATAGTTCCATCTAGAACTAAGATTTCTCCAGCAGCAACTTTCGCAGAAAGTGCTGATCTTAAAGCAAGATTTCTTACTTTTTTATTTACTTTCTTCTCATATGATCTTGGTTGTGGTCCAAATGTTACTCCTCCACCTACCATGTGTGGAGCTCTTATAGAACCTTGTCTAGCTCTTCCAGTTCCTTTTTGTTTGAAAGGCTTTCTTCCTCCACCTTTAACCATAGCTCTAGTTTTAGTAGCTGCAGTTCCTTGTCTAGCAGCTGCTAATTCCGCAGTTAATACTTCATGTAATACTGCTTGATTAGGCTCGATTCCGAATACAGAATCTTTAACTTCTACAGTACCAGTTTGGTTTCCTGCTAAGTCATATATGTTTAAAACTGCCATTATTTTCCTCCTTCCTCATCTACTAACTAATTATTTTTTTACAGCTGGTTTAACAACGATATATCCGTTCTTTGGACCAGGTACTGCACCTTTAATTAGTAGTAAGTTGTTTTCTGCGTCAACTTTAACAATTTTTAAGTTTTGAACTGTTACAGTTGTATTTCCGTATTGTCCAGCCATTCTTTTGTTCTTAAGAACTTTTCCAGGCCAAGACGACATTCCTATAGATCCTCCAAGTCTGTGGTTTCTAGATACACCGTGTGAAGCTCTGTTTCCACTGAAGTTATGTCTCTTCATAACCCCTGATGTTCCTTTACCTTTTGAAGTTCCTGTAATGTCTACGAAAGCAACCTCTGCTAAAGTGTCTACTTTAATCTCTTGTCCAAGTTCGATTCCTTCTACTGAATCAACTTTTAACTCTTTAACAAATCTTAACGGCTTTACACCAGCTTTGTTAAAAATTCCCATTAATGGCTTTGTAGTATTTTTTTCTTTTTTCTCGTCAAATCCTAATTGTAAAGCTGAGTATCCATCGTTCTCTACAGTCTTCTTTTGAAGAACATAGTTAGGTCCAGCTTCAACAACTGTAACTGGAATAAATTTTCCATCTTCGAAAATTTGAGTCATTCCAATTTTTTTTGCTAAAATTCCTGACATGTGTTTTACCTCCATCAAATAATATATTGGTTGACAACTTGCCCTCGTGGTTCCACCACTTTTTCTTTAAAAAAACGCCAACTTGTATTATTCTGTAAGGATAATTTAATTCTTCAATTAGCATCAAATTACCCGAAAATCAGCCGTCTGCTTTTTTCTCAGAATCTCTTTAATCAAGTCAATTATGCTTGCTTTATTTCGATTCCAACACCAGCTGGTAAGTTAACTGCTGTTAAAGAAGCAATTGTCTTAGGGTTAGAGTTTTTAATCTCTACCATTCTTCTGTGCACTCTCATCTCGAATTGCTCTCTCGAGTCTTTGTTTACGTGTACTGATCTTAGTACAGTATATTTTTTAATCTTTGTAGGTAGTGGCATAGGTCCTGCAATCTCTGCTCCAGATTTCTTTGCTACTTCTACTATTTTTTTAGCTGATTGATCTAATAAAGTGTGATCATAAGCTTTTAAGTAAATTCTTAACTTGTTAGAAGCCATTTTACTTTTCGCACCTCCTTAAAAGTTTCGATTAAAAGAATCAAATAATTCTTTTGTACACTCTGGTAATTATATCATATTTTTTATAAAAAGCAAATGTTTTTTATTTTTATTTAAAAGTTTTTTTATCTAGCTTTTTTCAAAATATAAAAGGGGACTAAGTCCCCTTTTACATGAACTAAATTTCACTTAAATTTTAAGTAAGATTACTTAGTAATTTCTGCAACAACTCCAGAAGCTACTGTTCTTCCTCCCTCTCTGATCGCAAATCT
>CAKOHT010000006.1 GCA_934085975.1 uncultured Cetobacterium sp.
TATTGGTTTGCCATTTCTGGCATCTGTTATTTTCATAACTTCTGACTATTTTCTCTATTCGGTTGCTAATGTCCTTCAATAATTCCTGTCGGCGGTGTTCCCCGCTGACAAGAATTATAGTATCATAATTTTTAATCTAAGTCAACAACTTTTTTTATTTTAGTAAAACAAATTTATTTTCTTTAAAATCTTTCATTGAAATCATCTTCCGTTTTTCTAATCAAATCGTGTAAAGCTTTTTGTCTTTGAAGATACTTAGCTCTTCTTTTATTTACGCTCTCTTTTGTTGTATTTATTATTGGCAATAAAAATCCAGCTATAATTCCAGCTGAAAATCCATTGTTATAAAGATTTAAACCTCCGTGAATTACTCCTATACTCTGTACAACTGCAATATGAAGCATCCCCGCTACAATTCCCCACAAAGGTCCATAAACACCAGCTACCGGTGCTAATGATGTTCCAAATAATCCAGATAATGCTATTGTAAAACCATCTGTTGTACTTCCAAATTTACCTATAAATACTCCTAATAATATCGGTGTTATATTTAAAATTGTTTTTCCATAAGCTGAAAAGCCAACCACTGTTAATATTCCTGCCAACAGTGGTCCATTTAAAGTTTGCCCCAGTAAAATAGGATACATCATAGCTACAAATCCCATAATTCCCATATTTATAAATGTAAGTCCATACCCATATTTTATAACAAAATCACTTTTTAATCCTGTATCTTTTAATAAAATTTTATATCCTGTAAAGCTTTTGTTATTTATATAATATCCTATAAATATCAATGATAAAAAGACTCCACTAGCTATGACTTTCAGTTCTAAATCATGTTCTATTGAAATTATTCTTTGAGGAACAACTACAAACTGATAAAGTTTTAAAACCGAAGCTATTACAGCTCCCAGTATTCCACCCGTAAATCCCAAATTATAAAGATTGAATCCTTCATGAAATCCTGCCATTTTTTTAGCTAACGGTGTCACAATAAAACCTATCACAATTCCTAAAACAATTGCATTTATATACGCATACTCACTTAGTACATGAATATTAAAAGCAACTTCACTAATAAATGGTGCAAGTGCACTTGTAAACGATATTGTTACTAAAATATCCCTAAACTCTATATGCTCATACTTTGAGTAAAGAATTCCACCCACATAGAATGGAAGAATATTTAGTATATTTTTTCCAAAAAAAGAAAAACCAAACACTGTAAAAAATGATGCTATTGCTATACCATTCAACGGTGTTCCTAGAAGTCTCATCAAAGTGTAGTTAAATATAAAAATTAAAAAAGCATTTAAAAATGTAGCTCCCATTCCACCAATAACTAAAAAATCTGTTATTAATACTGTTGGAGATGTTAAAATTCTTATAAATCCTCCCAATACATTCTCTTTTCCTCGCAAAACAAAATAAACGAATGTGGCAAAAAGTATCCCTGCAACAATCTCTGTTAAAATCCAAATTTTCTTACTTCTATTTCCTTTAAAATTATCCAATCTATCACCCCTTTTAATTCTCTATTAAAATTTTAATATTTTTTCCATTAAAAATCAATTTTTTTATATATAAATCCATTGACTTTCCAGTGCTTCAATGATACTATTTAAACAAAAGTTTATTTATATAAACAATTGTTTAAAAGGGAGGTGCTTATGACTAATAGAGAGAAAGAAATTTTAAAATGGATTGAAGAAAATCCCTTTATATCTCAATCTGAATTGGCAGAAAAGGCTGATATTGCTCGCTCATCCGTTGCAGTACATATTTCTAATTTGATAAAAAAAGGAAAAATAATTGGAAAGGGATATATCATACAAAAAAAATCTTTTGTTTCTGTTATTGGCGGAACAAATATTGATATTTCAGCTCAGTCTTACTCGTCCTTAAGAGATTATGACTCCAATCCTGGAAAAGTTAATACCTCTTTTGGCGGAGTTGGGAGAAATATCGCTGATAATTTATCTAGATTAGATCAAGACGTTGAGCTGATAACAGTATTAGGTGATGATTTTAACAGTGAAGAAATTAAAAGAAATTGTAAATCTTTAGGAATTAATATATCTAATTCTCTAATGATTCCAAATTCGCCAACTTCAACCTATATATCAATTTTAGATGATAATAATGATATGAAATTAGCCATCTCCGCTATGAATTTATACGATAACCTCACTATAGATTTTATCAAATCTAAAAAAGAAATTTTGGATGAATCTAAGCTGTGTATAATCGATACTAATATTCCAGAAGAAACTATAAAATATATTGTTGATAATTTTTCGATTCCACTGTTTTTAGATTGTGTTTCTACAACTAAGGCTTTAAAAATAAAAAACTTTATAGGGAAATTCCACACTATAAAGCCCAATCGAATTGAAGCTGAAATCCTTTCTGGTATAGATATTATAGATCAAAATTCGTTAGAAAAATGTGCTAATTTCTTTATTCAAAAGGGAGTTAAACAAGTTTTTATTTCTCTAGGTGAAAAAGGCGTGTTCTATTCCAATGGTGAAACATCTGGTCATATGAAACCATTTAAAACAGAAGTTGTGAACACCACTGGTGCTGGCGACGCTTTTATGTCTGGTATCGCCTATAGTTATCTGGAAAATTTAGATATTATTGAAAGTTGTAAAAACGGCATTGCATGTGCTGCAATAGCTATTTCAAGTGAAAAAACAATAAGTGATAATATGTCTTTAGAGAATATCAATAGAATCAAGGAGGAAAATTTATGAATTTGGCAAAATATTTAGAAATTTCAAAAGAAGTTAAGGAAGCATTAGAGAGCAATAAACCTGTTGTTGCACTTGAGTCAACTATTATATCTCACGGTATGCCTTATCCTCAAAATGTTGAAACAGCTTTAAAAGTTGAAGAAATTGTTAGACAAAACGGTGCTGTACCGGCTACTATTGCTATCTTAAATGGTAAACTTAAAGTTGGTTTAAACAAAGAGGAGATTGACTATTTAGGTAAAAAAGGATTAGAAGTTACTAAAGCTAGTAGAAGAGATATTCCTGCTATATTAGCTTCTGAAGATGATGGTGCCACAACTGTTGCATCTACTATGATTATCGCTGCTCTTGCCGGGATTAAAGTATTTGCTACCGGAGGTATTGGTGGAGTTCACAGGGGTGCTGAAACAACAATGGATATCTCTGCCGATTTGGAAGAGTTAGCTATGACTGATGTGGCAGTTGTTTGTGCTGGAGCTAAATCAATTCTTGATATCGGTTTAACACTTGAATTTTTAGAAACAAAAGGTGTTCCTGTTCTTGGTTATCAAACTAAGGAATTACCTGCTTTCTACACTAGAAAAAGTGGATTTAAAGTAGATTATAAAATGGATACCCCTGAGCAAATTGCTAAAACTTTAAAAGCTAAATGGGATGTTAATCTAAAAGGTGGAGTTGTAATTGCGAACCCAATTCCCGAAGAGTTTGCTATGGACTTTGATACTATTACTACTGCTATAAATAATGCTGTTGCTGAAGCTGAAGAAAAAGGCATAAAAGGAAAAGACAGCACTCCATTCTTACTTGCTAAAGTTAAGGATATAACAAAAGGAAAAAGTTTAGAATCTAATATTCAACTAGTTTTCAACAATGCTAAGTTAGCTTCTGAAATTGCTAAAAACTACTGTAAATTATAAACTCGAAATATCTCTTTTAGATTGTCTAAAAGAGATATTTTTTCATAGGATAAAAAAAAACAGGAACATACAAGTTCCCGTTAAATACTATTTTAATGGCTGGGGTGGCTGGATTCGAACCAACGCATGACGGAGTCAAAGTCCGTTGCCTTACCGCTTGGCGACACCCCAACATCGATAAAATAATATCATTTTTTTTTGACATTGTCAACGATTTTTTATTCTTCTACAATTTCTTCTACTACTTCTACTGGTGTTATTTCCTGTGACATAACCTCTTTATACTTAGCTATAACTGAATCTGTTATATCCTTTCTAAGTTCTGGTGTTATCGGATGAGCTATATCCTTGTATTCACCATCAGGCATTTTTCTTGAAGGCATAGCAACAAACATTCCTTTTTGACCATCAATTACTTTTAATCCATGAATTACAAAACATTCTTCAAAAGTAACATCTGCATAAGCTTTTAACTTAAGTTCGTTCTCATTTTTCACTGTTCTCAATCTTACATCTGTAATTCTCATTCTAAATGCACCTTCCTTATGATTTAGTAGTTTTATTTAAAATTGCAAAGATATATCTCGCAATCGTTAAATCTGTGTTTTAGTTTACTAATTCTCTTATCAATGTCCTCTGTCAAAAATGCATAAAATGCACTTCCACTTCCTGACATAAAAAACTTTAATTCCTCTATTTCTGCTAAACGTCTTTTAAACTCAATCAAAGTTTCATCTGATTTCAATAGCGCTTCCTCTAAATTATTCTCAATATATTTTTCAATCAATGGCAAATTACCATTTTTTAAACCTTTTATTATATTCTCTATATTTGCTTTTTTAAGATTTTTTGCACTCTTTACTTGTTTATAAGCTTCAGCAGTCGAAACTCCAAAAGGTGGTTTAAGTACAACCAAAGAAACTTTCAAATTATTTTGAATCTCCTCTAATTTTTCACCGATTCCCTGAACTCTTGCCGATTTATTCAATATAAAAAAAGGAATATCTAATCCTACACTTTTTCCTAATTCCAATAACTCTTCAATGGATAAAATATCCCCATGAAATTTATTTAAAAAATTTAAAAATGTCGCACCATTAGAACTCCCTCCTCCCAATCCTGCTTGATGAGGAATAATTTTTTCTAAAAAAACTTCTATTTTTAAAGGTGCTAATTTTGTTTTTTCATAAAACTTTTCGTATATTTTATAAAGAATATTACTCGAATCTACTGGAATATCCTTTTTATTTGTCTCTATTTTCAAATCTCCATTTTTATCTTCAATTTTTATTATTAAATTATCGCACAAATCAATCGGAATCATAGTCATATCTAAAAGATGGTAACCATTTTCTAAAACACCAACTATATTTAAGCCAATATTTATTTTAGCATTTGACTGAAGATTGAATATTTTCATTAAAATATATCCTCCTCACTATCTAAATCAACAACTATACCCTTGCTGTCCAACAATTCTACTAGCTCAGATGTTTTGCTTTTTGCCACATTTCCTTCAGGAACTTCTAATATTTTAAATTTAAAATATTTATTATAATACTCAAGTTCCAATTCCATTCCCACCTTAACTTCTGTGCTGGTCTTTGCTACTTTACCATTCAATTTCGCTTTTCCACCATCTACCACTATTTTAGCAATTGGTCTTCTTTTTATTATTCTGCTCACTTTTAAAAATTTATCTAATCTCATCCTGTCCCTTCCTTTTTCGTAATATTATATATACCTTATTTTTTTCATAAGTCAATAGTTTTGAAAAATATTTTTATTTTTTAGATTCTTCCCAAAGTCTATCCATCTGTTCAAGAGTTGCTTCTTCCAAATCACAATTTTTTTCAACATATCTAAAACGTCTCTCAAATTTATTGGATGCTTCATTTAGACAAAGTTCTGGATTTACGCCCAAATGCCTAGATAAGTTAACCAAGGCAAAAAACAAATCTCCTAACTCCTCTTTAGCTTTTTCTTCGTCCCCAGACATAATTTCGTGTCTCAGTTCACCGATTTCCTCTTCAACTTTATCTATAACTCCATGAACTTCTGACCAATCAAATCCTACTTTAGACGCCTTTTTTTGAAGCTTTTCAGCTCTTAAAAGTGCTGGCATTCCCTTTGGAACCCCATCTAAAATTGAAGCTCTTTCTACGTGTTCCTTTTCTTCTTTTTTTATCTTTTCCCAATTTACTAAAACCTCATCTGAAGTCTTAATCTCTACTTTTTTTCCGAATACATGAGGATGTCTTCTAATCATTTTTTTTGAAATAGTATCAATCACATCTTCTATCTTAAACTCTCCTTGTTCTTCACATATATTGGATTGAAAAACTACTTGAAGCAATAAATCTCCCAATTCACCTTTTAATTTTTCACCACCTTCATCCATAGCTTCTAAAACCTCATACGTTTCCTCCAGTAGATGGGGTTTTAGACTTTCTAAAGTTTGTTCTCTATCCCAAGGACAACCATCAGGTTCTCTCAATTTTTTTATAATCTCTATCAACTCATCAAATTTTTTCATTCAAATCGTCATCTCCTCTGTACCAATATAAAAATTTTAAAATATCCTCAAAGTAATATACTCCCCCTTCTTTTTGAGAGTATCTAGCTTTTTTATCCTCAATAAGCTTTAGTAATTTTTCAAAGTTTACATAATTATTATCAAATTTTAAAAAATATTCTCCCTCTTTTTCTATTATCTCCTCAATTTTCAAATCTTTAGCTAATATCTTTACCTCTAAATACCTCAATAAATTTATTACCTCTTCAGGTAACGCACCAAATCTATCTACCAGCTCCATTTTTATTTCAAACAATTTGTTTAAATCCCTTGTATCAACCAATCTTCTGTAGATTATTAATCTTTCGTCACCTTCTATATAATCTTTTGGAATATAGGAATCCTCTTTCAAAATAATTTTTGTTTCAAAATCTTCTTTATAATCCCCTTTTACTCTAGCTACCTCTTCCTGTAAAAGTTTAGTATAAAGGTTATATCCAAAAGTTTCCAAGGCACCATGCTGCTTATCTCCTAATATCTCACCAGCCCCTCTTATTCTCATATCTTCCAACGAAAGTTTAAAACCCCCTCCAAATTCTCCAATATCTTTTAAAGTTACCTCCCTCTCTAAAGCTTTTTTACCCAATTTTTTATCTTTATCAACTATTAGATAACAGTAACCTTTTCTTTTTCCTCTTCCTACTCTTCCACGAAGTTGATAAACTTGCGAAAGTCCTAATTTATCTAGTCCCTCTATCAAAATAGTATTTGCATTCTCTATATCAATTCCATTTTCTATAATCGTAGTACTCAATAAAATGTCAATGTCTCCATCTTGAAATTTTTTTAATTTCTCTTTTATATTTTTAGGTGTCATTTTTCCATGAATATAATCCACAGTTACAAATTTAGGAAGTATCTTTTTTAAATCATTTAATTTATCTTCTATCCTTTTAACTCTATTGAATATATAGAAAACTTGTCCCTCACGAGCTATCTCTTTCATGATAGATTCCCTAATTTCTTCTTTATTGTCACCTATAAATTTTGTTTCTATGGGTGTTCTTCCCTCTGGTGCAGTTTCTATAACAGAAATATCTCTAATACCCAATAGTGCATAATTTAAAGTTCTAGGGATAGGGGTAGCTGTTAAAGTTAACATATCTACATTATGTTTCATTTTTTTTAATTTTTCTTTATCTTTTACTCCGAACTTTTGTTCTTCATCAACTACTATAAGCCCTAAATTTTTAAATTTTAAATCTCCTGATAAAACTCTATGAGTCCCAATAACAATATCTACACTCCCATTTTCAACTTTCTTTATTATTTCTTTTTGCTCCTTATCTCCACTTAACCTACTTAACAATTCAAGAGTTATCGGGTACTCTTTATACCTTTCCACAAACCTATCATAGTGTTGCTGGGCTAGAACTGTTGTTGGAGCTATTATCAAAACCTGCTTTCCATCCATAACACACTTAAAAGCTGCTCTTATAGCAACCTCTGTTTTTCCATAACCCACATCCCCACAGACAATTCTATCCATGACTTTTGAGGATTCCATATCTCTTTTAACATCTTTTATAGCATTTTTTTGATCTCTTGTTTCTATATATGGAAATTTTTCTTCAAATTCCTCTTGCCAAACTGTATCTGGTGAAAACTTATAACCTGTATGGAGAGCTCTTCTAGCTTGAATCTCTACAATCTCCTTGGCAAATTTAAGCATATCCTCTTCTAACTTTTCTCTTCTTCTTTTAAATCCTCTTCTTCCCAAATTATATAACTCAGGCGTTTTACCAGTTGAGACTAAAAATCTTTCTATTTTATTTAATCCTTCAATCGGTACAAATAGTCTATCTTCATCAGCATATCTTATAGCCAAGTAATCCTTTCCATCAATCTCTTGGATTCCTAAATAAATTCCAACACCATAATTTTCATGAATGATATAGTCTCCTTCTCTAATTTGTGAGATATTTTCATATTTTACGCCATCTTTTGCACTTAACGACTTTATCTTCTCTGTGTCTCCTTCGCTTTTAATTACATCTATTTTTTGGGAAATATTTTCTATCTTTCCATACAGTTCCCTGATCTCATTCTCTTCATCTCTTTTTCTAACTATGGCTTCTTCCAACTTATATCTGACTATTTCAGCATTCTCTAAATAAATATCACAATTTCTATTTTTCCTTATCCTCTCTAAAAGTTCTATAAAATCTATTTTTTCTAAATTATTTTTGTTTATATACATATTTACTCTACTTATTTTTTCAAAACTTTTTTGATCCATAATAGAAAAATACGTTATTCTATCAATCTCGTCCCCAAAATACTCCACTCTAATTGGGTGCTCCCCGTTCAAGGGATAAATATCCACAATATCCCCTCTAACTGAAAACTCCATTCTTTTTTCTACTAAATAATTTTTTTTATATTCATTTTTTTCTAAAAGTTCTATGAGTTCCTTTCTTGTTATCCCCTCTCCTAATGACAGAGTCAAAATATCACTATTTAAGGAATAATGTGTCAAAATACCTTCTAAAGAGGTTAAAATTATCAATTTTCTATTATTTTTTAAACTTTCTAAAAGCTGATAATTTACTCTATAATAGTCATCCTCTTCTTGAATATTTGAAAATTCAATTAAATCAATCTCCTGCTGTTCAACTATGTTTTCAAAATAAATATCTATATTTTTATTAGAGGATCCTATATACACCACACTATTTTTATTATCTATTAAAAATTTGGGAATATCTTTTCTGAACATAATATGCCTCCTAATTCTTTTACATTTTATCCTTATTATACATTATTTATCCTAAATTAAAAGAAAAAGAGATTGAATCACTTCAATCTCCTTTCATGTATATAACTTAAAATAACTTTAGAGCTAAATTATGCAAAGAATCCAAATACCATAGACCCTAGAATAAGCATCATTGCTCCTCCTACTCTTGATGAAATTTGTGCAAAAGAAATAAGCTCCATTCTATCTGCCGCTCCAAGGACCGCAATATCTCCAGACCCACCTCTATTAGCCATACATAATCCAGCTGTAATAGCTGCCTCTACTGGATAGAATTTCATTCTTCTAGACACTAACATAATCAATAGAACTGCTCCCAAAACTATTGCTAAAGCAATCACTAAGTTAGCTATAGATAGAGAGTTTATGATTTCTTGTACATCTGTACCAAACCCTACTGCCCCCATTAGTACCCAAATAGTATATTTTGAAAAATATGCTTGAATCTCTTTTGACCCAGCTTTTATCGCTGCAGGAACGATATTTAATATATTTAAAACAATCGAATAAATTACTAAAAAAGCTAATCTATGCATTTCAAAAGGAAATCCTAACGAAGTCCATATTACTCCTGATATATGCGAAAACATAAATAAAACCCCGATAAAAGCAAATGCTGACGCAAGGTCTTTTGCTGTAACTACTACCTTAGGTCCCGCCTCCTCCTTTACCGCTTCTTTTGTATCATCCAATATTAAATTTCCATTTCCTGTTAAATTTGGATGCTTCTTTCCAAGCTCTTTTAAAAATGCTCCAGTAAAAATAGCGATAACATTGGCAATTGTTAATATAGAGATTGCAAATGCGAACCAATCCTTCGGATTTCCACCAGTTTTTTGTGCCCACATCTCTGACATAGGGATAGCTCCTGCTCCAGTTCCTCCCCCCATTATAGGTAAAACATAGTTCATAATAATATCTAAAGGTTCTTTTCCAAATAAAAGTCCTGCTCCTATTCCACCTAATGTAGCCCCAACTACTCCAATTAATATCAATGGAATATATCCCGCTATCGATTGAAGAAGAGTCTTTCTATTAACTGTTAAAACTGAACCAACTATTAAAGCTGGGATAAATAACTCTAAAAAGTTCACTGGTTGCTCACCGTAAAAAACATCAATCGCCTTTAAAACTTTTGTTGGAATTAAATTATAAGTCCCCATTACCGCTGAGGCAAAGAATACTAAAACCGTCCCTCCTCCAATATAGTCGTTCCATATTGGAATTCTATCTCCAATTTCACCAAATAAAATACCAAATACTGCTAATATACTAAATATCACTAGAAAATTACCTCTTAAAAAAGCTGCTTCTTTTCCACCAAAAGGTACATACACAGTTAATGCAACTATTGCTAATAATCCCAGAAACATTTGAATCGATAATCCACTCCATTTTGACTGCTTTGGATCAAACAGTTCTTTGAAATTTTTTTGTGCCATTTTTTCTCCCCTTATCCCTCTAAATTTATGTATATTTTTTTGTTTTACTTATTACACTGTACTATCTTTTTATCTTTCTAACAACATCAATTATGCTACCATCTCTGTATTCAACAACAGCTACAATCTGTTCTTCAAACTCTATCTCTTTCGGTTCTCCAACAATAAAATTTGCCAACTCTCGTAATTTATCCATAGTTACCAACTCTATTCCAGCTCTTTGGAATTTTTCTAATAAATCAGTTCTAGTTGGATTTACAACTACTCCATAGTCAGTTACAACTACATCTACTGTACTTCCAGGTGTTACAACCGTTGTCACTTTATCAATTATTGTTGGTATTCTTCCTCTTGTCAATGGTGCAACTATAATTGATACATTTGCCGCCGCAGCGGTATCTGAATGTCCTCCAGAAGCCTCTCTTATAACTCCGTCTGACCCCGATATAACATTAACATTAAAGTCTTTATCCACTTCTAAAGCACTTAAAATAACAAAGTCTAACTTATTTACAGCTGGTGAACAGTTAAATGGGTTTGCATAAAAATCAGCGCTTACTTCTACGTGCTTTTCATTTCTTCCTATTGATTCAACCGCTGCTAAATCAAAACATTGTGTATCATATAGTTGTCCCATCAATCCTTCTTCTAATAAATCAACAAAGGCTTTTGTTATTCCTCCCAAACCAAAGCTACACTTTATATTTCTTTTTAGCAACTCTTCCCTTATAAATCTTGTTACCGCCAATGAAGCTCCACCTGAACCCGTTTGCATTGAAAATCCATCATTAAAATATCCTGACGCTAACATTACATCTAAAACTTTCTTAGCCATCAATAGTTCTTTTGGATTTGATGTAAATCTTGTAGCTCCAGACATTATTCCATTAGGATCCCCAATTTCGTCAACCACTACTACATAATCAACTTGTGTCTGTGGGATACTCATTGGGCTATTTGGATAATCAACTAAAGTATCTGTTATTATGATTACTTTATCAGCATGAGCTGCGTCTACCTTTGCATATCCTAATGATCCACAAAGTGATTTTCCTTTTACTCCATTAGCATTTCCCATGCAATCTGATGATGATGCTCCTAAGAACGCTACATCTATTTTTATATCTCCTTCAACAATAGCTCTTGCTCTTCCTCCGTGAGATCTTATAACTGCTGGGTAATCTCCTAACATTCCATTAGATATCTCTTTTGCTAAATCTCCTCTTAATCCACTTGAACCTAATCTATTTACCACTCCAGATTTAATATGCTTTACAATCCCTTCGTGAGCTTTAGTGAATGAACTAGCCTCCACTCTAAGATTTTTAAATCCCATCTCGGCCAATTTATCTAAAACCATTGGTAAAACTTTATCTCCATTTCTAAAATGGTGGTGAAAAGATATAGTCATCCCATCTTTTAATCCTGAATTTCTTATGGCTTCTTCTAAAGAGTCTACAACTTTAGTTCTTTTTATAGCACCTTTTAAAGATTCTGTATTTTTATTAACAGACCCTTCAGGTTGATTAGTAAATGGAGATTTATATGCTTTTCTTTCTCCGTAACCTTTTATTGTTTTTAAAAGATTTTCGTCAACTCTTTCATTTGTCATATTACTCGTCTCCTCCTAATCTTACTCCAGCTGCCTTTGCTAATCTCAAAACATGCTCGGCTCTTTCAATAATTGGCTTATCTACCATTTTTCCATCAACTGTAAATACACCTTTGTTTTGCTCCAAAGCTTCTCTTGTCGCATCTACAATTTTCTTGGCTTTTTTTATATCAATATCTGAAGGCGTATACACTTTATGAAGTAACTCAATTTGTCTTGGATGAATTAAGGATTTTCCTGAGAACCCCATCTGCTTTATCATTGTTACTTCTTTTATAAATCCTTCATCATTATTTACATCTGAATAAACAGAATCTAGAGCATCTATTCCAGCTGCCCTAGCTGCCATTACTATTAGTCCTCTTCCCGTAAATAGCTCTACTCCTTCTGGAGACCTATTTGTTTTTAAATTAGTTACATAATCCTCTCCACCAATAGCCATTCCAACTAACCTCTTTGAAGAAGTTGCAATCTGATAAGCATTTAAAGCACCTAAAGGGCTCTCTATAGCTACCATCAACTTTGTTGTTCCAACTGGAATTCCAGCCTCTTTTTCAATTCTTTCTACATGAGCTTCTACATCTAAAACATCTTTTGGCGTATCAGTTTTAGGTATTCTTATAATATCTGGTTGAGCTCTTACGATAAACTCCAAATCCTCTACCCCATACTCTGTATCCAAAGCATTGATTCTCACAACCGTTTCTATATCTAAACTCTTATATATTGGCTTCATTTTTTTTAGCATATTATAAACTAAAAATCTAGCTGAATCTTTTTCTGTCACAGCAATAGCGTCCTCTAAATCAAACATTATTGAATCTGGTCTATATATATGTACATCTTTTATTACCCCTGGATTATTTCCTGGAATAAAAAGCATTGAACGTCTTAATTTCATTTCTTCCTCCTACTTCCAAGTAAATTTTTGTTGAGCTGCTCTTGTAACAACTGTTTGGATTCTACTTTTAATTACTGGCTCAATAGCCCCTTTATCATTAACTAAAATTTTAGCCGAAGTGACTCCAAGCTCTTTCAAACTTTCCAAAATCACCCTTCTGACATCATCTCCATACTGTCCCATTACAACACTTTCAATCTCTAATTCAATTCCTGTAGCATTTGGCTCAATTATTACGTACATATCGCTCGATTCAAGAGTACCTGCCACTGCTTTCACTTTGATTTCCATCTTCTGGCCTCCACTTTATTTTTATTTAAACATTGCTAATAACACTCCCGCTGCTACCGCTGAACCTATAACTCCCGCTACATTTGGTCCCATAGCATGCATCAGTAAAAAATTACTTGGATTCTCCTCTTGTCCTACTTTTTGGACAACTCTAGCAGCCATTGGTACAGCACTTACTCCCGCTGCTCCTATCATGGGATTTAACGTCCCTTTGCTAAACTTACACATAACCTTTCCAAAGATTACTCCTCCTGCCGTTCCAAAAGAGAAAGCAAAAAGTCCTAAAATTATTATCTTTATTGTTGCAAGATTCAAAAATGCTTCTGCATTCGTAGTCGCTCCTACTGTCAGTCCTATAAATATTGTAATTATATACATCAATGCTCCCTTTATATGCTCCACTAAATTTGGAACAAGCCCACACTCTTTAGCTAAGTTTCCAAACATAAGCATTCCTACCAAAGGAATTGAGGATGGAATTATTAATGTCACTACTATTGTAACCACTATTGGGAAAAGTATTTTTTCTCTTTTACTTACATTTCTAAGTTGAGTCATTTTTATCTGTCTCTCTTTTTTAGTTGTCAACAATTTAATTATAGGTGGTTGAATTACAGGTACTAATGCCATGTATGAGTATGCAGCTACCGCTATTGGTCCCAACATATGTGGTGCTAATTTTGAAGTTAAATAGATTGCTGTTGGTCCATCTGCTCCACCTATAATTCCAACTGATGCTGCTTCATTACCATTTAACCCCAATAAAACTGCTCCTACAAAAGCCCCAAAAATTCCAAGTTGTGCTGCTGCTCCAAGAAGCAAACTCTTAGGATTTGCAATCAACGGACCAAAATCCGTACTTGCTCCAATTGCTAAAAATATTAGTGGAGGGTAAACTCCATATTTAACCCCTTGATATAAAATATTTAAAAGTCCATCTTTGTCCATTATCCCTTCGCTAATTGGTGCTGGTAAGTTCACTAGTAACATTCCAAAAGCTATAGGAAGTAAAAGATATGGCTCATATTGCTTTTTTATTGCTAAAAACAATAGGAATAGAGCAACTAATATCATAATTCCTTGATTTAGTGCTATCATTGCAATTCCCGTTGTTGCAAATAGGTTATTTAAAAACTCCATTTTAACTCCTCTCTAATTCATTCATTTTATTAAGATATTGTTGCTACTAATGCTCCACCATCAACTGTATCACCTTTGCTTACAGTAATTGATTCTACAACTCCATCAACTGGCGAAACAATTGGATTTTCCATTTTCATAGCTTCCAATACTAATAAAGTGTCCCCTGCTTTTACTCTAGTTCCTGGAGTTACCTCTATAGACACCACTAAACCTTGCATAGGTGCTTCAACTTTTGTTCCACTTCCTGTTGGCGTAGCCACCGAAGTAGGTACTGCTGTAGTTGTCGATTGAGGTGTTGTTATTGTTCCATTTATCTCCTTAACTGATTCTACTTCTACTTCATATACTTTTTCTCCAATTTTAACTTTATATACTTTTATCATCTTTAGTTACACTCCTATTTAATTTAATTCTTTTATCCCTATAACTCTTACATTGGCATCTTTATCTTCTCCAGCTGCCTCTATACACGCTACCATCATTGCTACTCTCATCTCTTCATTTGTTATTTTAGATGGATCAAACTTTTCTCTTTCAACTTTTTTTGCCGTTGGTACAACTTTTTTTATCTCTTGATTTTTTTCTGCTGGGATATATTTAAACAGAGAAAGAACAAAAGCTAATATAGCTAATATTATGAACACAACTAACATACTTATCAAAGTTATTTCAAAAGATGTTATAAGTGATATTGCCCCTTTAAACATTCTTATAAATCATTCTCCTTTCAACTAAAAAATTATATTTATACTTCTATACTCTTTTTCCTCTTTAGATTTACCTCTGTTTTCTAAATATGGTTTAGCAATTTGTGGAAACATAGCATACATCAAAACATCTTCTGGACTTTTTGCCAATCCACCTATCTCCTTTGCAATCTCAGCGTATTCAGGTTTTAGAAGATCTGCAGGTCTTCCTGTAAATACTGATTCATCTCCAATAATCTTTCTCTTTATCTCTTCAGATATCGGTGCTGGAGATTTTCCATAAAGGCCTTTCACATAATCCTTTATCTCTTTTGGTATCATCTTATATCTTTCCCCAGTCAACACATTAAATACGGCTTGAGTTCCTACCATTTGACTCAACGGTGTTACTAACGGTGGATATCCCAAGTCCTCTCTGACTCTCGGAATCTCCTTTAAAACGTCCTCATACTTATCTGCTGCTTTTTGAGCTGTCAATTGAGAAACCAGATTTGATAACATTCCACCTGGCAATTGGTACTCTAAAATACTTGGTTCAACAAAATAAGCTTGCATATTTAATATTTTTTCATCCATATATTTTTTTCTAATTGGCTTAAAGTATTCTGCAATCTCTTTTAAAAGTGATAAATTAAGTTCTGGATCCCTTTCCCCACCCTCAAAAGTTCTAACCATAGATTCTGTTGCAGGTTGTGCAGTTCCCCCAGCAAAAGTTGAAATTGATGTATCAATAATATCTATCCCAGCATCTACAGCTCTTAAATAAAGCATACTTGCTATTCCACTTGTTGCATGAGTATGTAACTCCAATGGCACATTGATTACCGATTTAATCTCTCGTATCAAATTATATCCTGTTTCAGGTAATAATATCCCTGCCATATCCTTTATAACAATTGAATCAGCTCCCATACTTTCCATCTCTTTTGCTAACTCTTTGTAGTACTCCGTTGTGTGAATAGGACTTATTGTATAGGCGATTGAAAGTTGACAATGCCCACCATATTTTTTAGTAGCTTCCGCCGCTACTTTTAAGTTCCTTGTATCATTTAATGCATCAAATATTCTAATTATATCAATACCATTCTCTATCGATTTTTTTACAAATTCCTCCACTATATCATCAGCATAATGTCTATATCCTAAAAGATTCTGACCTCTCAATAGCATCTGCAATTTCGTATTTTTAGCTCTCTTTTTTATCTCTCTCAATCTCTCCCAAGGATCCTCATTTAGAAATCTAATACAAGCATCAAAAGTGGCTCCTCCCCAAACTTCTAATGCGTGGTATCCTACTTCATCCATTTTTTCTACAATTGGAAGGATCTCTGCAGTTGTCAACCTTGTAGCTATTAGAGATTGATGTCCGTCTCTTAGACAAGTCTCTGTTATTTTAACTTTATTTTTCAAAATATCCTCCTTGGTATTCGGTG
The DNA here is from genome assembly GCA_934085975.1 of uncultured Cetobacterium sp. Classification (GTDB taxonomy): domain Bacteria; phylum Fusobacteriota; class Fusobacteriia; order Fusobacteriales; family Fusobacteriaceae; genus Cetobacterium_A. Next base: position 16,539 of record CAKOHT010000006.1, read on the forward strand.
TCCCGTATTCTGTATACAATTTATTATCTACATTAGAGTATACAATATTTTTTATTTTTGTCAAATTATTTTTTGTATGTTTAACATAATAAAAAATATAATTTTAGTACAATTTGAACTACTTTTCTAAAAAAAAATCAGAATTTCTTCTGATTTTAACTTTCAACTTGTTTTATTAAGAACTCCTTAGCTTCCAATAGATGTCTTCTATTTATAGCTATAGCCTCCTCTTTTTTACCAGCTTTTATTAACTCAACTATCTTAGCATGATCTCTATGAGCATTCAATCTTCTATCATTATTTTCGGCTGATATTTTTCTAAATTTTTTCAAATACAGATTCAAATTATTTATTAAAGTCACTACTCTTGGAAGATCTGAAATATTATAGAGTATTTTATTAAACTCAGAGAAGTATTTAAAAACTTCTAAAGATTTCTCTCTATCGTTAATTATAGCTGCTGCCCTTCCTACATTTTCCTCTAATCTTTCAATATCTTTTTCTGTTATTTTTTCAAATAACTCCTCAAATATAACTGTTTCTAAAGCTATTCTGATTTTTACTACCTCTTCCACATCTTTTTTGGTAGTTTTTGGTACTGTTACTCCACCTTTCTCCCTTGCCTCTATAAGACCTTCCAGTTCAAGCATTCTAATCGCTTCTCTTAGGGGTGTTCTACTTATGTTAAGCCTTTCTGCAAACTCTTCTTCTACTATTCTGCTTCCCTCTTTTATCTTTCCATTTACAATTTCATCTTTCAAATAATCATACACTTGTTCACGTATTGATTTTTTCTTTTTTATAACCATCATATTCCCCTTTATATTCAATTGTCTCTAGGTATTCTCTAAGTGATTCATCAAAAATATCTAACATTTTATCTATCTCTTCTCTTGTAATTATGTATGGTGGCATAAAATATACAATATTTCCCAATGGCCTTAAAATAGCTCCCTTTCTTAAAGCTATTTTATATATTTCATATCCAGCTCTCTCTCCAGGAATTCCAACCAATTCAATAGCTCCAATTAATCCTATTTGTCTATACTCTCCAAAATAAGGAATCCCCTTCAATCTCTCTGTTGCAACGCTTCTTAAATAATCACCTTTTTCTTTTATAACCTTCAATATGTTTTCCTCTTCAAAAATTTTCAATGTTTCTACAGCTATTCTACACCCTATTGGATTTCCTGAATAACTATGGGAGTGTAAAAATGACTTTCCTTCCGAGTAATCAGCGTAAAAAGCATTGTATAACCTATCTGTTATTAAAGCTATGGACATTGGAAAATATCCAGCTGTTAATCCTTTTCCAATACACATAATGTCAGGACTAACTCCTGCGTGTTCTATCGCAAACATTTTACCAGTTCTTCCAAACCCCATTGCTATCTCATCTACAATTAAATGAATATTTAATTTTTCTGTCAATGCCCTTAGCTTTCTAAGATATATTGGTGAATATATTTTCATTCCAGCAACACCTTGAACCATTGATTCAATTATTACACCTGAAACTTTAGCACTATTTTCTGTTAAATAATCCTCCATATAAATAAAGCATTCGGCATCACAGTTCTCACGCTCTTTGCCAAAAGAACATCCAAAACAGTCGGGTCCTTTCACTTTTATCCCTTCCCTTAAAAGAGGCTTATATATATCCGTAAATCTATCCATATTCCCAACGCCTAGTGCACCTATAGTTTCACCATGATAGGCACCTTCTATCGAAACAAATGTATTTTTCTGTGGATTTCCAGTTTGTGCATGATATTGAAAACTTAATTTTATAGCCACTTCAGTACTTGAAGATCCGTTATCTGTAAAAATAAGTTTATTGAGTCCGTCTGGTGCAACAGCTACTAATCTTTCTCCCAATTCAATTGCCGCTTCATGAGAAAAATTTGCAAAAATTATATGTTCTAATTTATCTATCTGCTCTTTTATGACCCCATTTATTCTTGAATTACAATGTCCAAATAAATTAACCCACCAACTTGAAACACAGTCCATATATCTATTTCCAAACTCATCCTCTACATATATCCCATCTCCCTTTACTATCACCATAGGAGGAAGCTGCTCATAATCTTTCATCTGCGAACAAGGATGGAAGATATGTTCTAAATCTTTTTTTTGTAAATCACTTAGATTTCTCATTTAAGGTACACCTCTTCAACTCTAAAATTTATATATTTAATACAAAAAATAATCTTTAATTCCTATTATAACATAAACACTTTTTTATTATCTATTTTTCTTTTTTTACTGGATAAAATTCCAAGCTCCTCTCTATATTTTCCTATCGTTCGTCTCTGAACTGAAATGTTTTTTTCTCCAAGTTTTAATAAAATTTTTTCATCCGATAGTGGATTCTTTTTATCTTCAGATTCAATAATTTTTAAAATCTCTTTTTTTACTAATTCAGTTTTACTATCCAAAATGATATATTTTTTTAAACCTTCAATTTTACCATCTATTCTTATAAATTTATCTCTTAGTGCTCTTGAAATTGTTGATTCATGAAGATTTAAAGCAAATGCGATATCTTTAACTTTTAAAGTTTTTAAATTTTTAGAAAAAAGAATACAGTCTTTTTGGTAATTTAAAACATATTTTCCAACTTCTAAAAGTGTATTTTGTCTTTTTAACAAACCTTTTTCGAGAGCTAAAGCCAACATCTGATCTTTTCTATTGTCACTTTTTAACCTTATTTTTGGAATTTCAGCTTCATTTAATTTTACAACAATCTCACCAGTAGACGTTTCTACAATTAAATCAGGAACAATATAGTTTATTTTTCTGTTCACATAAAATCCTCTTGCGGGTTTGGGATTTAATTTTTTTATTATATTCACATAGTCCTTTACCTTAGAAAGAGGTATGTCTCTCTCTAGAGAAATTTTTTTTAATTCCCCATCTGCAATATCCTCTAAATTTCTCTCTAGAATGTCTGACAATGTAGCTGTCAAAATTCCTTTATTCTTAAGTTGAATTTTTAAACATTCTACAAGATTAGTGGCACCAACCCCTATGGGTTCTAAAGTATATAAAGTTTTTACACTCTCCTTAAACAGATTTGGCTTAAAACCACCACTTTTCCTTAACTCCTCTAAACTTGAAGCTAAATAACCTCTCTCATCTAAATTATTTATTAAATACTCTAAAATATCTCTAATCTCCCTTTTTAGTTCCAAGTAACTTATCTGTTCCTCCAAATAATCTATTAAACTTTCATTCTCCTCCCCTATATTTTCTATATAGTTTTCATATTCCTCACTTCTAAAAAAAGAGGATTTTGGAAAAACAAGCTCTATATTTGAATTTTTTACGCTCTCCTTTTCTAAATACTTTTTTAATTCTTTTAGACTCATTGTTAAAATCTCTATAGATATTTTCATTTCCATAGAAAGATTTAACTTTAAACTTTGATCTAACCCCAATTTAAAATCCATAGCTCCCCCTATTTTTCGAGATATAAAAGAGGTAGAGTCTAAATCTATTTACACTCTACCTAATTATTAGCTTTTTTTAAATTTAAACTCTTTTTCAAAATAAACTTTAATTACTTTTCCTTTATAAATAATTGGTTTGAACTTCCATTTTTTTAAAACTTTTTCTACTTCTTCTCTAAAGCCAAATCTGCTTTCACCGGATATAAACTCTATCTTTTTTACTGTTCCATCAATATCTACAAGAAATTTAATTTTGACAATTCCAACTCCATTATACCCTATTTTTTTCGCTTTTATAGGATATTGAGGATCTATTTCTTTCAATATTTCATACTCTATTCCGTCTTGAGAAGTCGCAGTAAATATACCGTCCTCTCCCTGCAAAAATCTATTTTGATCTTTAAATTCATTATAGACTTCTTCTGCCTTGGTACTCTTTTGTTCTTTTTTCTCCTGTTTTTTAACTTCTACCCTTTTTTTTGTAATTACCTCTTTTTTCTCTATTTCTTTTCTTTCTTCCTTCATTACTTCTTTCTCCACTATTTTCTCTTGTGATACGACTGTTTCCTCCTTTTTTTCACTCTCTTTTATTGAACTAATATCGGTATTATCACTAACTGCTCTCCTATTTTTCACCGATACCACCACTGTATTTTTTTCCCTAAATTTTATCTCCTCATCTTTTGTAAAACCAAATAAAAAAAATATAGCTATACCGTGTAAAATAACTGATAAAATATAAAATTTACTCATAAAAGTTCAGCTCCACCTTATCCACACCAGTATTCTTCAATGTACTTATTGCTTTTACTACAGCTTCGTATTTTAAATTTTTATCTGCACTTATTGTTATTTTCTCTACATTTAAAACTTTCTCTCCAATCGTTTCCAACGTAATCGGATTAGAAATCTTATCCACCAATAAAAAATGATTTTCATCTTTATCTATAACCAATTCATACATAGCTTTGGATGTTTCAGAAATCATATCCCCTTTGGGAAGTTCCAACTTAAATCCACTATATCTATCAAAAGTTGTGACTAACATGAAAAATATCAAAAGTAGGAATACAACATCAATTAATGGTGTTAAGTCCGGAGTCGCTAAATTTCTTCTCTTTGTTCTTCTTTTCATCCCCTTACCTCTTCACTATATTAACTATAAATGTGGCTGTTTTTTCCACTTCTAAACTCATTTTCTCTATTTTTTTATTGAATATATTATAAGCTATTATTGAAGGTATCGCAATTATTAATCCCCCTGCAGTTGTTAACAAAGCTTGAGATATTCCACCAGCTATAGCATTTGGATCTCCCGTTCCAGAAACTGCAATTTTACCAAATGCTTCAATCATTCCCGTAACAGTCCCTAAAAGCCCAATCATAGGAGCGGTATATGCAATAATTCCTAAAATATATGTATTTCGTTCCAATATATCCATTTCCTCTAACTCTATTTCTCTCAAAAGTTCATCACTATTTTTATAATCTCCAACTAGGCAATAACGAATTAAAAATTTTGTCAAAGTTTTTCCAATAACACCTTTCTCTTTCTTAGAGAGTTCTATCGCTTCACTATACTTTCCCTCTATTAAAAATTCTTTTATCTCTTTTTTTAACATAGAGTCCACTGATATTTTATTTTTTATAAAACACAAAGATCTTTCTAAAATTACCCCTAAAGAAACCACTGATAAAATAAGTAATACATAAAGTATCGGTCCTCCAGCTTTTATATAATATAACATCCCATCCTCCAAATTTTTAATAATATCTATAGTTAAAGTATATATTATTCAATGAAAAAGAGCAAGGTTAATACCTTGCTCTTCAATAATTAATTTGTAGTTTTATTTGTTTTTAACATCTCATATCTCATTTTCATCTGCTCTGTTTTCATCTCAGCTTGAATATTAGCTCTTTCTTTATTGATTTTTTCAATGTTTGAAAAATCCGGATTCTCTTTAGCCATTTCCTTCATCATAGCCACTTTATTTTCTTGAAGTTTAATTCTTCCCTCTTGAAGCTTTGGGTTTGTTCTCATTTTTTCTCTCATTAAAGCTTTTTCTTCACTTGTTTGACACTTACCCATCATCATTTTTCCGCCATTGTTATGTCCCATTCCATCAACTGACATTCTGTGCCCATTGTTTCCCTTTGCCATTGCTACTGTTCCTAATCCTAAAGCCATTATAGATACTAATAAAAATTTTTTCATTTTTTATACCTCCTAAGTTTTCTCTTTACACAAACATATTAACAAAGTTTTATGGCTAAAATATGGCAAAAAATATTTTTTTGACTTTTTTATCTCTTTAATTCTTCATATATTTTTTCAATCTCATCAAAAACTCTATGAGATGCTCTAAGTATCTCGCTAGAATCGATAACATATATATTTTTATTTTTATAAGCATCTGTTTCTTCAATTAACTGCAAACTATTTTTTATCCCTTCAATATTTTTTACTCCTCTAGTTCCTATAATATATTTTGGATTTTCTCTTAAAATATACTCTGAGGATACAATTGGTTTTTTCCCTACTTTTGGAACTATTACATCTAGTCCTAAAGTTTCTAAAATCTCCACAGGAAAAGAGTTTTTTTCAAAAGATGTAGGTGGAGAATCGGAATATAAAATTACAGCTTTTCCTTGTAACTTAAAATTTTCTCTTATATATTCCAGTTTACTATTCAACTTTTCCACAAGTTCTTTGCTCTCTTTTTCTCTATTTACTAACTTCCCCAAAATTAATGTATTTTTTAAAATATCATCCAAATTTTTATTTGAAAAAGTTATTGATGGTATATTAAATTTTTCTAATCCATTTTTTTCACTTCCCATGACATTAAAAATAACTAAATCTGGTTTAAAAGATAAAATTTTTTCCAATGAAGGTTTAGATACACTTCCAGCTAAAGGTAATTTTTCAGTTTTTTCCTGTGGCCAAATTTTTTTACTATGATTTGCAATAGCCACGATATTGTTATCTGCTCCCAATTCATATAAAATCTCTACCGCTCCAAAGTTATATACAACTATTCTTTTGTACTCTTTCAACAAAATTTTTTCATTATTTTCACCCAAAACATAGTCGCCAACTATATCCAGAGGAAATATTTTTAAGGACAATACTAAAAATAACAAAATTAATCTTCTCATTTTTCACCTCGCTTAGGTAGCACATATATATCATTTTCCAAATTTAAAATTTTTGGTGTAAAATTATAGATTTTTTCTAACCACTCCTTTTTTATAACTTCTTTTGGTTTGCCTGAAGTTGCTATTTTCCCATCTTTTATAAAAAGAATTTTATCACAAAATAATGAAGCTAAATTTATATCATGAATCACAATTATTCCAATCATTTTTTTTATTCTAATCTCTTCTTTCAATAGTTCTAGAAATTCTAAAGAATAGTTTATATCTAACGCTGAAGTAGGTTCGTCCAATAAAATAACTTCGCTATGTTGAATAAATGCTCTCCCTAACAAAACTCTTTGAAACTCTCCTCCACTCAAACTTTTTATATCTCTATTCAAATAGTTTTGCAAATTTAGTTTTTTAACAACTCCATCCACTATCTCATCATCCTCTAAATCTAAACCTTTAAAGCTATTTTTCATATGAGGTACTCTTCCTAACTTTAGTACCTCTAATACTGTAAAATTTAAGTTCTGATTAGATTTTTGCGCTATAAAGGATATTCTTTTAGCGAACTCCTTTCTTGAAAGTCTTTCAGTCTCTAAATTATCTAAAAAAATTTCACCCTTCTCTTTTTCTAAAAATCCCATTATAACTTTTAAGAGAGTGCTTTTTCCACATCCATTCGCTCCTAATATACCAACAAGTTCACCCGAAAAAAAGTTATAACTTATATCACTTAAAACTTCACAATTTTCATATGAGTATTTTAAATTTTTTAATTTTAAAATTTTCATCATACACCTCTTCGATTTTTAAAAGCCAAATATATAAAAAACGGAGCTCCAAATATAGCTGTTACAACCCCTATTGGCATTTCCATAGTCGTCAATAATCCTCTTGAAATAGTGTCACATAGCAATAAAAATAATCCTCCATACAGCATTGATAAAGGTATTAGTCTTATATTACTGCTTCCAAATATAATTCTAACTAGATGTGGTATTATAAGCCCCACAAAACCTATCATTCCTGTAAAAGCTACTGAAAACCCAACCATAAATGTAGAAATCATTAACACCCTATACTTAAATTTTTTTATATCTACTCCTAAACTATGAGCCTCTTCATCCGAAAGTAAAATTATATCTAAATTATATCTATTCAAATAAAAGTACATCAACGAAAATAAAAGTGGAACTAATAAAATTGCTATTTTTTTCCAATCTGCACCACCCAGATAACCCATAGTCCAAAGAACAACTCTAAAACTATCTTCACCTACAAGATACATCACTAAAGATATTAACGCCCTCAATAGGGCTGAAATAGCTATTCCTATTATCAAAAGAGTAGACAAATCTAAACTTCCTCTTCTACTATTAGAAAGTTTAAAAATTATTAGTGATGTTATAAAAGAAAATATAGAACCAAAAATTCCAAAATATATTTCTGAAAATCCTAACAAGAATGCTATGACTGCTCCGAAAGTACCACTAGCTGATATTCCAATTATATATGGGTCCGCCATTGAATTTCTAAAAAGTGTTTGAGTTAAAGCGCCACTACTCCCTAATAGCATTCCAATTACTATTGCCATAATTGCTCTTGGTACTCTCAAATTCCAAATTATTTTATGCTCTAATGAACCCATATCTCCATTTCCCAAAAGTAAATTTAGTCCTTCAATGAAGTTTATTTCATAGTTTCCTATGAAAAGAGAAAAACAAAAAAGAAAAATTAAAACTCCAACTGAAAATATGGCTATATCTTTATTTTTTGAAATCATTGTTCTACTCCTTTTATCCTTTATTCAAAAAATAAATCCCCCAAAGTTACTAGGGGGATTTTCTATCTTATTAAAATTTTAAATATGTCAACGGATTCTCTATTTTCCCATTTTTTCTTATTTCAAAATGTAAGTGAGGACCACTCACTCTTCCCGTGGCTCCACTTAAGGCTATGTGTTGATTCTGTGATATTTTTTCACCTTTTCTCACATCTATTTGACTAAGATGAGCATATCTTGTTTCATAGCCATCTGAATGCTTTATTATAATTAAATTTCCATATCCACTAGCTCTTCCAGCAAAAGTAACAACACCCTCTCTTGCTGAAACAACTTTTGTACCGATTTTAGCTCTTAAATCTACACCAGCATGATTTAAGACTTTCTTAAGAACTGGATGATTTCTTGAACCAAAACTACTAGTTAAACTCATAGCAACTAAAGGATTAGAAAAAGTTCCCAAATTTGTTTTTTTAACATACTCTTGCTTAAAACTACTTAGATACCTTGAAACTTTAGGCTCTCTCAAAAAAATCTTCGCTCCTATCAAAAGTCTATCAATCTCATTGTCCTCTTTGATTGTTTTAATATCTACTTCAAATCTTTTTGACAACCCTTCAAAAGTATCCCCTTTTTTTACTGAATAAAATATTCCAGGTTCTGTTGGAATATTTATTTTTTTTCCTACTTGAAGAACTCTTAAATTTTTATCAATATTATTTGCGTATATATAGTCAGTTTTTATCTTATACTCCTTAGATAGATCTGAAATAGTATCTCCTTTTTTAATCACATATTCCATATTTTCTAATACTACTTTTTCTTCTAAATCAATACTCTGGTCAAGATCCGCTAACTCTTGTCCCTCTTGGTCATCCCACTCTTTAGCAATTTTATTTTCTAATTCTAAATCCTCTATCGTAGAGCTCTCTGAATTCTCTATTGAAATTTCTGTCACTTTCTCTTCTAGATCTTTAGACATCCCTTCTTGGACTGGACTTTCAGTGACTGACTCTTGTTTAGCAACAACAATTTCTTTCTCTGTATCATTTTTTAAAACTTTAACTTTTTCCGCTGTAGCAATTTTAGTTTCAATAACTTCCTCACTCTTTGCTAACTCATTATTTTCAATTACCTCTCTATTTTTAGACTCATTAGTTTTTAACGTAAATTCTCTATAATAAATTGATGTTACTAAAAAGACTAAAATACCTATGATTAATTTTTTTCCTTTTTTCATAACTCACCATTCTTTTCCTCATTTTTAGTATTTTTATAAATTTTTATAAATTTTACCATATTTTTGTCTTTTAAGTCTAGTTTTTATTTTTTTGTATTTTTTAAGTTCCTATCTTTCTAATTCAGTATATAATCTACATAAAAATAACTATTGGCTTGTTATTTAAAGGATGCTTCATCACTTCTACTTCTATTTGGAATATCTCCTTTATTTTTTCAGGCACAATTACCTCTTCTGGTGTTCCTTCATACTTTATTTCACCATCTTTTATGGCAAAAATATAATCACAATAACGGCTTGCTATATTTATATCATGAATTACTGCAACTATAGTTTTATCAAGGCTTTTTACTAAATCCATAATCTGGTATTGATACCTTACATCTAAGTGATTTGTTGGTTCATCTAATAATAGCACTTGACTCTCTTGTGCTATAGATCTAGCTATTAAAACTCTTTGCATCTCCCCACCAGAAAGAGCTAAAAAACTAAAATCTTTTAAATGCTTCATTCCAACCTTTTCCAAAGCTTCATCAATATCTTTTTCATAATCTCTTTTTGAAAATAAAGAACTTTTATTATATTTTCCCATCTCAACTATCTCTTTAACCGTGAAATCAAAAATAATTTTTTGATTTTGGCTTAAAACAGATATTTTTTTAGATAACTCTTTTACAGAGTAATCATTCAACTCTATGCCATCCACATAAATACTATTTTTCTTAGGAATATAATTTCTATAGATATTTTTTAAAAGTGTACTCTTTCCACATCCATTTTCACCAATTATACCTATAAATTTTTTCTCTTCTATGTTCAATCTAATATTTTTTAAAATATCCCTTTTTTCTATTTTAAAATCTAAACTATCTATTTTTATCACAATTATCCTCCAAAATTATAACTATTTTTTCTTAACATACTCATAAAAAATGGAGCACCTAACATAGATGTTACAACTCCTATTGGGATTTCTTGTGTCTTAAATATCATTCTTGTTAAAGTATCTGTTCCTAATAAAAATAAAGCACCTAAAACTATTGCACATGGAATCAATCTTTTGTGATTACTCCCAACTAATCCTCTAGATATATGAGGAATTACTAATCCCACAAAACCAACCACACCTGTTGCAGAAACTATAAACCCAGTTAGAAAAGTGGATATAACTACTATAAAAAACCTCAATTTCCTTACATCTACACCTAAAGTTTCAGCTAATTCGTCACCGGCAATTAAAATATTTAACTCTCTATACCTAATTATGACCAAAATTGTCGATATCAATAGAACCAAAAATAGCGTCATCAAGTTCTCCCATCTGGCTCCTGCTAAACTTCCCGAAATCCAAAACATAGCTCCTCTCAGTTGTGACTCATTTTTAGCTGTGGTTACTAAAAATGTTGTAACTCCAGAAAATAAAGAGGATACAGCCACACCTATTAAAACAAGTTTAGTACTTGAATAACCGCCATTTCCAGCTAAATAGAATACCAAAAATGCTGTAAAAGTTCCAAAGATAAAAGCTCCAATACCAGGAGAAAAAGATACTCCCCAAAAACTTCCCAATACTATTGAAATAACTGCACCCGTACTAGCTCCTGAAGATATTCCTAAAATATAAGGGCTAGCTAACGAATTTTTAGTCAACGCCTGCATTAAAATTCCAACTAGTGATAACCCTGCTCCTCCTAGTAAAGCTAAAATAACCCTTGGAACTCGCAGATTCCAAACAATCATCTCAGTTGACTTTTTCCAATCAACAGTGAAAAAATTATTATTGAATAGTTTATTTATTAATATTTTCCAAACATGAACTGAAGACAAGGAGACACTTCCTATTGTAATTGCAATTGTTCCCAAAATTATAATCGAAGTGAAAGATATTATAACTATATTTCTATCTTTTATTTTCACTTTTTCTCCTCTCTCAAACCATTCGAAATCATTTCAATTCCTTTACTAATTTTTACTCCCGGTGATATATAGCTCAAAGGAACTCGTAAAAATCTCTCCTTTTTTACAGCTTCTAATTGAGAGATTGGAGAACTATTTTTTAAATATTTTACTTTTTCTTCATAGGGGGTATTTCCGTAATCTATAACTAAAATAACTTCCGGATTTTCATCTAATACTTTTTCCCATGTTCCAACACCAAAAGAAAAATTTGTATCTTCAAAAATATTTTTTCCACCAGCTATCTCAATTATAGTATTCCCAATTCCACTTCCTCCAACCACAAATGGTGCCGATTCTTGGCTATCGTATGCGAACACTTTTATTTTTTTTCCATTTTTTTTATTTTCTTTGACTTTAGCAATATCTTTTCTCATATTTTCGACAACACTTTTAGCACTCTCTTTTAAATCAAAAATATCTCCAAACATCAATATATCATCATATACATCTTCAATTTCAGAGCTATCTTGAGATTTTGTAAAAACTACTTCTACACCATTCCCTCTTAACTCATCTATTGTTCCCAAGTTTTTAGGTGTCGCTATCGATTTCCAGCCTGTTAAAAAGTTGGGATTTAAAGCATAAAATTGCTCTTTCGTTGGGGCTCCTTTTGATAAAACTGGTATCTTATCATACTTCTCTTTCAATTCTGGAAGTATTTCATCATCTAAAAAAGCTGTCCCTAAGAGTTGCTTTTCCACCCCTATAGCCAATAAAATTTCTGTTGTAAACTGTGATGTCGAAACCGCTCTTATATCTTCTTTAGAAAAACTTAAAGAAGTTATCAATAAAAGTAATAGTAATAGCTTTTTCATACTTTCTCCTTTCCAAAATTAATGAGAAGCTTTTCTTCCTCTAGCATACTCAGCTTTTTTTATCAGTATATCTTCTGGTTGGCAATTTTCTAAAACTTTTGCTTTTTCTATGAAAATATTTTGAATGGATTCAATCTCTCCTAACCCCTTCAAATTTATCTCCACCTCAAATCCACTCTTTTCTAAATCCTCTTTCCATTCTTTAGCTATATCGTTTTTAGCATGATCTCCAGCTACAAACATAAGAGGCATCAAAGTCACTTTTTTCTTATTGTCTTTCTTTAGTTCTCTCACAGTATTCTCTATTCCCGGATAACCTGCAATTGTTCCGATATATATAGGTTTTTCTGAATCTCTAACTATATAAGCTAACATAGGGTATGCTGATAATGCCGGATGTTCTGTCCCATGTCCTATCATAACTACACCTTCATCCTCTTTTAAAGGTCCTATCTCTTTTTCTATAACATCAATCAGATTAAAATAATCTTCCATTTCCGTCAACAATGGAGTTCCAACTCTAATATCTTCAAATTTGTCAGAAAACTTCTCCACCTCTCTTTTTAAAGCTTCCATTTCTGTACCGTTTATTATATATGTAGGTTGAATAATTACATGTTGATAGCCTTGCTCTATCAATTTCTCCAAAATTTGAGTTGTATCTAACTTCTCTTTACCACTTTTCGAAAGTATTCTATTTATGATTCTTGAAGTATAAATTTGAAAAAAATCAAGTTGCTTAAACTCTTCTTCTAACTTTTTATTTATTATATCTATTGTTTTTTCTTTTGTGTCCTCATGCGTTGTTCCAAAATGCGCTGCTACAATGGCACCTTTTTGCATATTTTTGTAAAAATTCATCTCCAATCTCCCTATTTTATCTTATTTTACCTATTTTAAATAAAAAATTCTTCACCAATAAAAAAAACCTCCCTTTTGTAAATACTAAAAGAGAAGTGTAAAAATTTTACCTTCTCTGTCCTCGCAGAATTAAATAATGGCAGGTCTCCTGACTTAGATTCATCCTACTCACAGTCCTTCCCAAGGTTTTTATCCTCAGTGGTAATACTGTTTTCATCCTCTATACAGTGGCGGGACCGTTTGAGATTTCCACTCAATTCCCTTTTAATCAAATCGAACCATTACATTTTTATCTAACTAATCTTAACATTTTATAGTACAAATTTCAATCAAATTATCTAAAATTTATAACATAATCATCTATTATTTATATTATTTATATCTAGAAGTATTGACTTTTATATATAAAAAAAGTTACTATTAATTTAGAAATAAATGTACATTAAGGAGAAATTTTTATGAAAAAAACATCTTTTGGAACTCTTATTTACTATTTAAAAAAAGAAAGTAAACTTCTAATTCTATTTTTAAGTGTAAGATTAGCTATGACTGCTATCGACGTATACTCTCCACTTTTAATAAAAAATTTAATAGATGATGCCCTTCCCTCTAAAAATATTAATCTATTACTTAAATTTTCTATTGTATTGATTATCCTTTATATTTTGCGTCTGATTTTTGCGGTAAACTCTCAAGCAAATGGGAAATTAATGGGTAGTAAGATAAAACAAAATATGAGAAACGATTTACTAAAAAAACTTTTAAATCAACCAAGTGAATTTTTTAAAAAAAATCAAAGTGGAGATTTAATATCTAGAGTTATCAATGACTTAGATAGCGTATCAACCCTTTGCCATAGAGGACTAGAGGATTTTATATTTTCTGTTATAACTATTATCGCATCTATTATTATAATGATGGACTTTGATTTAAAACTTTCACTAATTACTCTTTTTCCTCTGCCTCTAACACTAATATTTGTTTATAGAGAAAATAAAAAAATGAAACTAGGCCACAGAAATGTTAGAAAGAATTCAGGTTTATTATCTGCCAATCTTCACGACATTTTACGAACTATCTTTTTTTTAAAGGACAACAATTTAGAAGACTACGCACAAAAAAGATTTTTTAAAAAAAATGATACACTTTTAGAAAGTGAAAAGAAAAATATGACTCCCTCTAGTTTAATTGTTTCAGGGGTAACTTTTTACTCAAATATAACCCAACTTATTATCATTCTTGCCGGAGGTTACCTATATATAAAAGATGGGGTCACTATGGGAATTATTTTATCTTTTTTACTTCTAGTTGATCGTTTTAGGCTTAGAATTATGAGAATGGTCGGACTTGTAGATATATATCAAAAAGGTATTTCTGGTGTCAATAGATTTACTGAAATAATAAATCTTAATAATAGAGCAGATGGGGATATACCTCTAACAGAACCTATTACCTCTATTGAATTTAAAAATATTGGTTTTTTCTATGACGAAAAATTTATTTTACAAAATTTTAATTTAAAAATAGAAAAGGGTGAAAAAATAGCTTTAGTAGGCGAAAGTGGAATTGGAAAGAGCACCACTGCAGCTCTTCTAAAAAGAGCTTTGCTTCCCACAAGTGGGGAAATTTTAATCAATGATATTCCTTTAAATAAAATCACCTTTAAGACGTATTTAGAACGACTTGGAATTGTAGACCAAAGTGATTATATTATAAATGGAAGTTTAATAGACAATATCACTCTTGTTAAAGAAAACTGTACCGACGAAGAATTAAACTTTGCAATTGAAAAATCGTATGTATACGAAATTTTTGATAAATTCCCTCAAAAAGAGGACACTATTATTGGTGAGGGGGGAGTTCATGTGAGTTCAGGTCAAAGACAAAAAATTGCTATGGCTAGGTTATTTTTAAAAAATCCTGACCTAATACTTTTAGATGAAGCAACCAATGCTTTAGACATCATCAATGAAAAATCTATTTTAAAAAATATTAAAGAGATATATGACGATAGAATTGTTATCGCAATAACCCATAAATTAAGTATTCTTGGAGATTTTGATAAAATCTATGTACTCGATGATGACAATATCATTGAATCTGGCTCTTTCAATGAACTTTTAGAACTGAAAGGTAAATTTTATAGATTGTATCATGGAATACGATAAAAAAAGATCACCCTAAAGGTGACCTTTTTTATTATTCAACATCAGAAGAGTTTACTTCACTTCCTGCTTCTGCATTTTGATAAACTTCATGATTTAAATTTCCTAAGCTCTTATCAACCATCAATGCACTTGTAACTGCTCCAGTTACATTTAACATTGTTCTTGGCATATCAATAATCGGATCAATAGCCAAAATAGGATTTATTAAAGGAAACATAGATGCTAATCCTGTTCCAGATAGTGCAACTGAAGCTGCCATTGTCGCTGTTCCTGGAATTCCTGCGATTCCCAACGAACTGATTGACACAACAATTATAGACATTACAATCAGTGTCGCATCCATTGGCTGTCCACTCATGTTTGTTACGAACACAATTGTCAACGCTGGGAATATTCCTGCACATCCTTGCATCCCTGCCGTTGTACCAAAACTTGCAACGAAACTTGCTGTTGATTCACTAACTCCCAATTTATCTGTCAATGTTGAAATTGTTACTGGTAAACATCCTACACTTGATCTAGACGTAAATGCTAAAATCATTAGAGAGATGCTCTTTTTAACGTATGTAAACGGATTTAGTCCAAAGAGCGCTACCGCTATCATCTGAATTATAAACATAACTGCTGTTGCTAAATATAAAACTATAATGAATTTTCCTACTTCCGCTATCGCTCCAATACCTTTTTGTGCAATTGTATTTGCCAATAATGGTACCACTGCTAAAGGCATCCATCTAATAATACTCATTGCCATTGATACGATAATCTTCTGAGAAGCATTTATAAAGTCAGAAAACGGTTTTACTATATCTAAATATTTCTTTGACATTCTCTTTGTTGCCACTCCAACAATCGCAGAGAATATAACCAATCCAACGATATTTAAGTTAACCATTGCCTCAACTGGATTTGAAGGAATAAGAGCTTTTAATGTATCAACAATATTAGTAATCTCTCTGATTTTTCTTCCACCCTCTACTGTTACAGCTTGTACTGCACTATTTGAAACCTTTCCAACTTCAAATAAATTCCCTAAAAGTAATCCTACACCTACAGAAATAGCAACCATTACCAAAATAATAATTAAACTTTTCTTTACCAAATCACCTAAATTAGCATCCTCTTTCATATTGATAATAACGTGTATAATCGATACCATAACCAACGGAATAACTAACATTCTAATTAAAGAGATAAATCCTCCACCAAGTAAGCTATACCATATCGTTGTTTCTTTTACAAACGTTACATTCATTGGATTTTCAGGAAATCCAGCTGCAAATTGAATTGCTAATCCCAAAATTAAACCTACGACTGTTGCAAACATAACCTTTGCTGAAAAGTTAAATTTTTTCTTTGGTAACATATTTATTAGAAATAAAATTACTAATAAAACTACCAAAAATCCTACAGTTTTCAAATTGCTAATCATTAAAAATTGTTCAAAAAATACACTATTCATTGTTTTTTTCTCCCGTTTCTATATTTTATTTTTTTTAAGCCTATCTTATTTTGCTACATTTCCAGCTACATTCATTACATCCCAAGTTCTGGCAAATGGTGGAGCATAACAAAAGTCCATCATCCCAATCTCATCCACCGTTAATTTTGCGTATATTGCCGTCGCTAATGAGTCCACTCTTAGAACTGCACCCTTTTTACCTGCAATCTGACCTCCCAAAAGAACTCTTGTATCCGCATCATAGATTAATTTTACAAATATATCCTCTCTACCCGGATAGTAATTCGTCTGATTTTTGTCCTTTACAAACACAGTTTTATAATTTATTCCCATTTTTATTGCTTCTGCTTCTGTTATTCCAGTTCTTCCAGCTTCTATATCCATAACTTTTACTGCCGCTGATCCCAATGTTCCTTGAAACTCAGTCTCTACCCCAGCTAAATTTTCTCCAACTATTCTACCAATCTTATTAGCAGTTGTTGCAAGGGGAATATACACATTCTCCTTTCTCACTAAATGAGGTACCGTTGCACAATCTCCCGCCGAATATATCGAATCAATACTTGTTCTTCCATGAGTATCTATTACTAGAGCTCCGTTTCCTAACATCTCAATCCCTGTTTCCTTTAAAAAAGCAGTATTTGGTCTCACTCCTGTTGAAATAACTACAACATCTGCTGGATATTCTCCCTTATTAGTCTTTACCCCTACAACTTTTCCATTTTTTTCTACAATCTCTTGCACAGTCTCCTCTAGATGTAATTCCATCCCCTCATGAGCTCTTATTTCCTCTTCCATAACATCAGTTATCTCTTTGTCAAAACTTTCTAAAAGAACCCTGTCACCTAATTGTATTATTCTAATACTTCTTTTTCCCAAATGTTTAGCGGCCTCAGCTACTTCAAGACCAATATATCCAGCTCCAACTATAACTATATCTTGGTTCTCATCTTTTAACATCTCTTCTTTTAGAATAATACCGTCTGCATATTCCTTTAAAGTGTATACACCTTTAGTTGATAAATTTTTAATTGGTGGCATAATTGCATGAGCTCCTGTCGCCACCATTAATCTATCATATTTATCTATAAAAGTTTCCCCTGTTACCAAATTTTTTACAGTTATCTCCTTTTTATTTACATCAATACCGATAACTTCATGTTTTATTTTTATATTCATTCCAGCTTCTATAAATTTCTCCACAGGTCTAGCTATCATATTATTTGGACTCTCAAAAAAGTTTCCAACATAATATGGAAGACCACAAGCTCCCCATGAAACAATCTCTGTTTTTTCATAAATCACTAACTCCGCCTCTTTGTTGAGCCTACTTGCTTTAGCTGCAGCTGACATTCCTGCCGCAACTCCACCAATAATTACTATTTTCATCTCTCCTCCTAAAACTATATATTAAAACTAGTTATTTAACATTATCTCTAAAACAACTTCGTCTGTTTGCCTTAAACCTTCATGAGCTAATACTTTTACATTAGCTAAAGTCGCTTCCACATCTTTTCCTACGATTCCTTCACCGTATTCAAAATTCTTTTTCTTTTTAGATAAATAGTATGAATCAAATGCCATAGCTATAGAACTTGCTATTTTTGTTGCACAAGAGCTTTTTGCCCCATCACACAACATTCCTGATAATGTCGCTAAAGTTGTTTCAATCGCCGCATCTATTCTATCTAGAGGTAACCCATCTAAAAATGCTAATGCACCAGCTACTCCTCCACCCGAACAAACTACTCCACAGTAAGCCGACAATCTTCCAATATTTGATTTTATATGAATTGTTGTCAGATGTGAGAAAAATAATCCTCTTATTAGTTGCTCATGTGTTAGTCCCTTTTCTTCACAATACTTTATAACTGGCAAAGATGCTGACATTCCCTGATTTCCACTTCCACTTGTTGTCATTACAGGCATAGAACACCCATTCATTCTTGCATCACTTCCAGCGCTTGCAAAACTGACAATTTTATTTTTTAAATCTTTTCCGTAAACACCCTCTTGCATTCCTTCATACAAACTTTTACCCATACTTATTCCATAATCATTTTTTAATCCTTCATTAGCTATAGCTGAGTTATAAGCTATAACTTTTTCAAAAATTGGCGCTATTAAAGCTAAATCTATAGTTTTAGCTAAATCATGAATTAATTCAATGGTTAAAAAATTTTTATCTGTCATTATATTTCCAGTAATAGCTTCATCACAAGATGCCTCTTTTACAATCGCACCATTTTTTTCTATTTTAACAATATTTGTATGATAATCTTTAATCTCTATTGTAGCACTATCCTCTCCCAAAACTCCTGTAGCTCTCATATGAAGCTTTACATCTCCCTCTATTTTAGTAGCTATAACTCTTTTATTATCAAGATATTCTCCAACCTCATGTAATCTTGATTTATCCACATTCGATATAACCATCAACTCTTTTCTAGAATCTCCCAAAATTGTTCCCATAGCTACTGCTGCTTCTATCCCTACCATACCTTCTGAATTTGGTATTTTAACACTTTTAACATTTTTTATCAAATTTCCAGATAAAGCAATCTCTATTTTCTCTGGAACTCCACCCAATATTGATGTCAATTTACTCCCTATGTACGCTAAAGCTATTGGTTCTGTACACCCTTCTGCTGGAACTATCTCTTCATTTAAAATATTTAAGATCTTATCTATCATAATTTTTCAATTCCTCCACTTAATACTCAATTTTTTATAATATACAAGTATATAATAAGCAATTTTTATTCCAATAGATATTTTTTAATATTTTTGTATTTTTTTATATTTTTTTGTATTATTTTCTATATTTTTAAAAAATAATTTGACATTTTTTATAAAAATTCAATTCTACAAATTTTCATTTTGAAAAACTTATCATTTTGGAAATTTTATTTTTTCATTTTGAAAATCAAATATTATATCTTTGTATTTTTCTATATAAAGTCGTTAATCCTATTCCCATTTTTTTTGCTATTTTTTTCTTTCCATCTGTATCCTTTCCAAAAATTTTAAACGCTTTTTCAATATAATTTTTTTCTACTACTTGAAAATCCTCTATATGAGATATATTTTTTAACTCTATTCTTTCCACATCAACTTTACTGTCCACTCTTTTGTTCTCTAATAATTTTTCAGGAACTGTAGATAAACTTAAAATATCACTATTATCCGAAATATTAAACATAAACTCTACTACATTTTCCAACTCTCTTATATTTCCCGGCCATGAATAGTTTAAAAACAATTTTTCAACTTCAATATCAATAAAATTTACATATTTCTCAGTTATTCTATTATACTTTTTTATAAGATTTTTAGTTATTGGTAAAATATCCTCTCTTCTCTCCCTCAAAGGAGCTACCTCGAAAGGAATAACTTTCAATCTATAATAAAGATCTTCCCTAAATTTTTTCTCAAGAATCTTTTTTTCCAAATCTACATTTGTTGCTGCAATAATTCTAATATCCAACTCTATATCTCTATTTGAACCTACTCTTGTCACTTTTTTTTCTTGAAGAACCCTTAATATTTTAGCTTGCAAATATAAAGGCATATCTCCAATTTCATCCAAAAATATAACGCCTCCATTTGCTAACTCAAACTTCCCCATACGCCCATTTTTATCAGCCCCTGTAAATGCTCCTCTTACATATCCAAATAGTTCACTCTCTAAAAGTGATTCAGGAATCGCTGCACAATTTATAACAACGAAAGGAGCATTTCTTCTCGAGCTATGATAATGTAAAGCTCTTGCCACTAACTCTTTTCCAGTTCCACTTTCCCCTGTTATTAGCACTGTTGACTTTGAAGGTGCAACACGCTTTATTCTTTCTTTCAATAACTTAGTGAATTTGGAATCCCCTATTATATTTCCCAACGAAACGCTATTTGATGTTTCAACAAGCCCCCTGATACCGTCATTTACTTTATTCATATCATCAAAAATAAAAATTTTTTCATTCTTTCCAAATGCTTCAAAAGGCAATATTTTTCCAAGAACAGTTAACTCTTTATTTTGAACCTTTAACCTATATATCTCCTCTTCCATCAGAAAATCATTCTGTGAAGTTAGGTGTATTTCTTTTCCAATTATTTTTGTGTCCACTTCTATTTTTTTTAAAGCAAAATTATTAATACTTGTTATTACTCCCTCACTGTTAAATCTTAAAACACCTTTTTGAATTGTATTTAATATTGTTGTAAGAACATTTTCTCTTTCTGTTTTTTCTAAACTTTCATTGTGTTCAACAAATCTTATACTTATTAATTCAGCCATCTGTTCAACGAAATCCAAATAGTTTTTTAAATTTTCTAAAATTCTCTTCTTCTGACTTTCATCAAAAGATACTAAACTTATTAAACCTATCAGTTTCCCCTCATACATTATTGGAGTTGATATTTCAAGTACTTCTAAACAACATTCTTTCTCTGAACAACCATTACAAATTTCATCCTCTCTCGGGTTTAAAATAACTGTTGTTTCTTTGGTTTCTAACGTTTTTTTATTAGCTCTTCCCTTTATTTTTTCACCTATTTTTTGAGGTCCACTTCCTGTTATTCTTACAAGATTTTTATCGCAAATTCCAACATCCATCGCAAATAGCTTAGATATTGTTTTTGCATATTTTTTTAACTCATCCTTTATCACTAATAAATCCGTCTTCATTATACTCCCTTTATTTTATGTTGTTTATATATGTATATTATCAAAAATAATTCTTTACTTTTGCAATAAAAAATAACTTATTATATCATTTATTTGTAACTAAGAAAAGAGCTGTTTTTAAAATAAAAAAATGAGTTTTATATCCACAAAAATTATTTTTGTTCGTAGTCATATAAGCTCTCTCTTTATCCTATCATTTATACATGATAAAAATTCATAATGAGGAACTTTTAAATGATTTATACTCTCCTCTAAGTCATGAAATATTTCTACCTCATCTCCAACCTTCACCGAATCATCTACAAGAATGAATGAGCTATCCATACTGATATGAATTATTTCAAATTTTTTATTATTGATTATAGACATAATACCTTCACTTCTTTTTGAAAATCCATCTCCGTAACCTAACCGAATTTTTGCTATTTTCTTATATTTTCCTATATTTAAGTTTTCTTTTTTTTCATATCCTATATACTTTAAGTCACCTATACTTTTTATGTCTAATATTTTACCATCTAATCTAAAAGATCTTTTTATAGATGGAATGTAATATCCTATCTCCTGTAGTCCAAATAAAACTGTTCCACATCTTATATGAGTACAAAATTTTCCTTCTACTGACATAACTCCTGCACTATTTTGCATATGAACAATCTCAAACCTACCTTTTCCTAATTCTTTTAATATTTTAGAAAATCTCTCTTCTATTGAAATTAAATCATCATAATCCGCAGCAAATACATGAGTACAAAGACCTTTAAATTTTAAATTTCTATTCTCTATCAGCTCTTTTAATTTAAAAAAATCTTTTTCTAAAATTCCATTTCTTCCAAATCCAAAGTCCAACTTTATATGTAACTGTTCCGTTGAAACCCCTTTATCTAAAAGATTTAAAAGTTCATTAAAACTATTTACCACCATATGAATATTTTCGTTATTTTTTAAAATTTCTAATTCATCTACGGTTTCTAAAATAATAATCTTTATATCTTTTATTTTTAAACTCAATATCTTTTCGGCTTCGCACTCTCTAGCTACTGCAAAATATTCACATCCATTTTCTGATAAAAATTTAACTATATTCTCTATCCCATGACCATAAGCATTGGCTTTCACCACGGCAATTATATCTTTATTTCTGAATTTTTTTAAATAGTGATAGTTATGTAAAATGTTTTCTTTTGAAACTTTTATTTTAAAATCTTTTAACCCCATAACAACCTCTCTATTACTTTTTTTAGAATAGTATACTCTAAAAATGAAAAAAGGTGAAATTTTGTTTCACCTTTTTAAAAAAATATTATCCTAACATCTCTTCGTTATATCTATCTATCTCTGCTAATACCTCTTCTGTTGTACTCATTGACATCACTCTTTCAACTAGAGCCTCTGCTGAAACTTTATCTATTGCCATTATATTTTTCTTTACTCTTGCAACCGAAATAGCCGACATTGAGAAAGCGTCCAATCCCATTCCAAATAGTAAAGCTGTTGCTCTAGCTTCTCCAGCGAACTCACCACACATAGATATCGATATTCCACCCTCATGAGCTCCATCTATTGCCGCTTTAATAGCTGCCAAAACTCCTGGGTTATACGTATCATATAAGTGAGATATTCTCTCATTTCCTCTATCTACTGCCAATGTATATTGAGTTAAATCATTTGTTCCTATCGAGAAGAAATCAACTTCTTGTGCAAACCATTTAGCTCTAAATGCTGTAGCTGGAGTTTCAATCATAATTCCTAATTGAATATCTTCATCAAACTTTATTCCTTCAGCTCTTAATTCAGCTTTACATTCTTCTAATAAAGCTTTTGATTTTCTACACTCCTCTATTGAAATTACCATAGGTAACATTATTTTAATGTATCCAAATGCTGATGCTCTTAAAAGTGCTCTAAACTGTGTTTTTAAGATTTCTGGTCTATCTAAACATATTCTTAAAGCTCTCCATCCTAAGAACGGATTCTCCTCATGTGGTAGCTCCATATACGGCAGTGACTTATCTCCACCTATGTCCATTGTTCTAATTGTCACTGGGTATGGATTTCCATTTTTATCTTTCATTGCTTCAGCAACAAATTTATAAGCTTCAAATTGCTCATCCTCTGTTGGGAATCTGTCATTTGCCATAAATAGAAACTCCGTTCTATAAAGCCCTATTCCATTAGCACCATTTCTTAGAACACCTGCTACATCTTTTGGAGATCCTATATTTGCCCAAGCTCCAACAGTTATTCCATCTTTTGATGTTGCTGTTTTATCTTTCAATTGCTTTAATAATTCCTTTTCTTCTAAATATTTTTCTCTTTTTTTAGAGTATTTTTCAATATCTTCATCTGTTGGATTTAGTATGACGTCACCAGTTAAAGCGTCCACTACTATTGGAGCTTCATTTGTCACTAATTCAGTTATATTTCCTGTTCCAACCACTGCTGGTATCTCTAGTGATCTAGCCATGATAGATGAGTGTGCTGTCTTTCCTCCAATATCAGTTATAAATGCTACAACATTTTTTAAATCCAATTGAGCCGTATCTGATGGTGTCAAATCTCTTGCCACTACAACTGAATTTGCAGGAAGTGAAGACAAATCGACAATATCTATCCCCACGATATTATACAGCCATCTCTTAGCTATATCTCTCAAGTCAGCTGCTCTTTCCCTTAGATACTCATCTTCCAAATTTGCTAACATATCACAATAACCACTAATACCTTGCTCTAAGGCATTTTCTGCCGTTATTTTTTCATCTTCAATCAGCTCTATAACTTCATCAAACAAATCCTCATCCTCTAGTAGAGTTATATGTCCATCAAATATCGCAGCTTTATCTTCTCCTAATTGTCTAGCTGTTTTTTCTCTAATCTTTAATAGTTGTTCCTTAGTTTTTTCTCTTCCTTCAATTAACTTCTCTTTTTGAACTTCAATGTTTGAACACTCACTTTTATCTATAAAAAGCTCCTCTTCTTTATATAAAAATGCTCTTCCTACTGCTACCCCTGGAGATGCGTCTATACCTTTTACAAATTTTCTCATAATTTTATCGCTCCCAATACTTTTATTTTTTGACAAAAAAAAGGATAGAGTTACCCCCATCCTTCTCACACTTCAAACTATCGTCCTGTTCTTAGTCCTTTAGATTTTCAAGTAGGTGAGCTAACTTCTCAACTGCTTCATTTTCGTCTTCTCCTGCAGCATGAACTGTTATTTTTGCACCTTTTTTAATTCCTAAAGAAAGTAATTTTAATAAAGATGTCCCCTTTACTTTTTTTCCTTCTTCATTTTCTAATTCAATTTGAGATGTAAATGTTTTTGCTAAACTTACAAATTCATTACCAGGTCTTGTATGTAGTCCTGTTTCATTTTTAATTTCAACTGTTTTACTTACCATAATCCTACTCACCTTTCTACATTTATTGTTTATTATTATATAAAAACATAAAGTTTAAATCTATCATTCTAATATAGAATACTTAATTTTCAAAATTTTGTCAATTTTTATTTTGAATTGTTTTTTTGTCATAAAACGTTCATTTTTAAGTCTTTTATCACACTTTTTCCTCTATATCATTTCTTTTATTCACCCTGATTTAACATATTTAACTTTTTGTTAAATCTACTCATTAATAACTCTTTCAATATATTTTTTTATTGTATTAAAATAGATTTTTTTTGATTTTCTTTTCATAGTCAATAAGAAGTTTACATCAATATTTTCTTCAAGAGAACAAAGTTTGATTGCCTGCTCCTCTATTTTTAATTTTTCATATTCATCATATTCATCAAAAACCTTTAAAATATCTACGGATATATCAGTTTCGTCTATCAAATCTTTCAAACTATTTATAACTGGTTTTTTCACTGTTCTTCTCGCTTGATTAATTTTCTTTTTACTTATCAACCCCTTTTCTTTAACTATATTGTTAAATAAAGTCAAGTTTTGTTTTGAAACATCCTTCTCCTGACTTAAAAGATTTTTTAAAACACCATTTATATATTGCACTAAAGTTGTTTTTATATTGGAGTTTAGATTTTTGTATATTATTTTTAAAACCTCAATTAAGACAATTTCTCCCTCTTCTATAAATATCTTCTTTACTTTAGTATCTGTTCTTTTATCCCAAGACCTCGAAACATATATATTTTTCTTGGCTTTTTGAATATTTTTTATCACTTCATCAGGATAAATAAACTCATTATTTTTTTCAATCTTTTTTATTGGAGCTTTTTTTACTTCTTTTTTATTCTCCACTTTCATCTTCATTTCTTCTTGAGAACTTGTCTCAGTGACTTCAACAATTTCGGCTTCCTCTATTTCCTCGGAATTAAAACTAGGTTTCTCAGTATACTGTTCTTTTTCCTTTGAGTAAACAATCTCCTTAACTTTATTTGATTTTGAATTCTCTATAAATGATGATACATGGCACTCTCCATCCTTTTTACTATTAAACTTATAAACTATGTAATATGTGTCCTCATTTTTGTCTTGATACGCCTTATAATACTCCACATAGCCCAGTTCAACCAGCACATCATAAGCTTTTTCAACTCTTTTTAAAACCTGTTTCATTCTACAAAGAACATAAGTTTTTGTGTCTCCATTTTTGTTTACTCTTTCAGTTGTTTGTTCTGTTTTTAATGGAATAATTGCTGCAATTGTCCTAAGATTTATCCTATCTTCTTGCTTTTCATATCTAATCTTACTAATATATTTATAAATTCTTCCAGCTATAGGATCTTTTGCCAAAATTTCCATCAAAGCTTTGGAGTTATATTTTATGTATCTCTTATCACTAATTTTTTTTCGTATATTCTTGTTAAGAGTAACTCTATAATATATTTTTTTACCTTTTTTTAATTTTTGATAAGTTAAAAGTTTAAACTCTTCATCTTCAAATTTATATTTCCCTAATTTAGTATGATTAGAAACAACAAATTGATATTCTGTATTTTTTAAATTTTTTAATGCCTGTTCAACTTTCGTATAATAAGTTCTATTCATTTTGTTCCCTAAAAAATGAACTATAAAATCTGAAATTTCAAATTCTATGTACTCATACTCATCATTCAAATCTTTTTTAGCTTCATAGGTAGAAATTAAATATGTATATATTTTTTCTTCAAAAATTGAGGGTTGAAACACTTTATCTCGTGAGTCTTTAGCTACCAATGTACAATACATAGTAACCCCTAAATCTTCGAAAGAATATTGAAAGTTTACTCTTTTATTTTGTTTCTGAGGAGTAAAAAATGGAAAAACAATCATTTCGACAGGTATATTTATTACATTATCTTTCAAATTTAAAAAATTTCCAGTTTCTTTTATTATAACTTCTCTAATTTCAATATCTGGTAATTGATTTAGTCTTATATCGATCTTTGTTATATCTGTTAATAATGATCCTGTAGATGTTATATTAAAATTCTCCACAATATCATCTGTTTCTTTTTTCACCTTCTTTTCCATTAAAAACCTCTCCATCATTTTATAATACTAAATATGTATATTAACAATAATAAATATATCTAGCGTAATATAATATACCATTTTTTCTGTATATTAACAATAATATTTTTTTGTTTTTTAATCTTCCCATAAAATGAGTAATCTCTATTTTTATGTAAGTATAAAATGCCTATAAATAAACACTTTATTTTATGTATATCTACAATAATATTTTTTCAATCTACTAAACACTTGATTTTTATTGAGTTCTTCTCTTTTTTTAATTATCTCTCTTTAAGTAAAATAAGACTTTCTTTCATGTATATTATCAATAATATTTGTTTTTTATATAAAACCATTGACTTAACTAAAGTTCCAAAGAGTAAAAAATTTATAATCCCTTTAAATTTAACACTTTTCTTTGTGTATATTATCAATAATATTCAAAAACCATTGATTTTATTGAGCTTATCTTATTTTTTTAGTCTACATATTCAACAAAATCAACCTTTATAGATTTGTATATCATCAATAATATTTTTTTTAACATAAACTCTTTAAAATCAATACTCTAAGCTATATATTTTTTGTAACTTAGTCTGTACATATAACATTATACAAAAAACAAAAAACAACTATAGCATCCCAATTTATCATCCTTAATATTTTTCTTTAAATTTAAGTATTAATTTTTTATTTATCAGAATTTACTTGACAAAACTCAAAATTTCTTCTAGAATATTTATCTGAAATATAGATATTTTTAGGAGGTGAAAAAATGAAAAGAACTTATCAGCCAAATAACAGAAAATACAAGAAAGATCATGGATTTAGAGCTAGAATGGCAACTAAAAACGGAAGAAAAGTATTAAAAAGAAGAAGAGCAAGAGGAAGAAAAGTATTATCAGCATAAAACCCGGTGATTCAAAACACCGGGTTTTTAAAGATTTAAGGACTATTTTAGGGAGTTAAAAATTATGATTAATTTAAAAAAAAATAGGGAGTTTCAAAATGTTTATAATTACGGAAAAAAATCATTTGGATATTACTCTCTTATTTTTTTTAAAGCAAATGAAACAAATGAAAATAAATTTGGTTTTGTCGTAAGTAAAAAAACTGGAAATGCGGTTTGTAGAAATAGATTAAAAAGATTATTTAGAGAGTATTGTCGTTTAAATGAAAAAAATCTAATAACAGGTTATGACATAATTTTTGTTGCTAAAAGAACAGCAGGAGAAAAATTTAAAACTTTAAGTTTTGAGGAGATGAAAAAAGATCTTGACCGTGTTCTTAAAAATTCTAAACTATATAAAAAATAGCTTAGTATATATCTTGAAAAAAACAATCTTAAATTTTATAAGATTTTATCAAAAATATATTTCAATATTTTTGGGGAGAAACTGTATATTTCAACCTTCTTGTTCAAAATACATGTATGATGCAATAGAGATGCATGGAGTTTTTAAAGGAGTGTATTTGGGAATATTAAGAATTTTAAGGTGTCATCCATATTCTAAAGGAGGATATGACCCTGTGCCACCAGTTAAAAAATACGGAGGAAAAAAATAAAATGGAATTTTTATACAAAATATTTGAACAAATATTGCTATTTATAAATGGAATTACAGGAAACTTTGGTTTAGCCATAATAGGATTAACAATATTAATAAAAATAGTATTATTACCACTGACATTGAAACAAGATAAATCAATGAAAAAAATGAAAGAGCTACAACCAATATTGGAGCAATACAAAGAAAAATATGGTCATGATAAAAATTTACTAAACCAGAAAACAATGGAACTTTACAAAGAAAAAAATGTAAATCCGGCTGGAGGATGTTTACCACTATTGATTCAATTACCTATCTTATGGGCACTGTTTGGTGTTTTGAGAGCTGAAAGAGGTATCGTTCCTTCTGAGTCATTCCTATGGATGAATCTGTTACAACCGGATCCTTATTATATATTACCTGTTTTGAATGGTGTTGTTGCATTCATTCAACAAAAATTAACAGGAACAGATAGTAATCCACAAATGAAACAAATGATGTATATATTTCCAGTGATGATGGTATTTATTTCTTATAAAATGCCAGCTGGATTACAAGTTTATTGGTTAACATCAAGTTTTATGGGAATAGTACAACAATATTTCATAATGAAAAAAGGAGACTAAGACTAGAGTTATGGAAAATATAATTGAAATCAAAGCGAGTAGTAGAGAAGTTGCTATTGCTAGAGCTATAAAAATATTGGAGGTTACTGCTGATCAAGTAGTTCAAGTTACTGAATTAGAGAAGCCTAAATCGTTCTTTGGTTTTTTTGCTAAAGATGGATTATATAAAGTTGAAATTAGTAGAGAAGTGGAAGCTGAAGAGAATAAGATTTCAGATTTACAAAAAGATGAAGTAGCAAAAACTACTACGATATCAGAAATTGATGTAGAAGAAGAGCAAGAGAAAATAGAGATAAAAAAAGAATTAAAAGAAAATAGAGAAAAAGAGATAATAAAGGCATCTCAAGAGCTATTGAATAAAATGGGACTTGAATTAGAAGTTGAAATTTTAAGATTAGAGGGTAGAAATTGTGTTATAAACCTTTATGGTGAAGATAATGGAATAATTATTGGAAAAAAAGGAAAGACGTTAAATAGCTATGAATATCTATTGAACACTTTAATAAAGGATGTTAGAATAGATATTGATGTAGAAGGATTTAAAGAAAAAAGAAATGTAACATTGAGAGATTTGGCTAGAAAAATGGCAGAAAAAGCTATGAAAACTACTAAACCTATAAAATTAAATCCAATGCCACCAAGAGAAAGAAAAATTATACATGAAGTTATTAATAAATATTTAGAATTAGATACTTATAGCGAAGGAAAAGACCCTAAAAGATATATTGTTATTAGAAGAAAGAAATAGGGGTGAGTTATATGTTTGACACTATCGCCGCCATCTCAACTCCAAGAGGAGAAGGTGGAATAGGTATTGTTAGAATGTCAGGAAGCGATTCCTTATGTATACTAACAAAAATATTTAAATCTATATCCAAAAAAGAAGTTGGTGAACTTAGAAATTTTAGTATTAACTATGGTCATCTTTATGATGGAGAGGAACTTGTAGATGAAGTATTAGTCTCAATAATGAAAGGACCAAATACTTATACAAAAGAGGATATCGTAGAGATTAATTGTCATGGTGGTTTCTTAATCACAGAAAAAATTTTAGAATTGGTTTTAAAAAATGGAGCTAGAATAGCTGAATTAGGTGAGTTTACAAGAAGAGCTTTTTTGAATGGAAGACTAGATTTAACTCAAGCCGAGGCTGTTATAGATTTAATACATGGAAAAACTGAAAAAAGTATATCTCTATCTTTAAATCAACTTAGAGGAGATTTAAGAGAACAAATTGATATATTGAAGAAACAACTTTTAGATGTATCAGCACACGTCAATGTAGTTTTAGATTATCCTGAAGAGGGAATAGACGATCCATTACCACATGATTTGGTAGATAATTTACACAATGTCGTTAATACAACTGATGCTTTAATAAAATCATATAATAAAGGGAAAATGATTAAAGAGGGGATAAAAACAGCTATTGTTGGAAAACCAAATGTTGGAAAGTCAAGTCTATTGAATTCCGTTTTAAGGGAAGAAAGAGCTATTGTTACTCATGTAGCTGGAACTACTAGAGATGTTATAGAAGAGGTTGTAAACTTGAATGGAATCCCTTTAGTGCTAGTGGATACTGCTGGAATAAGAAAAACAGATGATTTAGTAGAAAATATAGGTGTAGAAAAATCGAAAGAGCTTATCGAAAAGGCAGATTTGGTTTTATTTGTGGTTGATAATTCAAGAGAATTAGATGAAGAGGATTTAAGAATTCACGATAGAATTAATGCAGATAAAGTTATTGGTCTTATAAATAAAACAGATATTGAATCTAAACTGGATGTAACACCATTAACAAAAATAAAAAAGTGGATAAAAATTTCTGCCCTGGAGAAAATAGGAATAGATTCAATGGAAAAAGAGATATACAGTTATGTTATTTCTGGTCAAATTGAAGACAGTTCACAAAAATTAGTTATTACCAATGTTAGACACAAGTCAGCATTGGAAAAAACTAAACAGGCGGTAGAGAATATATTTGAAACAATAGAGATGGGATTACCAATGGATTTAATTGCTGTAGATTTGAAAGAGGCTTTGGATTCATTGTCAGAGGTAACGGGAGAGATTAGTAATGAAGATCTTTTAGATCATATCTTTAGTAATTTCTGTGTAGGAAAATAAAAGATATTAGCCACAGACAATAAATCTGTGGCTATAATTTTTTTAATTTATTTATGTATATGAACAAAAATAAAAAGGAGAAGTATATGACTTTTAAATATGATGTGATTGTTGTTGGAGGAGGTCATGCGGGAGTAGAGGCTGCACTAGCAAGTGCAAGGTTGAATAGAAAGACACTACTTTTTACTCTGGCATTAGATAGTATAGGAATGATGTCCTGTAATCCGTCGATAGGTGGACCTGGAAAAAGTAATCTAGTTGCAGAGATAGATGTTTTAGGTGGAGAGATGGGGAGACATACAGATCAATACAATCTTCAGTTAAAGCATTTAAACACAAGTAAAGGTCCTGCTGCTAGAATAACAAGAGGGCAAGCAGATAAATTTTTATATAGAACTAAGATGAAAGCACTACTTGAAAAAACAGAGAGTTTAGATATTATGCAAGATAGTGTAGATGAAATTTTGGTGGAAGATGGAAATATAAAAGGTATTAGGACAGCTCTAGGAATAGAGTATTTTTCTAGAGTAGTTATATTAGCTACAGGAACTTTTTTAAAAGGAAGAATAGTTATAGGGGATGTAAAATATCCTGCTGGTAGAATGGGAGAGAATTCGGCTGAAAAGTTATCGGATAGTTTACAAAAAAATGGAATACATTTAGAGAGATATCAAACTGCAACACCACCAAGAATAGATAAGAGAACAGTGGATTTTTCTGTTATGAAGCCACTTTATGGGGAAGAGCATCCCAGATACTTTTCTATATATACACAAAAAGAAAAAAATAATATAGTTCCCACATGGTTAACTCATACTTCAGAGGAGACTTTAAATGTAACAAAAAAGATGTTAAAATATTCGCCAATAGTTTCAGGAATAATTGAAACACATGGACCAAGACATTGTCCATCTTTGGATAGAAAGGTTTTAAATTTTCCAGATAAGTATGATCATCAGATATTTTTGGAGTTAGAATCAAGTGAATCAAATGAACTCTACGTGAATGGGTTAACAACAGCAATGCCACCATTTGCCCAAGAAGCCATGTTAAAATCTATCAAAGGTTTAGAAAATGCTAAAATAATGAGATATGGTTATGCTGTGGAATATGATTATGCACCCGCATCACAACTGTATCCAAGTTTGGAAAGTAAAAAAATAAAAGGATTATATTTTGCAGGTCAAATAAACGGGACATCAGGTTATGAAGAGGCGGCTACGCAAGGATTTATTGCAGGAGTTAATGCCGCAAGAAAAACTTTGAATAAATCCCCTGTAATTTTTGATAGAAGTGAGGGATATATAGGTGTATTGATTGATGATATTATTCACAAAAAGACTCCAGAGCCTTATAGAGTGTTACCATCAAGATCAGAGTATAGATTGACGCTTAGATTTGATAATGGCTTTATGAGGTTATTGGATAAAGCAGAGGAGATTGGAATTGTTCCAAGAGAAAAAATTGAATATTTAAAAAAATGTAGGGATGATGTGTACAAAGAGGTAGAAAGAATAAAAGAAGCAAAAGTTTCTATGAAAGATGCCAATGAATTATTGGAAAAAAAGGGAGCGAAGCAAAGGTTAACCAAGGGAGTTCAAGCTAATGAGCTTCTTAAATTTAAAGAGATTTCATATGACGATTTGGCACATTTATTACATATTGCTGAATATCCAGAGTTTGTAAAAAATCAAATTGAAACAATGATAAAATATGAAGTGTTTATTGAAAGAGAAAGAGAGCAGATAGAAAGATTTAAAAGATTAGAGGCTTTAGGTATTTCTGAAGATTTTGATTTTGATACTGTAATTGGTATTTCAAATATAGCCAAAGCGGGATTAAAAGAGATAAAACCTCTTTCGATTGGGGAAGCCTCAAGAATAAGTGGTGTAACAGGAAATGATATAGCATTACTTTTAGCAACTTTGAAAAAAAAATAGTACTACGAACAATAATAAAAACTGTAAATAAGAGGTTAAATAACTTGTATTTGCAGTTTTTTTGTTATACTTAATAACTGTAAAATAAATTTAGGAGGAGAAAAGAATGATTATTAGTGATTACCATATACATAGTAGTTTTTCAGGAGATTCTGTGGAGGATTTAGATAGAATCTGTAAGAAAGCTAAAGAACTGGGAATTAAAGAGATAGCAATAACGGACCATATGGATTTAGATGTGGAGGGGACATCTAATAGCAGCGATTTTGTCTTAAATTTAGATGAATATGTTCCAACTATTTTAAGATTGAAAGACCAGCATAAAAGTGATTTAGATATAAAATTGGGAATGGAATTTGGGATACAGAAACACTTAGGTAAAAAAGGAGATGAAATTATAAGAAAATATCCATTTGATTTTATAATTTCTTCTGTTCATAGTGTGGATAGATTGCTTTTGGATCAAAAAGAGTTTTGGAAAGATAAAACTCGAGAGGAAGCACATGATAAATATTTTTTAGAAATATTGGAAAGTGTGAAAAATTTTAATGAATTTAGTGTTCAAGGTCATTTTGATTATATTACACGATATGGAGGTATTGACAAAAAAGGTTTTATAGATTATATAAGGTATCAAGAGGTGATTGATGAGATTTTAAAAAACATTATTTCTAAAGGAAAAGGGATTGAAATCAACACTTCAGGGGTAAGATACAATGAAAATAGATTCTATCCATGTGATGACATAATAAAACGTTATTTCAAACTTGGAGGAGAAATCATAACAATAGGTTCAGATTCACATAAAGCATCAGATTTAGGAAAAGATTTAAAAAAAGCATATGATTTTTTAGAAAGTATAGGAGTAAAATATATTTCATCTTTTGATCAACTTGATGTATCTTTTAAAAAAATAAAATAAATTTCTTTAAGAGAAGGTGAGTATGAACAAAAATAAGAAGAACAAAGGGCTAACTTTTTTAGAGACAATAGCGTGTGTCGCTATTATTTTTATAGTTAGCTCTTTTTTATTTTATAAAATAATAAAATATAATGAAAAAATGGATTTAGAAAGAAGTAGACGTATTATTCAGGCATTTTTTATAAAATATACTGTACGATCTCTATATGAGAAAAATAAATATCAGTTAGAAATTAATATGCTGGATAAAAATTTGACTGTAAAAAAATTGAATACAGAAATTATAGAGAAGGTGTATCTACCTGAAAAATTAAAGTATGAAATAATTTATGACAATAGAAGAAATCAAAATTTTAAAGTTGATACAACAAAAAATGGAAATTTAAGTAAAGCTTTTACTATGTATATATTTGGATATACAGGTCAGGTTGAAAATAGAGTTGCATTTTACACATTTCAAAAGGAGAAGGTTTTAAAGATAAATATATATCTAAACAGAGCTGTAAAAGAGATTAATTATGACAATATATTAAAGTACCATTATTCACAGGATGGACAAAATAGAGTTGGATGGATGGAGGAGTAATGAGATTAAAAAATTATCCTATAATAGCCATAATTTTTACTGTTGTGCTGATTACAACAACGTATAAGAATCGAGTTTTAATTAAGTATGTGAAAGTTTCTACAGCAGATAATAAGGTTCAATTTAAAGTTTTAAAAATTGAAAGGAGATGATTTATGGGAGAAAATATTTACTTTAAAAGAGAAGTTTTTGAAATAAGAGAATTTAGTGAAACAAAGTCCAGTAAAGAGGACATTTTAGAGTTTTTAAATGAATTGATATTTTATAGTTTGAAGGAAAATGTTTCAGATATACATATTGAATCGAAAGAAAGTGGTATTAAAATAAGGATTCGTATAGATGGAATATTAAAAAATTATCAAGAGTTAAGTAAAAATTTTGGATTAAAACTATTGACCAAATTAAAATTGATGAGTGAACTTGATATTGGAGAAAAAAGATTGCCTCAAGATGGTAGATTTAAAGCGCAATATAAAAATGAAAAAATTGATTTTAGAGTTTCGTTGATTCCAACTATATTTGGCGAGAGGTGTGTTTTAAGAATATTAAAAAATAACATATCAGAAGTTTCTTTAGAAAATTTGGGATTTACAAATGAAAATTTAATAAGATTAAAAGAGCTTTTGAATAGAAAAAATGGATTGTTGTTATTTTGTGGTCCAACAGGAAGTGGTAAAACAACAACTCTTTATTCAATAGTAAACTATTTAAACAATGAGAAAATGAACATAATTACAATAGAAGACCCAATAGAATATCAGTTTCCAAATATTAATCAAATTCAGTGTAAAAGTGAGATTGGTTTAGATTTTTCCATGATATTAAGGAGTGTCTTAAGACAAGACCCAGATGTTATTTTGGTTGGTGAGATAAGAGATAAAGAGACAGCAGAAATAGCATTGATGGCTTCTTTGACAGGTCATCTGGTTATAACTACTCTTCATACGAAGGACGCCATGTCAGCTATAGACAGATTAATAAATTTTGGAGTCGATAGATTTATCATTGCAACTGCTATAAATGCTATTGAAAGTCAAAGATTAGTTAGAAAAGTTTGTAAAATCTGTGGAGGTAAAATAGAAAAAAATTGTTGCAATGATGGTTTTAAAGGTAGAGAAATTGTAGAAGAGATAATATTTTTTGATAAGGAAATCAGAGATATAATTTTAAATAAAAGTATAAAAGATTTAGAATTTTATTTAAAGACAAAAGAGTTTAAAAATCTTTTAAATAATGGTTTCACAAAAGTTGCAATTGGAATTACAACAAAAGATGAGGTTTTGAGAGAGTGCTTAATATGAGGCTATATAGATGCCTTATTTTGGATGAAAAAAGAAATAAATTGGAAGATATATACCTAGAAAAAAATAAAAAGGCTTTTTTAAACAAACTATTTAAAGAGGAGAGGAAATTAATAAAAATTTTGGAAGTGCAATTCGAAAGAAAAATTAGGGAAAAAGAGTTAGAAGAAATGTATTTTAAAATAGGAAGATTGTTGAACGCAGGACTTTCTCTAAAAAAAATCTATAGAATTTCAAAAAAGTAGTTCTAAAAATTTAAGTTTAAAGTTTAAAATTTTTAATCTTTATAAAAAGTTGGAAAAAGGAGAGGATATATATGAAATTTTAAGAGATGAAGATTTGATAAAAGAAAGAGAGCTTTTAATTATTTATGTTTCAGAAAGTGTAGGAAAAATAGGGGAGGGTTTTCTTAAAGTTGCATATTTAAAACAAAAAAAAGAAAAACTGAAAAATGAACTAAAGATAGCTCTATCATATCCTATATTTATTTTATTCATATCAACAATAATAATAATTTTAATTTTTTATTTTATTGTACCTAATTTTCAAATATTGTATGAAATAGATAAAGATAAATTACCATTTTTAACAAGAGGTATTCTAAATATTCAAGATATTTTAAAAAAATACCCATATATACTAATTATAGCTACCTGTATAATTTCTTTTTCCATAAAATTTTTTAATTTGAAAAAACAATTACAAAAGATATCTATTGTAAAAAAATTTTTATTAGAAAAATATATAATAAATATTTTAGAAAATTTATCTTTACTGTTAGAATCAGGAATTTCTATTGATAAAGGAATAGACATTATTTTAGAAAATTTAGATAACGGATATTTAAAAAACAGGATGTTTATATTAAAAAGTATAAAGAGAGGAGAGTTACTTTCAGAATGTTTTAAAAAACTTAATATACTATCTTTAGAAGAAATTGATATGATTAAAGTTGGGGAGGAAAGTGGAACGATTGAAATGGTTTTAAGAGAGATTTCTCTGGTGAGGGATGAAGAGCTAAATAAAAGGATAAAGATAGTTTTAAAGCTATCTGAACCTATTTTATTATTGATTGTAGGAATATTAATAAGTACTTTTGTTATTGGTCTATATTTACCTATATTAAATATGAGTGATATTTTTGAAATTTAGGAGGGGTTATGAAAAATAAAAAAAGAGCGGGATTTAGTGTGATTGAAATAGTATTAGTTCTGGGTGTAATAGGAATTTTAAGTAGTTTTATAGCTCCTAAAGTCAGAGATTATTTAGCCATTGCAAAAGATTCAAAAGCGATAAACACACTTCAAAGTTTGAGAATAGCTAATGAGACATACTATTTAGAAAATGGTAATTACCCAAATTCAAAGGACAATAGTATAGGGGATGTTTTAGTAGAACTATCGAAGTATGTGGGAGATAAATTTGAGTTGATAGAAAATGAATTACTTATAGATATCGGTGGAAGTAAGGAGAGCACAAATACTAAAGAAATAAAATATGGTGGAAAAGTGAAAGTAGATTTTAATAGCAGTAAGGAGTTTATATTGGTGCCTTATGGAGAAACTTTCGATTTTAATATAAGGGGAGATGAATGGTCAAAATTATAGTGTATTTGCTTATAATAGCAGTCCTTTTAGAGATAGTGGTGAGGGATATAAGAGAGAAAATAATTTTGAACAAAAGTAATTTAATCCTTCTTTTTTTAGGAATAATTCTAGGATTTTTGGAGGAAAATTTACAGGAAAGAGTTG
The DNA here is from genome assembly GCA_934085975.1 of uncultured Cetobacterium sp. Classification (GTDB taxonomy): domain Bacteria; phylum Fusobacteriota; class Fusobacteriia; order Fusobacteriales; family Fusobacteriaceae; genus Cetobacterium_A. Next base: position 54,378 of record CAKOHT010000006.1, read on the forward strand.
TAGGTGGTGCATTGTATGCTTTGCCATTTATACTGATATATGGGTATGGAAGTGATATTTTCAACAAAGAATGTATGGGAATGGGAGATATAAAATTGGTTGTAAGTTTGGGATTTCTTTTAAAATTTGGGTCATTTTTTGATATTTTACTATTTATGAATATAAGTTTTATTAGCTCTTTAATCTATCTAAGTGGAAAATATATTTTTTTTAAAAAATTGGATAGAGAGGTAGCATTTGGACCATTTTTGGTTTTATCATATTTTTTTATTATAGTCAAGGAGAGCTATGGACAATGGTAGAAAGGGAACAACATATCTGGAAGTTCTAGCAAGTTTAATAATACTTTTAGTGCTTTTAAATCCATTATTTTTTTCTTTAATCCATTTGAAAAGAGGATTTAATAGATTAAATGAGTTTAATAATTTAGAAAATGAGATTGAAAAAATAAGAGCATTTTATAAAAATCCATTGAATACAAATGATTATATCTCTTTAAATGAAGAATACACAATTGATATAAAGAGAAATCGAATTTTTGGAGAAATCTATGAATTAGAGATAAAAATAGAGAAAAATATGTTGAAAAGAGAGAGTAAATTATATATATATAAACAAAAATAAAGGTTTTTCTATAACAGAGATGTTATCTACCTTAATAGTGATTACAATTGTATTTCAAGTTTTATTTTATTATTTAAAATACGCAAATATTGAAAGAAAGTTAGAAGTAAATAGATTCCGCTTTAATAAAGATATGAGGCTAATATTAGAGGGAATAAATATTTCAATATACGAGTCATTGGAATATAAAATATATAATCTATCTAGAATAGGAATCTCTATTGATTACTCTACCCCTTCTTTGAATAGTGGAAATACACTTATAATTGAAAAATATATACCGGGAGAGGACTCATTTACAGATATAGAAATATATTTTTGTGAAGGGAGTAGTACAACCTCTTTAATAGGAAAAAGAAAAAAGAAAAATAGTATAAGCGTGGAGACAGGCACCAGAGAAACTATTATAAGAAATTCCAAAGTAAATTTCAAATTAGAAGACTATGGGGTGTCAATGGAGGGATATTACTTAAATGAGGAGTTTAGAAAAAACTTTAAAAAATAGTGGGTACATTCTTCCAACTGTTTTATTGATTGTGTCTATTCTAGTATGGTTATGTTCTATAAGTTTATTGAATTATAAAAATGAAATTGACAATTTTTCTGTTTTAAAGTCTGCTAATGATGGTTATTGGATAACGGAAAATCTTTCTACATTGGCAGAGTATGAGGTATTTAAGGGAAATATTTCAATTGAAAATGGAGATTATAAAGATATAATCGAGTATTTTGAAGATAAGAATTTGGTTTGGATTGATGGTGAGGAAACATCTAGAAGTGGCTATAAAAGAGTTACAGTTAAGCAAAACGAAAAGATTGTAGAAAATAGATTAGTGTTAATTCCATATACCAAAAATATACTTGAGATAAAACTAATTAAAACTATAGATATAGAAAATAATCAGATAGAGATTAGAGCTATTTTGTTTTATGAGTATCTTTCAGGAGAGTCAGATTTTTTCAAGAGCTATAAAAGAGAGATAAAGGGAGTCGAGGCTATATTAAAAAATGAAAATATTAGAGATTAGTGACAGAGGAATAAAAATATTGGAAGATGGCGAGATAATTAATCAAGGACTATTTCAAGATGAAAAAGATATCCCAAGGGAGATTGATGAGCTTTTAGCTATATATGAAGTTTCTGATGAGGTAGTTCTAAAAACAAAAATCACTTTAGATGAGGAAGTTATTTTTCAAATAAAGGAGATAATTATTAAGAAGGGGTGGATATTAAAGGAATCTAACACGGTAAGCAAAAAAGTTAAGATAGTATTTTTAACGATAATAGCAATCGAATTTATTTTAGGATTAGCTATCTATTTAAAAGTTCATGAAGTAGATCGAGAAAATATAGCATTAAAAAAAGAAACTTTAAGTTACAAAAAAAGTTTAAAGGAGTTGGATAGTGAATTATCTGAAAATCATTTGGAGAGTAATGAAGAGTTAGAATTTAAGAGAACTGAAATAGGAGATAATTTAGTTTTTTTATCAAAAGCGTGTAAAAAATCTGGTATTTATTTGGAAAAGATAGAGTTTCTAAAAAATAAAATAATATTAAATGGCAGTGGAAAAAGTATAGATAACATATTTAGTTTAAAAAAAATTATATCAATGGATAGAAAAATTATTGAATCAAAATTTGATTTCATAAAAAAAGAGGGGGAGATTCTATATTTTTTACTGGAATTAGAGATAGATTAAAAAATTTCAACTTAAAAATTAAAGTTATACTAACAGTAATAAATTTTTCAATAATATATTTTTTATTAATTAAACCAGCAATAATTCTAAAAAATAAATTTGATGTGAGGACAAAATTAGAATTAGAGATTAAAAAATTAAGAGAACTTAAAATAATAAAACAGGGAATATTGAAAAGAAACAATGAGGAGATAAGCAGTTTACTTTCGAGACAAGATGAGTTATTGGAGAAGAAAAAAAAGTTAGTTTTTAATAGTGAATATGAGGCTTTTGAGTTTATTGATGAAACTTCACGTGAAAATAACTTAATAATTGAGGTAATTGGTAGAGAAGTAAAAGTAGTAAAAAATTTGGACAATATAGAGAGCACTTTTTTTTATCATGGTATTGGCAAAGAGATAGATATCTATAATTTTATATCACAGATAGAAAAAGAGAAGAGGTATATAACATTAAAAAGAGAATCGGTAACGATAGAGATAGATGGCAATATTTTAGATTTAAAGATAAATCTTATGTATATATTCAATAATAAAAAAGAAGATTTGAATTTGGATAACTATGATGATGGAATGTTTGAAAAAAATAGATCTAGAGGGATTGGTAAAAAGAGGAGGACAATTTAAGTGAAATACAAAATTTTTATGTTGTTTATTTGGATGTATCTAACTAATTTCTCGATGGAGACATATCCAAAGGAGTTAGATTTAAAAGATGTTCCCATTGTAGATGTATTTGCTCATCTATCAAAATATTCCAAATATACAATAATTGGTGATAGTTATGTGAAGGATATAGCGGTTGATGGATATTTTAAGAAGGGAACTCCTATAGAGGAAATCTTAGGTGTAATGGAAGCGACATATGGGTTAACTAAAATAATAAATGGAAGAACATTGATATTTCGTGGAAGAAAATCGGAAGATAAGGATATGCTTGTAGGAAAGGTATTTGATAAAAATACAAATAAAGAGTTAAAAGGAATAAAAATAATTTTAAAAAGAAAAGAAACTATTGAGGCTCATTCAGGAACATATGGTGAATATTTAATAGATAGCATTGTAAAAGGTACCTATTTTATTTCAATTTTATCTGATGATTACGTATATAGCGGTGATTTTCTAGAGATAAAAGATGGAGTAAATAAATTTGATTTTTATGTAGAAAGAAAAAATTTTAATTTTCAAAAAAATATACCTCAAGAAAGAGAACAAAAAAATAAAAAAGATGATATAATAGAAAATATTTTATTGGAAAATTTAAATCATGAAGAGATTGAAAAAATAATAAAAGAAACTTTTGACGATAAGTTAAAAGTTTCAATTAGTTCTGGAAATAATTCAATAATACTTTTTGGGAAAGGGCATACGGTTTATACTGCGAGGGATTTAATAAAAAAATTGGATAAAAGAAAAAAGCAAGTTAGAGTTACTGCAGAGATAATTGATGTGAAAGAAAACCTTTTTGAAGAGCTTGGATTCAACTGGGCTTATGACACACAAGGAAGATTGACTAATAAAAGTAGTGGAATTTATTTGGAGACACTTATTTCTGGAACCGTTGATGGTTTAGGTGAGGTGATGGGAAGTTCTGTAAGTTTTATCAGTAAATTTAATAGTGGTAAAGATGTCCTAGATTTGACTTTAACTCTACTAGAAACAACACAAGATTTGACTATAAATGCTTTACCATCAATAATATTGCTAAATGGTGAAACCGGAATTTTAAAAATGACAGAGGAAGTTATTGTTGGACAAGATAAAGAGGAGAATACAAATAATGATACGGTAACATACACACCAATATTCAAAGAGGCTGGAATTATTTTAAAAGTTTTACCATATATAAAAGAGGACAATAGTGTGTACTTAGATTTGAATTTAGAGGCAAGTGATTTTAAATTGAAGAAATCTTTGAAACCAAGTGATACAAACTCTGGAACATTCAATGCGGATGGAGGTTCTAAAATATCTAGAAATTTGCAAACAAGAGTTAGATTAAAAAATAATGATGTAATTTTAATAGGTGGTTTAAAAAGAAAAATAGATCAAAAGATAAACAGTAAAGTTCCGATTTTAAGTGAAATTCCAGCTGTAGGAATTTTATTTAAAAGTAAGTCAAGTAGATTAGAACACACAGATTTATATATAAAATTAAAAGCTGAAGTAATAGAGGAGATTTAGGATGGAAAAAAGTAGATTAGAAGAGATACTTAAAAGTTTTCAAAATTTAAAAGTGGCAGTTGTGGGAGATGTGATGTTGGATGATTATTTAATTGGATCAGTTGATAGAATTTCGCCAGAAGCGCCAGTTCCAGTGGTATCAATAAAAGAGGAAAAATTTGTATTGGGTGGAGCAGCCAATGTAGTTAACAATCTGTCGACACTAGGAGCTAAAGCGATTTGCTTTGGAGTAGTTGGAGAGGATTTTGATGGTGATAGATTGATAAAAGAGCTAGAAAAAAAATCAATAGAAACAGTAGGAATAGTTAGAAGTGAGGATAGACCTACAATAGTAAAAAGAAGAATAATAGGCGGAAATCAACAACTATTGAGATTGGACTGGGAGAATGTAAGTCCAATAACTGAAACTTTAGAGAATATTTTATTGGAACAAATAGAGAAAAAGATAGACGAATTAGATGCGATAATCCTATCTGATTATGATAAGGGAGTTTTAACAGCGAGAGTTGTAAAAAAAATAATATCTTTATGTAAAGAAAAAGGAATAATAGTGACAGTTGATCCAAAACCAAAAAATGCCTTAAACTATATTGGAGCAACATCAATGACACCAAATAGAAAAGAGGCCATTGAATGTTTAGGAAAAAAAAGTTTTGACAATATAATAGAAATTGGAAAAGAGCTGAAAGAAAAATTGGAGTTAAACAATCTTTTACTGACAAGAAGTGAGGAGGGAATGAGTTTATTTGAAGAGAATAAAGTCATAAATATTCCAACGTATGCAAAAGAGGTGTTTGATGTGACAGGAGCGGGAGATACGGTTATATCTGTATTCACTTTGGCAAGCGCAGCTGGTGTGACGTTGTATGAAGCAGCAAAGATAGCGAATACAGCAGCGGGAGTTGTAGTTGGAAAGATGGGGACATCGACGGTTACGACTGAAGAAATCTTAGATTTTTATAATAGAATTTATAACGAGTGGAAGTAGGTAGTATTTATGTTAAGGATTGGAAATGGTTATGATGTTCATAGATTGGTAGAAGGAAGAAAGTTGATTTTAGGTGGGGTAGAGATACCTCATTTAAAGGGGGTCTTAGGTCATTCAGATGGAGATGTTCTTGTCCATGCTATAATGGATGCTCTTTTAGGTTCTTTAGCACTAGGAGATATAGGACAGCATTTTCCGGATACTTCAAATGAATATAAAGATATAGATAGTATGATACTTTTAGAGAGGGTATTTAATCTGATTAAAGAAAAAGGATATAGAGTTGTAAATTTAGATTGTGTAATTGTGGCTCAACAACCGAAGTTAAAGCCCTATTTGGAGGAAATGAGACAAAAAATTTCGAAAGTATTGGAAACTCAGATTTCGAATATAAGTGTAAAAGCTACTACAGAAGAAAAATTAGGATTTACGGGTAATGAAGAGGGAATAAAGTCTTACTGTGTTGTTCTTTTAGAAAAAAAATAAAAAAACAGTTGCGTTAGTGAATACGTTGTGCTATACTAGTGTTGTCTTCAAGGAAGCATAGCTCAGTTGGGAGAGCACCTGCCTTACAAGCAGGGGGTCACTGGTTCAAGTCCAGTTGTTTCCACCATAAATGGGGGTGTAGCTCAGTTGGTTAGAGCGCATGCCTGTCACGCATGAGGTCGCGAGTTCGACCCTCGTCACTCCCGCCATTTATTGCCCAGATAGCTCAGTCGGTAGAGCAGGGGACTGAAAATCCCCGTGTCGGTGGTTCGATTCCGCCTCTGGGCACCATCAAATTTTATAGAAGGCGACGTCGCCAAGTGGTAAGGCAGAGGTCTGCAAAATCTCTATTCACCAGTTCAAATCTGGTCGTCGCCTCCAAAATTGAGAATTTTGAACAGCTTTAGGGCTGTTTTTTTTTATTCTTTGTGCTATAATTGAAAAAAAATTAACCATAAAGAGGTAGTGTATGAAAAAAATAATTGTGATATACTTTACACTGATAGCATTGGTATATGGGCAAGGAAAAGAACTGATATTTGAAGATGTTCCTCAAAATCATTGGGCGTATAAGGCAATTCAAAATCTTGTAAATGAAGGAGTAATATCAGAAGAAAGTTTTTTATTTAAAGGTGAGTTTCCAGTTTCAAGGTATAGTTTTGCAGAAGGTTTAAATAGAGCTTTCAATACATTAAATGAAAAAAAAGCAAACAGAGGTGATTTAGTTATCTTAGAGAGTTTAGTCTATGAATTTTCTAGAGAGTTGACAAAAATTGGGTTTGATACAGATTTATTTAATGGAAAAATAGAGAATATGAGAGTTGATATTGAAGTTATTAGACAAAAAAATGATGAAACTCAAAAACAGGTGAATGAGTTGCAAAAAAGAATAGAGGTTTTAGAAAAAAATGTAGGTATCTAATTAATATGGAGGTTATATATTATGAAAAAGTTATCATTTGATTATTCGAATGCATTGGGATTTTTTAAAGAAAATGAACTATCGTTAATGGAAGCTCAGTGTAAATTTGCTACGGAAACTTTAATGAATGGGGTAGGGGCAGGAAATGATTTTTTAGGTTGGATTGATCTGCCGACTAACTATGATAAAGTAGAGTTTAATAGAATAAAGGATGCAGCAGAAAAAATAAAGAATGATTCGGAAGTTCTAATAGTCATAGGGATTGGAGGTTCCTATTTAGGAGCTAGAGCAGCTATTGAATTTTTATCACATACTTTTTATAATAATCAACCGAAATCAAAAAGAAAAGGACCTGAAATATATTTTGCAGGACAGAATATCTCTGGGAAATATATAAGTGATCTATTGGAAGTAATTGGAGATAGAGATTATTCAGTTAATGTCATTTCAAAATCAGGAACAACAACAGAACCAGCTATCGCTTTTAGAATATTTAAAAGGCATTTAGAAGAGAAGTATGGTATTGAGGGTGCAAGAAAAAGAATATATGCGACAACGGATGCAAGTAAAGGTGCACTTAAAAAGTTAGCAATAGATGAGGGATATGAAACATTTGTTGTACCTGATAATGTAGGGGGAAGATTTTCTGTTTTAACTGCGGTGGGGTTATTACCAATTGCGGCAGCAGGAATTAATATAGATGAATTGATGGCTGGAGCAAGAGATGCCCAAGAGGATTACAAGGCACCATATGAAAGTAATGATTGTTTGAAGTATGCTACAATAAGAAATATTTTAAATAGAAGAGGTAAAGAAGTTGAGATGTTGATTAACTATGAACCAAGACTGCACTATATTGGTGAGTGGTGGAAGCAACTATTTGGGGAGTCAGAAGGGAAAGATGGAAAAGGATTACTTCCAGCAGCAGCGGATTTTTCAACTGATTTACATTCCATGGGACAGTTTATACAGGATGGTAATAGGATTTTAATAGAAACACTATTGAATATAGAGAAACCTGAATGTGACGTAATAATAGAAGCTGATGAATTGGATTTAGATGGATTAAACTATTTGGCAGGAAAAGGAATGGACTTTGTAAATAAAAAAGCTGCTCAAGGAACAGTTTTAGCTCATGTGGATGGAGGAGTACCAAATTTAATAGTGAATTTGCCAGAAGCTACACCATATCATTTAGGATATATGTTTTATTTCTTTGAAAAAGCTTGTGGAGTAAGTGGGTATTTACTTGGAGTAAATCCGTTTGATCAGCCGGGAGTAGAAGCATATAAAGCTAATATGTTTGCTTTACTTGGGAAAAAGGGATATGAGAAGCAGGCAGAAGAGTTAAATAAAAGATTAAATAAATAATTAAATAAAAAAAGAAGCTGTAAAATTTGAGCTTCTTTTTTAATTTGTGAATACATTGAACTGTCTTAAATCTCTATTGATGGCAAAAGGAGCACTCTTATATCCTAAGCTAGGAACTCTAAAGTATGCTTTATCGTAGTTTAAAATATCTCGAAATTCAAAAAGACCATCTTTTGAAGTTTTTAAGGAAGAGATGATTTTATTGTTACTTCCATTGATGAGTTCTAATTCAACTTCTTTTAAATAGTTATTACCTTGGACTAAAGCTCCAGATATATAGAAGGTTTTAGCTTCGAGAACAATTGAAATATCATTGATAAACTTCTCATTTTGAATTAGCATAGAAACACCATTTCCGTAAAATCCAGGTTTTTGAGCGAAGATAGATATTAATCCAACGTGTCCTTGAAAGGAGAAAACTCCATCAGCATTTGAATTTATATCTAGGAGAGTTCCACCAATTTTAACTTTAATTTGTGCATCTTTAATGGGTTCACCGAAGTTGTTTATAACTTTTCCATAAATAGAGATTTTATTGTTAGTCATATTTAGAATTAAGTTTTGAGGGGGATTAAAAATATAGTCAACAAAAAAGTCATCTCCAATCAATGACGTATATCCAGGTTTTTTGACAGTCACTCTATATTTATTCTCAGGTAAATTAATGGAAAATTCTCCATTGATATCACTTTTTATACATTTAACTTGATTAGAGCTATTGAAAAAACATACAGTTGCATCTCCTAATCTAAACTCTTTATCAGTGACAAAACCAGAAATAGTGATAGTTTTATTTTGGGCCAAAACACCAAATGAAATTGCAAAAATAAAACATAGAAAAAGTTTAAATCTCATAGAACCTCCGTTGTATTAATGTTATATTTAATTATAACACTTTTTTGATTTTATATGCTATAATTATTAATAAAAATAAATTTTTTATAGAAGGTGATTTTTTTGGTAGACGATATAATAAATGAAAGAGAAAAAGCAAAGTTACACTTCTTAAAAACTCAAACAGAAAAATTAATTTACTTAGGAGAATTTAAAGAAAATGTTTTAGTTGCCTTGGAAAAGCAGGAGATTGAAAGAAACTTAATCCACAATGAGGTAGAGGAAGCAATGCGAGACCCAAGGGCTATTTTATTAAAAATTAGAAGAGACATTCCTTTTGATTCAATTAAGCCATACATAGATGAAGCTGAAAAAGTGGGACTTAGATATATGCTTGTGGATGATATCACCTTTCGAGGAGATATTGGCTTAGTGGTTGTTTCTAAAGAGCCTTTGGACAATGAAGATCGTGAAGTTGTATTAGAAAGTGCGACAAAAGTATACACAGATGCTGGGCTGAGCGAGGCTTTCATATATGGAGAAGGCCATAAAATTTGTCCTAAGCATTATAAAGAGTTAAAAGAAAAATTACCAGAACGGTTAGACAGATTTCAAGAGATGAATTTTTTTGATAGACTATTTGGAAAAATTTGCCCAATAGATAGATTTGACAAAAAGGAGAGGTAGCATGAGCGTAGAGGCATTTAAGATAATAGGTGGAAAAAAAATAGGTGGAGAATTGGGAGTGGAGGGAGCAAAAAATGCAGCCTTACCAATATTTGTAGCAACATTAATTGAAAAAGGAACTTACATCTTAAATAATGTTCCTAATTTGAGAGATATAATTACTCTTGTGCAACTTTTGGAAAGTTTAGGGCTTGAAATTGAAAAAATAGGAGATCATTCATATAAAATAGTAAACAATGGACTTAAATCACTTATAGCCTCATATGACTTAGTGAAAAAAATGAGAGCATCTTTTTTAGTTATGGGACCAATGTTAGCTCATGAAAAAAAAGCAAAAGTTTCCTTGCCTGGAGGATGTGCAATTGGTTCAAGACCAGTTGATTTACATTTGAAAGGATTTGAGGCTTTAGGTGTTCAGATAAAAATAGATCATGGGTATGTCGAGGGGGAAGCAAAGGAGCTTATCGGTGGAAAAGTGGTATTTGATTTTCCAAGTGTTGGAGCAACAGAAAATGTTATTATGGCAGCTGTAAAGGCGAAAGGAAAAACAACCATTGAAAATGCAGCCAGAGAACCTGAAATAGATGATTTATGCAATTTTTTAAACAAAATGGGTGCAAAAATAGAGGGAGTTGGAACGGGAAGACTGGAGATTGAAGGAGTAGAAAAATTGACTCCATGTGAATATTCTATTATTCCAGACCGAATAGTTGCCGGAACATTCATTGTTGCCTCACTTATGTTTGATGGAGCAATAACAGTTAAAGGAGTTGTGAGAGAGCATATAGAGAGTTTTATCTCAAAATTGGAAGAGATGGGTGCAAAATTTGAGATAGAAGGAGATATTTTAACAACAAAAACGAAATTAAAAGATTTAAAAGCTGTTAAAGCAACGACAATGCCACATCCAGGATTTCCCACAGATTTACAATCACCAATGATGACTCTAATGTGCTTAGTAAAAGGAACGAGCGAAATAAAAGAAACAATATTTGAAAATAGATTTATGCATGTGCCAGAGTTAAATAGAATGGGTGCAAATATTTCAACGGATGCCAATATAGCAAGAATTGATGGAATAGAAATGTTTTCTTCAGCAGAAGTTATGGCCAGTGATTTAAGGGCAGGAGCTTCTTTAATACTAGCTGGATTACTTGCAGAGGGAGAAACCATAGTGAATAGAATTTATCATGTAGATAGAGGATATGAAAATTTAGAGATAAAACTAAAAGCTTTAGGTGCAGATATAGAAAGAATAAAAGTAGAAATTTAAAAGGGTGAGAAGATGGAGAAGGTAATAGGGATAAATCCAGTGATAGAGTTATTACAAAATAAATCTAACAACATTGAAAAAATTGAAATATTTAAAGGTATGAGAGAGGAAAAATTAGGTAAGTTAAAAGCTTTGGCTTCAGCTAGAAATATAAAATTGTTTCAAGTTGGAAAAAAAGAGGAAAACTCTCAAGGTGTAGTGGCATATTTGAGTGATTATGATTACTATATTGAATTGGGAGAGTTTTTGGAAAAAATAGCGAGAGATGAAAAATCAATAGTTTTAATTTTAGATGGAGTTCAGGACCCTAGAAATTTTGGGGCAATAATTAGAAGTGCTGAAATATTTGGAATAAAAGGAATTATAATTCCAGAAAGAAATTCTGTTAAAATAAATGAAACTGTTATCAAAACATCAACAGGAGCTATTGAACACGTTGATATAGTAAAAGTTACAAATATATCTGATGCAATAGAAAAATTAAAAAAATTAGATTTTTGGGTTTATGGTGCGGAAGGGTCAGGAAATAAGTATTATTACGAGGAAAAATACCCTAATAAGACAGCTCTTGTATTAGGTAGTGAAGGTGAAGGAATACGAAAGAAAGTAAAAGAAAATTGTGATATTTTAGTAAAAATACCAATGCATGGAAAAATTAATTCATTAAATGTTTCTGTAGCTGGAGGAATAATACTTTCGGAGATAGCAAAAAATTTATATTAAATAAATAAACCTGTGGAAGTACAGGTTTTTTTGTGCTATATTTATGAGATAAAATTAAAGCTAATGGGGTGAAGAGATGAGAGAATATAATTTTAGCCAAATTGAAGAGAAGTGGCAACAAAAATGGAAAGAAGAAAATATATTTAAAACTAAAAATAAAGTTGAAGGAAAAGAAAACTATTATGTTTTAGAGATGCTACCGTATCCGTCTGGAAAATTACACGTAGGTCATGCTAGAAACTATACAATAGGAGATGTTATAGCGAGATACAAGAGAATGAAGGGATATAATGTATTGCATCCAATGGGATGGGATTCTTTTGGACTACCAGCAGAAAATGCTGCAATTCAAAATGGAGTTCATCCAGCATTATGGACAAAATCGAATATAGATAATATGAACAGACAATTAAAAATGATGGGATTATCATATGATTGGGATAGGGAGATTGCCACATATACTCCAGAGTATTACAAATGGAATCAATGGGTATTTAAAAAAATGTTTGAAATGGGATTAGTTTATAAGAAAAAATCAACTGTAAATTGGTGTCCAGATTGTCAAACAGTTTTGGCAAATGAGCAGGTTGAGAATGGAATGTGTTGGAGACACTCCAAGACTCCTGTCATTCAAAAAGATTTAGAGCAGTGGTTTTTTAAAATAACGGATTATGCAGAAGAGTTATTAGAAGGTCATAAAGAGTTAGCTGAAGGATGGCCAGAAAAGGTTTTAACAATGCAAAAAAATTGGATTGGGAAATCGGTAGGAACAGAAGTCAACTTTAAATTGGTGGAAAAAGATGAGGATTTACCAGTATTTACAACAAGAGTTGATACACTATTTGGTGTTACATATGCTGTGATTGCTCCAGAGCACCCATTAGTAGATGAAATTATAAAGATCAATCCGAGCATAAAAGAAGCTATATATGCAATGAAAAATACTGATATAATCGAAAGAACGGCTGAAGGAAAAGAAAAAAATGGTATAAATACGGGTTGGCACGTAATAAATCCTGTAAATGGAGAAAAAGTTGAGTTGTGGATAGCTGACTATGTATTAATGAACTATGGAACTGGAGCTGTTATGGCTGTACCGGCACATGATGAAAGAGATTTTGCCTTTGCTAAGAAGTATAATTTGCCAATAAAAGTTGTGATAAATCCAATAGATAAGGAAACAAAAAAAGAGATTGCAGTAGAAGCGTCAGAGATGAAAAATGCTTTTGTTGGATCTGGAGTAATGACAAACTCTGAAGATTTTAATGGAATTTCTTCAAAAGAAGCTTTAGTTAAAATAGCAGAATATATAGAAGCAAAGAAATTTGGAGAAAGAACGACGAAGTACAGGTTAAAGGATTGGGGAGTTTCAAGACAAAGATATTGGGGAACGCCAATTCCAGCTTTGTATTGTGAAAAATGTGGAGTAGTTATGGAAAAAGATAAAAAGTTACCAGTATTACTACCAACGGATGTGGAATTTACAGGAAATGGAAATCCTTTAGAGACGTCAAAAAGTTATAAAAACGCTATTTGCCCGTGTTGCGGTGGACCTGCAAAAAGAGATACAGATACTATGGATACATTTGTAGATTCATCTTGGTACTTCTTAAGATATTGTGATCCGAAAAATACCAATTTACCATTTGAAAAGGACATTGTTGATGATTGGGTTCCAGTAGATCAATATATAGGTGGAATAGAGCACGCTGTGATGCATCTCTTATATTCGAGATTTTTCTCAAAGGTTTTAAGAGATATGGGATTGCTATCATCAAATGAACCGTTTAAGAGATTATTGACTCAGGGAATGGTATTGGGACCATCATATTATTCAGTGAATGAGAACAAATTTTTTAGTGCTGATGAGGTTGAGGTAAGAGGAGCGCAAGCTTTTCTAAAAACTACTGGAGAAGAGTTACAAGTTAAAATTGAAAAGATGTCAAAATCTAAAAATAATGGTGTAGATCCAGAGATTATGATAAATAAATATGGAGCGGATACGACGAGATTATTTATTATGTTCGCTGCACCGCCAGAGAGAGAATTAGAATGGAATGAAAATGGACTGGCAGGAGCAGCAAGATTTTTGAACAAAATTTGGAGATTAATTCTTGAAAATAAAGAGTATTTAACAGATTCAACAGCTATTGATTATACAAAATTGAGTAAAGAGGATAAAGGGTTAATTAGAAAATTACATCAAACAATTAAGAAAGTAACAGAATCGATAGAGGCAGATTATCATTTTAATACTTCAATAGCAGCGACTATGGAGTTATTAAATGAGATACAGGATTTTAGAAATGAAGTTTTAGGAACAAGTAAAGAAACGTTAGAATCTAAAAAAATATTTAGAGAAGCGATGGTAAACGTTGTTGTTATGCTATCTCCGTTCACACCCCATTTCTGTGATGAATTGTGGCAGGAGATGGGAAATAGAGGTATGTTATTTTTAGAGTCATGGCCAACATACAAAGAAGAGTTAACTATAGCAGATGAGATAGCGATAGCTATTCAAGTCAATGGGAAATTAAGAGGGACTTTAGAAGTAGAAAGAACTATTTCTAAAGATGAATTAGAGAAAAAGGCATTAGAAATAGAGAATGTTAAAAAGTTTATTGAGGGGCAAACAGTTGCAAAAATAATAGTTGTTCCAGGTAAAATTGTGAATATTGTAGTCAAATAAAATGCAGACAAAAGGAGAGGTCAGTACACTCTCCTTTTGTTTATTTTAAAATTATTTTTTAAATTTATCCCCAAAATTGGGTTTTTGAGCATTTTTCATTTTTTTCTCTTCCGCTTGTTCTCTATGGTAATTTGACCAGTTTGGATTATTTTTCATATTAGTTTTCATCTGTTTCATATAATTATAAGTTGCTTTGGTATTCTTATATTTTGTTATAAAATTATTTTTTATATCAACAAAAGTTTGAGTAAAACCTTGAAAAAAACCAATGAATTTTTGAGCTATTCTCCTGTACCAAGTAAATTTATATACCTCTTTACAATTTGGACATCTGTACTTTGCAACTTTATCCATTATTTTCATTTTTTCTTTACAGTGTGGGCAAGTGATAACAATTTTTTTCATACTTAAAAAGCCTCCGATATTATTAATAAATTACATTAATGAGTTCATTATATATTTGTTCATAATTAAATTCTTTTTCATTCCAAATTTCTTGCGATTTAACTCCCTGAGAAACTAGCATATATAGACCATTTTCAAAATGTTTACCAGATTTTTTGGCATACTTTAAAAATAGGGTCTCTTTAGGATTATATATCAAATCCAGAGCAAAATCAAAGTTTTGTATTATATTTTCTTCAATAGGGGAGATATTGCTATTTGGAGCAGTTCCAACAGGCGTGGCATTAATGATTAAATAACCCGAAGTTTTTTCAAGTTCGTCATACGAAAGAAAAAATACATTTTTCAATTTTTTTTTGGCATCATGGATATTTCTAGAGACAACATAAACAATGGCATTATAGTCTAAAAGCGCTTTAATACAGGCTTTAGATGCGCCACCTGTACCTAGGACTACTACTTTTTTATTTTTTAAAATTAATCCCATTTTTTCGAATGTTTTTACAATTCCAAAATAGTCGGTATTGTAAGCAGTAAGTTTTCCATTTTTTAATTTTATACAATTGGTAGCTCCAATCGCTTGTACTTCAGGCGATAAGATATCTATAAACTCTAAAATAGATGTTTTATAGGGAGTTGTAACATTAATCCCAGAAATATTTTTTTGCTTTAAACTTTGTAAGAAATCTTTGAGTAATTTTTCTTCTTTTAAGTCGTAGATTTCGTATTCACCTTCTATGTTATATAGTTCAAAAATTTTATTATGTAGGGTAGGAGAGAATGTATAGGAAATATTTTTACCCAATAAACCAAATTTTTTCATAAAATCACCTCATGTATCAATTATAGTATTATTTTTTCCAATAAACAATGATATTATAGTATTAAATGTATTCATAAAGGAAGTGGAGGAAGTTATGTTAGATTTTAAAGAGCTAGTTAAATTTAAGTTTTTCTATGGAATAGGTGAAAAAGAGTTAGAAAAAATGTTTCAAAAGTTGAAGTATGAGTTAAAAGAATTTAAAAAAAACGATATAGTATTTTTTAGAGATGAAAAAATAGATGGTTTAATTACAGTTATCAAGGGATTATTGAGTGCAGAAATGTTAAAAGATAATGGAGATGTACATAAAATTGAAAATTTATCAGAAGGCGATATAATAGGTTCAGCTTTTATATTTGGAGAGAATAACAATTTGCCAGTGGATTTAATAGCTTTAGAAGATGGACAATTTTTGCATATCGATAAAAAAAATTTATTGTATGCTTTTAATAGCAATGAAAAATTTTTGGTAAATTTTCTTAATGAGATTTCAGATAAAACACAATTTTTATCAAATAAAGTTTGGAAGAGTTTCAATAATAAGACAATAAAAGAAAAGGTAGCAGATTATATATTCGAAAATATAAGAGATGATAAGGTTGTCTTTAAACATTCTATTAGCGAATTAGCTGAAATATTTGGTGTAAGTAGACCCTCTCTTTCTAGAGTTATTGGGGAGTTGGTTAAAAATAAAGTTTTGAAAAGAGATGGAAGGAACAAATTTGTTGTAAATATGAATAAAAAAATTAAATAAAAAATAAAAAAAAGTATTGACAGAGTCTAAATGTTGTGGTATTATACTTCTTGTAGCGGGAATTACCTGCGATTGGAAATTGTTGAAGGACATTAGCAACCGAATAGAGAAAATAGTCAGAAGTTATAAAAATAACAGATGCCAGAAATGGCAAACCAATAAATGGTGTAAACGTAAAGTCTTTGGACTTTAAATATATTTGAATGAAGAGTTTGATCCTGGCTCAGGATGAACGCTGACAGAATGCTTA
>CAKOHT010000007.1 GCA_934085975.1 uncultured Cetobacterium sp.
TCCTAGATTTTAATGATATTACATCATTAATCTAGAAGGTCTGCAATTATTATTTACACAAAATTATTTATACTCCCCAAATTTTTCAATATTTTTGTCTAAATTTTTTCTATACTTTTATTAAATCAAACCTAAAAATTGTGACACTGAAATCAATATACATCCCACTGCCAACATTGTTATAAATATTTTTAATACAAACTTTAAATACCGTTCATATGGAACGTTAAATAACTCTAATGTTCCCATTGTTGTAGCTCCCGGGTAGATTCCAGACATAAAATTTATTCCCAATGTAAATGCAGATATTAGCATTACTTGCCCACCTATCACCCCTATATTGGAATTTTGAAACAATGCTATTGCTACTGCTCCAAGTATTGGCATTGTTATTCCTGCAACTCCACTTGTCGATTGTAAAAAACATCCAATTCCAACATATGCTAGAACTGTAGCAATCGAAAATGCCCAAGCTGGTATCCCTTGAAGTGCTGATTGAATCCAATAAACAAAAGTTACTGACATTCCAGACGTTTTACTCCCCATCAGGACAGATATTCCATTTGCTATTGCTAAAACTAATACAACTCCCAGTAAATCTTTTGCGCCAGATACAAATTCCTTTACAAATTTCTCTTCAGGCATTTTATTTATAAATCCAATTAAAAGCGATCCTAAAAAAAATACAAAAGAAAATTCACCAAAATACCAATCACCCAGAGGAGTTATGTACTTAGCTCCCAACAAATTCCCTAATAATGGTAGCTTTGCTAATAAATATATCGGCATATTTATAACATCTTGAAAATTAGAACCATCTGTAAATTTAATCTCATACCAAGGCATATAACCTAATATCAACAAAACTATAATTCCTATCAATATCATAATTGACCAAAATCTTTTCTTTGTCAATTCTGGTAAATGCCCTTGCTCATGAGTTAAAGTTTTTACATCAATATCAGCCACGAGAGATTTATTTTTATTTTTTTTAACCTCATTTGCATACTTCACTGTAAAAAATAGTCCAACTACATAAAGAAGTACAAATAGAATCAATCTTAATATCATTCCACTTCCCAAAGAAAGTTCTGGATTCCCTATCGCCCCAATAGCTGCACCTGTTGAAAATGGATTTACAACACTAGCCATATTTCCAGCTGTTGCTCCAACTGTCAAAACAGCTAATCCTGTCATCACATCATAGCCTGCAAGAACAAATAGAGGTACTATAACAATTGAGAATGCTGGTATCTCTTCCCAAAATCCAAATACACTACCAAAAATAGCAAAAACAAACATCAAAATTGCTATCAAAGTAGTTCCAGTATATTTTTTTAATAGTGCCCCTATTCCGGCGTCCATTGCTCCTACAGAATTTATCAATCCTAAAAAAGCTCCTGCCATTAAAATTGCAATACTCACTGAACTCGATTTCTCAAACCCTTGCACTGGAGCCATTAAAATATTCCAAATCCCTGCAGGTTGAAGTCCTGCTCCCCTCACAATTTCTCCTGTATCATTAAAAATAGCGTTATAAATAACTTCATTACCATTCACAACAATTGATTGAGGAACTACCCAAGTCAGAGCTCCTGTTATTATTAAAAATATAAAAACAATAGTATATGCACTAAACATCTTTCTTTCTTTTTTCAATGTTCTCAATCTCCTCTAGTAATATTTTTTAAACTGCAAATTTTTCAAAAGCTCTCATATATATTTTCATAGCTGTTTTCATGTCCTCTAAAATTATATATTCATTAGGTTGATGCTCTGTCTTTGGGCTATTTGGTAAAACATATCCAAATGCTACACAATTATTTATAGCTCTTGCATATGTTGCTCCTCCTCCGGCTATTGGCTGTGATTCCATATCTCCAGTTATTTCCTGATAAGCTCCCATGAGTGTTCTTACAAGTTCTGAATCAAGAGGAGTATATATAGACTTTAAGTAATCATGCTGTGCATATTCAAATCCATACTCCTTTGCTTTTTCACTTAAAGCTTTAACAATCAGTTCTTTGTCATATGTAACAGGTATTCTCATATCCACACACAATATTTCATTCTCCGGTGTAAATTCAATTTTTCCTACATTAAACTTTAATTCTCCAGAGTGTTCATCTTTAACCTCTCCGAATATTGGTTCCGCAAAATCATATCCAATTAAATTCTCAACTACAAATTTACCTGACTTTGTTTCAATCCCGCTAATACTTAAAGCGTGCAAATATCTATTTATAGCATTTATTCCTGTTTCAGCCACTTGTGCATGAACACTTTTTCCTATAATTTCAATTCTATTATCTTTCTCTACATATTCATATTTTAATCTATCTAAAGCTTCTACCAACCCCTTTGTTTTTTCAACTAAAATACTTGAAGGAACTGAATTAAAAGCGTCTCCTCCTTTAAATACCATTCCACTTTGATTTTTTGCTGTTAATTTACATTGCAGTAATCCTTTTTCTGCATAAATTAAAGGAAATTTGGAATCTGGTGTAAATCCAACTGTTGGCATCTCCTCCTTTTCAACATACTTAGGCATATCTCTCCATAAATTTTCTTCATCAGTTCCAAATATAAATCTCACTCTATAGTTCAGCTTAAAACCGCAATCTAAAAGTGTTTTCAAAGCATATATAGCTGCCAAAGTTGGTCCTTTATCATCTTGTGACCCTCTTCCATAATATTTTCCATCTTTTATTACTGGCTCAAATGGAGGATTTTCCCATTTACCTAAATCACCAGGCGATACAACATCTAAGTGACCTAAAACTCCAACTAATTTTTCACCCTCACCTATTTCAGCATATCCGTAATATCCTTCTGGATCTATAAACGTTTTTAAACCTAACTTTTTACAAATTTCCAACATTGTTTCTAAAGCGTTTTGAATATCCCTACCAAAAGGAAATCCATCGCTATTTTCTTGTAAAAAACTTGGAATTGAAACTATTTTATCCAAATCCTTTAAAAACCTAGGAAAGTTTTCTTCCATCTTCTCATATAATTTTTCTGTTTCTTGAATTTTTCTGTTCATTTTTCCTCCTGTATAATAAAATATCTACATTATTAGATTTCCAATTTTTATTATCTGCATACACTTTCAAAACAGTAAGTGAGAGTAATTATATTGTTTTTGAATCTAAAAATCAAGATTACAATATAAAAAATATTGTAATTCCGGCAAAAGATACTAAAGCACCTATTCCTTCTAATATACTAACCTTTTCCTTAAAAAATATGATGGATATAGGTATTATCAGTATTGGACTTGTTGCAGCTAAAGTACTTACAATCCCCACATTTGCATATTTCATAGCTTCTACTAATGCAGTCACCCCTAAAGTTGCAACAACAGTTCCTAAAACTATATAAATCATACCTTTTTTATTTATAACCCCTTCTTTTATATTTGACCACTCTTTTTTTAAAGAAATATAAATTATAAAAGCTAAAATTGCAGGTATTGTCCTGACTTGGATTGTTGCAAACGAATCGTAATCTATAGACCCAAGTCTTGTAAAAATAATCCCTAAGCTCTCTCCCAACATCGCTAATAAAGCGTATCCAAATCCAACTTTTGAAAATTCCTTATCATTTTTCTTTCTCAAAATAACAACAGTTATTCCAATTATCGTTAATACCACCCCTAAAATTTTAAACCCTTCCATTTTTTCCCCAAGTATAAAAAAACTTAAAATTGAAACAGCTATTGGAGTAAACGTCATCACCAATAAAGTTATTCTTGGACCTATTTTAATATATGATTTATATAAAAAAAAGTCTCCTAAAAATAATCCAAACAGCCCAGAAATAGATAAAAATTTAAATGATTCTTTTGTAACATCTAAAGGTAATACCAATCCTCTCTTTAAATATGTTATTATTCCTAAAAAAAACATAGCTACAATTAATCTTATCAAATTTACTGCTAATGTCCCCGTCTCTTTACTCGCTCTCTCTAAAAATACAGAGCTTCCTACCCATCCAAACGCTGCCGCAAGTGCTAAACCTTCACCCAATTCGATTCCCTCCCCCTTATTTTAAAGCTTTTCTTATATTCTCCATTCTTTTTCTATTCACTCCAAAATCATACCATCCTACCTGAGCCGCTGACCTTATATTTATTACTTTTTTATCTCCTTCTATCTCAAAATCTGCTATATCCTCAAATTTAAAAAATTTACTGTAAAAAGCTACTTTTAAAAAATTTCCCTTCTCCTCTAAAATTTTTCCTTGAAACTCTTCTATTACTTTTATGAGCTTTTCTTTTATATCTCCCTCTTTGTTAGCTATAGATATAGGTTCAATATAGTGTTTTTTATCTCTTGATTCACTAGAAACACAGTTTGGTGTGCTTGGGCATTCTTTCAACATAACTTCTTTCTCCCCCCTCCTAACAAAATTGAAAAATAGCAAGCGAAGATCACTATTGACTTCCTCTTCATAATTTTTGCTCCTTTACTTTATAGTATACTCTATTTTTTTACTAAAAAACATTTTTTTACAACAAAAAACGGAAAGAAATTATTCTCTCCGCTAATTATTCTAAAATTTTTATATCTTCCCATAAAATTAATAATTAATACATTGTAATTCAAATACTTCTTGTTTTTCTAAACAAGATGGACAAACTTTCGGTGCTTCTGTTCCCTCATAAACAAATCCACATTCCCTACATTTCCAATTTACTACATTCTCTTTTTTAAATACGTGCCCCTCTTTTATATTCTCCAATAATTTACGATACCTTTTTTCATGTACTTTCTCAACTTCCAATATCACTTTAAATGCAGCTGCTACCTGTGGAAAACCTTCTTCAGTGGCTACCTCCGCAAATCCTGGATATAAATTCGACCATTCATCATATTCTCCTTCTGCAGCTTCTGCTAAATTCTGCATAGTTGTTCCAACTATTCCAGCTGGATAAGATGCTGTTATTTCAACCATTCCACCCTCTAAATATGAAAAAAATCTTCTTCCATGATACTGCTCATTTAAAGCTGTTTCTTCAAATATCGCTGCTATTTGATCATAGCCTTCGCACCTTGCCTTAGCTGCATATAACGTGTATCTTTGTCTTGCTTGAGACTCCCCTGCAAAAGCCTTCAATAAATTTTGCTCAGTTTTTGTACCTTTTATGGATTTAGTCATTGATATTCCTCCTTAAAAATTTTCTCTTGAATATTGTTCAATTTTTTTTTGATTTTCCTTTTTATTTTTTTATTTATATGTTAATATTAAGAAAAATTTTACAACAGGGGGAATTTATGGACTTTTTATCAAGAAGATCAATTAGAAAATATACTTCACAAAATATTGAAAAAGAAAAATTAGATGAAATTTTAAAAGTGGCTTTAACCTCACCTACTGGAAGAAATTTAAAACCATTTGAATTGGTTGTAGTTAAAGAAAAAACTATTTTGGCTAAACTATCTCTTTCAAAATCTGTTGGATCTGCAATGTTAAAAGAAGCTGATACTGCTATTGTTGTTTTAGGTAATCCCAAAATTTCAAATACTTGGAACGAAGATGCTTCCATTGTTTCTTTCAGTATACAACTCAAAGCTTTCGATCTAGGTCTTGGAAGCTGTTGGATAAATGTTAAAGAGCGAAAAACAAATGATAACGTTGAGTCTGAAGAATACATTAAATCTATTCTTAGCATTCCTGACCATTTAAAAATCGTTTCTATTATTTCTCTAGGTTATCCAAATGAAAAAAAACCTCCACATACTGAAGATGATATAGACTTATCCAAAGTTCACTTCAATAGATACTAAAAAAAGCCAATCGAATTGGCTTTTTTTATACTATCTATGAGATTTTTTGTCTCCTGTCATTTGGATAACATCCCCATCTTTTAAATTATAGGCTTGTCCAAATCCTTTTACAAATCTTCCATTAGCTATATTTAATTTTACTAAATGAAAATCTTGCATTTTTCTAACAATTTTCATTCCCTCTCCAACTTTTTCCTCAAAAAGATCTAAGATAGTGTTAAACTTCTCATCTCTTTCTTTAAATTCAGCTGTTACATTATATCTTAATCTCTTTCTTACTAAAACAGAAGCCGCTTCCTTTTCGTCTTGCAAAAACATAATTTCGAACTGTGGATTATCTTTTAAGTTGTCAAAATGGTCTCCAATCTCACTGATATATATATATCCTTCTCCCTTATAATCCAAATATGGAGCATATGTCACATCAATTTCTCCATCTTTAGATTTTGTTCCTAATATAACTGATTTAAAACTTCCTCTAAACTCTTCTATCTCTTTTTTTATTTGTTCTTTATCAAACTTTATTGGCATCATCATAACTATTTTTTCTCCTTTAATTTTGTTTATCAAATTATTTAAATATATATTATAATTTTCCTCGTGTTTTGTCAAGATTATTTATACTCAAATCGTATATTTTATAAATTTCCCGCTTTATACATATTGAAGAATGCACCTTTTTTGTCAATTAAACTTTGAAAGTCACCCACTTCTTTTACACCATCTTTTCCTAAAACTATAATTTTATTAAAATTTTTAAGTGTATTCAATCTATGAGCTATTGAGATTATTATTTTATCCTCAAATTTTTGCAAAATATTATCCATTATTTTTTTCTCTAAGACATTGTCTAAAGCAGAGGTTCCCTCATCTAAAAATATAATTTCTGGATTTTTTAAAAATAATCTTGCCATCGATAAACGTTGTTTTTGCCCTGAACTTAACTCTATTCCCCCTTGACCTAGCTTTGTATTTTCTTTCTTTTCTAAACTTTCTACAAATTCTTTTAACTGAGCTAATTCCAATGCTTCTTCTATCTCTTTTTTAGTTGCATCTTTTTTTACCACTTTTATATTTTCTAATATTGTTTCATTCAACAAGCTATCCTTTTGATCAACTATAGCTATTTTATCTAACAAACTTTTTCTATCGACCTCATGAATACATAGTTCATTTATAAAAATTGTATTTTCTTCAGGTAAAAATGTTCTTTTTAAAAGTGAAAATATCGTTGTTTTTCCAACTCCACTTTCACCCACAAAAGCTACTTTTTCCCCTTTCTCTATGGTTATTGATAAATTTTTTATGACCTCTTGTTTATCAAATGCAAAGTTTAATCCATCTACTTTTATACTATCTATATTTTTTTCTATAACAGTATTTCCATCTTTTGAGTTAGGAATATTCATAACCTCTAAAAATCTCCCCACTCCTGTTGCTCCTCTTTGAAACACATCTACAAGCCCCATAAGTCTTAAAAGATACACTCTAAATCTATTAGTTAATAATATAAAACTTACAATAACTCCAAAACTTATTTCACCTTTTATGTGCATATATCCGCCTATGAATATAACGATTAGTTGAGTTAGCTGATTATAGAAGTTAATACCAGACATTAAAGCTGATGTGTTAAAAATATTCTTTTTCTCCACATCCAACAACTCTTTATTTTTCTTCGAAAATTTTTCTAAGCTATCCTCTTCCAAAACATTATCTTTTATAAAAAATATAGTCTTTAATGAGTCATGTATTCCAGAGGTTAATTTTGAGAATTTCTCCCTAACTACTATATATCCATATTTCAATTTTTGGTTCTGAACTACTGTAAAATATATTGCTATTGGTAATGGAATCATTGTTATTAAAGTTAATTTTAAATTGAAAGTCGCCATTAAAACCACAGCACCGGCTATTGATAATATTGAAAACAAAAAATCTTCCAACCCTCTGTAGAGTAGAGCTGAAACATTTTCTAAATCATTTGTAACTCTTGATATAATATCACCACTTTGATTTTTCATAAAGTATGTATCTGGCTGATTTAAAATTTTTTTAAATAAATCTTCTCTCATAAAAAATTTTATTCTATTTCCCATCAACTGTCCTCTAAAACTAGAGTAAATTGATAAAAGTAATCTTATGATATAAATAATCAATAAAAAGGCTGAGAACAAAAAAAACTCTTTTAAATTTTTATTGGGAATTGAATTATCAATCAGATTTTGAACCACTATTGGTCCATATAAATCTAATATAGTCACAAAAAAACTGCTAACCAAAAAATAAGTTAGCAGCTTTCTCTCTTTTAAATAGTACTTAAAAATACTATTTAACATTTGATAACTCCTGATATAGCTCTTCTAAAGCGTCAATTACCCTAGGTGTTCCTCTTAGTATTTTATCTGATTCTATTATCATTATATTCCCTTTTTGTCCTGCTTTTGTTTGTTTTACAACTGGATTACTATTTAAAATATCATTCTTATTTTTTATAGCCATTGATCCTACAAGTATATCTGGATTTTCTGCTAATAAAAATTCTGGTGATAGGATGGGTCTTCCTCCTGGTAAACCTTTTGCTATATTCTTTATTCCTAAAGTATCAAAAATTTGTCCCGGCAACGAATTTGAACTAAATACCATCATTGGAGACGTCGAAAATAAAAATCCCCCTTTTATATTCAATGGTTTTTCTGCTATTTTTTCTTTTATAGTTTTTAATTTTAAATTATAATTATCAACCAGCTTATCTGCATTTTCTTTTTGTCCTGTCACAATACCGTATATCTCTAAGTTATTTAAAATTTGTTCAAAAGAATTAGCTTCGTTAATTATAAAATTCAACCTTCTTGCTTTTAAACTCTCTCCAAAATTTTCAGACATACTATTTAATATTACTAAATCGGGACTATATATTAAAACTTGTTCTATCGAAGGCTTCATTATTGTTCCAGCTTTTGGTAAAGTTTTTGTCTTTTCCTGTGGCCAAATTGGATTTTTTGCTGTATCCGCTATTGCCACAATATTTTTTTCTCCACCAATTAAATAAAATGACTCTACTGCCGCTGGATCTAATATTAAAACTTTTTTATATTCTTTTTCTTCTACTTTATTTCCTCTCGAATCAATGATAAAACCATTTTCTATTTTTAGAGCATAAACTAAATTACTCATTAAAATAGTAAAAATTAACATTACTCTTTTCATCTTTCCTCCTAAACTAATGGGATAACATATGGAATTCCACTTTCATCCTTTATAACTTTGGCTTTTAAATTATAAACTTCTTTTAAATTTTCTTCTGTTAATACTTCTAGTGGTGCTCCTTGATATTTTATCTCTCCATTTTTCATCATTATAAGCTCATCACAAAACATAGCTGCCAAATTCAAATCATGTAAAACAGCTACTCCTGTTAAAGATTTTTCAGATACTAAACTTTTCACCTTATTTAACAATTCAACTGCATGGTTCAAATCCAGTGCTGAAGTTGGTTCATCTAATAATAATATCTCTGGATCTTGAGTTAAAGCTCTCGCTAACAGAACCCTTTGAAACTCTCCTCCTGAAAGACTAATGGCCACTCTTTCAGAAAACCTTTCCAAACCCAAGAACTTTAAATTATCCTCAACTTTTTTTTTGTCTTCATACGAATATCCTGCCCAATCAGATTTCAAATGGGGTAATCTTCCCATCAATACAAAATCTTTTACTGACATATTTGTCATCAAATTTGATTTTTGAGGAACTAATGATACCAATTTAGCTTTTTCTTTTTTAGATAGTCGACTTGTTTCTTTTCCGTTGAATACAACCTCTCCTTCATTTGGATTCAAATATCCCAATATATTTTTTAGGAAGGTTGATTTACCACAGCCATTTGGTCCTAATATCCCTGTCATTTTTCCTTTAGCTATATTGACTTTTAACTTTTTTAAAATCTGTCTTTCCCCATATGAAAACGACAAATTATTCACTCTCACACCCATCAGTTCCCTCCTCTAGCCTTAAATGCTAAGTATAAAAAGAACGGAGCTCCAAAGAATGCTGTAACAACTCCTATTGGAATTTCTACAGGTGCTAAAAATAATCTTCCTATCGTATCACAAATTAGCAGAAAAAATCCTCCCGCTAAAGCTGCATTTGGAATCAATCTAGAATTTGACGGACCCACTAGCATTCTTATTGAATGTGGTACAATTAATCCAACAAATCCAATCATCCCCGAAAAAGCAACTGAAAATGCTACAACTAATGCTGATACAGTCAATATTTTAGCTTTTAATGTGTGAACGTCAACTCCTAAAGAATTTGCTTCTTCATCACCTGATAACAAAGCGTCCAATTGATTTCTTTGCAGATAGAAAAATATCAATGAAAAAACCAATGGAAGAACTAAAAGCGATACCTTTGTCCAAGTTGCACCACCTAAATACCCCATCAACCACATAGTTATTTTAAAAGACTCCTCGCCTATTAAATACATAGCAAAAGAGGTAAAAGCTCCTATAAAAGCAGATACAGCTATTCCTACTATCAAAAGAGTTGTTATTTCAACCTTACCGCTTCTATTGGATAGTTTAAATATAATAAAAGTACTTATTAAGCATGATAAAAATGCTAACACTCCATAAAATATATCAGGCAGTTGAAACACATATGCTATTACAGCTCCAAATGTAGCACTTGCTGCTATTCCTATTATATATGGATCCGCCAACGGATTTTGAAATACAGCTTGAACAACCACACCGCTTGATGAAAGCATCATTCCTATCAATAGTGCCATCACTATTCTTGGCAGTCTTATATCGTAAATTATTGTTTTTATGTAATCTGGTGCTGTACTAATGGAAAATAACTGTTCCAATGATATAGAAACACTTCCTAATCCAATAGAAAGTGTTCCTGTTAGTATTATTCCCAGAATTAACATTAACGGTACATATTTTTTCATATTGATTCTCCTATTTTTTAGAAATTATACTTAAATCCTGCATAAAAACTTCTCTCTGCAGCTGGATTGTACTCTTTAGAATCTGAACTTATAGAGTTATAGTACTTCTCATTAAATATATTATTGATTCCTGTGTATACCCTTAAATTTTCAACTGGCTTATAATTTAATGTTAAATTTGTTACAATATTTTCATTTTGCTTACCTTCTGTATTCTGATTATTCAAATAATATCCAGATGAATATACTGTATCCCAAATGACATTAACTTTCGAAGTTATTTCATAATCTAGTGCAATATTAAGTCTATTTGTTGGAACATCCGCTATCTCATTTCCTTCAATCGTCTTATCTTGGTCTTTCAATATCTTTGTTTTAACCAAAGCATATCCCTCTCTCACTGTTAACTTTCCAAAATATTGTTCCGCATTTAACTCTAAACCATACCTTCTTGTTTTTCCAATATTGTAGTTTCTAAAATTCATTCCAGTATAATTTTCTGTCGCTATTTCATCCTTTGTTTCAGTCAAATACATTGCTCCACTCACAAAGCTTCCAAAGATATAATCTTTGAAACCAGTTTCATACGTTATATACGTTTCTGAATCCAAATCATTATTGACATATACTCCATCTATTTTATCCACTAACTGTGATGGTGTCGGAGATGTAAAACCTTTTTCTCCTTTTAAATATATATTTCCCGTCTCAGAGTATAAGTAATTTCCTACTAACTCATAAGCCATATTCTCCATAGTTGTTTTTCTGTTTATAGTTGTACTTGATGTAGTTGTTCCATTTGACAAAGAATTTTTTAAGTACGCTCTATCAGTTTTATAATCCACATATTCATATCTTACACCTTGAGTAAATTCAAATTTACCGATTGCATTTCTATTTAAAACAAATACGCTATGAGTATCTTTAGTTAAATCATTTTTATACTTCTCTGAGCTAAACATATCCATCTTGCTATCTCTTTTTAAGTTATTATTAATATAATCGTACCCTAAAATTAAACTACTTGCTTCACCATAGCCAATTTTTAATTTCGGTTTAAATCCTACTTTTTCATCAGTATAATCCATATAATTCTTAACACTATATCCCATTTTTTCGTAATTATTCTTATTGTATATATCTGTTTTTTGGTAAAATCCAACTAAATCTAAAGTTACTTTTTCATTAAAGTTAAACTCATATTTTCCCGTAAATTCATCTTTTTTAGTATTATTGACAATTAACTCATCATATTTACCAACAAGACCATCGTTTTTAGGATTTGATAGCATATCTTTCGTAAGAGCTCTTGGTGATGTTGCATCATCTTTGTATCTTGAATATTTAAAAGTAAAGTTTTGTCTATCATCAATTTTATATTTTAAACTTCCTTCAAAATATTCCGAGTCCGATTCATCTCCGTCTCTAAAT
Organism: uncultured Cetobacterium sp.; assembly: GCA_934085975.1. Lineage (GTDB taxonomy): Bacteria > Fusobacteriota > Fusobacteriia > Fusobacteriales > Fusobacteriaceae > Cetobacterium_A. Next base: position 12,184 of record CAKOHT010000007.1, read on the forward strand.
CCTTTATAATCATTTTTAGTATAATTAATATTTATACCTAAATCTCCAACTGTTGTTCCATAAGAAATCTCACCTTTTTTCCCACCAAAAGTATTTAACTCTCCCGAAACTGAACCTCCTGTATAACCTGCTCCAGATTTTGTTACAATATTTATTATTCCTCCTCTTGTTCCACTTCCATAAAGAATGGCTCCGCCACCTGGAATAACCTCAATTTTTTCAATATTTTCAACTGGAACTGTATTGATTGGAGTTTTTGCATGAGATGTGTCTAATAGATTTACACTCACCCCATCTATTAAAACTTGCACGTTCGCTGTTGCTTTACTTCCTTGCCCCCTCATATCGATTATAGGGTCTTTTGGATCTCCTATCAAATTTACACTTGGTACATCTTTTAGTGCTTCCGATACAGTTTGATAATTCTTTTCCTCAATGTCTTTAGTCGTAATAACTGTCACTGTGTTTGTGATATTTCTCTGTGCTGTTTCAAACCCTGTAGTCGAAATTACACTTTCACTTAATTTTACCCCTTTATTAGCTTCTTCATAAAAAAAGTCGTCATTTGAATAACTTAAAGCTGTCACTACTAGACTTAATATTGCTATTCTTTTATTCATAATTTTTAATCCCTCTCCATTACTTTTTTATTGTTCCTAAAGTCTTCTCAACAACTGTAGTTAAAATTTCTCTAGATATATTGTTACCCCAAAATAAACCATCTTCTGTCAAAGTATAATGCTCCTTCGTTTCAAATATAAAGTTATTGTCTTTCAAATTCGAAACTATCTCTTCAAAACTTACTTTTTCTTCAGGAGTTAAAAGTTCATTCACTACATTTTTACTCACTTGTGGGAACTGAAATAGTCCACTAAACTTATCCAATCTTTGTTGATAATCACTTTTTTCAACAAACATTGACATCTCTTTTTTCATCCTAAAAATAGAGATATTATCAACATTTCCTCCAGCTCCAACTCCGATTGGAAATGTATCTCCACCAAAATTTCTAGTTTTTATATACTTATATTTATCTCTTCCTTTTTTTGCTATCTTTGTTAGCTCCAAAATATAATATTCCCCATCTTTTGTCAGCTCTCTTATAAAAGCATCATGAAGTTCTCTTTCTCTCTTCAAATCCTCTTGAATTTTAACTTTTTCGTCTTTAATATCATGGGAAAGCGTGGACCCTTCATGCACCATTAATGAATAAAAACTTGAACTTCCTAAATCCAATTTTTTTATGATTCTGGCATCCTCTATAACATCCTCTATCCTCTGTTCTGGGTAGTTATAGATAATATCTATGCAGACCTCACCGTTAAATTTATCTTTCAATTGGATCAATCTCTCCGTTACTTCATTTTTAGAATATGTTCTGTTGTAAAATTTTCTTCCTTCATCTGAAAAGCTTTGAATTCCCACAGATAATCTATTGACTCCATATCTATTCATCAACTCTATTTTTTCATCATTTAAGTTATGCAATGTTGTTTCTAAAGTAAATTCATACTCTTTAGAAAATTTTATATTTCTATTGACACTTTGAAGTATACTTTCCAATTGTTCGTTTCTATAAACTGTCGGTGTTCCCCCACCAAAATATATTACATCTACACTTTTTTCCTTAAAGTATCTATATTCTCCGTACCTATCAAACTCACTAACAATATAGTCTGCATAAGAATCTAAACTTCCACTCAGTTGCTCTCTATTTAAATTACAAAACGAACAAATTTTATCACAATATGGCGTATGGACGTATATTGCTCTTGGGACATCTTTTGGTTCTTCTTTTAATTTTTCTAAAAACTCTTCCTCAGTAACTCTCCTTTGAGGATAATATTTACCTATTAATCCACTCGAGTTATGATGACTCTTATACCTTGTTTCAAAATGCATTATTTACTCACTTCCCTTTAGTTTCTATATCTATTGCTTGTGCCCCTGCCAACTTTATGTCCGACATTATATCTACTACATCCCCGTAGTCAATTCCTCTATCAGCTAGTATTGCCACTCTTTTATTTTCCATCGTTAAAACTATGTTTTTTACTCTTTCCTGTAATTCATCTTTCGTCACATCCACTATAGAACTCTCTTTTTGCTTATCTATCTTTATTTTTAATTCTCCATTATTTGCAACTAAAATTGATATCTTATCAGCAGCTTCAGTTATTTCAGAGATTTCAGATTTAGGTAAATCTATCTTCATTCCTTTCATATCATCAAATGTTGTAGCAACCATAAAAAATATCAGCAATAAAAATACCACGTCGATTAACGGAGTTAAATCAGGTGTTAGTTGCTTTCTCTGATAATTCATAAATCCCTTTGATTTAAACATACTACATCCCTACATCTTTCTTAAAATATTTATAAATTCCACTACATTTTTTTCCATATCAACCAATGCTTTTTCAATTTTTTTCTGATAAAAATTATAAAATATTAAAGCTGGTATCGCCACTATTAGACCTGATGCTGTGGTTATCAATGCCTGAGAAATTCCAAAAGCTAAAACTGTTGGATCACCTGCTCCATATTTTGACATGGCTGTGAACGCTCCAATCATCCCTGTTACAGTTCCTAACAAACCAGCTAAAGGAGTAACATTCGCTGCTAAAGCTAAAATCCACATATTTTTTTCCAATTTCGGCATTTCTCTTAAAGCACACTCTCTTGCTTTTTCCTCCAAATAATCATAAGTACAACAGTTCATTTTTTCACCGTTATATTCTATTAAAATTGTTTTCATAACTTTAGCTGATGTATTTTTAAAACAATCGCAAGCCTTTATAGCTCTCTCTCTCTCATTGTTTTTGATAAATTTTTCTAGATGATTTATTAAAAGTTCTCCATTGTCTTTTTCATTTTTGAAAAAATAATATCCTCTTTCCAATATCACACTAAGACCTGCTACAGATAAGAATATTATCACAGCCATCAGCGGTCCTCCTGCTTTAATTATATCTATCATCCATTCCCTCCTAAACTTAAATATTTTGACATTCAAAGTTATTATATTGATTTTATTCTAAATAGTCAATATATTTTTTAAGCAAAGTATTTTTTTATAAATAATTTGATAATTAAAATATTTTTTGTTATAATCGTTATGGATTAACTACTTATTTTTTGGAGGAATTATGAAGTTTTTTATTTTTTCAATAGTTTTACATATAGTTATTTTTATTTTTGGTTTTTCTTTAGATTCAAATAAAAATTTTGAAATTGAAAATATTGGAAATGATTTTTCGGCTCCAGCTATCTCAGTTAATTTTAATTTTTCACAAGAAACTGATACTTCTCAATTAAATGCTCCTTTAGAAGAGATTAAAGAAGAAATAGTCAAAGAAAAAACAAAAGAAATAGTCGATATACCAAAAGAGGAACCTAAAAGAGAGGAACCCAAAGTTGAAGTAAAAAAGAAAGTCAGCAAACCTAAAAAATCTTTAGAAAAAAAGAAAACTGAATCTAATAAAGAAGTGAAAGCTTTACAAAATACGGACACCCCTACTAATAGCAACAATAGTGATTTAATTGAACTTTCACATGGAGTTTTTGCTGCTAAAAATCAAGGAGTTCAAGGACTTAAATATTCTTTTATTTCCCAACCTGACCCAGAGTACCCTCTAGCTGCTAAAAGAATATCTTATGGTAAAGAAGTGTCTATCAAAGTGAGGTTTCTTGTCGGATTCAACGGTGAAATTGAAGATATCAAATTTTATAACGATAAAGATAATTTAGGTTTCCAAAGAGAAGTCGAAAAAACTTTAAATAAGTGGAAATTGACTCCTGTAACTTTAAATGACAAGCCAATAAAATTATACTTTTATAAAGAGTTCAAATTTAATCAAAAATAATGGGAGGATTTTAATTTTATGAAAATACTTATTACATATTCATCAAAAACTGGAAACACAGAAAAAATAGCTCAAGCTATTCATAGGGGTATTCCAACTGCTACTCTTTTACCAATCTCTGAAATTATAAACTTAGATTACGATTTAATTTTTGTAGGTGGTTGGATTGATAGAGCCACTTTTGACCAAATATCATTAACTTTAGCGAAACAAATTTTTGACAAAAATGTCGTTTACTTTTTTACTTTAGGAGCATACCCTCACTCGGATCATGCTAAAGACTGCGTTAAAAATATTGAAACTTTGTTAAAAAATAATAACAATAATGTCCTTGGAGGTTACTTTTGTCAAGGAGCTATAGATACAAAATTAATCTCTTGGTTATCTACACTCCCATCTGATCATAAGATGTCGCCTAATGAAGAGAGAAGACAAAGATGGGAAGACGCTAAATCTCATCCTGATCAATTAGATTTAGATAATGCTACTCAATTTGCATTAAATATTCTTTCTCAATGTAAGTAAAAATAGATTTAGCAAAAAATAAACAGCTTAAACCTCTTATGATATAAGGCTTAAGCTGTTTAAATTTTATAAACTTTGAAAACTCTCTAAACATTCTTTTATAAGTTCTTTTTTCTCATCTCTTGGAACATACACTGCAAATATTTCTTTCTCGTCCTCAGCAAAAAATTTTATAGAATAACTTTCTCTTCCAAACATTATATCCTTCACTAAGAAAATTTCTTTTATCTTTCCAACACTCAAATGTCCCCCTATCGCTGAATCTTTGTCATGAAAATTTAAAAAACCATGAGCATAGAATCCTTTTGGAAACTTATCTTGAATCTCTAAAACAAAATTTGGCGTGACAACTAATAGAAATACTTTTTCCCATTCTCTTAAAGTGTTAAATAGTTCATCTATTCTTTCTACATCATACTTTCTCACAGTTGGCGCTTCTCTTAAAACTTCAAGCATTGAAACTCCCAACTCTTTTGCGACTTTACCTAGAGATATTTTCTCATCATTCGTTAACATATCGCTTATTTTACTTTTCATAAATCCCTCCTACGTCACATTCGTAAGAAGAATATATTATATTTTAAAAAGTTTGTCAATCAAATATTTTTGAAATATTCGTATAGTTTTAAATTTTCATTAAATTTTACTTCCTCTATTATGTAGTTTTCACCATAATTTTCCATATCTTCATACAATTTTTTCAAAGTGATTACTTCAATACTCATAGTAAGTTTATAACTTTTTTCATCTGTTGTTTCACACTCAGTTGCCAAAATATACCCCATTGTTTTTAGCATACCCAAAATATCTCTAGTAAACTCCATTGGAATTCTTAGTTTTTCGGATATTTCCATAGCTGATATAGCCTTATCATTTTTTAGATAGTTTTCCATTAACAGCAGTAATACTTGCTCAGTTACCCTATACTTCGAAATAAAATTTATATTTTTTATTATTCCAATTTTTCCTAAGTTATCTCTATTTTGTAAAATATATGAAAAATGTGCTCCCAGTAAAATTAAAAACCATACAATTTTTAACCATATTAAAGAAAGTAAAAGAACTGAAAAACTTCCATAAATCTTATTATATGTCGTTATTATTATCTGTAATTTTACTAAAAGCATATTACTTTGATTCAATAAAAATGAAACTATAAAGCTACTCCAAATAGTTGGCACTAGATTCACCTTTGTATTTGGTAAAACTGTATAAAAAAATATAAAAAATATCCATAGAGCCAAATACGGTGCAATTAGTTGTATAATATAGTCACTATAAAATATATCAATTTTTAAACTAGTCAATATGTTGGCTCCAATAATACTCACCGGCAACATTAGAAAAACGATAAAGTAGTCACTTATTTTTCTGAAAACACCTCTCGTTCGTCTAATTCCCCATATACTATTTAACGCCTTCTCAATCACAGAAAACATTAATACTATAACCCAGCCTAACGATAGAAATCCAACTCCTGCAATTATTCCACTTCTTGTATTTTGCAATAAATTCTGAGTTGTTTCTAATATAAGACTTACAGTTTCTTCGTTAAGTGGCGAACTTTCTGTAAGCTCTTTAAGGTAATAGTTATCTATTCCAAACCATCTTCCTATACTAAATGCTATTGCTAAAATTGGAATAAAAGATAATGTTGTAAAGTAACATAAGGTGTTAGCCCACAAATTTGAATTTGATCTCTTATAATTTTCTAAAGCTCCTTTCATTTGATTATAAAAGTGAGTCAATTGTAACTCATTAATATAATTTCTTATTTTATTTATAAATTTTAAAATCATCTCTCATCCTCCCAATCTATTCTTTTTCAATTTTACCATATTTCCTTTAATTAAGAAAATTAAAAGAACCTCCAAATAAGAGGTTCTTTTAACACGGGGGGATTATTTATTTTTATAACACTTTTTCTTTATCATATCTTTTAGACACAAACTTTCAAGAAAAAGTTTTGAAGTTTTTTTAATTTTTTATCCCTATTATACAGCTTCTTCTATATCCGTTGGAATTCCAAAGAAATATGTTATTATAAATCCAGCTACATAAGATATTCCTAGTCCAATTATATAGTAAAGAATTTTTCCTGGTACAACTAATGGAATTGCCGTTATCCCAGATGGTCCAAACGCTATTGTTTGAACTTTCATCGCTGCTAAAAATGCTCCACCTAATCCACCAGCTATTGAAGCTGTTACAAATGGTTTTCCGAGTGGAAGTGTCACTCCATAAAGCATCGGCTCTCCAATTCCCAATATTGCAACTGGCATAGCAGCTTTTATGACATCTCTTAATTTTTTATTATGCTTTGCTTTTATATAGATTGCTGCTGCTCCACCAATTTGCCCTCCACCTGCCATACAAAGAATTGGAAATAGTGAAATACTTCCAAATTGTGTCAGTTGAACCATATAAAACGGTATCAATCCATGATGTAACCCTACCATCAATAGGGATAGGAAAGATGAAGCTAATATAAACCCACCTATTATTGCTATTGGTCCTTCACTCATTATAAAAAATGAAAATATTTTTATAATTACATCTGAAGCCACTCCTGAAAAAGGCATTATTATAAATACTGTTAATGTTCCTACTATCAATATCGCCAGTGTTGGCGTTATAATTGAATCCAAAAAATCTGGTATAATTTTTCTAAGCTGTTTCAACCCAAGCTAGAATTGCAACACCCATTATCACCCCTATAATTCCACCTTTTCCTGGAATTAAAATACTGCTCAGTGGTACTTCTGCATTATACAAACCTAAAGCTTTTGAAAATATATTTATATTTGAACTTATCGTTATCGCTCCAATAATTCCACCTAGAGCAGGTGTCGCTCCAAATTCATTAGCTGAGTTTACACCTACAAATATTGCAAAATATGCAAATAGTCCATTTCCTAAAGTTTGAAAAAAAGTTATCCACATAGGCATATCTTTTATTCCCTCTGCTGTATACACATTTTGAAAATATCCTGCTATTCCATTTAAAAGTCCCGCCCCTATTATAGCTGGAATTAATGGAATAAATATATTTGCTAATCTTCTTAATACTGAAGAGAATTTACTTTGCTTCGACTTTACACTCTCTTTTGTTTTTTTCCATTCATCATTACTAGCTGATATTTCTCCACAAAGTTTTTTCATTTCATCTGCTATTTTTTTACTTTTTCCTGGTCCTACAACTACTTGAATAGTATCATCTTTTATTACTTTTATAACTCCTGGAATTTCATCCAAACTTTTAAAATCTACTTTATCGTTATCCTTAACAGAAACTCTTACTCTTGTCATACAATTATTTATAACTACTATATTATCTTTTGACCCCAATTTTTCAATTATCTCTCTTGCAATTGATTGATTATCCATTTTACTCTCCCCTTGATATTATTTTATTGCTTCTCTTATAAAACCTTTAGATTCATTTAATCTTTCTAATGCTTCTTCTTTATTACATTTTAATAAAACCATTACAATTGCTACTTTTACTTGATTATTAGCTTTTTCTAATGCTTCTTGAGCGACTTCATAACTACACCCTGTTATTTGCATTACGTTATTTTTTGCTCTCTCCTGCAACTTTATGTTAGTAATTTTCAAATCTACCATTAAATTTTCATAAACTTTTCCTATCCCTGTCATTGAAGCAGTACTAATCATATTTAAAATTAATTTTTGAGCTGTCCCTGCTTTCATTCTTGTAGACCCTGTTAAAACTTCAGGACCTACTTCTACCTCTATTGCCACATCTGCTATCTCTCCAATTTTACTTCTCTTATTACACGCAATTGCTATTGTTTTACAACCTAACTTTTTTGCATATTCAATTCCACCTATTACATACGGTGTTCTTCCTGAAGCTGCTATTCCACAAACTATATCATTCGATTTTAATTCTATTCCATCTAATTCTTCTACGGCTAACTCCTTAGAATCTTCAGCCCCTTCCTGTGCTTCTATAAAGGCTTTTTCCCCTCCTGCTATCAGTCCCATCACCTTTGTCTTATCTACACCAAATGTTGGTGGACATTCAACAGCATCTAAAACTCCCAATCTTCCACTTGTTCCAGCTCCCATATATATCAGTCTTCCACCATTATTAAAAGCTCCAATAACTAGCTCCACTGCTTTTTCAATCTTTGGAATAACTTCCTGAACACTTTCAGGAACTCTTTTATCCTCTTCATTTATAAGCATTAAAATCTCTTTTACACCCATGCTATCCATTCTCATGCTTTTTACATTTCTCGTTTCTGTCATTTTTCCTTCTAATATCTTTTCCATTTATTTCTCCACCCATCCCACTATTTTTTTACTTCTATCTATGTATTCTTTTACTTTTTTATAATCTTTTTGCATCAATCTTAGAAAAATACTATCCAATATTATCATTTGCGCCATTCTCGATGAAATTGCTGAACTTCTTAATATACTTTCTTTGGAAACAACACCAATATTATAATCACTCAAGGAGGAAAGCGTATTTTTACCAATTGAAGTTATTGAAATAACACAGATATTCATCTCCTTAGCTATACCTACAACATCTAAAATTTCTTGGGTTTCTCCTCTATGAGAGATTGCTATAATTAAATCATTAACGTCCATTGTTGAAAGTTTCATAAGTTGCATTTGCTTACTTTCATAGTGAACTGTATCTATTTTTATCTTCATCAATTTTAGCTCCAAATCTCTAGCTACAATTGATGACATTCCCGTACCTATTATCAAAATACGACCACTTTCTCTTATTTTTTCTATGATAGTTTCAAAGTTTTTATAATCAATCACTGCTACAGTAGTATTTAAAGCTTCTACAGTTTCTGCTAATGTTTTTTTGGTTACCTCCTCCAAAGAATCTTCTAAATCTATTTCGCTATGAATTTTATTTTTTAATAAACTTTTTTTATGTCCCAAATCCCTTTCTAACTGCAACTTAAATGCTACGTATCCTGAAAAACCTATTTTTTTTATAAATTTTATAATAGATGATTGACTTACTCCAATTTTTTTAGCTAGTTCCGTTGAAGTTATTTCTCCTATTATTTTTTTATTTTTAATCACATACATTGCAATCATTTTTTCACTTTCAGATAAATTATTTTCCAAACTTTTTATAATATTTTCAATCATATATCCACCTTTCAAAACATATATTACAGTATTTATATTCCAAAATCAAGAATTTTTTATTTTTATTATATAAAAAACTTAAGAATATTTTATTCTTACTTAAACAAAAAAAGTGGAGAAATATTCTCCACTAAAATACTATTTTATTTTCTTGATTGTATCTATGACAGTTCCATCTCTATATTCAACAACTGCAACTATTTCATCTTCAAACTCAACATCATTTTCTTGTCCAGTCATTCCTCTAGCAATATCTCTTAACTCTTCTATCGTCTTTATCGGAAGTTTTGAATTTTTAAACTTTTCTAACAAACCTTTTCTTAAAGGATTTATAGCTATTCCCCTTTCTGTCACAAGAATGTCAACTGTTTCCCCTGGTGTAGTCAATGTTGTGACTTTATCTTTTACAACAGATATCCTTGAATTAACTAGTTGTGATACTATTATACATAATTTCGAACCTGCCGCAGTATCAGAGTGACCACCTGATCCTCCCATTATAACTCCATTAGATCCTGTTGTTACATTCACATTAAAGTTTGTATCAATCTCTGTTGCTCCCAAAATAACAACATCTAATTTGTTTACAACGGATCCTTTGTTATTTGCATTCGCATACATTGATGCTGACATTGTTATATGTGCCGGATTTTCTTTAGCTGATTTTATAGCATCTAAATCAAAACATTGAACATCAAACAAAGCTTTGAACAACCCCTCTTTATACATATCGACAATATACCCTGTTATTCCTCCAGATGCAAAACTTCCACAAATTTCCCTTTGTTTCATTATATCTTTTAACTGTGCCGCTACAGCTAGAGAAATCCCTCCTGCACCAGTTTGAAAACTCATACCATTTTTTAAATATCCAGATTCTTCAATAAATTTCGCTGTTAAATCTGCCACTTTTAATCCAATTGGATTTTTAGTTATTTGGGTTGTTCCTGACACAATTCCTTTTGGATCTCCTATTGCATCTACAACTAAAACATAATCCACTAAAGTTTGGTTTATTTCAATTGTTGTGTTTGGATATTCAACTAAGTTATCTGTTATGGCTACAACTATATTTGCTAACTCAGCATCTGTATGAGCATATCCTAATGCTCCACAAGCTGATTTTCCATCTACACCATTTATATTTCCATATTCATCACTCGTAGGAGCTGCCATAAATGCAATATCAATAGTTCTCTCTCCTGATTCAAATATTCTTGCTCTTCCACCATGTGTATGCATTATAGCAGGTTTTTTTAACTTTCCTTGAGATATAGCTTCAGCCACTGGTCCAGATATATACGCTGCATATATTTGAGTTACTACCTTATCTTCTATCATTTTTACTAAGCCTTTATGACAAGGGAATATCGAACTTGCTGCTATCGTTACATCTTTATACCCTCTTTTCGCAATCTCCTCCATTACCATATTTAAAACAAAATCCCCATTTCTTAAGTGGTGATGAAATGAAACTACCATCCCATCTTTCAATGGTAATTTATCCATTAATTTACTTAAATCCATATGTAATTTTGAATCTTGAGAAGATATAGTTTTAAATTTAAAATCCTTTTTTATCACTCCATCTTTATTTGAAAGATATCCTTTGTATTGTTTTACTTCTCCATACCCTTCTATAAATTCAGGAATTTCTCTTCCTAAAATATTTTTCATTAGAACACCTCACTCTAAATTAATCTAATAATCCAATCATTTCAGCAATTTCTAAAGTCTGGATAGCTCTATTTATAATTGGAAGGTCAACCATCTTTCCATCTAAAGAGAACACTCCTAGCCCTTCTTTTTCTGCTTCTTCTTTTGCTGCCATAACTCTTAAAGCATGACTTATCTCCTGCTTTGTTGGAGAATACACTTCATGAATTGTATCTATTTGCCTTGGATTTATAGCTAACTTTCCAGAGAATCCTAACATCTTAGCTTTTCTCGAATCTTCTGCTAATCCCACATAGTCATTTGTATCTGTAAAAGGTGTATCTATTGCGTCTACCTTCAATGCCTTACAAGCGTTTACAACCTTTGTTCTGGCATAGAATAACTCCTCTGAATCCTTTGTTCTCTTCACTGCTAAATCTGCTGCTAAGTCTTCTCCACCTAGTAAAACAGCTTGAATTCTTTTAGAAGATTTTATTGTTTCATAAACAGTTTCCACTCCATAAGCTGTTTCTACTAAAGCATGAACTTTTATAGTTCCTACCTCAATACCTTCCTGCTCCTCAATTCTTTCTAGCTCTTTTTCCAAAATTGCCATATCTTCTGGAGTAGCCTTTGGAAGCAATATTGCATCTGGCTTTAGTCTAGCCATCTTATCTATATCTGTCATCGCAAATGGAGATGATAATGGATTTATTCTTATCACAACCTCTGTATCTCCATAACTCATTGTTCTCATAGCTTCTGTTACTAATATTCTTGCTGCATCTTTTTCTGTTAGAGCAACTGCATCTTCTAAATCAAATATTACTGAATCCGCTCCAAATGTATCTGCTGTTTGTAGCATTCCTGGGTTATTTCCAGGCATAAATAACATTGTTCTTCTTAATTTCACATTAACACCTCACCTTAAAAGGAATATTTAACAACCTCTTTTAACAGCTCCCTCAATTCTAGCTCTTATTGTATAATCTAAAGCCCCTTTATCTTGAGCTTTCACTAAAATTGAAGTAATTCCCATCTCTTTTAACTTCTCTTCAATAACCATCTTTATATGATTTCCAAATTGCTTTTCTACAACACTTTCTAACTCAATATCTATTCCATTTTCACTTGGAGTTAACATTATAAATATATCATTAGACTCCAGTGTTCCACATTTAGCGGGTTTATTTATTGTCATTCTATTCACCTCTTAGAATTTTCTATAAAATTAAAGGAAAAGGTAGGAGACCCCCACCTTTTCCCAGAATTAAAAGTCTATTACTTTCTTCTGTTTACTAAAGCTTCTACTCTGCTCATTTCGTTGAATACGATCATGTATCCTTCGTCAACTCCCATTCCAGGTTTTGCTAAAACTTGAAGAGCTCCACATGCCATAGCTATGTTAGTAGTAACTTCAGCTGATCTGTTAGTCTCGTTACAAGTTCCTCCACAGTAAGAACCAATTCCTACTTTGTTACAGTAAAGAATTGCATCAGCTATGTTATTTACCCCTCCTAAATCTGGAGTTTTTATTTGAACTACGTGTCCAGCCTTAGCATCAGCAAAAGCTGCTATATCCTCATAAGTGTTACACCACTCATCAGCAACTAACTCGATTCCCATGTTTCTTCTATCCACTTCAGCTGTCAATGCCGCTAAAGCTTCAATTTGTTTATCTCTATCCTCTACGTCCATAGGACCTTCAATTCTTAATTTAAAAGGTCTTGCCGCATCCACTAATGTCTGTAAGTAGTCTGCCATTTTTATTGTATCACAATCAAATGCAGCTCCAATTGTTCCGTATACATCTATATGTAAAATAGGCGTGTAATCATCTGAATCTCTTAAGTGAATTATTCTATCTCTTAACCATCCAACATACTCAAGTAGTAACTCTCCATTTTTACCTAATTTTGTTTCTACATGATTTATCAAAGCGTGTGGTAAAACATCAGCAGATTTTATAATCATTTTGTCTGCATTCTCATATCTGTTATCTCCTGATTGAGTGAATATAGGTCTTTTTGAAATCTCTAAACCTGTATTATAGTCTTTTTGAATAACTTCAGCCATAGTCACTTTTCTAGCTTTTGCTACAGCATCTAATAAAGCCTGAGTAATCCCATATCTTATAGCAGTATGCAATCTTTTTCCATCTAGTAACATTCCGTCAAACTCTTCAGCTAACGATTTAAAATTATCTAACTCTTTTCCGATTAACTTTGGAGCAATTTCTTTTTCAATTACTGGAATAAAATCTTTAGCTAAGAATAACGGATCTCTTCCACCCGCACCTGAATATTGCACTGCTGCACAATCTCCAAACGCCACTTGACCATCTTCTAATATTAATTGTACAGAGATTGCTTCTCCAGCTTGTCTAATTGAAGTAAATCCTTCTGTTACTGGCTCCCCTACATAAGCAAACCCATCATGTCCTGCTCCATTTTTTATAGCTCTTTGGTCATCAAAATAGAAACCTGTTTTTCCTGCTGAACATACTACATCAACTATTCTCATTTTAATTCCTCCTGATTTTTACGAGGGAGATTATTACTCTCCCTAACTTTTATAATAAATCAAATTTTAAATTATATTTTTTATTTTATAGAAATTACTTTGTTGCTGGTCTTCCAATTAACGTTCCTTTTCCTACAGCAAATATATCATCCACTGTCATTTGGAAACTTATCTCTCTTCCTTCAAAATCTGCTCTTTCTTGTAACTTAGCAGTATGGAATGCTTTTATATCCTCTGATAACGGTAAATTTCCTGCATTTAAATATCTAATCATTCCATTATTGTCTCTTGCTGGTAACATCTTTCCTGCATTATATTTAGAAGGTGCAAATGGAATATCTAAAACTCCCTGCTCGAACGCTTTAACAGTTCCCACCGCCAAATCTCCATCTCCTAATTCAAGTACTTTATCGATAATTTGTTTAACTTCTCTTTTTATCATATCTTTTTCAAATTGAACTTCTTCTGAGTTTGGTAATTTTTGTCCTCTTAATAAGTTTAATACCATCTTTGTCGCTCTAATTCCCATAGCATTAGCTTCTTTTGTTGGTACTCCAATTGCTTCGTGAGGTGTTTTTACAATAACCTTCGTTGCACCTGCTAATGCAGCCGCTGAGGCTCCATTTGAAATAACTCCAAATGCCTTAGCCTCATCTTCAGGGAACCCTCCCATCCACTGGTGGAATACAGATGTTAATTGCATATTTTCATACCCAAACTCTTTACAATATTCTTCAGCTTGCTCCATCATAGATCTTACTGCAGCAACGTCTTGTACTAAATTTCCACATTGTCCGTACCCTAAAGTGATATTCTTAACTCCTTGCTCAGCAGCTAATAAACACTCAATAATTTGAACGGCATTTGAGATTGATGGCGGAACTAATGTTCCTGTCAACGGTCCAAACGGTTCTCTGTTGATAGAAATTCCTTGCTCTTCGTACCATCCAACTAATCTATCACAGTATTGCCAATCTTTTATTGTCTGCTCTAAACTTACTGATTTTGCATAAGGAATGTTGTAAGATATTCCTCCACCTTCGTTTGAAGTATATCCAGCAGCTAGCATAATTTCTGATAATAATCTAGCATCTGGAGTTCCGTGTCTCAATTGTAAAGGTAGATTTACAGCTTCTACAACTTCTCTACAACCTTTAACTCCGTGGTTTACACCTGGGAATCCATTAAGTAATGATCTCCCAGCTTTTTTAGACTCCTCAATTCCTTTTTCACAGTTCTCGTATTTATTTTGTCTTGTATAAGAGTCTATTGTAGAAGGTAGTAAATCTGCTCCCCCTTCTTTATCTAAGAAATTTAACAACTCAATATGTTGTTCAATCAGAGCAACTCCAGCCCTTGGTTGAGCTAATGTTATATTTTTTTCTTTCGCATCTATTAATTTTTTAGCAAAATTTTTATGCTTTGGTAACGCCTTGTGATAAGCTACAGCTTCCTCTAAGTCTACTTCTTCACCTGTTGGCCACTGCTTTAAAACCTCTTCTCTCACTTTAAAGAACTCTTCATCAGTCCATTTTTTAAATTTTAAATTCATTGATCAGATTCCTCCTTAAAACTTATACTTCAATCAGATATTTTTTCATTATTTTTATTGCTAAATCTGGTTCTTTTTGAGCTAACAACCCCATGGAAGATAAGATATATGTTTTATCTACCATAAATTTTGGGTTTTCTGGTTTCAGATATATCGGTTCTGCTGGATTAAACGTACCAGCTGCTAAAATCCCTCTTGGGTCCTCGCTATGAACGATAACTCCACCAGTTCCTATTATATAAGGTGCATTTAGGAGATCCTTTCCACTTTGATTAAACATTGTTCCCATAGGTGTATAGATACATTCTAATACTCCACAATGTCTAGTCATTGATAACTCCGTTGCAACTTTAGCCATAGCTTCATCAAATAAAATCTCCTCTTTTGTTTGAGGCACCATTTTTATGTGATCATGCCTGTAACTACAATGACCTTTTACATCCCATTTCTTATCCACATCATTTAAGTAATTCCTAACTTTCTTAGTTCCAGCTGCTTCTAGTAAAGAAATTGCCGAGTATCTCATTCCTAAATCTCCCTCAACAGTTCTTTTAGCAACAGGATCTTCCAACCCTTTCAAAAGCACTCCTGGCTTTGATGGTTCACCTTTTCCAATGGAATGAATATCTGTAGTTGCCCCACCAATATCAACGATTATTAAATCTCCTATTCCATCTTCTTCATCTGTTCCTTCAGATAATACCTCTGCTGCTTTTAGTACTGCCGCAGGAGTTGGCATCAAGATTCCACTGATAAAACTCTCAGCCTTTTTCATTCCTTTTGCTTCTATTATCTTATTCATAAATACTTTTCTTATCTCTTCACGAGCTGGTTCAACATTGAGTTTATTTATCTTTGGCATCACGTTATCTGTCATATAATAGTCTAATTTTGCCTCAGAAAAAATTTTCTCTATCTCATCTGATGCTGCTTTATTACCTGCTACAACAATTGGTTTTCTTATATCATGCTCAACTATTAATCTAGCATTATGTATTATACACTCTTTATTTCCACCGTCAGTTCCACCAGCCAAAAGAATTATATCTATCGGTGAGCTTTTAATTTCCTCCATCTCACGAGAATTTAATTCATACGAGTATGTTTTCATAACTCTTGCCCCTGCTCCTAAAGCCGCTTTTTTTGCTGCTTCAGCTGTCAGTTCTGGAACTAATCCAATCGCAACCATCTTTAATCCACCAGCTGCTGATGAACATGCTATTTTGTCCACAAATTCAACTTGTGATATTGGAATTTCCTTCTCAATTTTTTTTACAAGTTTACTATAGGCTTTGTCAAAACCAATCATTATATCATCTTCTACAGTTGTTATATCTTTAGCAGTTGCTAGAATTCTTTCTCCTACTAAATCTATCGCTGTCAACTTCGTGTATGTACTACCAAAGTCAATAGTTAGATAACATTTCATAGAAATCATCTCTTTTCTTTAAGTTTATTTAAGTTTAGATAATTAAATTCCCAAATCTGATTTTAAATCTTCTGTTGTAAGTTCAATTGGAGTTCCTGGTCTATAAACTCTATTGAACCCCATCGCTTTAAATCTCGATTCTACTTCTGACCATTCCTGTTTTCCAACAACAATGTTTCCTCCAACATATAGTAAGATATCTTTTAATCCAGCTTCTTCGCACTTTTCTCTCATTCCTTGGCAATCTAACTCCCCATGTCCATATAGAGATGATACGATTATTGCATCGGCCTTTGTCTCTATTGCAGCGTTAATGAAATCAATCTGTGGAGATAAAACTCCTATATTGATTACTTCAAATCCATTGCTTTCCAATACGTGATGTATAATTTTATTTCCTACTGCATGACAGTCAGAACCGATTACACCAATTACTACTTTCTTTCCATTTTTCATTGAAAATAACACCTCACTATTTTTTTTCTATAAAAAACAAACTTTTATAATATATTTTATACACTACGTTTTAAAAAAATACAATACAAATAATAAATTTATATCATTGATTTTTCAATTATTTATAAAATATATTATAACTATTTACTTTTCTATTACATTTTTATTTTTTATTACATTAATATATATAATAATATGATTTCATTGATTTTTTTTTATATTTATGCTATACTTTGGTTGGATAATTTATACTAGAGCTGACAAGAGTGGGGAAATCCCACTCTTTCTTTATAGTTTTTATTTAGAAAGAGGTGAAATTTTATGATAAAACTTGATAAAAGAGATATGGAAGAAACTCTTTTAAAGATAGAAAAAATAGTTATTCCAGCTGTCGAAAAAAGAAATCTTAATTTAGTTGATTTAGAATATCTTCAAGAGGGGGGATATCTATACGTTCGTATTTTTATAGAGAAACCTGAAGGCGATATTACCCTTGAAGATTGTGGCTCTCTTAGCAACGAAATTGATGAAGCTATCGACGCTTTAATTCCTCACAAATTCTTTTTAGAAGTGTCTTCTCCTGGAGTTGAAAGACCTCTAAAAAAACAAGCTGATTTCATTAGATTCAACGGTGAGAAAATTAAAGTTAATTTAAAACATAAACTTAATGATAATAAGAATTTCGAAGGTATTATTGAAGATTTTAAAGATGAAACACTTTTCTTAAATATAAAAGATAAGACTCTTGAAATCCCTTTTAAAGAGATAAAAAAAGCGAATATTGTCTTTGATTTTAGTGATATTTAATTAATTATTTAGTTTTAGTTAGGAGGAAAACCCATTATGAAAAGTAAAGATGGAAAAATCTTTTTAGAAGCTCTTGAGCAACTTGAAAAAGAAAAAGGAATAAACAAAGAAAGTCTTCTTGAAGCGGTGGAACAGGCTATGTTAGCCGCTTATAAAAAGCACTATGGTGAGGAAGAAAACGTTGAAGTAGAAATCAATAGATCAACAGGAGAAGTAAAGGTTTTTGAAGTGAAAACAGTTGTCACTGCTGAAGATTTATATGATGCTGCACTTGAAGTTTCTGTAGAAGATGCTATTGAAGCTGGTCACAAAAGAGCTAAAGTTGGAGATGTTATTAAACTTGAAGTCAACTGTGAAGAGTTCAGAAGAAATGCAATACAAAATGGTAAACAGATTGTTATTCAAAAAGTTAGGGAAGCTGAAAGACAAAATATTTTTGATAAATTTAAAGTTAAAGAGCATGATATCATCACAGGTATTATCAGAAGAATCGACGAAAAAAGAAATATTTTTATTGAGTTTGATGGATGTGAAGCTATTTTGACAACTGCTGAGCAATCACCAGCAGACATCTATAGAGTTGGGGAAAGAATTAAAGTTTATATCGCTGAAGTTGAAAAAACAAATAAATTCCCTAAAATTGTAATTTCTAGAAAAAATGAAGGATTATTAAAAAAGTTATTTGAATTAGAAATTCCAGAAATCGCAGATGGTATTATTGAAATTAAATCAGTTGCTAGGGAAGCTGGTTCTAGAGCAAAAGTCGCTGTTTATTCAGCCGATAATAATATCGACACTGTCGGAGCTTGTATTGGACAAAAAGGATTAAGAATAAGAAATATTGTCAATGAATTAAATGGTGAAAAAATTGATATCGTTGTTTGGAAAGAGGACGTTAAAGAATTTGTATCTGCTGTTCTTAGCCCAGCCAAAGTTATTAGTGTTGAAGTTCTTGAAGAGGGAAGTACTGCCAGAGTTTTAGTTGAAAACTCGCAACTTTCTTTAGCTATTGGTAAAAACGGACAAAATGCAAGACTTGCTGCTAAACTAACTGGTATGAGAGTTGACATTAAAACTGTTACTTTAAACGAGGAAGAAAATGCTTAATCACACACCAGAAAGAACTTGTGTCATTTGTAAAGAAAAGAAAAATAAAAGCAATCTTTTCAGAATCGCAAAAATTGGTGAAAACAACTATTCATTTGATGAAAAACAAAAACTTCAAGCTAGAGCAATCTATGTTTGTAAGACTCATGAATGTATTAAAAGAATTTCAAAAAATAAAAAGTATAGCCTAAAAATAGAAGATTTACTTACTATGATAAACCTTCTTAAGAAACAATCTAAAGATTACTTGAATATTTTAAAGGCAATGAAGAACTCTGAACATCTAACTTTTGGTATCAATATGGTTATGGAGGATATTCAACATATCCATTTCCTAATAATCGCTGAAGATATTAGTGAGAAAAATGATAAAAAAATAATTGCAAAAGCTAAGGAGCTTAACATTCCTTACGCACATTTTGGGAATAAAACACAACTTGGTGATATATTCAATAAAGATGAGATCAATGTAATTGCTATAAAAAATAAAAAAGTTGCAAGGGGATTAATAGATTAGGCTATTTGGAGGTGTCTAAATTTTATGAAAATAAGAGTACACGAATTAGCTAAAAAATATGGTTTTGGAAACAAGGAGTTTTTAGATATTTTAAACAATATTGGAATTGATGTACACTCACATCTAGCTGGATTGACTGATGAGCAAGAAAGAATTGCCACAGAATATTTTGCTAAAAAAAATGATGATGTTGTTTCTAACAATGTTTGTATAGAGGAGGAAACAATGAAAAAAAATATGGATTTTAATGATGTAGATGATTTTGTAGAGGAGAGTCAACCTACAAAAAAGAACAAAAATAAAAATAAAGCTAAAACTAATGATGAAGGCTCTAAAGATGAGGGAAAATCAAAAAAAAGAAAAAAAGGAAGAAGAGCAGATTTTATTGTGAAAAAGGCTGAACAAGGTCCTGAAATTGTTGAAGAGGACGGAATGAAAATTATCAAAATCAGAGGTGAAATTACTTTAGGTGATTTCGCTGATAGACTTGGAATTGGAAGTTCTGAACTTATAAAAAAACTATTTTTAAAAGGACAAATGTTAACTATCAATAGCCCAATCTCTTTTGAATTAGCGGAAGAATTAGCTGTGGATTATGATGCTTTGGTTGAGGAGGAACAAGAAGTTGAATTAGACTTCGGAGATAAGTTTGCTCTTGAAATTACTGATAGACCTGAAGACCTTATTGAAAGAGCTCCTGTTATCACAATTATGGGACACGTTGATCATGGAAAAACTTCCCTACTGGATGCCATCAGAACAACATCAGTAGCTTCGGGAGAAGCTGGAGGAATCACACAAAAGATCGGAGCTTATCAAATTGATAAAGCTGGTAAAAAAATAACTTTCGTCGATACTCCTGGACACGAAGCATTTACAGATATGAGAGCTAGAGGAGCTCAAGTTACTGATATTGCAATTCTTGTGGTTGCTGCTGATGACGGTGTTATGCCCCAAACTATAGAAGCTTTGTCTCATGCAAAAGCTGCCAATGTACCAATTATTGTTGCTATCAATAAAATTGACAAACCTGAAGCCAACCCTATGAGAGTTAAACAAGAGTTGATGGAGCATGGATTAGTTTCAGTTGAATGGGGAGGTGATACTGAATTTGTTGAAGTTTCTGCTAAAGCTAAAATGAATTTGGACACTCTTTTAGATACAATTTTAATTACTGCTGAAATTTTAGAATTAAAAGCTAATCCTAAGAAAAGAGCCAAAGGAATCGTTTTAGAGTCTAGATTAGACCCTAAAGTTGGACCTATCGCTGACGTTTTAATTCAAGAAGGGACTTTGAAAATTGGAGAGGTTATCGTTGCAGGAGAGTCAATGGGTAAAGTTAGAGCTCTCGTTAATGATTTAGGAACTAAAGTTCAATCAGCTACAGTTTCTCAACCTATTGAAATTATTGGATTTAATGATGTTCCATCAGCTGGTGATACATTCTATGTTATCCAAAATGAGCAACATGCAAAAAGGATTGTTGAAGAGATGACTAAAGAAAGAAAAATTGCTGAAGTTAGTAGAAAATCTATCTCTCTTGAAAGCCTGTCTCAACAGATGGATAATGCCAATATAAAAGAATTAAACCTAATCTTAAGAGCGGATTCAAGAGGATCTGTTGAAGCTCTGCGAGATTCACTATTAAAACTTTCTCATGAAGAAGTTTTAGTTAATATTATTCAGGCTGCATCTGGTGCTATTACAGAAAGTGATGTTAAACTTGCTGAAGCGTCAAACGCTATTATAATTGGATTCAATGTTAGACCTACTACAAATGCTTTAAAGGAAGCCGATTCTAACGGTGTTGAAATCAGAACATCAAACATCATATATCATATCACTGAGGATATTGAAAAAGCTTTAACTGGAATGCTTGATCCTGAGTTCAAAGAAGTTTACTCTGGAAGAATTGAAATTAAAAAAGTATTTAAAGTTTCTAAAGTTGGAAATGTTGCTGGATGTGTAGTGGTCGATGGAAAAGTTAGAAAAGATTCAAATATTAGAATATTGAGAAATGGTGTTATCGTATATGAAGGAAAATTGAATACACTTAAGAGATACAAAGATGACGCTAAAGAAGTGGTTGCTGGTCAAGAGTGTGGTCTTGGAATCGAAAATTTCAACGATATCAAAGAAGGAGATATTGTTGAGGCATTTGATATCATTGAAGTTAAAAGAACTTTAAAATAAAAAGTAGGTGATTAGTTATGAATAAAAAAAGATTAGCTGCAATAGAAAAAGAAATTTCTAGAGTTGTTTCTAAATGTCTTTTCGAAGAAATTAAAAATCCAAAACTAAAAAAAGCTATGGTTTCTATTACTAGTGTTAGAGTTACTGAAGACTTAAAATTTGCAGATTTATATTTCAGTATTATGCCTATAGCTGGAGAAACCGTTAATAAAAATGAAGTTTTAGAAGGTTTGAATGAAATTAAAGGTTTTCTTAGAAAAAGAGTATCTGAAGAACTAGCCTTAAGATATACTCCTGAAATGAGAATAAAACTGGATGACACTATAGAGCACGCTATTAAGATTTCCCAGTTACTTGATACCTTAAAAGGGTAATTTTATGCACTGGGAATATAAAACAGTATCTGAAAATCTTATTGAAACTAAGGCTAGTCAATGGAGTGTTTCTAAATTTTTAGCTACTTTACTTTTAAAAAAAGGCTTTTTAGAAAAAGAAGAAGTAGATAATTTTCTCAATCCATCTATAAACAAATTTAGAAATCCTTTTGATTTTGAAATGATGGATAGTGTTGTAGAAAAAATAGTTTCAGCTAGAAATAATGGAGAAAAGTTATTCATCTATGGTGACTATGATGTTGATGGAATAACTGCTGCTATCTTTCTTGTATTAGCTTTTAGAGAGATTGGAATTGATATTGATTACTATATTCCTAATAGAATGGATGAGGGATATGGTCTTGACAAAAAGACCATTGACTACATTCATAAGAACTCTGGAAAACTAGTAATTACTGTGGATACAGGAGTAAATTCCTATGAGGATGTCGAATATGCTCGTACTCTTGGAATTGAAGTAATTGTCACTGATCATCATAAAAGTGTCAAAGACGAAGAGGAAGACAATATTCTCTTTATCAATCCTAAACTTAGTGATAATTATAAATTCAAATTTTTGGCTGGAGCTGGAGTGGCCTTGAAGGTTGCCCAAGGAGTTTACTCCTACTTAAATGAAGATTTCTCTAAGTTGTATCAATTCATGGATGTTATTATGATAGGGACTGTGGCTGACGTAGTTCCTATGTTCGACGAAAATAGAATAATTATAAGCAGAGGTCTAGAAACTCTAAAAAACACAAAGATTAAGGGACTAGTCTACCTCATGAAATATTTAAAACTTTATAACAAAGATATTAGCACAACAGACATCAGCTATTTTGTTTCTCCCTTAATAAACTCTCTAGGAAGACTTGGGAATTCTAAATTAGGTGCTGATTTTTTCATGAAGACAGATGATTTTGAAATTTACAATATTATCGAAGAGATGAAAAAAGCTAATAAGCAACGAAGAGAACTTGAAAGAATGATATTTGATGAAGCGAATAAGATGATTCAACAAAAAGATAATCCAAATGATTTAAAATATATTTTTGTTGCATCAGAACGATGGCATCCCGGAGTTATTGGTGTGGTTGCTTCTAGATTAAGCGTAAAATACAATTTGCCTGTCGCTATGATTTCGTTAAAAGATGGTCTTGCAAAAGCTTCATGCAGAAGTATTCCAGGTGTAAATATTTTCAATATTTTGAAACTTATCGAAAATAGATTAATTCGTTTTGGTGGCCACGATTTAGCTGCTGGATTTATAGCTGATGAAAAAAATCTTCCTGAGATAGAACTTCTATTTCAAAGAGAGATTCAAGTTCATGAACACAATATAAATCAACCTAAATTCTTAGAAATTGACCTAGAGCTACCTATAGATAAAATAAACAAACAAAATATCAATGATATAAAAAAATTGGGTCCTTTTGGTCTTGAAAATAAACATCCTTATTTTCTTGATAGAGGCGTTAAAATCACAGATACAAAGTTTTTTGGTATTGAAAATCGACATTTTAATGGATTTTTATTAAAAAATGGAAAATCTTATCCCTTAGTAGCTTTTGACTTAAGTGCAAAACTACATAAAAATAATAAAAATATGCTTTATGATATTGTTTACTATCCAGAAAAGATTATTAACAAAGGGGAAGAGTTCTATCAGTTTCGTTTAAAAGATCTCAAATCTCATAAGATTTGGGGTATTAATACATAAATACTTTAAGGAGGAAATGATGAAACACGAATTAAAAAAAATCGAACACTCAGCAGTTGAGATTATATTAACTTTAACAGCTGAAGAATTATTACCAATTAAGTCAGAGGTTGTTAAAAATTTAGCTACTAAAGTAGAGGTACCTGGGTTTAGAAAAGGGAATGCACCATTAAACAAAGTTGAAGCTACTTTTGCTGATGCCATAAAAGAAGAGGTTGTTGATTCTGTTCTTAAAGCAAATTTCGAAAAAATTGTTGCTGAAGAAAAAATTACTCCAGTGAGCTTCATTTACGATCTTGTTGCTGATATGAAAGATTTTCTTAAAATAACATTTAAAGTAGATGTTTATCCTGAGATAACTTTAGGGAATTACAAAGGTTTAGAAGTTGAAAAAGAATCTTTCCAAATGACTGATGAGCTTTTAGATAAAGAAATTGAAAATATGTTAAATGCTAAATCTAAATTAGAAGATGCACCAGAAGGACATAAAGCTGAAATGGGAAATACTGTTGACCTTGCTTTTGAAGGATTTATTGATGGTGTTCCATTCGAAGGCGGAAAAGCTGATTCTCATCAACTAAAATTGGGATCAAAAATGTTTATTGATACATTTGAGGAGCAATTAGTTGGATATACTGTAGGACAAGAGGGAGAGGTTAAGGTATCGTTCCCTGCTGAGTACCACGCTGAAGCTTTAGCTGGAAAACCTGCTACATTCAAAGTGAAGATAAACTCTATAAAGACTTTAATTAAACCTGAATTGACTGAAGAATTTGCAAAAGAAGCTGGATTTGAATCTGTTGAAGATTTAAAAGCTAAAAAAACTGCTGAAATTATAGCTAGAGAAGAGGTTAGAATTCATAATAACTTTGTTGGAAAATTGATTCAAAAAGTTGTTGCTGACTCAAATGTTGATGTACCTAAGTCTATGGTAGTTAGAGAAGTCGAAAATAGAATGGCTGAAATGAATCAACAATTAGCTATGCAAGGAATGGATTTAGATCAATACTTAAAAATGACAGGTATGACTAAAGAACAAGCATTTAATCAAATAGCTCCTATGGCTCATAATAAAGTTCAAGTTGATTTAGTTTTAGAAGCTATTGCTAAAGCTGAAAAGTTGGAAGTAACTGCTGAAGAATTAAATACTAAAGTTGAAGAAATTGCTAAAATGTATGGTATGACTAAAGAACAATTAGAGGCTGAATTAAATAAAAATTCTAATCTTGATGAGTTCAACCACAGCTTAAAAACAGAAAGTTTAGCTCAAAAAGCTGTAGAAGTTATTGTTAATAACGCAAAATAATAAAAAAATATGTATTGAGTAGAGATAAAACTCTACTCAATACTACTTTAATTAAAAATTAGTGTTAAATACCTAAATATTTTTAAGTATTTAACTTTAAATTTTTAAAGCAAGTTTTTATAAGGAGGGAAAAAAATGTACAGTCCAACAGTTATTGAAAACACAGGAAAAGGTGAAAGAGCCTACGACATCTATTCAAGACTTCTTAAGGATAGAATTATATTTTTAGGTAGTGAGATTGATGATCAAATAGCTAATGCAATTGTTGCTCAACTCCTATTTTTAGAAGCTGAAGATCCCAATAAAGATATAATTATGTATATAAATAGTCCTGGAGGTGTTATTACTTCTGGTATGGCAATCTATGATACTATGAATTACATCAAGCCTGATGTACAAACAGTTTGTATCGGACAGGCTGCAAGTATGGGAGCTCTATTACTTTCTGCTGGAGCTAAAGGAAAAAGATATTCACTTGAAAATTCTAGAATTATGATTCATCAACCGCTTGGTGGAGCTAGAGGTCAAGCTACAGATATTGAAATCCAAGCCAAAGAAATTTTAAGAATGAAGGATTTAACTTCTAAAATTTTAAGTAAAAATACAAATAAATCAGTTGATGAAATAATAGCCGCAACTGAAAGAGATAACTTTATGAGCGCTGAGGAAGCTAAAGAATTTGGTCTAATCGATCATGTTTTTGTTAGATAAGGAGGGAAAAGATGAATAAAAAAGAACATTGCTCGTTCTGTGGAAGAGGACAAGATGAAGTTTCAAAACTTTTCTCTGGTATTGATGGATCATTTATTTGTGATGAGTGTATTGAAACTTGTTTTGATATGCTTGGCTACGAAAATGATGTTTACTATGGAGAAAAGCATTCTGAAACTTCTTCAACTCATTCTTTAACAGGAATAAAATTACCTACACCAAAAGAGATTAAAGAAAAACTTGATGAATACGTTATTGGTCAGGATGAGAGTAAAAAAGTTTTAGCTGTATCTGTTTATAATCATTATAAAAGAATAATGCATAAAGACCAAGGAAGCAAGGATGTTGAGTTACAAAAATCAAATGTGCTTCTTATTGGTCCAACTGGTTCAGGTAAAACTCTTTTAGCTCAAACTCTTGCAAGAACGCTTCACGTTCCTTTTGCAATTGCTGATGCTACAACACTTACTGAAGCTGGATATGTAGGTGATGATGTTGAAAACGTTCTAGTTAGATTACTACAAGCTGCCGATTATAATGTAGAAGCTGCTGAAAGAGGAATTATCTATATAGATGAGATAGATAAAATTGCAAGAAAATCTGAAAATGTATCTATCACAAGAGATGTCTCAGGAGAGGGAGTTCAACAAGCTCTATTAAAAATTATTGAAGGAACAAAATCTCAAGTTCCACCACAAGGTGGTAGAAAACATCCAAATCAAGAGCTTATAGAAATCGACACTACCAATATCTTATTCATAGTTGGTGGAGCTTTTGAAGGAATGGAAAAAATTATAAAATCTAGAACCAATAAAAAAGTTCTTGGGTTTGGTGCTTCTCAAGATCCTATTGAAGCAGAAAAAGAGATTGAACTTTTAGGTAAAGTTCTTCCTGAAGATTTAGTTAAACAGGGAATCATTCCAGAATTAGTTGGTAGACTTCCTGTCATTACAACACTATCTCCTTTGGATGAAGCTGCACTTATAAAGATTTTATCTGAACCTAAAAACTCAATTGTGAAACAATATCAAAAATTTTTTGAAATGGAAAATGTTAGTCTTGAATTTGAAGATGAAGCTCTTAAAAAAATTGCTGTTTTAGCTTTAGACAGAAAAATCGGTGCAAGAGGTCTTAGGTCTATTATCGAAAACATAATGACCGACCTAATGTTTGAGATTCCTTCTGATAAAACTATAAAAAAGGTTATAATTAATGCTGATTCAATTCAAGATTCAAGAAAAGTTAAAATTGAACACTAAGGAGTGATTACCAATGAGTAGATTACCTTTTTTACCTACTAGGGAAATGGTACTTTTCCCAGGAACAGCCTCTCCTCTTTATGTTGGAAGAGAGAGAAGCTTATTAACAATGAATTTTGCAATGAAAACAAAAAATAAATTAATTCTTAGTTTACAAAAAAACTCACTAGAAGAAAACCCTGTTCTTCCTGAAGGAGTTCATAAGATAGGAGTTTTAGCAAATATTATACAATCTATTCCTTTACCTAATAAAAGTATAAAAGTTCTTATCGAAGTAGATAAAAGAGTTCTTATCGAAGATATAATTGAAGAGGATGGTATCTTATTTGCTGACTATAGTGTTATATCTGCAACTGAAGAATCTTCACCTGAGTTAATAGCCTTAAAAAGAAAGGTTGTTAGTTTATTTGAAGAATATTCAACATTAACAAATCAAGTTAGCGCCGAACTAATGGTTCAACTAAAAAGTTTTAGAAAAGCTGGAAAAATTTTTGACTCTATTGCTTTTAATTTGGACATTGAAGAAAATTTAAAAGTTGAGCTTTTAGAAATTCTAGATGTTAACATCAGAGGATATAGATTATTAGAAATTTTAAATGATGAAATTGAAATTGCCTCTATTGAACAAAAAGTTGATCAAAAAGTCAAAGAAAAGATAAATGAAAGTCAGAAAAGTTACTTTATAAGAGAGAAAATTAATACCCTTAGAGAGGAATTAGGCAAAACTGGTGGTGATGAGGAAACGGATGAACTTTATGATAAAGTTAAAAATTCTCCACTTCCTGAAGATGCGAAGCATAAACTTGAAGTTGAATTGAAAAAACTTGGAAAAATGGCTCCATACTCCGCTGAAGCTACAGTTTCTAGGGCGTATATTGAATCTGTTTTAGAACTTCCTTGGGGAGTGATTACCCCCGAGACTCTAGACTTAAAAATTGCCCATGATGTCCTAGAAAAAGATCATTATGGTCTAAAGGATGTTAAGGATAGAATTCTAGATTATTTAGCTGTTAAAAAACTGAACCCTAATATGAAGGGAACTATTCTTTGTTTAGCTGGACCTCCTGGGGTCGGTAAAACATCTTTAGCTAAATCCGTAGCTGATTCTCTTGCTAGAAATTTCGTTAGAGTTTCTCTTGGAGGAGTTCGAGATGAGGCTGAAATAAGAGGACATAGAAGAACCTATATCGGATCTATGCCTGGAAGAATCATAAAAGCTATAAAAAATGCTGGCAGTGTTAACCCTGTTATTCTACTGGATGAAATTGATAAAATGTCCAGTGATTTTAAAGGAGATCCTGCTTCAGCAATGTTAGAAGTTTTAGACCCTGAACAAAACAAGCATTTCGAAGACCACTATTTAGATATGCCTTTTGATTTATCTAAAGTTTTCTTTATAGCTACAGCTAACGATTTAAGAAATATACCGGGACCTTTAAGAGATAGGATGGAAATTATTAACCTTTCATCATATACTGAGTTTGAAAAATTACATATCGCTAATAACTATTTAATTAAACAAGCTCAAGATGAAAATGGACTAAATGGTATCAAAATAAATATGACTGATAAGGCTGTTTTAAAAATAATTGATGAATACACTAAAGAAGCTGGAGTTAGAAATCTAAAAAGAGAGATTTCAGCTCTATTTAGAAAAGTAGCTAGAAAAGTTATTGATAATGACGCAAAATCAATCAGTATAAATATAAAAAATCTTGAGTCTTATTTGGGTCACCCTAAATTCAGACCTGAAAAAATGAAAAAAGCAATCTCTAAAGTCGGAGTAGTCAATGGTCTAGCTTGGACATCTGTTGGTGGAATGACTTTGGAAGTTCAGGGAGTTCAGATTCCCGGAAAAGGAAATCTTTCGCTAACTGGAACTCTTGGAAATGTTATGAAAGAATCTGCAATGGTTGCATTTACATATCTAAAAGCAAACCTTGATAAATTCCAAATAGACTCAAGTATTTTGGAGAAAAAGGATATACATCTTCATTTCCCTGAAGGTGCTACACCAAAAGATGGTCCATCCGCTGGTATTGCTATAACTACAACTATTCTATCCGTTTTAACTGGAAGAAAAGTTAAGCAAACATTTGCTATGACTGGTGAAATTACGATTACAGGTGACGTTTTACCTGTTGGTGGAATTAAAGAGAAAGTCATTGGAGCTCATAGAGCAGGAATTAGAAATATAATTTTACCTGATGACAATAAAGTTGATGTAGAGGAGATTCCTGAGGAAGTAATGAAAGATATTAAAATATATTTTGCTTCAACATATGAAGATGTTGAAAAACTTGCCCTTGAAAAATAATGAAAAGAGGTAGCCACAATGAATATAAAACAAGCGGATTTTACCAAATCAGCTGTATTTGAAAAAGATTATCCTGAAGAACTAAATCACATTGAATTTGCTTTTGTAGGGAGATCTAACGTTGGAAAATCATCTCTTATAAACAGTATCACAGGTAGAAATAAACTAGCTAAAACTAGTAAAACGCCGGGAAGAACCCAGCTAATTAACTATTTTTTAATCAATAAAGAGTTTTTCTTTGTCGATTTACCTGGGTACGGCTTTGCCAAAGTTCCCAAAGAGATGAAAAAAGAATGGGGATTGACTATGGAAAGATACCTAGCTAGTCCTAGAAAAAAACTTGTTTTCGTTCTGTTAGATATAAGAAGAATTCCAAGTGACGAGGACCTTCAAATGCTTAATTGGTTAGATCACTATGGAATTCCGTTTAAAATAATTTTTACAAAAATGGATAAAGTTTCAAATAATGAAAAATTCAAAGCACTAAAAGAAATTAGAACAAAAGTTGATTTCCACAATGATGATGTTTTCTTCCACTCGTCACTGAATAACAATGGAAAAGAACAAATTTTAAATTATATTGAAGGTTATTTAGAGGGAGAAATCGAATAGGAGGATTTAAAAATGAATGAATTAGCAACTACTTACTCCCCAAATGAAATAGAGGGAAAATGGTATAAATATTGGGAAAACTCAAACTTTTTCGCCGCAACTTTAGATGATAGTAAACCAAACTACTCTATAGTTATTCCGCCTCCAAATGTAACTGGCATATTACATATGGGACATATTCTTAACAATAGCATTCAAGATGTGCTTGTTAGATATAAAAGAATGAGTGGATATAATACTCTTTGGATGCCTGGAACTGACCATGCTGGTATTGCAACTCAGAATAAAGTGGAAAGAAAACTGGCTGATGGGGGTCTAACTAAAGAGGACCTAGGTAGAGAAGAGTTTATCAGACAAGTTTGGGAATGGAAAGAGCAGTATGGAAATGTTATCACTACTCAACTTAGAAAAATAGGTGCTTCTCTAGATTGGAAGAGAGAAAGATTTACAATGGATGAAGGACTTTCTGAATCTGTTAAAGATATTTTTATCAAACTTTTCAATGATGGATTAATATACCAAGGTGAATACATGGTTAACTGGTGTCCTAGATGTGGAACCGCTCTTGCTGATGATGAAGTTGAGCACGAAGAAAAAGCTGGTTCGCTATGGAATATTAAATACCCTGTTAAAGATTCTGAAGAGTTTTTAGTTATAGCTACTACAAGACCTGAAACTATGCTTGCTGACGTCGCTATCGCAGTTAATCCAAGTGATGATAGGTACTCCCATCTTATTGGTAAAAAAGTTATTTTACCTCTTGTTGGAAGAGAAATTCCTGTTATCGCTGACGAGTATGTTGATATAGAATTTGGAACTGGAGCTCTTAAAATAACTCCTGCACATGATCCTAATGACTTTATTTTAGGACAAAAATTTGATCTTCCCATTATCAATATGATGACTCCAGATGGAAAAGTTGTCAATGAATATCCCGCTTATGCTGGAATGAATAGATTTGATGCTAGAAAAAAAATTGTTTCCGATTTGGAAGAACAAGATTTATTAGTTAAAATTGAAGCTCATTCACACAATGTTGGAGGATGTTACAGATGTAGTACTGTTGTTGAGCCAAGAGTTTCAAAACAATGGTTTGTTAAAATGGAACCCCTTGCAGAAAAAGCTTTAGAAGTTGTTCGAAATGGAAAAGTTAAACTTATGCCTAAAAGATGGGAAAAAGTTTACTATAATTGGTTAGAAAACATCAGAGATTGGTGTATATCAAGACAAATCTGGTGGGGACACAGAATACCTGCTTGGTATGGACCTGATATGCATATTTTTGTCGCTAAAACAGAAGAGGATGCAAATGCTCAAGCTAAAGCTCACTATGGTAAGGACGTTGAATTAACACAAGAAACAGATGTTTTAGACACTTGGTTTTCATCTGCTTTATGGCCATTTTCAACTTTGGGGTGGCCTGAGAAAACAATTGAACTAGAAAAATTTTATCCTACCTCTACGCTAGTAACTGGTGCCGATATTTTATTCTTCTGGGTTGCCAGAATGGTAATGTTTGGTATGTATACTATGGACGATATCCCTTTTGAAAACGTTTATTTACACGGAATAGTTAGAGATGAAATTGGTAGAAAGATGTCAAAATCATTAGGTAACTCGCCAGACCCATTAAATTTAATTGACGAATACGGGGCTGATGCTATTAGGTTTACAATGATTTATAATACTTCACAAGGACAAGATGTCCATTTCTCTGAAAAATTAATAGAGATGGGGAGAAACTTCGCTAACAAAATTTGGAATGCTTCAAGATTTGTTCTTATGAACCTTGAAGATTTTGATATAAAATCATTTGATAAATCTAATGTAGAGTTTGAATTGGTTGATGAATGGATTTTCTCTAAGCTAAATAAAACATCTAAAGAAGTCGCTGATAAATTAGAAAAATTCCAATTGGATGAAGCTGCTAAATCAATCTATGAATTCTTAAGAGGAGACTTCTGTGATTGGTATGTTGAATTAGCTAAAATTAGATTATATAACAAGGATGAGTCTGGAATTAAATCTAGGCAAACTGCTCAGTATGTTTTATGGACAGTTTTAGAATCTGGTTTGAAACTTTTACATCCATTTATGCCATTTATCACCGAAGAAATTTGGCAAAAAATAAAAGCAAATGGAGAAACTATCATGCTTGCTGACTATCCAGTTTGTAACGAAGCCCTTGTAAGTGATGAAAAAGAAAAAGCTTTTGAATACATTCAAGGTTTAATCTCATCACTGAGAAATATTAGAGCCGAAAGAGGAATATCTCCAGCTAAAGAGGCTAAAGTAGTTATTAGAACTTCTAATCCTATAGAGTTAGAAACATTGAGTGCAAATAAGTTATTTATAACTAAACTTGCTAAAATCGAAGAGTTGACTGTCGGTCCTGATCTTCCAACTCCTGAGCAAAGTGGATTTAGAGTAACTGGAAATTCTGAAGTATTTATGATTTTAACTGGTCTTTTAGATGTTGAGGCAGAGATTAAAAAAATTAATGAACAACTTGAAAAAATTAAAAAAGATTTAGATAAAGTTAACTCTAAGCTTTCTGATGAAAGATTCACATCCAAAGCTCCAGCTCATATCTTGGATAGAGAAAAAAGAATCCAAGAAGAGTTCCAAGATAAGTATGATAAATTGATGGAAAACTTAAAAAATTTCCAATAGTAGTATCATCCTAAAGCTTTTAAGTAGTAGGAATTTACTTTCTACTACTTTTTTTAAATAAATTGTATTCATTATGTTAAAATTATGCTAAAATAGAATAGTAACTATACATAATAATAATAGTTGGGAGTGATACAATTGGATTTACATTATTTAAGAATATTTTATGAGGTGGCTAAAGAAAAAAGTTTTACTAAAGCAGCTAATAAATTATACATAAATCAATCGGCGGTTTCAATACAAGTTAAAAAATTTGAGGAGATTTTAAACTCTAAACTTTTTGATAGAAGTTCTAAGAAAATAAAATTAACTTACACTGGGGAAGCTCTTTTTAAAATGGCAGAAGAAATTTTTGAAAAAGTTAAAAGAGCTGAAAAAGAGATGGAAAGAATTATCAACTTGGATAAGGCAAAAATATCTATTGGTGCTACATCTGTTATTGGTGAACCTTTACTTCCTCTTTTAATGAAAGATTTTATCTCCTTACATGATGAAATTGAATACGATATTACTATTTCTACTAAGGCTTGGCTTTTAAAACTATTAAAAGAGGGGGAGTTAGATATTCTTTTAATAGACGAAGAACATATTACTGATTCTAACCTAGAGATTATCACTGTAGGTTCTGTTCCTTATGTCCTTGTTGGTACAAAAAATTTCCAAAAACTAGAGGCTGTTTCCAAAGAACCTTTAATATCTAGAAAAAATATCTATAACAACGATAAAGCTATCAGTCATTTAGAGGATAAGAATCACATTTGTTTCAATACAAAAATTCCTGTACTAGGGAATTTAGGAGTTATCAAAGGTATGGTTAAAGAGGGTATCGGTAACGTTATACTTCCTTATTATGCTGTATATAAAGAGATACAGAGTGATGAATTTAAGGTTATAAGAACTATTGATGAAGTCACTGATTCTTATCAAATTGTTATAACTAAGGACAAGAAAAACCTTGCACATATTATCAAATTTATTAATTTTGTCAGAAATTTTAAACTTTAATTTTATAATTTAGGAGGCTAATATGAATTTATTAGATTCGTATAAAATAACGGCTTCTCTCTTAGAAAACTTTATAAAAGAGGAAGCGGAAAAAAAAGAAACTGAAAGGGTAGCTAAAGAATTAGCCAATGTTTTTCAGCTTGGAAATAAAGTTCTAATCTGTGGAAATGGTGGTAGCAACTGTGATGCTCTACATTTTGCCGAGGAATTTACTGGAAGGTTCAGAAAAGATAGAAAGGCACTCCCTGCTATCTCTTTATCTGATTCATCCCATATTACTTGTGTTGGAAATGACTATGGTTTTGACTATATCTTTTCTAGAGGTGTAGAGGCCTATGGTAAAGAGGGAGATATGTTTATTGGTATCTCTACAAGCGGAAACTCAACAAATGTTATAAAAGCTGTAGAGGTTGCTAAAAAAATGGGACTAAAAACTTGTGTTCTCCTTGGCAAAGATGGTGGAAAACTTAAAGGGATGTGTGACTATGAATTTATTATCCCTGGAAATACCTCTGATAGAATCCAAGAGATTCATATGATGATCCTACATGTCATTATTGAAGGTGTAGAAAAAATAATGTTCCCTGAAAATTATTAAAAATACCCTTTTTAGGGTATTTTTTTTGAGGTGATTTATGTGTTTCTAAAATTAATTTTTGCTTTGCTAATCTCAATATACTCACTTTCTTTTTCAACAGAAGAGGAAAATAAAGCTTACATAGGAGTTTTCAATACTTTAAGACTCGGAAAAGGAGTTAAAGACTATGAACACCTCGCAAAATCTATTGAACCTTTTGATATTGTGGGATTAGTAGAAGTTATGAATAAAAAAGGTCTTTATAGGCTTCTTTCTGAAGTTGAAAAAATAAGTGATTCAAAATGGGGGTATGAAATTTCTTCCTATCCTGTGGGAACTAACGAATATAAAGAGTACTATGCCTTTTTATACAAAAAAAATAGAGTTAATTTTGTTAAAAGTGAAGGATTTTATCCTGATGAAAATAATGAGTTTATTCGAGAGCCGTATGGTGCTACGTTTAAAATTCATAACTTTGATTTTACATACGTCTTAGTACACTCCATATATGGAAAAAAAATATCTCAAAGACAATTTGAAGCCGATAAGCTCATTGATGTTTATAATTATTTTCAAAATTTAGATTCTATTGAAAATGATATTTTAATTGGAGGAGATTTTAATCTCCCCGCTAATGATTCAGCTTTTGATAGTTTATTAAGCCATGAGGATGATATTATCTATACTCTAGATCCTTCAATTAAAACAACTATAGGAACTAAAGGATTTGCAAACTCCTATGACAATATCTTTATTTCAAAAAAATACACTCAAGAGTTCAAAGGACAAAGCGGTGCACTAGATATTACTAAAGATGACTTCATTAAAACAAGAAAGGAGGTTTCTGATCATCTACCCATATTTATTATTGTAGATACAGAAATTGATGATGACTAAAGCTTTTATATTTTTAAACGGTGATTTTCCTGTTTGTAAAAATTTTTACAATAACTTAAATATCGACACCAGCCATCTTTTTTGTGCAGATGGAGGTGCTAAAAAAGCTCTTGAATTAAACTATATTCCTAAAGAAGTATGGGGAGATTTTGACTCTTTAGATCAATCCTCCATAGACTTCTTGAAAGCCAATGAGGTTATTCTAAAAAAATTTGATAAAAATAAGGATTTCACAGATGGGGAACTTCTAATTTCCTATGTAAATTCTCTTAATTATAAGGAAATCTATATAATAGGTGGCTTTGGTGGAAGAATAGATCATACACTGACAAATATAAATCTTATTTTTAAGTATAATAATATTATATTTATAGATGAGCATGAGAAACTATTCTTAGTAACTCCAAAATTTATTTTAAAAAATTGTTTAAACAAAAGAATATCCTTTATTCCTTTTTCAGACACCGTTGAAAATCTTACCTTGGAAGGATTTCTTTATCCTCTTAAAACTCACACTTTAAAAAGAGGAGATTCTATATGTTTAAGCAATATTGTTACCAAAAATAGAGCTTTTGTTTCTTTTAGCTTTGGTAAACTCCTTGGTTCGTTAAGTTTAGATTGACAATACTCCTAAAATAATGTAGGCTATTTAACGGTATAAAATTTTATGGAGGATTTTAATAATGACTAATTTATCAACAAAAAGTAAACTTTTACTTGGAGTTCAACACGTATTAGCTATGTTTGGAGCTACTGTACTAGTTCCTTTTTTAACTGGCTTAAGCCCCTCGGTAGCCTTACTTTCAGCTGGAATCGGTACACTTCTTTTTCATCTTTGTACTAAAGGGATTGTTCCTGTTTTTTTAGGGTCATCCTTTGCTTTTATCGGTGCATTGGGTCTTGTTTTAAAGGAAGAAGGAATTGCTGCCATTAAAGGCGGAGTTATTTCTGCTGGTTTCGTATACATTTTCATGTCATGGATGGTTAAAATATTTGGAGTTGAAAAAATAAAATCATTTTTTCCTCCTGTTGTTGTCGGACCAATTATAATGGTAATAGGACTTCGATTAAGCCCTGTAGCTCTTTCTATGGCTGGATATTCCAATGGACATTTTGATTTGAAAAGTCTTGTTATTGCTCTTATAGTTGTGATATCCATGATAACTATTTCAATTTTAGAAAAATCATTTTTTAGATTGGTGCCTATTTTGATATCTGTTATTCTTGGATATGTAGTCTCTATTTTCTTAGGATTAGTAGATTTTACTCCAATTGCTACTGCAAATTGGATTGGATTTTCTCAAGAAGCATTGCAAGACCTACTAACTTTACCTAGATTCTCTGCAACTGCTATTTTAGCTATCGCACCAATAGCACTAGTTGTTTTTATCGAACATATTGGAGATATAACAACAAATGGTGCTGTTGTTGGTAAAGATTTCTTTAAAAATCCGGGTATTTCACGAACTTTACTAGGTGACGGAGTTGCTACCGTAGCTGCTGGATTGCTAGGAGGACCTGCTAATACAACTTACGGAGAAAATACTGGTGTTCTTGCTGTTACTAAAGTCTATGATCCTGCTATTCTAAGAATTGCAGCTTGTTACGCTATTCTTTTGAGCTTTATTGGTAAATTTGGAATTATTTTGCAAACTATTCCTACTCCAGTTATGGGAGGAATATCTATTATATTATTTGGTATGATTGCCTCTGTTGGAGTTAGAACACTCATTGAAGCAGAAATTGATTTTTCACATTCAAGAAATCTTTTGATCGCTTCTTTAATATTTGTTTTAGGAATTGCCATTGATAATATTATTATTTGGAAAACAGTTTCTTTATCTGGACTTGCTATTGCAGCTCTAATTGGGGTTTTTCTGAATAAAATATTACCTAAAGATCGACTGGATAATCAATAAAAAAATTTATTAAAATAGGAAGATGTTTGAAGCTTTTCTTCCTATTTTTTATTTTTTGTTGTAATATATAAAATATAATAAAGGAATACAGGGGGATTAGATGAAGAAATTTATAGTTCTTATTCTTATAGCAAACTTAGCTTTTGTTGGTAAATATTTTTATGAAAAAAAATTATCACACTCTCAAACTACTTTAATTAAACCAGTACATGAAATAAAAAAGGAGGATTTTTCTATGTTAAAAAATAGAGATACAATTGAACAACAATATAAATGGGATTTAAGCGATATCTATCCCAATTGGGGCCAATGGGAAGGTGATTTAAGTAAACTTAAGGAACTTATGGCTAAAGTTCCTATGTACCAAGGCAAAATTTCTGAAAATCCCGAAACATTTGTCGAATTTATAGAACTTGAAGAGAAAATATCAAGACTCTTAGATAAGGTTTACTTATATCCATATTTACAAAGAGATTTAGATTCAACTAATGAAATGGCTTCTGTTAAGCTTCAAGAGGTTGAAAGCATATATGCTAATTACTCGATTTCTTCCTCTTGGATTACGCCTGAGATATTAACTATTCCTAAAGAAACTATGATTACTTGGATCGATAGATACCCAAGTCTTGAGCCTAATAGATTTCCTTTGATGGAAACTTATAGATTACAAGAACACGTTCTTTCTGCTGATAAAGAAAAATTACTATCGTACTTTGGGCAATATCTAAGTGTTCCGTCCGATATATACAGTGAACTATCTACTTCGGATATTAAATGGAACGAGGTTGAGCTATCTGATGGTAGCAAAAATACTGTTACCAATGGAGTCTACTCCAAAGTAATTTCAACCAATCGAAACCAAAAGGATAGAAAAAAAGTTTTTGAAGCACTCTATGATTCTTTCAACACTAATAAAAATACATATGCTTCAATCTATAAGAGTATTTTACAAAGAGACTTTGCTTCAGCTCAATCCAGAAATTATAAATCTAGCTTAGAAAAAGCTTTAGACCCTAAAAATATTCCCATAGATGTTTATATCTCACTAATTGAATCTACTAGAGAAAACACTGCTCCTCTAAAAAGATATGTTGCCTTGAGAAAAAAGGCCTTAAATTTACCTAGTTATCACTATTATGATAACTCCATAAATATTGTTGACTACAACAAAGATTTTTCATATGAGGAAGCTAAGAATACCGTTTTAGAGTCTGTTAAGCCTTTAGGTGAAGAGTATTACAATGGATTAAACACAGCTTTAAGTGAAGGATGGTTGGATGTATATGAAACTCCCAACAAGAGAAGTGGTGCCTATTCTTTAAATATATATGACGTACACCCATATATGTTGCTTAATTATAACGGAACAATGGACGCTGTTTTTACTTTGGCTCATGAACTTGGTCATACTATGCACTCTATGCTATCTACTAAAAATCAACCATATGCTATTAGTAGCTACACTATCTTTGTCGCTGAGGTAGCTTCAACATTTAATGAAAGATTGTTGCTTGATAGTATGTTAAAAAATACAACCGACCCAAAAGAGAGAATAGCTCTTATTGAACAAGCTATTGGTGGAATTGTCGGAACTTACTACATTCAATCTCTATTTGCTGACTACGAATATCAAGCTCACAAAATTGTAGAAAGTGGCGGAGCTATAACTCCTGAAGTTTTAAATAATATCATGGAAAATTTGTTTAAAAATTACTTTGGACCTGAGTTGACTATGGATGAATTACAAAAAATTATTTGGACAAGAATTCCTCATTTTTATAACTCTCCATACTACGTATATCAATATGCTACTAGTTTTGCTTCATCAGCAAATCTATATGATAGAATAACAAATATGAAATATACACCTGAAGAGAGAGAAAATGCTAAACATGAATACCTTACTCTTTTAAAATCTGGTGGAAATGATCATCCTATGAACCAATTAAAAAAAGCTGGAGTGGATTTAAGTAAAAAGGATGCTTTCAACGCTGTTGCTACAGAATTTAATAGACTCTTAGACCTTTTAGAAAAGGAATTAAAAAAAGAGAAAGGAGATATCTAATATGTTTTTGCTTAGATGGATTTTCAATTTCTTAAAATTTATTATCAGAGAAATATCTTCAATGATAATAAAATTTACATTCCTTTTGATTTTAATAGTTTTGGCTTTTAATTACTTTACTAAAACTAAAAAAAGCCCATTTACTAAAAAATCATACTTAAAAATAGATTTATCTAAAGAGTTCAATGAAACTTCAATTCAAAGTCCTATTAATTTTAATTCTAAAAGTTTAAACTTCTATCAACTTTTGGATAATATAAATGTGGCAAAAGAGGACGATAATGTCCAAGGAGTCATATTGTTTTTAGATGACAACTCACTGAGTAGAAGTCAAATTGATGAATTAGGAGAGGTTTTAAACGAGTTTAAAACCTCAACTAAACCTATCTATTCATACGGAGCCATATTGGATAATAACTCTTTGCTAATAAGTAGTTATACCGACGAAATCATTATGCCCCCAGCAACATCCACTGTTGTAAATATCACTGGTTACAACAAAAATATTCCATATTTTAAAACCTTAACAGAAAAATTAGGAATAGATGTCACTGT
This sequence comes from uncultured Cetobacterium sp., assembly GCA_934085975.1. GTDB lineage: Bacteria > Fusobacteriota > Fusobacteriia > Fusobacteriales > Fusobacteriaceae > Cetobacterium_A. The sequence goes on from CAKOHT010000007.1 coordinate 51,956, forward strand.
TGTTCATGTAGGAGATTTTAAAACTTATGGCGAAAACTATACACGAAGTGAAATGTCTGAAGAAAATCGTTCTGATTTAAAAAGAATTTTGGATAAAAGTTATTTCTTTTTTGTTGAAGATTTATCAAAAAATACTTCACTTGATATAAATAAACTTAATTCACTTATTCTTTCTGGGGACTTAATGGGCGAATCATCAGAAACTTTAAAAAATAATAACCTAATTACTTCTCTCAAATACTGGGAAAATTTTAAAAAAGAAAAAAATATTGATAATATCATCAGTATCGAAAATTATTCTCCCTCTCCAAAAACAACTATTTCTGATAATAAGATAGCCATAGTTTACGCAGATGGAGAGATTAGTTATACATCCTCTAAAAATCCAGCAGCAAGTATTATAACTCCTGACAAATTCATCTCTGCTTTAGAAAAGGCGGAAAAAGATGATACTATTAAAGGAATTGTAATTAGAGTCAACTCGCCTGGTGGGTCTGCACTAGCATCAGACATCATTTGGAACTCAATTAATAACGTTAAAAAGCCAGTCTATGTTTCTGTTGGAAATGTTGCAGCCTCAGGTGGTTACTATATCTCCACTGCTGCTAAAAAGATATTCGCTGATAAAAATAGTATAACTGGTTCTATTGGAGTTGTAAGTCTTATTCCAAACTTTAAAGAGCTAACAGATAAAATTGGTGTCAATATGAATGATATATCCTATGGAAAGTATGCAGATTTATATTCTTTAACATCACCAATGACTCCTGATAGACAGGAAAAAATGTATAGTTCTAATCTTAAAGTCTATAATGAATTTCTAAGTAAAGTTGCCAATGGTAGAAATTTACCATTGGAAGAAGTTGAAAAAATAGCTCAAGGAAAAATCTGGTTAGGACAGGAAGCAATTAATATTGGATTGATAGATTCTATAGGAGGAATAAATAAAACTATAAAAACTCTAGCTTCAGATTTAGAGGTAAGTGATAATTACTCTGTTGTTGAGATTTCCTACGAAGAAGATTTAAAATCTATGTTTGAATCAACGCTATTTCCTATACAAACTTTTTTCAATTTCAAATCTTTAACTGAAAGTGAAACTATTAAAAAACTGATTGAAAATGAGGAAGTATTCTTTAAACCAATTTTATATCTGAGCTTTTAAATCTCTAGTTGAAAATTTACTCCCTATTGTGATATAATCATAACAATTACACAATATATTCTAGGAGGGATTAAATTGGTTAGAAAAATAAAAGGACAAAAAACTACTGGAGGAAACTCTCAATCTGATATTTTAAAGCAAGCTCAGGCTATGCAACAGCAAATGCTTTCTGTTCAAGAATCATTAAAAGAAAAAGAGGTTGAAGCTTCTGTTGGTGGAGGAGCTGTTGTAGTAAGAGCTAACGGACAAAAAGATATCGTTTCTATAAAAATATCTGAAGAAACTATCAAGGATGCTGTTGAAGATAAAGAGATGTTAGAAGATCTTGTTCTTTCTGCTGTTACTGAAGCTATGAGACAAGCTGATGAGTTAGCTGAGAAAGAGATGTCTGTTGTTACTGGCGGAATCAATATCCCAGGATTATTCTAGTTTGAATTTTAGGCACCGATACAATAAGTATTGGTGCTTTTTTTTACCTTAAATTTATGTTATAATTATTTAAAAATACTTTGTTTATAGGTGGTTTTTTGATGGAAAATAATAAATATAAAAGATATGGTTTAATACTTTACTACCTACTTAAAATTATTTCTAAAACAATGAAAATAGAGATTATTAAAAGTTCTAATCTTATTGATGGACAAAATTATGTGTGTGGTTTTTGGCATAATAAACTTGTTGGTGCCTCTCTAGGACTTATTAATCTTTCTGAAAAAAAAGCTGTCCTAGCCAGTCCTTCCAAGGACGGAGAGTTAATATCTATTCCCTTGGAAAAAATGGGATTCACTATGGTTAGAGGCTCTTCTGGAAAAGATTCTATTAAAGCAGTTTTAAAACTAATTAAGCTAGTTAAAGACGGTCATAGTGCTGGAACTCCATTGGATGGACCCAAAGGACCTATTTATGAGGTTAAGCCCGGTATGCTGTATCTTGCTCAAAAATCTGAAAAGGCTTTAGTCCCAGTAGGAGTTGCTTTTAGCGATAAATGGATTTTTGAAAAAACTTGGGATAAATTCCAAATGCCTAAACCCTTTTCTAAAATGGTTTGTTTGATTGGTGACCCCATCATGATTCCCAAAGATGCAAATTTAGAGGATTACTCTAATTCAGTGAAAGATGCTTTATTTCAAATAGATAAAGAAGCAGAAAAAATATTAACTAAAAATAACGTTTCGAAAGGAGATTAATAGATGAGTAAAAATTTTTATGTAACAACACCTATATATTATGTCAATGGAGATCCACATGTTGGAAGTGCATATACAACCATTGCTGCTGATGTTTTAGCTAGATATAAAAAATCAAAAGGTTTTGATGTCTTCTTTTTAACAGGAACTGACGAACATGGACAAAAAGTTGAGGAAGCAGCTAAAATGAGAGATTTAACTCCACAAGCTTGGACAGATTCTATGGCTCCTAGATTTATTGAGATGTGGAAAGCATTGGATATCAACTATACAGATTTTATAAGAACTACAGAGTCTAGGCATAAAGATGCTGTTAAAAAAATAATAAAAACTGTTTATGATAAAGGAGATATCTATAAGGGAGAATATGAAGGAAAGTATTGTGTTTCTTGTGAAACCTTCGTTCCTGAAAATCAAATCGTGAATGGAAACCACTGTCCTGATTGTGGTAAGGAATTAAGAACAGTTAAAGAGGAGTCTTACTTTTTTAAGATGTCCAAATATCAAGAGGCTTTACTTAAGCATATTGAAACTCATTCTGACTTTATTCTTCCTCATTCTAGAAAAAATGAAGTTATTTCGTTTATAAAACAGGGGCTTCAGGATTTATCTATTTCTAGAAATACATTTGAATGGGGAATACCAATTGAATTTGCCCCTGGGCATATCACTTATGTTTGGTTTGATGCCTTAACAAACTATCTAACAGCTGTTGGATACGAAAATAATCCTGAGCTATTTGATAAATTCTGGAACAATGGAGAAGTTGTCCACCTTTTAGGAAAAGATATTCTTAGATTCCATGCTATTATATGGCCTTGTATGCTTTTATCCGCTGGAATTAAACTTCCAAACAAAATTGTAGCCCATGGATGGTGGACTTCCGAGGGTGAAAAGATGTCTAAATCTAAAGGAAATGTTGTTGCACCACTGGATGAAATAGCTAAATACGGTGTAGATGCTTTTAGATACTGCTTAATGAGAGAGGTAAATTTCGGAAATGATGGAGATTATTCAACACCATCAATCGTTACAAGAATCAACTCGGATTTGGCTAATGATTTAGGAAATCTTCTAAATAGAACTCTTGGAATGTATGGAAAATACTTTAACGGAGTAGTTGTAAAAGGTGAGTCTTTCGAAGCGATTGATGACACTGTAATGACTCTTTGGAATGAAACTGCCGTTTCTGTCGATTATCATATGAATAGAGTTGAATTCTCGAGAGCATTAGAAGCTATCTGGAAATTTATCTCTAGAATGAATAAATACGTTGATGAAACAGCTCCTTGGTTACTCGTAAAAGATAAAGAAAAAAAAGAAAGATTAGCAACTGTTATGAACTTTTTAGTTCAATCACTTTACAAAGTTGCTGTTTTAACAGCTCCATATATGCCAACAGCGTCACAAAAAATTTGGAATCAATTAGGATTTTCTAACGATATTTCAAAAGCTAGTCTTGACTCGGTTGACAGTTGGAACTTACTAAACGAAGGACATAAACTTGGAAATGCTGAACCTATATTCCCAAGACTTGAAATTGAAAAAAAAGAGGTTAAAAAAGATTCTCTGGCTATAAATGAAGAATTAAAAATTGAAAATCCAATAGATATAAGTGATTTCGATAAAATAGATATTCAAATTGTTGAAATTTTAGAAGCTAGTAATATTGAGGGGGCCGATAAACTTCTTAAATTTAAAGTGAAAACTGCTACTGAGACAAGACAGATTGTTTCTGGAATTGCTAAATATTACCCAACACCTTCAGAGCTTATTGGTAAAAAAGTTTTAGCAATTTTAAATCTACCGCCGGTTACTTTAAGAGGAGTGCTTTCTCAAGGTATGCTGCTGAGTTCTACTGAAAAGAAAAGATTAAAACTTGTGGAAGTGGATTCAAGTGTTAAAATAGGATCTAAGATAAAATAGTTTTAGGGGGAATTGTTCATGAAAAAAGTTACAAAAGCTGTTATACCTGCTGCGGGATTAGGTACTCGAGTTTTACCTGCAACAAAAGCACAACCAAAAGAGATGCTTGTCATTGTTGATAAACCCTCTTTACAATATATTGTAGAAGAACTTGTGGAATCTGGAATAACTGATATTGTTATTGTTACTGGAAGAAATAAAAACTCTATTGAAGATCATTTTGATTTCTCTTACGAGTTAGAAAATACTCTTGAAAGAGATGGAAAATTTGAACTTTTAAAAAAAATTGACGATATCTCAAGTATGGCAAACATCTACTATGTTAGACAGAATCATCCTTTAGGATTGGGACACGCTATTTTAAAAGCTAAATCTTTTATTGGTGAGGACCCTTTTATCATAGCTCTGGGTGATGATATTGTCTATAACCCTGATGCTCCCGTTGCTAAGCAACTTATAGATGTCTATGAAAAATACGGTGCAAGTGTTATTGGTGTTCAAGAGGTTGAAAATCTAGATGTATCTAAATACGGTATCGTAAAACCAGCCACTATTTTAGATGAAAATACAGTTGAAATGGTCGACTTTATAGAAAAGCCAACTTTAGAGGAAGCTCCTTCTAATTTAGCGTGTCTTGGAAGATACCTTCTATCTGGAGATATTTTTAAATATTTAGAAACTACAAAACCTGGTAAAGGTGGCGAAATTCAACTTACTGATGCCATTTTAAAAATGTTAAATGACAATCAAAAAGTACTTGCTTATAATTTTCAAGGGAAAAGATACGATATAGGAAATAAAATCGGACTTTTAAAAGCAAATATAGAGTTTGGTTTTAGAAATGAAGAGACTAAAGATGAACTTATAAAGTATTTAAAAGAGGAGATTAAACTTTAACGGAGGTCTTTCTATGGCTAAAATTATCAAATTTAATGATGATGCAAGAAAAAAATTGGAAAATGGTGTCAATATTTTAGCTGATGCAGTTAAAATAACCTTAGGTCCTAGAGGTCGGAATGTTGTTTTAGAAAAAGCGTATGGTCCTCCTCTAATAACAAATGATGGTGTTTCAATCGCCAAAGAGATTGAGTTGGATGATCCTTTTGAGAATATGGGAGCTCAACTCATCAAAGAGGTTGCGACTAAATCTAATGATGTTGCTGGAGATGGAACAACTACTGCAACAATATTGGCTCAGGCTATCGTTAAAGAGGGACTTAAAATGGTCTCTGCTGGATCAAACCCTATTTTTTTAAAAAAAGGGATTGAGAAAGCTACAAAAATGGCAGTTGAGTTGCTTTTAAAAAAATCAAAAAAAGTCCAATCCAATGCTGAAATTTCACAGGTTGCTTCAATATCTGCTGGTGATACAGAAATTGGTGAATTAATAGCTAAAGCTATGGAAAAAGTTGGCGAAAGTGGTGTTATTAGTGTGGAAGAAGCACGTGCTCTTGATACTACTTTAGAAGTAGTTGAGGGGATGGAGTTTGAAAAAGGATATCTTTCACCATATATGGTAACAAATTCCGAAAGAATGGAAGCTATACTTGAAAATCCTTATATCTTAATCACTGATAAAAAGATTTCAACTATGAAAGAACTCCTTCCTCTTTTAGAAAAAACAGTTCAAACTTCAAAGCCTCTTTTAATCATTGCTGAGGATTTAGATGGAGAAGCTCTAGCAACTCTCGTTTTAAATAAGATAAGAGGAACACTAAATGTTACTGGAGTTAAAGCTCCTGCATTTGGTGATAGAAGAAAAGCTATGCTGGAAGACATAGCTATTTTGACAGGTGGAGAAGTTATCTCTGAAGAGAAAGGAATGAGAATAGAAGACACTGATATTTCTCAATTAGGAAGAGCAAAAAAAATAAAAATTACTAAAGATTCTACTGTAATTATAGATGGATTTAGCAACCCAGATACTTTGGACAGTAGAATTGCTCAAATAAAAAATCAAATATCTACAACCGATTCTGATTATGACAAAGAAAAATTACAAGAAAGACTTGCTAAACTCTCCGGTGGTGTAGCCGTCATCAAAGTTGGAGCTGCAACTGAAGTTGAAATGAAAGAAAAAAAATTACGAATAGAGGATGCTTTAAATGCTACAAGAGCTGCTATCGAAGAGGGTGTCGTTCCAGGCGGTGGTGTGGCATTGTATGAGATTGCTAACGAAATGACAAAGTTCACTCTAAATGGAGAAGAGGGAATTGGAGCTAATATTTTAAAAAATTCCCTTAGTTCACCTTTGAAGCAAATAGCTGTCAATGCTGGATTAGACGGAGGAGTCATACTTGAAAAAATCAAAAATTTACCCGACGGTTTTGGATTGGATGCTGCGACTGAAGAATATGTAGACATGATTGGAAGTGGGATAATTGACCCTACAAAAGTCACTCGTTCAGCCTTGCAAAATGCAACATCTATCGCAGCTTTAATTTTAACAACAGAGGTTATTATTGCAAATAAAAAGGAACCTGTTAGTGAAAATTTAAACTCTAATACGGGGGATATTATTTAAGGGGAGGAACTTGTAAAATGGATAAATTTATATTGGAAAACTACAATAATTGGTTAGTATCCGATTATATCGATTTAAAGGACAGAGAGGATTTGAAAAGTATCCGAGGAGATGAAAAAGAAATTGAGGATAGGTTTTATACAAACCTTTCATTTGGAACTGGTGGAATGAGGGGGGTTAGAGGAATCGGTATCAATAGAATTAATAAATACACTATCCGAAAAGCAACTCAAGGACTTGCTAACTACATCCTAGAATCTACTGGTGAAAAAGGAAAAAAAATGGGGGTTGCTATAGCTTACGATTGTAGAATTGGTTCTGAAGAGTACGCATTAAATGCTGCTCTGGTTTTAGCTGGAAATGGAATTAAAGCATATCTTTTTAAATCTCTTAGATCAACGCCTGAGCTTTCATTTGCTGTAAGAGAGCTAAAGTGTGTCGCTGGTATAGTGGTAACAGCGTCCCACAATCCACAAGAATATAACGGATATAAAGTTTACTGGAGTGATGGATGTCAAATTATTGAACCTCAAGCTAGTGGTGTTGTGGCTAATGTCAATGCCATCAATTCTTTTGATAAAATTAAGTTACTAACTAAAGAATGTGCTATTCAAGATGGACTTTTAGAATACATTTCTGAGGATATCGATACTGAGTTTATTAAAGCGGTTAAAAAACAAATTATTCACAATGAAATTCCTGGTAAAGAAAACTTTAAAATTGTCTATTCACCATTACATGGAACTGGTGGAAGACCAGTCAAAAGAGTTTTTGAAGAAACTGGATTTGAATCAGTCTATATAGTAGCTGAGCAAGAACAACCTGATGGAAATTTTCCAACTTGTTCATATGCCAATCCAGAGGATCCAGCAGTTTTTAAATTAAGTATAGAATTAGCAGACAAAGTTGGAGCGACACTATGTATGGCAAATGATCCTGACGCAGATAGAATAGGTGTAGCGGTAAAAAACGAAAAAGGAGAATGGATTTACCCAAATGGAAATCAGATTGGTCTTTTGCTAATGAACTATATTTTAGAGAATAAAAAGAGTATTTCTAAAAATTCAGCAGTTGTATCAACTGTAGTTTCAACTCCAATGTTAGATGTTGTTGCTAAAGAGAAAGGTATAAAAATTTTTAGAACTCTTACAGGTTTCAAATTTATTGGGGAAAAAATAAGAGAGTTCGAAGAGGGAAAATATGATGCAACATTTTTAATGGGATTTGAAGAATCGTATGGCTATCTTGTGGGAACGCACGCAAGAGATAAAGACGCTGTTGTATCTACTCTATTAATAGCTGAAATGGCTGCCTATTACAATAGTATCGGTTCATCTATTCCAAAAGAATTAAAAAAATTATATGAAAAATTTGGTTATTATAAAGAAGGAATTATTGCTATTACTAAAAAAGGAAAAGACGGCGTAGAAGCTATTGCTAAAATAATGTCAACTCTTAGAGCTAACGTTTCTGACTCCCTACTTGGAAAAAAAGTGGTATCCAAAAGAGATTTTAGCTTAGGATACGAAGGATTACCTAAATCTGATGTTATTCAATTTGTATTAGACGACAATACATATATTACAGCTAGACCTTCTGGAACAGAACCAAAAATAAAATATTACTTCTGTGTCGTTGGAAAAACAGAAGATGAAGCAAATGAAAAATTAATAAAAACTATGGAGGATTTTCAAGCTTTTATTGATTAAATCTTGGAGGTACTTATGCTAAGTGCAATGTATATACATATTCCTTTTTGTCTTAATAAGTGCAACTATTGCGATTTTTTATCTTTCAAATCCACAGATGAAGAGAGAGAAAAATACGTTGATGCAATTATTTGCGAAATCAATATGTATCCCAAGTTTCCACTTGAAACTGTTTATTTTGGGGGAGGCACTCCCTCTTTGCTTACTCCTGAGCAAATTAGTAGAATTTTAAATAATTTGAATATAAAATCTAGTGCTGAAATCACACTTGAAGTTAATCCAAAAACAGTTACACTTGAGAAACTAAAATTTTTTAAAAAGGCTGGAGTAAATAGAATTAGTATTGGAATACAAAGCTTCAATGATGAGACACTCAAACTTTTGGGAAGACTTCATTCTTCAGCAGAGGGGGAAGAGGCCTTTTATCTAGCTAGAAAAGCTGGATTTGAAAATATCAGTTTAGACTTAATGTTTTCTCTTCCCAACCAAACTTTGGATGATTTAAAATCTGATTTAACTCATCTGTTCTCTCTAAAGCCTGAACATTTTTCCATATATTCTTTAATTTGGGAGGAGGGTACTGATTTTTTCGCTAAACTTGAAGCTGGAATCTATAAAGAAACTGATAATGATTTAGAAGCATCCATGTATGAATTAATCATTGATGAAGCTAAAAAAAATGGATATATTCACTATGAGATTTCAAATTTTTGTCTTCCCGAAAAAAGAGCTACCCATAACACTAAATACTGGAAAAACGAAGAGTACTTAGGAATCGGAATCGGAGCATCTGGATACTATCAAGATATCAGATACAAAAATATCTTAAAAATTCCTGAATATTATGCTAGAATATCTAATAATATTAAACCTATCTTAGAAGAAGAGTTTATTGACTCGAATGAAAAAGAGCTCTATGAATATATTCTTGGACTACGGATTATTCCAGATGGAATAGTTCCTAAAGGAAAATATATCGACCTCTGTGACAGCCTAGTTAATAGTGGATTCTTAATCAAAGATAACTCGCAGTACAACTTATCCAGAAAGGGTATTCTCATGGCTAATGATGTTTTTAGTAAATTTATTTAATTTAATTAGGAGGAAATTGTGAGAATTTCAGAAAATATTAATGAAATCTTATTAGATATAAAAAAACTCTCTCCATATCCTGAAAAAGTTAATCTTGTAGCCGTCACTAAATATGTTGACACTGAAACTATAAAGGGTGTACTTAAAAGTGGAGCTCATATCTTAGGAGAGAATAAAGTTCAAGTTTCAACAAAAAAATATGAAGAAATCTCGGATTACTCTATTGGTCATAAATGGCATTTTATTGGGAATCTTCAAAAAAATAAAGTTAAATACATTGCCCATTTTATTGACATGATTCATTCTATTAACAAACTTTCTTTAGCTGAAGAAATCGATAAAAGAGCTAAAGAACACAATAGAATTATTGAAGTTTTAATAGAAATAAATCTCTTCCAAGAAGACAGCAAAGAGGGATATGATTATCAAGATTTCTTAAATGATATTCCTGCACTTTTATCTCTTGAAAATATTAAAATTAAAGGTCTTATGACAATGGCGCCGTACACTGATAATGAGGATATTATTAGAAACGGATTTAAAAAATTAAGAGAATTAAAAGATGAATTAAATATTCTTTACTTTAACGATTCTTTAACTGAACTTTCAATGGGGATGAGTAATGATTATAAATTGGCTCTTGAAGAGGGAGCAACTCTTATAAGAGTAGGTAGTAAAATATTCGAGTAAACATGGAGGTATCAATGAAAATTACTAAATTCAAAAACGCTTTTAAAGATTTTACTGATAGTGTTGGACTTACCTTTGATCCTAATGAAGAGAATTATGAGGAGTATCAAGATGAAAGTGAACTAGCTGCTTCACTTCCTAAATTTAGTTTAAATAATAATGGTAAGGAGGATGTTATTCCTACTTTTACAAATTCTATTCCTAAAGCAGAGATTAAAACACCTGTTAACAACACTGTTCAAGAGGATTGTCAAACAATTTTTGTCAATCCAAAAAGTTTTGCAGAGTGTAAAAAAATTGCTGATTATATAAAAAACGATAAAGTGGTCACATTAAATCTAGAAAATGTAAATGGAAAAGATGCACAAAGAATTCTTGATTTCTTAAGTGGTGCAATCAATATAAAAGAAGCTAAATGGATTCCTATAAGCAGAAATGTATTTACTTCAGTTCCTAAAAATATCAACTTCCTTTATGATGGAAAAAATGATTTAAAACAAAATACTTTTTTAGATATTGACCACGAGTAATTGATTCATGGAGGTTAATTAATGAAAGCATTGGCGCTTTTTTCTGGAGGACTTGATAGTGCTCTAGCAATTAAAATTATAAAAGATCAAGGTATAGAAGTTATAGCTCTTAACTTTGTATCGCATTTTTTCGGCGGAAAAAATGAAAAAGCTGAAAATATGGCTAAACAACTAGGGGTTCAATTGGAGTATGTTAACTTCAGTAGTGTCCACACTGAAATCCTAAAAAATCCTGTTCATGGGCGTGGAAAAAATATGAATCCATGTATCGATTGCCATGCTTTAATGTTTAAAACAGCTGGTGATCTTATGGAAAAATATGGAGCTTCTTTTATTATATCTGGTGAGGTTCTAGGTCAAAGACCTATGTCACAAAACTATCAAGCGCTAGAAAAAGTTAAAGCTCTTTCTCCGGGGCTTGAAAATCTCATTGTTAGACCTTTATCTGCGAAACTTCTACCGGAAAGTGAACCTGAAAAATTAGGTTGGATTGATAGAAGTAAACTTTTAGATATTCAAGGAAGAAGCAGAAAAATTCAGATGGAACTGATGGAGAAATTTGGTATTGTAGATTATCCAACTCCCGGTGGTGGATGTCTTCTCACTGATCCAGCGTATTCAAAAAGACTTAGAATATTGGAGGAGGATGGTATATTAGAAGATAAAAACTCTAATTTATTCCATCTTCTAAAAGTAGGAAGATTTTTTAGATTTGGAGAGGGAAGATATTTGATTGTTGGAAGAGAGCAAGAGGATAATTTAAAAATAAACGAATTTAAAGATTTTGGATCTTTGTTTATCAGAGGAAAAGAGACTCCTGGACCACATATGGTTGGATTCGGAAACCTTGCACAAAATGAAATAGATTTTGCCTTAAATCTATTTTCGAGGTATTCTAAAGTAAAAGGAACTACTGGAATAACACTTTTACTAAATGGAGAAGAAACTTATATTCCTGCTGTCGATCTTGAAAAATTAAATGAAAAAATAAAAAAATACCAAATTACCATGTAATTCTAACAGGGGTGACTATTTTGAAAATAGATTTACTACACGAAGCTAACCGTTGCTTGAACTGCAAAAAACCACTTTGTAAAATACACTGCCCTATATCAACAGATATACCTAATATTATAAATTTATTTAAAGAGAATAAAATATCTGAAGCTGGAGAGATATTATTTAATAATAACCCACTATCTATATTTTGTTCTATTGTGTGTCCTCATGAAGAACAATGTAAAGGTCATTGCATCAAAGGAATTAAAGAAACTCCTGTTGAATTTCCTCTTATTGAAAAAGAGATTTCTACTGAATATCTTTCAAAACTGCCTTTAAATAAAAAAGAGAGTAAAAAGGTAGATGTGGCTATTATTGGTGGAGGTCCAGCTGGTATTACCTCTGCTATTCTTTTAGCAAAAGAGGGATTTAATGTCACTATATTTGAAGCCTTTTCAAAATTAGGTGGCGTTTTGAGATACGGTATTCCTGAATTTAGATTATCTAGAGACTTAATGGATACCTTTGAAAAATATCTTTTAAATTTAGGAGTAAAAATAAAATATAATACTTTAGTTGGTCCCACTCACACTATTCAAAACTTGAAAAATGATAATTTTAAATACATTATTATTACGACTGGTGTTTGGAACCCTAAACCTATGAATATAAAAGGTGAAACAAAAGGGGATGTTCATTATGCAATAAACTATCTTATTTCACCAGAATCATACAACCTTGGACCTAATGTTTTAGTCATTGGTGGTGGAAATGTAGCTATGGATGCTGCCAGAGTTGCAAAAAGATTGGGTAGCTCTGTCACAGTTATGTATAGACGTGGAGAAGAGGATATGCCTGCTACTAAAGTTGAAATTGCTGAAGCCAAAGAGGATGGGGTTAATTTTAAATTTTACTATGCTCCGAAAGAAATTCTAGACGACTCTATGATTTTTTTGAGAACTGAATCTTATACTGATGAGGATAGAAGAAAAAAACTGATAACTTTAGAAGATAGTGATATTGCAATTCCTTACAGCTCTATCATTGTGGCTGTCAGCCAAGGTCCTAAGAAAAATGTTGTTTCTTCTGAAGATAGAATCAATATTGAGAAATGGGGAACTATAATTGTCAATGATAATTTTGAAACAACTTTAGAAAATGTGTTTTCATGTGGTGATGTTGTAACTGGTCCTAAAACTGTTGTTGCAGCTGTCAATGATGCTAAAAAAGTTGTTTCTAATATTTTAAAAAAAGAAGCATTATAAAATAAAATCAAAAAAACAAGAGTTTAATGGCTCTTGTTTTTTGTTATTTTATGGTTAAAATAAATCTAAAATAGGTAGTTTAAATATGGTATACTATGTATGA
>CAKOHT010000008.1 GCA_934085975.1 uncultured Cetobacterium sp.
TTAAACAATCCGGTATAAAATCGGGAGGTAACCTTGTAGTAGATGTAGGCAAAGATCTGAACATGACTGGAGGCGTGCTAGGATCAGAAACAGGAAATGGAAGCCTAAAAGTAGGAGGAAATGTAAATCTAAAAGATTTAGTGACAACTGAACAGCAAGGTGGAGCGCACATAACTGTATCAGGTGGATTTACAGGTGATATGGGAGTAGATGGAACGATTGGAGATACAAAAGACAAACAGGTGACATCTAAGAGTGTAATTGGCTTAAAACAAGAAAATATAAATGTAAATGGAGATATCAGCCTAAACGGAGAAAAAGGTGGAGTAAAAGATATCTATACAGATTTAGAAAATACTCAGATAGTGGATAAAGATGTTGTAAAAGTAGGTGGAGATATTAGCTTATCTGGATCAATTCAAAATGTAAAAGATATGAAGGATAAGGTAAATAGTATAAAGGATTCAATATCATCATCAAAGAAAAAAGTAAGTAATGTGGATACAGATATCAATATTAAGAATGTAAATAATAAAAATATTGGTGATGTAGAAAATAGTAAAAAACTTAATCAAGGAGATGATACTAGAACACAGGAACAGAAAAATCAGGATGATAGAGATATCATTGATAGAATAATAGGGTATATTGGTGATGAAAGTGGAGAGCTATCTAAAATAAAGGAACAAATAGGAAAAGATGAAGAGAATTACAAAAAAAATCAAGATGAAAGCATGAAAATATTTGATGATATGATATCTCAAGTGGAAAAAGAAAATACACCAGATGTAGAGGTGCCAAAATCAAGCGATGATAAATACGCTATTTTAGATAAAGATAACGCATTTGATTTCCCTAAGGATGATGGTGTAAGAGTTGAAATAAATGATATAGCCAATGAGACTAAAATAGTTCCACAATATCAAGAGCCATTGAATGCTATGCCACCTCAAAAAAATGATAATTCACAACAAGCAGGTGCTGATAAAAAGGAGCCTGGATACAACGATCTAGTGAAAAAAGCACAGGATAACTTAGATCCAGAATATGATAAGCAAATCATGGAATATCTAGTTAAAGAGAGTCAAAAGAATTTTGAAAAGTCAGAAAAAGAACTTGTAGACTTATTGAATAAGCAAAGTGAACTACTAGAAAAGCAAAATGAAAAGCAATTGACAAAGAAAGAGAAAAAAGAGTTAGAGGCACTAGAAAAAGAGTTGAAGCAAAAGGCGGATGAAGTAAGTAGATACAAAGAACTTCAAGAGAGTATGAGTAATAACCTAAAAGATTTCCTATCTTCTTTAGAGAAAAAAGAGCCTGTTTATGATGAAGTAGCATCTATTAAAGATTATGATGAAAATTTAGGATACAGTAATCCAGAAGAACCAAAATATTTTGAACTGGAACCTGAAGATAATAGTTTAAAGTTTGAAGAGCAATATGCAAATATAAAAAATAAAGAATCTTCAGATTTAAGTAAAGAAAAAATTGAAACCTTATTAGAAGAATCAGAAAAATCAATTGCTACAAAATTAGAGGATTTAAAAGCTGAAAAGGCAAAGAATGAAAACAGTCCAGAAGCTTTAAAAGTGATAAAAGAAAAAGAGGAAATACTGATATCTTTGGCTGAAATTAATAAAATTAAGGACGATTTAAAAGCGTTAGGAAGACTGTACGGTAAACCTGATATAAAAGAGTATCGTGATTTAATGGATAAACTAGATGCTGTAACTGTTGAAATTTTCAAAGGAAAGAAAGAAGCAGTATCCGAGAAAGAAAAAGTTTTAGCTCAGTTAAAAGAGATGAGAGAAAAGCTAGATAAAGATGTGATGGCTAAGATAACAGAGGTAGTTCTAAAAAAATATGAAAAAGAAACAGAGATACTAAATAAATTAGAGACACTTTTACAAAATGGAAATTTAAGTGAAAAAGATAGATTTGTCTATACAGAGGAGTTAAAGAATATAAAGTTAGAACTACTTAAAGCGGAATCTTTTAAAACTGATAATAGCCTTGAGGGTGAGATAGCGCCACCTTTACCACCAAGAGATGAAAGTATTCTTGCTGATATGGATAATAAAGAAAGAGAAAATATAGAAGAGGATTTTTATACTAACGATGATATATGGGCAAATTATATAGAAGATAAAATTGAAGTTTTATTGGAAACTCAAAAAAAGCTATCTGATAAAGACTCATTAACTAAAGATGATAAGAAGAAATTAAATGAAATTGAAAAGAGTTTAAAAAAATTATTATCAGAAACTAATGAAAAATTAAACATTAATTTAGATAAAGAAAATCTTACAGTAGAAAACATTTTAACTTCGGAATCAAATGTGAAAAAACTAGATTCAATGGAAAAAAAGATAGAAAGTTATAAAAAAGGTATAGAAACTTTAAAACTTGAAATTCAAAAATTGGAAGCAAAAAAGTTTTCACAAATATTAAATAGAAATGAATTGAAAACTTTAAAACAACAATTGAAGGAAAATGAAAAATCTCTAGCTAATGCAAAATTTGCATTAGAACAAAATAATATCAAAGCAGATATTAAAAAAAATAATGAACAAAAATTAATAATTTCAGGAGTAACAACAGATGAAACAGATGTTGACAATATTCAAAATACTCTAGAAGGTCTCCTAGATAAACCAATACCTAGGGCGCCAATTGAAAAGAAGGAAATTTTAAAGACTGAGAAAATTTCTGACTCTGAGGACATCTCTTTAAATGAAACAAACAGTGCTTCAGAAAATAATGATAGTTCCTCTAGTAACTCTGAAGTAAATACAAAACCATTAACAATAGATGACTTAAAATTTATTCAAGATATCATGGATAAAACAGATTCTATTCTTTTAGAACAAAAAAAAATTTATCAAAGTTACCAAAATAAGAAAATCCAACAAAAACAGATAAATAATGTTGAGATTCTTAAAAGTTTAGAAAAAAATATGGATGATATAAAAAATGAAATTACAAAAAAAATTACAAACAATGAAACAGAAAATATTATTTTATCCGATGAAGAAAAGGATGCTATAGAATATATTAGGGATAGTTTTACTGTATTTGAAAAAAATAAGGAATTACTTTTTCCTGAATTCTATCCAACTCCTACTCCTCAAAAAACAAAAAGTTTTACAGCTGCTAATGGTAACAAAGCTGATATTATAAAAAGAAGTGAAGCTGATATTATAAAAAATATTGAAACTATTGCAAAATATGCTTCTACTATCCCACCGGAGCATCTAATTAACTATCTAAAAAATACTATAAAAAATAGGGAGTTTAAAGAATTGCTCAAGCAAATAATAGAAAATAAAACTGATAATAAAAGTATAATATTAGAAAATCCTGCACTAAACAAAGATATAAATACGGAAAAAAATCTTAATAAAATTTATGAAACTGTCTATTCAGTAATTGACACTTCTATTAGAAAAGATTTAGATGATTCATTACGACAGAATTTAACTCAAAATACTGAACTTACCAAACTTCTAAACTCAGAAAAAGTAGATTCTGATACATTAAAAGATATTGCTCTCTTAATTCAAGATATAAAAGCTGATATTTATAAGAAAAAATTTAATGAAGAATATGAAAAAGTTAATATAAAAGTGGAATTAAGTAAAGACAATCAAAATGTTCTAGGCTCCAATGATGGTAAAAATTTATATATTTATATCAAACCAAATAAAACAATGCTTGATTATTTGGCAACAATAATTCATGAGTTAACTCACCAAGATCAAAATAATATTGCTAAAACTTCAAATCAAGATTTAACCTTATTAAAACATTTATATGATTTAAACAATGCAAGTAGTGGATATATAAAAAGAGATGAATTTGAATATTTAAAGCAACCTATCGAAAAAGAAGCCTATATTAGTGAAAATATTGCCAATGATATTATTAGAAAAGAAATAGAAAAAGGTAACGAATCTTTGGCTCAAAAAAATATTGATGTTATCATAAAAGAATCAAAAAAAGAACAGTCCAACGAAATAGGGTTACCTCCAATTGACTATGTAGATAATTCCACTAATCCACACCATAGATTTGATTACAATCGTAAGATACTAAATAATCAGAAATTTGATTCTACAAATATTAAAATAGAGCATCAACCTAATAAAAGTACAAAAAATTTAGAGGATCCTTATGCTACAGATACCCCTGGTTTTGGAGATGTTTCTTTAATCTATGGAGCTTCTGGTAATGATACCTCAACCAATAGAGATTCCTTAATTTTTAGTGTGAAAACTAATGGAAATGCTCCTCTTATAGGAGATTCATACTTGGATTCATTCAATAGCCGTCATATTCCATTGGATACTATCGATTATATGACACCAGAATTAAAACAAGTTGTATCTGCTATTACTAAAGACAAAAATATCGATAGTAAAATTCTAGAAACAGCATTACAATTTAAATCTTCTGATATATATGCAGAGGAAATTCTTCATATTGATAAAGTAAATCTCGATTCAAATAAAGAATTATTAACTGAGCTGTTAAAAAAAGATGAGGTTATTGATGCTTTAAAAAATATAGAAACTTTAAACAATGCTATATTAAATAGCAATCTTTCGGAAGAAGAACTAGATGTTTTATATGACAAAATTGAAGAAAATTACAAAATATTTTTTAGCAATAAAACAATTACAATAGCAGATAAAGTACTGAATAGTGGAGGGAAAATCTATTTTTCATTAGATGGTATAGGGACATCTACTAATAAATACGGTATGACATATTTGGACAAAGATAAATTAAAAGATATTCTCTTCAATAAAGATTCAAAGTTCTATAATACCATTACATCACAAGAGTTGAGATTTTTATACAAAAATCATCTTAATAACAATGGATTAAAATTCTTGGTAAATAAACAAGTTATTGTTTTTCCAAAATTTAGTTAATAAACTACTGAATAAAAGAGAGGAAAATTATGTTAAAAAAATTATTTAAATCCAAAAGAGAGTCAGAGTTAACAGTAGAAAAAGAGATGCTAGAAATAGAAATAGAACGACTACAAAATGAAATCCGAAAAAAAGATGGTTTTTTAAAATGTAAAAATAGTCTATTTATAGAAAAAGCTAATGAAAAAAAACA
Organism: uncultured Cetobacterium sp.; assembly: GCA_934085975.1. Classification (GTDB taxonomy): domain Bacteria; phylum Fusobacteriota; class Fusobacteriia; order Fusobacteriales; family Fusobacteriaceae; genus Cetobacterium_A. Next base: position 5,131 of record CAKOHT010000008.1, read on the forward strand.
AGAAAAAAATTGGCAAGATATAGAGGAACAACTAAAAAAATACTACAAAGAAAACAATAATTTAAGAAATTATATCAAAGAAGGCGAAAAGATTATTTCAATATCAGGCTTAAAATTTAATTATTTAGTCAAACTAGAAAGGTATTTATATGAAACTAGATTAAAAAAAGCAGTAGAAATTTTGGAAAACAATGGCCATCAATTTATTCAAGAGTTGAATGAATCCATAATAGATTCTCTACCAGTAGAAGATAGTTTAAAAATAGAGTTAAAAAAGAAATTTAAAAAATTTAAAAATTTAGAAATCAACTGGGAACTAAAAACCTATTTATTAAAAGGAGAAAAACTTTCAAAAGTCTATTCTAAATATAGAAAATTTACAAATATTCTTCTGAATGATGGAAAAGAATTTATGTCTGACTTGAACGAATATAATTTTGATAACCTTATTGCCAATGGGTATTCAACAGATAAAATTGAAGAATTAAAGAATATCTATCAAGATTATACATCAAAATTTAAAATTGAGCATATATAATATATTTTAATAAGATAAAGGGAGAACAAATAGAAAGCTCTCCCTTTACTATAATAGAACATTCTATTTTCTTAAAGCCTCAATTGGACCTAATTTTGATGCTTTTCCAGCTGGAAATACACCAAAAATAACTCCAATAAAAATAGAAACCTTTATTAAAACTAACATAAAAAGATAATTAAAAATTGGCTGTACTCCTATGAAAGTACCAATTATCAAGCTAAAAGATATTCCTAAAGAGAGTCCTATACAACTACCTATAAAACTTAAAGTAACGGACTCCAATAAGAATAAAATTAGTATATCAAAGTTGTGGGGGAGTATAAATAATTTTGTGTAAATAATAATTGCAGACCTTCTAGATTAATGTTGTTTTGACTATGCTTCATAGCCAATCCCCTCCTCAACTTTTCAATGCCTTCACTATCTCAATCTCCCCTGCTCTCTTAGCTGGATAAACTCCAAATATAAGACTAATTCCCATTATTAGAGCTAATGTCACCATTATCTTAAAAAAATTAAAACATGGTGGTATTTTCAATATATTTCCAGCTATATATGACATACCTACACCAAAAGTTATTCCTATGATAGTACCTAAAACTATCACAATTCCTGCCTCTATTATAAATATTTTTGTCAAACTTTCTCTACTCATCCCCATAGCTCGCAACACCCCAATATATGAGCCCCTCTCTCGTACCGTAGTAGCTATCAAATTTAAAATTCCAACTCCTCCTATCCCTAAAGAAATAAAAGAAAGAATAAATAAACTTTTCCCTATAAAACTTTTTATCCTCTCCACTTTTTTATAGACATCAGGGGTTTCTAGTATTCTAACTTGATTGTACCTAGGTCGAATTTTATTTAGCTCTTTTAGTACTATCGGTATATAATCTTCTCCATTTTCACCTTCTGGAAAAGCAATTACCAAATTTTTATAACTTCTCTTGCCAAAAATTTTTTCAAAAGTTTCATCACTCACTATAACCCTATCTCCCATTTTCATAGTTTCAAATGGGCTCTCCTCTTGATACAATCCTCTTACTAAAAATCGCCTTTTTCCTGATATAGTTTCTAACTCAATTTCTTCGCCTATTTTTATATCTGAAAACTGTTCTTTATCTAATACTGTCTCTTCATTTTTTAAAATAGGTAATTTCATAGCTATCAAAGCTTTCTTACTGTATCCCCTATACACTGTATTCCCTACCAAAGCTCTCTCCTCTGGGAAAATTCCATATTCCACAAAGGGGAGTCTTTCCATAAGCTCTAAATCCTTATGATTTAGATGTTCTGCACCTACAAGTATTCTATTTCCCCCTATAGCAGACAAATCCCTATTTATAATGTTTCTTGCACCGTCCCCAAGAGAAAGTGTCATAACAAGTGACATAGCCCCTACTATAACTGCAATCATTGGAAAAGCTGCTCTTGCCAAGTTCCCTCGAAGAAATCTAAATGACATCCAAACCTTCACTAAATCACAGCCTTTACTCTCTCTCCATTGGTTACTTTAAATGGATTTATCACCACATCTGTCCCTAGAGGTAAATTTAATACTTCATAATCCGTAGATGTTTTTACACCTATTTTTATTTCAGTCTTACGTATTTTCCCATCATCCACTACGTATACATAGCTCTTATTTCCTTCCTCTAATACTGAAAAAGATGAAACTGTTGCTACGTTTCTACTACTTTCATTGCTTATTTCTACATCAGTTGTAAAACCAGGTTTTAATCCATTTACTTCTAATACCTTAACTTCAACCTCTATAATCTTATCATTTTTTCCACCCAATACGCTTTCACGAGCTACGCTGGAAACTCTAGCTACAACTCCTTCATACGTTATATCTCCATCATATGAAGAGCTTCGTATCGTCGCCTTCTGTTCTGGACTAACACTACTAGCTTGATACATTGGAACTTCAACTTTTACTATACTTTCACCCCTTGGAGAAATAGCCAACAGTCTTTGACCACTTTGCATATTGCTCCCTTCCACCACATCTATAGTTGTAATGACTCCAGCTACAGACGCTTCAAGTGGTTTTCTCAACTGTTCTGCACGACGATTTAGCATCTCATTTGTAAGCTGTAATTTCTCCAAACTTGATTTTAGTTTAGCCTCTTCTATTGCTAACTGTCTGGTTAAACTCTCATAACTTACTGCCGATAATTCAAACTTTTGTCTATTTAATTCTAAATTAGTTTTTAAATCCTCCAACTCAACTATTTTTTTCTCAGCTTCATTTACGGCTTTATTGACCTCTGTACTTGAAACTCCATCAGCAGCTAATAATTTTTTATATGCTTCCCCTTTCTCTTTTAATGTTCTAGCTTCTGATTGTACTACTGGAAGTCTTCTCTCATTTCCCCTTATCTGTTCCTCTAAATTTCTCATCTCAAGCTTTCTATTGTCCAACTCCAACTTTAATGATCCTCCGTCCAAATCTGCTATTTGAAGTTTTATATCCTTTATATCCAACTCATTTATCCTTAACTCTTTATCATTTTCAATAATACTCTTAGAACTGAAAGTCATAAGTTTATCTCCAGCCTCTACCTCTTGTCCTACTCTTGCTATTATTGATTCAACAAGTACTGGAGCTTCCACATACACAGGTATGACCTCCCCAGGTGTAACTATACCCGCATAAAGTATAGAACTAGAGAGATTTCCCATCTCTACTTTTGAAACTCTAACCTCTTTTCCCGATGCTCTATTAATTAAAAAATATCCCCCAAAACCTAACCCTACCATTACAGCTCCAATCACTATTTTCTTATTCATAATTCTCCCTTACTTATATAGATTCTCATACTTGATTACAGCTAAAACTAAAGCCCTTTGAAGTTTATAAAAATCCTCTTCAGCTGTTCTTAACTGATTTACTGAATTTAAGTAATCAAAAGTTGTTACTAACTCATTGTCATACCTTAAGTTATCAATTTTTAGGTTTTCTCTAAGTAATTCTACTCTCTTTTTTTGAGCTTCACTCTGCCCTGTAAGAGATTCTATCTCTCCCAATCTATTTCTCATATCTAACTCTATTCCAACAATATTGTTATCATATTTTATCTTAGCTTGTTCAAGAGCAAATTTTTTCTGGTCTACAGAATCAAATGTGCCTCCCCATTGAAATACATAGTTAAATCCTATTTCTACTCTTCTCTCATTTGTTGTTACAAGTTTATCTCCAATCCGCCTTTTAAATTCGTGAGATGGTTTTATATAAAAAGATGGATAAAGATCAGCTTTTGCAATTTTTACATCATATTCAGCTATATCAACCATCAAACTTTGTGTTTTTCCCAACGTTGTATTCCTTGGATCCTCCACTTTTTTAACAACTCCAAATGATTTTAGATACTCCACAGCATTAAATTCATCCAATCTTATAACTCTATCTAAATCGTACCCCAAAAGTTGCATCAACGTCTCTTTTGATGCTTTTTCTTTCTGCTTATTTTCTAGATTAATAGCTATATTATTTTCAATATCCGCTTCAACTTTTAATACTTCGGATTTGGGAATCATCTTATTTTCCTTATATAGTCCATCAAGTCTATTACGTTGTTTTTGTAAAGCTAATATTGTGAGATTAGTTATTTCACGTTGCTTTCTAGAATTTAAAGCTTTAAAATATTCATTCACCGACTTCTCTTGCCAACTATAAACTGTCAGTTTAGAATTTTCTTCTGCCATTTCCAACTCTTTTCCAGCTTTCTTATAACCATATACCATTCTACCACCCTGAAATATTGGAATATAAGCTTCTATCTCCTTAAATCCCATCCCTTCATCTTTTACAATCTGCCAATCTTCCTCTGTGGAAAGATTAACTGGAGGTAGAACTAAATTCTTAAAAGCTTTATTCCTTCCTTTTTCTTTTATCTTTATATCCAACTCTTTAATTTTAACTTCAGGATTATTACTTTTTACTCTGTTAAGAATCTCTTCTAGTCCAAAATCCTGTGAATATACTCCTAAAGAAAGAATTAAAAGTCCTGTTACTAAATTGCTTTTTCTCACTTCTTATCTTCTCCTCTTTTATTTCATTAAAGGCAGTTATTTTTTTTCTATATTTTAGTTCCATTCCCATTGTATAAGCTCTTTTTTCTACTCCATGAGCGTCACTTCCTAAAAAATCAATATAACCCTCTTTTAGTAATCTGACTATATGTTTAGGTTTATCTCCTCCCACATTCACTTGAAGTTTAACTCCGAGTCTTCTTAAGCTGACTAAATCGTTCCCTTTAAAATTTTCATATCTCTCAACATGGGCCAATATAGGTATAAGTCCTCTCTCTAAAATTTTATTTACTAAATTTTCTCCAACAGGTATGGGAGTAAAAGGTGAAAACTCTACCAAAAGAAATTTCCCTTTTATTAAATTAAATTTTCTATCTCTCAAGATTTCAGATATATTTTCCTTTAAATAAACTTCATTACCCCTGTACACTTTCACTTCAAGTTTTAATTCTTCACATTTTTCTTTCAAAATCATATAATTTTTTTCATAATGTTCATTATTAAATTTCCCTTTATTGTAGTGAGAAGTAAGATAGAACTCATCAAACCCTAATCTCATTCCCATTTTAATCATTTCAATAGATTCTTCTAATGTCCTTGGTCCATCATCAACTCCAAATAACAGATGAGTGTGAATATCTACCATCTTTTCCCCTTTTGGTCCCCACTTAATTGTCTCTTATAATCTCTTTTTAACTTTGTAAGAAATCCTTTTAAACCTTTCTGAGGTTTATATGCTTCTGCAAGAATATCCCCCTCCTCTGTATAATAATCCTTATAATACGAATAATTATTGTTGTAGTATCCATAATTTCCATATGAAAGTCCATTTTTATCGACCTTATTTACTACAACTCCATATATATTTGCTTTTGCATTATTTAGCATAGTTTTTCCAAACTCTAACTCTCTCCTGGCAACTTGATCATAAGCTACAACATATACAACTCCATCACAGAACTTTGAAAGTATAGCAGCGTCACTTGCAATTATTAGTGGTGGTGTATCAAGCACTACTGTGTTATATTCATTTTTTAATTTATCCAACAAAGTTTTCATTTTATCCCCTAAAAAAAGTTCTGTTACATTGTGAGCTACGTTTCTAGTTGGAAGTATATCCAAATTTTTTTCTACATTCTTTAAGATTACCTCTTCCACATCACACTCCCCCGAAAGTACTGATTCAAGACCTTTTGTAAAACTTATTCCGAAACTTTCATGAGCTCTTGGTCTTCTGATATCACAATCTATAAGAAGTACTTTTTTCCCTGTAATGGCCATACTCATTGCATAATTTGAAGCGATTGTACTCTTTCCCTCCTTAGGTGTGGTACTTGTTATAGGTATTGTACGAGCCATCTCCTTTTCATTTAGAAAATGAAGATTCGTTCTAATAATTCTGAAAGCCTCATTCATTTCATGGTTATTGGCATCTTTAAAAAATATCTGTCTTTTACTTCTATTGTTCATTTTTTCCTCCATCTACTAGAGAAAACTTAAAATCTGGAACCATTCCAAGCATTGAAGTTCCAAGAATCTTCTCTATATCCTTTGGTTTACGCAATTTACAGAAGAAAAACTCAACTACAAATGCAACCATACATCCAGTCATACCTGATAAAATTAATGAGATTACAAGTATAGCCCCTCTTCTTTTAGGTAATGCTTCTCTTGGTATTTCTGCGGCTTCAACAACTTTTATATTTTGAAAGTTCATGACTTCACGAACTTTTAACATAAACTCATTTCCTATTTCATTCGTTACAGCTGCCGCTAAAGCCGGATCTGAATTTTTATATGTCAATTGAAGTAACTCTGTATCTTTTACAGGAGCTATTGACACTTCATTTTGTAAAGTTTTTAATATTGTTTCAAGATCATATTTTTTGATAACATTTTTCAGTATCGCATTACTTTTAGCTATTTCCGCATAGGTTGTCGCTAACTTTTGATTGACTGATAACTCCCCTCCATCCAATGAACTAGCATTAAAATTTCTTCCACTTGATATCATCAGTGTCATCTCTGTTTTATATACAGTTGGTCTTGTTAGAGCAAAAAAAACTCCCATTCCAAATATGGGTAATGCTACTAATCCTATTAGTTTCCATCTTCTCAAAAGTGTAAAAACCAAATCCATTAAATCTATTTCCTCTCCATCTTCATAGAAGTTATCTTCATAAAAATCCTCTTTTTTTCTCATTCATTCCTCCATGTTTTTAATAAATTTCATAAAAAAAGCTGTTCAAACTGAACAGCTTTTTACTTTAATTATTAATAATTATTTCTACCTTCTTTTCAGTGTTATTTTATTTCCTATTTATAACTATATGGTGTATTTTGGCTACTTGTCAGAGAAGTTGATCCAACGTGTGCCGCTGAAAGTTCTATTGCCGTTAATCCTGCTGTCACTCCACCACCACTTTCTCCTCCACTTACAATTGATGAATCTCCCATTCCAAAAGCTGCCATAAAAGAATCCCCTTTTGACATTGGAGCTCCCGGTTGTGTTCCCTTTGAATCCTTAGTTGTATCTGATGTTGTGTTCTCCTCCGCTGTATATGTCACTGATGTTACCATCATTAGTATTCCTAAAATTAATAATAATTTTTTCATCTCAATCCCTCCTAGTTAAAATATATAAGCCGCTGCAATTGATCCAATTGCTGCTACTTTATCATTTTGTCCCTGTTCAGTTAAGTTCGTTGCTCCTAAATTAACTGATATCGGATAATCAGGAAATGGTACCATACTTATTCCTGCTGTTAATATATTGCTTGTATAATCTACAACTACACTCAACTGTGGAATTAAATAAAATGCAACTGCTCCAAACCCATCTATTTTATCTTTTCTATCATTGTCTTTATTTATATCTGCGTACGAATTATTTCCAAGACCTGCAGTAATAACAACTGGAATAAAATCATTCAGACAAAGTTTTGTAGCTGCCACATAAAAACTTGGGTCCTGATTGTCTCCATCTGATTTAGTTGCGTGCCACAAATCAACCCCTACCATACCAACCGATACTCCAATTCCCAACTCTTTGAAATGATGCCCCACATTTAAATTTAAATTTCCTCTATTGAAAGACCCTCCATCTCTAAAATCGATACTTCCGATTCCTAGTGATACTGATCCCCCAAGTTTTTCAGCATTTCCAAATCCCATTCCAAGAGCCATTGCTCCATCTGTATTATCACTATCTCTTCTTCCAGAAAGTCCTACAAAAGCTACTCCGTATGAAGAAACAAGTCCTGATGGGGCTCCCAAAGAGAATCCTGGCAGTGTCGCCATTTCATAAAAATTCTCTGCTAAATAGATAAGTGGTTTATCTCCGCCCTTTTCACTTTTAGCAAAAACCGCTGTTGTTTCTGCTGTTACTGATGATAACTCTACTGCGCAAAGCACTGAACTCAATAAAAGTGTTCCTAATAAAACTTTTTTCATCATGTTCCCTCCTGTTTCTTCACGAAATGTGAAACTTTATACCTGAAATACGGTATATACCATACTAAGTAGTTTTTCTATTTGAAATTTTTTTATTTTTTTAAAAACATTTTTCAAAAACATTTGATATCAGAACTTTTTTGTTGTATAATGAACGTAAATAATATTTCATAGGAGTTGAAATTGTGTCAATAGTAATTTGCTCAAAACATTTAAGAATCTTAAACCTCTTAAATTTTACTAAAGGAGAAAAGCTTGATTTTTTAGAGTCATTTCTAAAACTTTCAAAAGCAAATTTGAATCTATATATTAAAGATATATATAACTCTCTCCCTGAACTCCAAAAAACAAACAGATTGAATCTAATTGTAAAAGAGATTTCAAATTGTAATAACCTTTTTTCTAAATTAAAAAAACTTCAAATTGCTTCAAAAGAGGAGCGTATACTTTTTCTAATCTTAAAAATACTTATCGAGGGAAAACTAAATTTAGAAAATCTTTCAAAAAAGTTAGATGTTTCAAGGCGTACCTTAAATGACGATTTAGCTGATATCAAAAAAGATTTAAAAAGTTTTGATTTGATTGTTGAAAGTCACACCGGTAAGGGTATTTTTTTAACAGGAGAAAACTTCAGTAAAAAATTAGCACTCTCTAGCTATGTCTATAAATATTTAGTAGAGGAAATACACCTTCCCAAAATTCTAACTGAATATTACTCACTCTTGTTTCACAATGATGAGATTAATATTTTTTTAAAAAAAGACATTGAAAATTTTAAAAATTTTTGTAATATGGATAACTTCTTTTGGAATGAAGAGCTATTGAAAGCCTTTTATATCAGTTTTCAATATCTACCTGATTCTGATGATGACTTCAAAGATTCTTCAATCCTCTCTTTAAAGGACTTCTCTATTTTTAAATTTTATTTTTCTAATATTTTTTCTGACGACGATTTACATACTTTTTACAACATTTTTCATGATTCACTTTTTAAAAATATCTCTTTTACTAAAATTCCATACTTTATAAATATTTTAAAAATTTGTACGAGTAATTTTCCAGATGAAAATATCCATTATCATAACCATCTCTCTATTTGGAGAGATATTATCAAAAAAATTATGAATAAAACCTTAACATCTAAAGATGAAAAAATTTTAAAGAAAGTTATTCTGAAAACTGCATTTTCTAGTAAGCAAAAATACTATGTTCCCATACAAGATTTCTCTTTTCTTACTCTAAATATAGATAGTAATGGATTGGATAGATGTATCTCTTTATTTAATGCTTTAAAATACCACTATTGCAGTATCTCATTTAGTGATATTATAGTTATCTTTTTTATGCTTAATAACGAAAAAGGAGAGAAAAAAGAGATTATTGTTCTATATAAAGATATCCCAAAATATATTCTTGAAAATTTAAAAAATCAATTGGAATATAAATACAATGTAGTTATAAAAGATTTTATCAACTTTTATTATTTTGAAACTTTTAAAAAAAATAACTCTGTAAAAACCATTGGTGTTTTTACAGAGTTTAATTTTGACTTTGAAAATTTAGAAATTATTAAATTAGATTTTAATCTCTAATTTTTAATAGATGGGGGAATACTTATGGTCCCCCTGATTTGGTTTTTATTATAATTTACAAAAAATCTTTTTTTATAATGTCACCATACCTCTCTAACAAATCTTCTATTAATTTTTTCTTATTCACTTTCTCACTATTTTTTTCTATAATTTCTAAAATAGTTTTTAAACTTATTACTCTACTCTTCTCATTTTCCATGTAACTTTTTATCTCTTTAGCTATATGAAAAATTTCATTTTCAGTCAGCTTTTCTGGTAAATAATTCTCATCTTTAGAATATTTCTCCACTAAAATAAAAATCTCATCTTTCTCCCCTCTTTCTTTTATACTAAAATTATTTCTAAGCCTGTATATAGCGGGTATTAGATAAGCTGCGAGTTTTGAGTTAAGTTCTTCATAACTTAAAGAACTCTCAATTTTTTTTGCTAAAGCTAAAGTCAATCCATTCAAATATTTTTCAACACTTTCCTTTAGTTCCTCTATATTTTCTGTCACCCCACCGCTAATAAAATACTCTGTTATGTGGACTAACTCATAACTTAAATTTTTATCTAAATATTTTTTCAAACTATTTTTAGCTATTTCATAATGAATGGTATTAATCAAAAATTTATAATTGGCTTTTCTATCTATAATATGCCCTTGGTTCACTCTTTCTATTGAAACATATAAAAATATCTCCATAAGTTTTACAAAATCATCTTGAAACTCTACAGAGAATTTTTTTCCTATACGCAATATAACTTCTCTTAGTTCTTCTAGTAAATTTTTATCTATACTTTGAAAAATATAAACTGTATCCAGAGGAGTTATTTTTAAATTAACATACTCTAAAAATTTTGTAGCTTTTAAATGCCTCAATTTTTTTTCGTTACCAATTATGGAATATCTATTTTTTTCTAATTCCAATTTTAAACTGTATTTTTTTAAAATCTCATTTAAAATATCTATATCTTTTTTTAAAGTAGCTCTTGTTATACTTAGCTTTTCCTCTATCGAACTAAGCCTTATATCTCTTACAAAAAGAAAGGTCATAAGTATAAACTCTGCCCTTTCCTTCTGATCTAATATATAGTGATTTTTGTAAACTTCTTCATAAAATCTATTTAATTCATTCTTATTTACAAAAATTAATAGCTTTTTTCTGTCTTTTTCAATCTTTTTATTCAAGATTTTTTTTAAATAAAAATTCAAATTTTCAATTATATATCTTAAATTTCTTTCACTCGTCTCCATTTGAAAAAGAATTTCATCCACTGTTTTTCCAGCATTTACTAGCTTTAACACCTCTAACTCTTTTCTTTTTAAACTCATCCATATCACCTAAGATATTATAGCTTTCTTACCTCACTTTTTCAATAGCTCTTTTTATCCCTTCAACAGCCATCTTAACTTTTGACAATGGACATCCCACATTCAAACGTATTCTGTCTTTATCTCCATAAATTTCTCCAGACATAATCGCCACTTTTCCCTCTTCAATAAGTGCCTTTTTAAACTCTGTCATATCTATATTACAACCTTTCAAATCTATCCACATGAGATATGTTCCCTCTGGAATATTAGCTCTAATTCCATGAAAACCGTTTAACTCTTTTTCTACATACTCACAGTTTTTAGTCAAATAGTTATTTAATTCGTCCACCCAATATCCACAGTTATTATACGCAACTATTGTAGATAACACACCAAAAATTGTTGGGGACGATAGGGAATCCATTTCTTTTATATGTGCTATAAATTTTTCTCTAATACTATTTTGGGGAATTATTGCATATGATCCTCCAAGAGATGGAGTATTAAATGTTTTTGATGGAGAGCTCACGATTAAGCATTGTTTCGTATCTATTTTTAATACTGGCGTCACCTTAGCTCTAACAATATCCATATGAATATCATCTGAAATTAAAATTACATCATATTTTTCGCATAAATCTATAAGCTTTTTCAACTCTTCATATTTCCAAACTTTTCCAGTTGGATTTTCAGGATTACAAAGTAAAAATACTTTAATTCCTTTTTTAAACCCCTCCTCAATAGCTAAAAAATCTGTATAAAACTCTCCCTTTTCATTTTCTTTTAAAGTTATTTCAAATAAATCATAATACTTTAAAATTTTTGTAAATCCATCATATTTTGGTGTATGAGTCATAACCTTTCCAGTTTTTCCAACTAACTCTTCCAGTAACATAGCTATACTATATATTACATTCGGTGAGTACACAATCCAATCACTTTCTATGTCTGTAAAGTATCTAGTTTTGTACCAATTTTTTATAGCTCCTTTGTAATCTTCATGATTCCAACGTGAATATCCAAAAACTCCATGTTTTGTCCTTTCTATTAATGCGTCTAAAATTTCTTGAGGACATTTAAAATCTGTATCTGAGATAGAAAATGGTGTTAAGCCCTTTGTTCCAGCACCAAATCTATCCTCTATATAATCCCATTGAGTACAGTAAGTCCCTTTTCTATTTATAATTTCATCAAAATTCATAAGTCCTCCCAATATTTTCTATATAAAAGGGGGGAATCACTTCCCCCAACTTATTACATTAGCTTTTGTAACTGCTTTTTTAATACTTGAACTTTTGGTCCTATTATAACCTGTACATTTGTATCGCTTAATTTTACTACGTTCACTGCGCCGGCTGCTTTAACTGCCTCTATATCGATTTTATTTGTATCCTTAACTACAAGTCTCAATCTTGTTATACAGTTATCTAAACTTACTATGTTCTCCTTTCCTCCCAAAGCCTCTAACATAACCTTAGCTGTATATCCTGCAATATCTCCAGTTTCAACAGCGCCCTGTGCCTGAGCTGAATTATCTCTTCCCGGAGTTGGAACATCATACTTTACTATATACCACTTAAATACAAAATAATATATTAGGAACCAAATAATTCCCACTGGAATTACGTAAAACCATTTTGTCCAGAATCCTTGAAATACTCCAAATACTAAAAAATCTATTATATTTCCATCAGTATTACCAATAGCGACCTTTAAAAGTCCCATCACCATGAATCCAAGTTCAGTCATTATTGCATGAAAAATATGAAGAACTGGTGCAATAAATAGAAATATAAACTCAATTGGCTCAGTTATTCCACCCACTGCTGATGCCACAACTGCCGATATCAAAAGCCCCTTTATCTTTTTTCTATTTTCTAAATATGCTGACTTATAAATTGCTAAAGCCGCTCCCGCAAGTCCAAACATAAATGTTGGCATTTTACCTTGAGATAAAAATTTTGTCGCTTCTGGGGAAACAAAATTAGCACCTTGTGCAAACTGATTATAGAATATATTTAATGCTCCGTGAATTGTTTCTCCTGCTGAAGTTATGTAAGTTCCTCCAGCCTCAGTAAACCTTATCGTCGCAACTAAAATATGATGAAGACCAAATGGAAGAAGCAATCTCTCTCCAGCACCAAATAAGAATGGTCCAAATGGTCCAGATCCACTGATAATAGCTCCTATCTTATTTATTCCCAATGCAAAGAAGGGCCAAACTATCGGAACTGCCAGTCCGACTACCGACATTATCAAAACTGTCGCTATAGCTACAAATCTAGTCCCTCCAAAGAATGAAAGTGCATCCGGTAGCTCAATGTGCTGAAACTTCTCATGGATAAAAAATACTATAATTCCACATATTAAAGCCCCTAGTGCACCTGTATCAATACTTTGAATTCCCATCACCATTTTTGTATCTACAGATTTTAACAGTCCAGCTTCACTCAAATAAAAATTTGTTCCAAGCTGCATTGCTATGTAACCCATAAGCCCTACAAAAGCTGCAATCTCCTTGTTCTCTCTAGCCATTCCCAATGGAATTGCTACGGCAAACATAAGTGGTAAAAACGAGAAAGCAACCAAACTAATTTTTATCATAAAATTAAATATCCCTTGTAGAAAAACATTCCCTAAAAATGGAAACATCTCTATTGTTGTCCCACCTGTAAAGGCTGCACCTATCCCTAATAAAATTCCCATTGCCGCCAATAAAGCTACTGGTAACATAAATGTTTTTCCTAAACTTTGGAAAAATTCCCACATACTTATTCTATTTTTAGTAGTCATTTAACATTCTCCCCCTAATACTTTTTATGTATCAAATTGTACATATAAATAATTTTTTGTTCAATTCATAATCTTTTTCACATTTTTTTGAAAAAAATTAACAGTTTATATTTTGAAAAATACTTTTCATTCTACCATATAAGAAAAAAAATTGATTTTTATATTTACTTAATGTAAAATTTCAAGTATGAAAGTGAAATATTCAACAAAATAAAAGGAGTACTTATTTACATGGAATCAAAAAAATTAAATTGGCGTATGTTAGCTATGATGGGCTTCACAATTGTTTGGGGATTTGGTAATGTTGTTAACAACTATGCAAATCAAGGTCTAACAGTTGTAATTTCTTGGTTATTAATTCTTTCTCTCTATTTTTTACCATATGCACTTATGGTTGGTGAAATGGGATCAGTATTTGATCACAAAGCAGGTGGAGTTTCAAGCTGGATAGGGTCAACTTATGGTCCTATGATAGCTTATCTTGCTGGTTGGACATATTGGGTTGTTCATATCCCATATTTAGCACAAAAACCTCAAAGTGCATTAGTTGCACTAAGTTGGGTTTTCTTTCAAAATGGAGATATGATAAAATCTTTCAATCCCCTATTTTTACAATCCATTGTTTTAGGGATTTTTCTACTTTTTCTTTGGCTCTCATCTAAAGGAATGAACTCTTTAAAAAGAGTTGGAGCACTTGCTGGAACATCTATGTTTTTCATGGGAATTTTATATATCCTATTAACTGTTGCTGCACCAACACTTATGAATATAAAAACTGCTACATCTGACTGGTCATTCTCAACATTTATACCTAAATTTGACTTTGCATATTTTACTACTATATCTATGTTGGTATTTGCTGTTGGTGGATGCGAAAAAATCTCTCCATATGTTAAAGATGTTGAAAATCCTCATAAAAACTTTCCTAAAGGGATGCTAGCACTTGCTGCTACGGTTGGAATGTCAGCCCTACTTGGTTCATTTGCCATGGGAATTATGTTTAACAGCGAAAATATTCCAACTGATTTGAAAATGAATGGTCAATACTACGCTTTTAAACTTTTAGGTGAATACTATGGTATAGGAAATACCCTTATGATTTTATACGCTGTGGCTAATACTCTATCTCAGGTATCAGCACTTATGTTCTCTATTGACGCTCCACTTAAAATATTGATTGGGGAAGGGGATAAAAACTTTATACCAGCTACATTTACAAAAACAAATAAAAATGGAGCACCTATTAACGGATATAAATTAACAGCTGTGCTTGTTGGAATCCTAATTATAATTCCAGCATTTGGTATTGGGGATATGAACAATCTCTACAACTGGCTTCTTGACCTAAATTCAATCGTTATGCCACTTAGATACCTATGGGTATTCTTAGCTTATATTGGACTTAGAGGATTAATTAAAAATAAAACTCTAAGCGATAGCTCTGGATTTAAGTTTATTAAAAATGATAAAATTGCAACTGCAGTTGGAATCTGGTGTTTTATATTTACAGCTTTTGCGTGTTTAATGGGTATCTTTCCTAAAAATATTGAAAGATTTAGTTCAGAGTGGTTTTTCCAGATTACTCTTAATATTTTAACACCAATTGCTTTGGTTGGACTTGGATTTATCTTCCCTAAAATAGCTAGAAAAACAAACAGAAATTAAATCTAAAAAGGTGCCAAAATTTTTCTTTGGCACCTTTTTCATTTCATTCTTTATTTTGAATATGTCTTTGAGAATAAAATCTTATCTTCTCCCACCATAGGATCAAACTTGATAACAACGTAGATATCGTCTATATCAGGAGCTACACTTCTTGAAGCTTCCACAGCTTTTAGTGCAATGTTGTTATAGTCTAATTTTGGTTCATTCATTCCATCAAACTCAACTTCTAAATTCATTTGATTTCCATATATATCCACATCATAATCAACTCTATAGTTTGATACTTGAATTACATTTTTTAGAACTAACTCGTTTTCAATTCTATCTTCTAAGATATCGTTTATTCCTTTTGCAAATAAAAGTGATGATACTAATGTCATTAAAGCTATTGTTTTTTTCATTTTATATTTCCTCCTAATTTTTCTATATTAATTTCTTTCTTTCAAAATGATTTACTGATTCCAATTTAAAATTTATAATTTAAAATTAATGAAACTCTCTCATAATTAGCATTGTACTCTTTATTTCCTATACTTAATTTCCCTTCATTCACCTGATATAAAGCTTCCAAAGATAGTGAGTTGTATTCGATTCCCACTCCTGCTGCATAATACAATCCATTTTTTGTATCTGTAGATAACTTATATGTTTCAAAAGTTTGACCTCCCAAATTTGTATCTGTAGCTTCGTTTTCATGTTCGACACCATCTGAATACTTAACGTCATCACTTCCAAAATTAAATGAGTAACCTAAACTTGCTTTTATATATGGTTTAAATGTCCACTCTTTGGTTAAAATATACTTTCCTGTCAAATATACTGGAACACTGTCATATCCTTGAAAATCATCATATCCCTTTGAATATTCACTTTCAATTGTACCATTCCATTTGCTAAACTCAGATTTTTTACCAGATACTTTAGCATGTTTTTGATAAGCCACTCCAAGTCCTAATTCTAATTTTTCTGTAATTGGTCTCATATATTCCAATCCAACTTCATACCCATAATCCTCTGTATCTCCACTAGAATATACTCCTAATGAGTCAAATTTAGAATGTATGTCAGCACCAACTCTCAAGTTTAAATTTCCATCAGCTAAAGATAGCGTGCTTAAACTTCCTAACAATAAAAATGTCGATATCTTATTCATAGATTTTTAATTCCTCCATAGTTTTCTAGTATGAGAAGATTTTATACTTAGAATGTCTCTTTTATATCCCCTACTCACAATTTATATGAAAAACTAAAATAAATTGGATTTTTTTCCTTCAATATTCCAGAGCTTGTTTTTAGAGGTATTCCATATGTTAACGAGCTACTTACATTATTAGATTCTATTTTTATTCCTATAGCCATTCCTACCAACTTGTCTGAATTTGGCAAATCTTTATCCCTAGACATCCCAAAGTCCATCCCAATAAAAGGATATATATAGCTAAATTTTTCATTTATCTTATATAAATCTGCATATATTAATGTGTTATTCATATAAATTCCTTTATTTCCAGATGCAGAATACTCTTTAAAACCTCTCACGGTATATTCATCCCCTATAGTAAATTGATTAAAACTTAGAAGACGATCCTCTGAATAACTTCCTCCTATATTTAAATTGTAAATAAAAGATAATTTTTGAGCTAAATTAAAATTTTTTTGCCAGTAGATATCTAAGTCATACCTATCATATTCATAGTTATAAGGACTTAAATCATTATTTTTTTCTCCTTCAAACCACGGAACACCTTTTATATATTCAAAGTTAAAATACAAGTTACTTTTTTCTAGATGCAAATAATCTAACCCCAATCTAAAATTAGTATATTTTTTTGAAGACACATCAATTTTTGTTGAGTTCAAAGAGGAAAATGATTCCACTAATTCCACTCCACTATATAGATTTATTTTTTTTCTTCTATTTCTATAAATATTTTTTTCAATCTTAAAATAATTTTTTTCCATTTTTGTAATTGTTTTCAAAACATTAAAATTTGTTTTAATTTTATTCCTTCGTTCTTCTAAATTATGATTATATGTAAACTTCCAATATTTATAAGGAATTGAATAGTTTATATTATAGAAAAATTCTCTATCTTTAACTTTTTTCGTCATTCTTTCAGTATAATTTACTCTTAGCATATCATTAATCTCCAGTAAATTTGGAATATCAGCAAAAGTCGAAACCATATATTTTCCATTGTCTTTATAATTACTATTGTTGACTTCCAATCTTAATTGCGGATTATTTTTTTCTACATTGAAATAAATATCTGAGTATTCCTGATTCTCACTCTGATTAATATACACTTGTGTATCAAAATTAGTTAGATTTAAGTTATCTAACGCTTGATCTATATCATAGATATTTAAAATGTCATTTTCTTTACTAGGAAAAGCTGACCTTGTCTTAATATTCGCAGGATCAACTATATTTATCTTTCCCTCGATAATTTTGAAAACCAAAGTTCCCGAAACTATATTCCCTTCCAGTACTTCAGCATAAGATGTAACATACCCTTTCTTTAAATAGATATTTGTCAATTCATTTTCTAAGTTCTTAATATCATTTACTGATATTGGTTTATTTTTGTAATTTTTTATCACTTTGGATATCTCTATATCCAACATAGTATTTCCAATAACAGTTATATTTGAAAATATATAAGTAGGTAAATTATCTTCAATTTTGTTTATATCCCTTAGACTAACCTCTTCCAATTCTTTTCTATTTAACTCTTTTTCAATATTTTTTATCTGTTCTTTTTTTTCTAAATAATCCCCTATTCTTGTTGTAGAGTAAGTATTTTTTATAACAACTAAACTTATTATCAATAGCTTTTTTAACATTCTTTATCATTTCCTTTCGTGATAATTCCTTTTATACTATCACTAAAGTTATAGATCAATAGTCTTTTTTTGGAAAAATATAGTAAACAAATCTTATTATAATGTAACTATAACAAATTTATACTAAGTTTAAGGAGTTGGTTTATGAAAAATAAATTACTATTATTAAAATGTGTTATTCTATGTACTTTAGCTGCAAATGTATTACAAGCTAGAGACTTAAGAACCAGAGCTATTCCAAATGTAATAAAAACAGCAAATAAAAAATACCATAGTCAAAATGGAACTGATGTTATTGACATTAATAAAGCTAATAACAATGGAGTATCTCACAATAAATTTGAAGACTTTAGCGTTGGAGAAAATAACAATGTTATTTTTAATAACAGTGCTACTGCTGGAACTTCAATTTTAGGAGGAAAAGTGGATGCAAATACTAACTTAACAAAAAATACAACTGCTTCTGTTATTTTAAATGAAATCAACGGAGGAAACCCAAGTTCTATCAATGGTGGGGTTGAAATTTTCGGTAGAAGAGCTGATATCATCTTCGCAAACGAAAATGGAATCAATGTAAATGGCGGTAAATTCTATAACACTAGCGGCGTTACTCTTACTACTGGAAAAGTTACTGAGTATACAAAAAATAAAACTATATCTGTCGATGTAAAAAAAGGTAACATCAATATAGGAAAAGATGGAGTTGAAGTTGTTAACAGTGGTAATTTGAATATTCTAGCTCAGAACATCAATATTGATGGAAAAGTAGATGGAAAAGGTAACGTTAATATTATTGCAGGAGAAAATGAAATTAATTTTAGAAATAACTCTCTAAGCAATCCTAGAGTTTCAAACTCTTCTAATACAGCTCCAAGTGTTCTAACAGGAACTCAATTAGGAAGTATGTACGGAAATAATATAACTTTAATTAATACTGGTGGTGGAATAACTAATAATGCTAATATTCACGCCTCAAATTCTATTTCTATATCTTCCAATGGAGACTTAATTTTAAGTAAAACTTCTAACTTAAATAGCCAAAACGGAATATCTATTAATAGTAACAAAAATATAATCAATGAGGGTAATATCAAATCAAATAACGGTGGTATCAGTTTACTTGCTGAGGAATCATTAAAAAATGAAGGAAAAATAAAAGGATATTCTATTGATTTAACTGGTAATAAAAATTTAGTCAACACTGCTACATTAACATCTGAAGGAGCAACAACTTTAAGAGGAGATGTTATTGAAAATACTGGTGACATAACAGCTCAGTATGGAAACGTATCTTTTAAGGGTGTTAACTCTGTAAAAAATAATGGTAATATCAATGGATATGGTCTATCCGTTTCTGCTAAAGATATCGTTAACAACGGTAAAATAGATGTAAACGGTTCTATAAACTTTACTGGAGATAATATTGAAAATAATAACACTATTGCTTCAACTGGAGCAAACTACTATGAGAAAGTTGAATTCAATGCTACAAACTCTATTAAAAATAATGCAACTATAGACGGTAGAAACATTATTTTAAATGCACAAAATAATATTGATAATAGTGGAAAAATAACAGCTAATGGATATGTAGATCTTGTAGCTAAAGATATCATCAATACTGCTGATATCAAATCAAACAACGGTGGTATCAGTTTACTTGCTGAGGAATCATTAAAAAATGAAGGAAAAATAAAAGGATATTCTATTGATTTAACTGGTAATAAAAATTTAGTCAACACTGCTACATTAACATCTGAAGGAGCAACAACTTTAAGAGGAGATGTTATTGAAAATACTGGTGACATAACAGCTCAGTATGGAAACGTATCTTTTAAGGGTGTTAACTCTGTAAAAAATAATGGTAATATCAATGGATATGGTCTATCCGTTTCTGCTAAAGATATCGTTAACAACGGTAAAATAGATGTAAACGGTTCTATAAACTTTACTGGAGATAATATTGAAAATAATAACACTATTGCTTCAACTGGAGCAAACTACTATGAGAAAGTTGAATTCAATGCTACAAACTCTATTAAAAATAATGCAACTATAGACGGTAGAAACATTATTTTAAATGCACAAAATAATATTGATAATAGTGGAAAAATAACAGCTAATGGATATGTAGATCTTGTAGCTAAAGATATCATCAATACTGCTGATATCAAATCAAACAACGGTGGTATCAGTTTACTTGCTGAGGAATCATTAAAAAATGAAGGAAAAATAAAAGGATATTCTATTGATTTAACTGGTAATAAAAATTTAGTCAACACTGCTACATTAACATCTGAAGGAGCAACAACTTTAAGAGGAGATGTTATTGAAAATACTGGTGACATAACAGCTCAGTATGGAAACGTATCTTTTAAGGGTGTTAACTCTGTAAAAAATAATGGTAATATCAATGGATATGGTCTATCCGTTTCTGCTAAAGATATCGTTAACAACGGTAAAATAGATGTAAACGGTTCTATAAACTTTACTGGAGATAATATCGAAAATAATAACACTATTACTTCAACTGGAACAAACTACTATGAGAAAGTTGAATTCAATGCTACAAATTCTATCAAGAATACTGCAGAGATAAAAACTAATAGTTCTGTAGGTCTTTCTGCTAAAAACATTAATAACTCTGGCAGTGTAACTGGAAGAGTTATTGAACTAAATGGAACAAATATAACTTCTGAGGGACAACTTAATCCAACTGATACTCTTATAATCAACGGAAAGTATACTTATTATTAAAAAACCACTTTCTTATAATTAAGTAACCTCTTAGTTAACTTTTAAATAGGAATAGGTCTTAAAAACCTATTCCTAAGGAGGTGATTTAATTTATGATGGGGATTAAAAACACTGATGAAAGAAATGTGATTAAAACTATTAATTTGGATAATCTTGTTCCTGAAAATCGCATTATTAGAAAAATTGATAAAACTATTGATTTATCATTCATTTATGATAAAGTTAATATTGGATATAGATGGTATCTTGGTTATGGATTTGATAAACAAATTCCTCGCTTGTGTTGATGGACTTACAGGATTTTCTAATGCTATAGAAGCTGTCTATCCTCAAACTCAAATCCAACAGTGTATAATTCATCAAATAAGGAGCTCTACTCAATTTGTATCATATTAAAGATACAAAAGTTTTAATCGCTGATTTAAAGCTAGTATATAAAGCAACTATAGAAGAGAGGGCGCTACTAAACTTAGAGTTATTCGACGAAAAATAAATCAGTTTTCCCTACAGATGATAGCTTGTTAAAAATGCTTTACTTAGCAACACAAGACATTACAAAGAAATGGACAAGTCGTCAAAGAGATTGGGGTCAAATTATATCGCAGCTTCAAATATATTTTGAAGGAAGAATTTAAATTTAAGCGTATGAAAGTATAAAATTAATAAAGTGGATTATTCTTCCACTTTATTAAGATTTCTCTAAAATATATAAAAATGGATATTTAAAAAGGGATGACCTAAAAAAATCATCCCTAAAAAATATAAAATATTACTCTAAATTTTTTAGAGTTTACACAAAATTTGAAGAAGCCTCACACAAAGATTTAAACACTCTCTCCCTTTTTTATTATATTCTTTTTATTTTTTATAAATTTCGCTTCTATGCCCTACTTCAAGAACTAATATAGTTAATACATCATTATGGATATTGCAAAGTAATCTATAATTACCTACTCTGTATCTCCAAAATCCTTTTTTATTTCCGACTAATTCTTTACCATGTGCTTTAGGATTATTACAATCAACAAGATTTTTCTTAATCCATTTTAAAATAATTGTCTGAACTGATTTATCTAATTTTTTTAAATGTCCTAAAGATATTTCGGAAAATTCAACTTTGTACTTAATCATAAATCAATTCCTAATTCCTCAATTACACTATCAAAGGAATAAGTTTTTTGACTTGATTCTAGATGAGTTTTATAAGCATTTTCAGCAACTCTTAAATCGTATTCTTCTTCCAATCTTTCAAAAACAATTTTTTTTATATAGCTAGAAAGTCCAATACCTTCAAAATCGGCAACTTTTTTTAATAATAGCTCTTCATCAGTATTTAATCTAACAGAAATAATTGACATAAAAAAACCTCCTTTGATATATCGTAGTACAATTGTAGTACTTAATTTTAGGATTTGCAAGAGTTTTTTTATTAATTTTATAAATTATAAATCTATTCTTTACTTATTTTTATATTCAATGCCAAAGATAAAATAGGTTAATTAATCTCACTTTCAATAGCAACATCCTTACCACTAAAAACCATCCCTATCTTTATAATATTTGATACTCCATTATTTTTCATAGATATATCATATCTTCTTTCAGCTATTTGAGCTAATGCTTCCTTGGCTTTTTCCTCAATAGAGTTTGCATTCCCTACTTTAAACCCAAATATAAGTCCATAGTTTTTCTTATCCTTTGGTTCTAGCGCTATATCGTATTTCCCATAACCACTCTCTCTATTTGAAGTTATCACATAATTATCTCCCAGTGTTAAAAATAATTGAAAGATACATTTTTTTAAATTTACTTATAAAAGAATCTAAATTTCCTAAAAATAAATCCTCCATCATAGTTCCATAAAAATATACCTCTCCTTTAGTATATGTCTCTATGAAACTCTGCCTAAAAAACTTTTTATCTCTCGATTTGGGATTCTTAATGAATATGATTTTAATCCTGTTATTGAAGACACTTTCATCTTTTCATAAGTTAAATACCCTGAAAACAACATCAAGGACCAGATTGTATTAACATTATTTAAATCATCAAATATTATATTCTTTGAAATCGATTCCCATATTATTTCACCCTTAAATATCAATTCTAACTCCTCAAATACTTTCGAATCGTTTTTATCCAAGAGTTCCCTAATTAAACTATTATCACTCGTATTTAACTACCCAATATGGGTTCAACTCTTTTTTACTCACAAAATTAATCAATGACCACGGATTATAGACCAGTTCCTTTCCAAATCTATATCCGTTATACCATTTTTTTACATCCTCTAGTTTATACTCTAATCCATAGTATTTTAGTAACTCTTCAACTTCCTCTTCTGTTAAACCAAAATAATTAAATTCGTTGTCTAAAATTGTTGATACTGCATTTCCTGCAGTGCTCGAAGCTGAAGCCTCCAGTTAATTTATCAGCAATAATATTAAAAAATCCACCTACAAAAGTTGTTAAAATTCCTAAAAATATTCCAGCAATTCCAGCTTGAGCTAGCATATTAACATGCATTCCAGTACCTAATCCAAAAGCAAAGAATGGTATCAGAACAGGACCTGCTGAAGTTAAAAATTTTCTCATTTTTTCATCATAATTACCTAAAATCATTCCTATTATAAATTGGTATCATAACTCCAAACAATGATTTTAAAGGTATTTGAGCTAATCCTGCCGTTCCTAAAGCTATCATTGTAAAAAATGATCTATCATTTAACGAAATTATTGATATAGCTCTAACATTTCCATTGGATGAAGAGGATACTAAAAGATTTGGAGTTTCAAATGGAGATGTTGTAAGTATTAAAATTGATGGAATCAGTAGTACAACGTGTTGGAGAGTTAGTTTTTGTACAAGTAATTCCAAGACCGTACGAAGTAGAGATTATTTTACCAGTTACACCAGTGAGAGAAATAAAATAAATTTATTGAAAAAACTGTAGAGGAATCTACAGTTTTTTGTTTATAGAAATTAAAATGTTCTATTAATAAAAAAAATGATATAATAAGGCATACTAAGTGGGGTGAGTATGTGGAGATTAAATTAGAAGAGAAAAAAATAAAATTCGTATTAATAACACTTTTTTTGGGGATGATATTACCAATCTTTTTAACACATCAAAACTTTAAAATTTATGATTCTATAACTAAAGCGTTGGAGTTATGGGACAAAGAACATCTTTTAATTGGGATGTTAAAGTTAGTTATTATGAATACTTTAAGATCAATACCCATGTATATAGCAATTTTTTTACTTTTTGATTCAATAGAGATAATAAAAAATGGAAAAAAAAGAAATTTTGAAAAGGTATTATTAATATTACCAATAATTCCTATTGCTTATAGCTTAATAAAGATTTTCTATGATATTCAACTTCCTGTTGGAAAAACAAGTATTTTAGGAGTATTATGGTTTTGTTATTATATAAAATTTGATTTGAAAAATATAACGTATGTAGAAAAATATTTAGTTTTTTTATCTTTTATTGTAGGGTTACAATGGTTGGATGTAAGTAAGTTTTTTAACTTTTTAGGTGTTGGAGAGATTACATCAGATTTAAATAAAGCTATAAGTTTTATGGAAGCGGATGTAATTGTAACTTTAATTTGTATTAGTTTTTTCAGCTTTTTCACCTTGTTTTCAATTTTATTACTGCATTTTTTTAAAGGACAAGAGGAAAGAATTGCAAGATCTAGATCTGAGATGGAAAATAGACACTTAAAAGAGGTGCAGCTATTGGTTCATGATTTGAAAACACCAATTTTTTCGGTGGGAGCTTTATTAGAAACTCTTACTCTTCAAGAGGAGGATGAGAGAAAAAAACTTTATTTAAAAAAGATGGAAGATTCAATAGAAAAAACAAATATTATGATTAGTGAAATACTATCTGTAAAATCTGAGAAACCAATAGAAATTGAAGAGATGATGAAATTTATTTTTTCATTTTTATCAGTTCATAAAAATATTGAGGGGATAACTTATAAAAGTTATTTAAAAAAAGATTATAAATTAAAAGGAAATAGAATTTTATTATCTAGGGTAATAATAAATCTCATTGTTAATTCTTGGGAGGCAAATTCATCTGTTGTAAATATAATAGTTAAAGATTATAAAAAGAGATTAATAATTCAAATTGACGATTATGGTGATGGAATTGATATTGATAATATAAATGAATTAATAAAAGAGGGAGTATCTACAAAAAAATCATCAGGGAAAGGATTATCTTTTGTAGTGAAAACCATAAAAGATATGGATGGAAAAATATATTTTATAAAAAAAATAAAAATGGGAACAAAAATTTATATCATTCTAAAGGGGGATGAGTATGGGGAATAATATGTTAATTATAGATGATTCAGAGGATATATGTTTTGCAATATCTGAATTTTTTATATATAAGGGATGGAGTGTAGAAACTGCTAATAGTGTGGAGAAATCCTTAGAAATACTGAAAAATAGAAAATTTGATATAATTTTAATAGATTACAATATGCCTTATATAAATGGGGCTATTGGTACGAAGCTAATAAGAGCATTAGATAAAGAAGTATCAATAATTGCTTTAACAGTAGAGGGAAAAGAGGTTGTAGCAGAAAGTTTTTTTGAAGCTGGAGCAAATGATTTTGCAATTAAACCTATAAAAATGCTTGATCTTTTTTCAAGAGTAAATGTTCATTTGAATAATAAGAGACCTTTAAAAGATGAGGATTCAGTATCTAAAGAACTTCCCAAAGGAATAGATAAAAATACTCTTAATATAGTTTTAGGATGCTTAAATAATAAAAAAGAATACATAGATGTTGATGAGATATCTAATTTAACAGGAGTTGCTACAAAAACAGTAAATAGATATATGAACTATCTTTTAGATGAAGAGAAGGTTATTTTAAATAATATTTATGGAAAAATAGGAAGACCTAAAAAAGAGTATAAACTAAAATAGAGATATAAACCCAAATTGTTTTATTTGATAGCAAAGAGGGTTTATTTTTTTTGTGAGAAAAAAGAGAAAAAAGAGAAAAATGGGTGTTTTATTTACATTGAAAAATTCATAGAGTATAAATAATAGAAATGAAAGGGGAGTGAGCTATGAAAAAAAGATATTTATTAGGAGCAGTTGCAGTAACATTTTTTTCTTTTAGCAGTTTAAAAGCTGATTTTAAACCATTTGATGAAAATGGGAATATGATTAGAACTGGTAGAGGAGCAGAGGGGAAAGTTGGAATAGTTTCTACAAGTAAGTATGAAGCTAGTAAAATTGGAATGGATGTTTTAAAAAAAGGAGGAAATGCAATTGATGCAGCAGTAGCAGCAGGGTTTGCTTTAGGAGTTGCAGAGCCGAATTCATCTGGATTAGGTGGAGGTGGATTTATGCTAATAAGAATTGCTAAGACAGGGGAAACAGTATTTATTGATTTTAGAGAGAGAGCGCCAAAAAATTCAGCACCAAAAATGTGGGTACTAGATAAAGATGGAAAAGTAGTGAATAACGAAAAAGTTGAAGGTGGAAAAGCAGCTGGAGTTCCAGGAGAAGTGGCAGGATTACTATATGCTTTAGAGAAATATGGAACTATGTCAAGAGAGGATGTAATTAGACCAGCAGCAGATTTAGCAAAAAATGGTTTTGTTGTAACACCAACATTATCAGGAGATATGAAAAATAAATATGATTTAATGATTAAATATCCTGAGTTTGGAAAAACTTTTTTAACAGCAGATGGATTTCCTTATGAAACAGGAGATACTTTTAAAAATGAAGATATGGCTAAAACACTTGATTTAATAATAAAAAATGGTAAGGATGGATTCTATAAAGGAGAAGTAGCGGAATCTATTGTTGGAACTTTAAATAAATATGGCGGAGTATTCACAATGGAAGATTTAGCAAATTATGAGCCTAGAATTAGAAAACCTGTGGTAGGAAACTATAGAGGATATGAGATTATATCATCACCAGCTCCAAGTTCAGGAGGAGCAGTAGTTGTACAAATATTAAATATTTTAGAAAACTTTAACGTTGGAGATATGGAAGTAAACTCACCAGAGTATTTACACCTTTTCTCTGAAGCATTTAAGTTATCTTATGCTGATAGAGCAAAATATATGGGAGATACAGATTACACTCCAGTACCTTTAAAGGGATTAACATCTAAAAAATATGCAAAAGATCTATCTGAAAAAATTGATATGTCTAAATCAAAAGAAAGTATCGCTCATGATCCATGGCAGTATGAGTCGGATGATACAACTCACTACTCTATAGCAGATAAAGAGGGAAATATGGTTTCAGTAACTAAAACTGTAAATGGAATTTTTGGAAATGGAGTAGTAGCAGATGGATATGGATTTGTTTTAAATAATGAGATGGATGATTTTGTTACAGGAGAAGGACATCCCAATTCAGTAGCTCCAGGAAAAACTCCTCTTAGTTCAATGTCACCAACAATTGTACTTAAAAATGGCGAGCCATTTATGGTGTTAGGATCACCAGGTGCTACAAAGATTATAAGTACAGTATCACAAGTAATAAGTAAAGTTGTAGATCATGATATGGGAATGCAAGAAGCTATTGATGCTCCAAGAATGTTTGATAATACATCTAACAAAATAAATGTTGAAACAAGAATCACACCTGAAACTGTAGAAAAATTAGAGGCTTTAGGTCATAAAGTAGATGGTACATCAGAGTGGGATAGAGGAATGGGATCAGTTCAAGGAGTATTATATAAAAAAGATGGAACATTAGAAGGGGGAGCTGACCCAAGAAGAGATGGAAAAGCAGTAGGTATTTAAAAGAGGAGGATGAATAGATGAAAAGATTTTTTACAACAATATTATTTTTTATTTTAGGAGCGTTAGCTTTTGGAGAAAAATTTGAAAAACCTGTGATATTAACTTCAGTAGGGCAAAGTGCTGATGTACAAATGGTAAGTGTGTTATTAAAAAAAGCTGGAGTTGAAGCAACTTTAGATAAAAATATTACTGGGGATAAACTAGGAACAGACAAGACAGTTGTAATAGCAATTGGAGGAAGTTCAAAAGGACTTGGAGCAGCAGGAATAAAAGTTGAAGATGAGTTAGCGAGAACTGAACAACTGCTAAAAATTGCTAAAGAAAAAGGAATAAAAATAGTTGGATTACATGTTGGTGGAGAGCAAAGAAGAGGAGAGTTATCTGATAAATTTGTAAATGCAACTGTTGGAGAGTGTGACTATTTAATCGTAGTTGAAGATGGAAATAAGGATCAACTATTTACAAAAGTAGCTGAAGAAAAGAAAATACCTTTAGTTCTTGTTCCTAAAATAAGTGGAGCAGTAGAGCCTCTAAAAGAGATTTTTTAATAAGTAGATAAAAAAGCTGCTAAAAATTTTTAGCAGCTTTTATTCAAAGGAGGAAAAAGTGTCGCAAGAATTGATAATATTTTTAGGAATGATAATAGTGTTTACATTTTCATGTTTTAAGCTGAAATTACCTGTGAGTATAGCTATGGTTTTATCAGCTGTAACAGGAACATTAATAAGTGGTAATGGAATTCCCGTAAGACATTTAGTTGAAGGGATGTTTGGGTATATCGATACTATTCTTGTTATAGCAACAGCGATGATTTTTATGAAAACTATCCAAGAGATAGGAACATTGAATGCTTTGAGTGCATCAATATTAAAAAAGTTTTATTCAATACCCTGGGTTTTACTAATTTTTTTAATGATTGTTAGTATGTTTCCAGGAATGATAACAGGGTCTTCAACAGCAGCAGTGTTAACAGCGGGAAGTATAGTGGCTCCAATACTTATGTTAGTTGGAATACCAATTGTTGAAACTGCAACAATTATTGCAATAGGTGGAATACTAGGAATGATTGCTCCTCCTGTAAATGTACCAGCAATGATAATTGGTGGAGGAATAGATATGCCTTATGTAGGATTTACAATTCCTCTTCTTTTGCTAACGATTCCAGTAGCTATATTTACAGTGCTTTATCTGGGATTAAAATATGTAAAAAAAATAAATTATGATGAAATAAAATCTAAAATAAATTTAGAAGATATTGAGAAATATGGTTGGAAACTTTATTTACCAATAATCTTAGGTGTTATTTTAATGGTTTTAGGAAAAATCATGCCAACAATATTTAATTTAGGAATGCCTTTAATATTTTTAATAAGTGCTATAGTTGGGTTATTTTGTGGTAAAAAAGTTAACTTTATATCAGTTTCTAAGGAAGCGATAAAAGAAACATTACCAGTTTTAGGAATTTTAATGGGAGTTGGAATGTTTATTCAAGTAATGACTCTTACTGGGGTTAGAGGATTTATAGTTGTAAATAGTTTAAGTTTACCACCAGCGATGATCTATGTAGCTATGGCAATAACAATACCATTATTTGGAGCAGTATCATCTTTTGGAGCGGCTTCAGTTTTAGGAGTTCCATTCTTAATGGTATTTTTAGCACAAAATCAGATAATAACAGCATCATCAATCTCTTTTATAGCTGGATTGGGAGATCTGATGCCACCTACGGCTCTAGCAGGAATATTTGCTGCTCAGGTAGTTGGATTAAAAGATTATTCATTAGTTTTAAAAAAATCAGTTGTTCCAGCTTTGGTAATTATAGTTTACTCTATCCTGTTTATAGTTTTCTCTAAAGAGATAGCTTCGATAATATATTAGAGGAGAGTGATAAAAATGATGTTTATTTATTTAGGAATAACGCTATATATATTAATTATGGTTGTATTAAATCTTTTTGAAGAGAAAAGATTTTTTAATCAGTTAAATGCGGCGTTAGTTATAATTCCTTTAATATTGAGATTATTAATGATAAAATAAAGAGGAGATTGTTGTATGAAAGGAAATAAAACTACTGGAGCTATACTTTTAGCTTGTTCTTTATTGATAGCTTTTATAGCAGGGAAAGAGTTTAAAAAAATGAGAGAGCCTGAACCTATTGTAAAAGGAGAGGGAGTTACAGAAGTAAAGATGTTAAGTGAGTATTTTCCAGATATAAAAGGAACTAATATGGATACAGAAATCTATGTTTTAAAAGGAAAAGAGGAGGGGGGATCTACACTTATTTTAGGTGGAACACATGGAAATGAACCATCAGGACTTTTAAGTGCAGTGTTATTTATAGAAAATGCTAAAGTTGATAAGGGAACTGTCTATGTAATTCCTAGAACTAATAATAGTGGATATACACATAATGACCCTCAAGAGGGATCTCCTCAAAGATTTACAATTAAAACTAAAGATGGAGATAGATGGTTTAGATATGGTTCACGTGCAACCAATCCACTAGATCAATGGCCAGATCCAGATGTATATATTCATGCAAGTTCTGGGCAACAGTTATCAGGAAATGAAACTAGAAATATAAATAGAGCTTATCCAGGAAAACCAAATGGAACTTCTACAGAAAAAGCAGCATATGCAATAGTTCAATTAATAAAAAATGAAAAGATAGATATGACAATAGATTTGCATGAAGCGTCGCCAGAGTACCCAGTTATAAATGCAATAGTTGCTCATGATAGAGCAATGGGAATTGCATCAAATACAGTAATGAATCTAGAGTTTGAAGATGTAGCTATTGGATTAGAACCATCTCCTGTGAGTTTAAGAGGATTGACTCATAGAGAGTTAGGAGATTTCACAGATACATATGCAATTTTAATGGAAACAGCTAATCCAGCTCAAGGTAGATTAAGAGGAAAAACTAATGAAGCTTTAGTTGTAACTGGTGTTGATCCAACATATGTAAAAGCTCAAAAATTAGGTCGTTTATTTGTACCATTTGATGAGAAAGGTCATCCTCTTGATGAAAGAGTATCAAGACATGTTGGAAGTGTTGTAGAACTTATAAAAGTAATGGGAGAAAATGAACCTGATAAAGAGATTATAATAGAAAATGTTCCAACAATTTTAGAGATAAGAGAGAATGGAATAGGAAATTATTTGAATAAAGTGACAAAAAATTAAGAGGTGAGTTATGGAAACTGTTGTTTTTACTTTCATAGGGATATTTTTTATAAAATTAATTTATGAGAAGATATCTTTAGAAAAAGCTAGAAAAAAAATAAAGATAGCTATTCATGTAAATGGAATAAGGGGTAAATCAACAGTTTCTAGACTTATTGATGCAGGATTAAGAGATGGAAAGAAAAGAGTATTTTCTAAGGTTACTGGAACAGAACCAAAATATATTGATATTGATAATCAAGAAAAATATATAAAAAGAATAGGAAAAGCAAATATAAGAGAGCAGATAAAAACTATAAAAAAAGCTGCAAAATGTAAAGCGGAGATACTAATTTTAGAGTGTATGGCTGTGAAACCAGAGTTACAAAAGATATCAGAGGAAAAAATTGTAAGGGCAGATATAGGTGTAATAACTAATGTGAGGTATGATCATTTAGATGAAATGGGAGAAAGTTTAGAAGAAATTACAAACTCGCTTTGTAATATGGTGCCTCAAAATGGAATTTTAGTAACTGGAGAAAAGAAAAACTTAGATATAATTAAAGAAAAAGCGGGATTAAGAGCAACTAAAGTTCTATCTATGGGTGAATTAAAAGATGAGTATAAAGAGATAGACTTTATGGAAAATGTAGCAGTAGCTTTGAAGGTTTGTGAATGTTTAGGAGTAGATAGAGAGATTGCATTAAAAAGAATGAAAAAATATAAAAAAGATTCTGGAGTTTTAAAAGAGATAAAATTTCTAAACTCACAAGGTAAAAAAATAAGTTTTATAAATCTTTTAGCAGCAAATGATCCTGATTCTAGTGAGAAGATTATAAAAGATTTTGAGAGTGAAGAGTTATGGGATAGAAAAAAATACCTTATGGTTAATAATAGAAGAGATAGATTAAGCCGATTAGAGCAATTTATAAATTTTGTTGAAAAACATGAAAAAAACTTTGAAAAAATATTTATTTCAGGAGAGAGTACAAATATTTTTTATAAAAAACTTAGTAAGAATAAAAATAAAATTGAAATCTTAAAAAATGTAGAACAATTTGATATTTTTAATGAAGATTCGGTAATTTTTGCAGTGGGGAATATATGTGGAAAGGGAAAAGAGTTATTAAAAGATATTGAAAGTAGGGGTATAGATGAATGAAACTATAGTTATAATTGGGGTATTATTAAGTATTTTATTTTATGAAGTAAGTGAGCTATCTCCTGGAGGA
Source organism: uncultured Cetobacterium sp. (assembly GCA_934085975.1). Classification (GTDB taxonomy): domain Bacteria; phylum Fusobacteriota; class Fusobacteriia; order Fusobacteriales; family Fusobacteriaceae; genus Cetobacterium_A. The sequence continues at coordinate 37,319 of CAKOHT010000008.1, forward strand.
CTTATAGTTCCTGGGTATTTTGCACTTTTTTCAAATGACTATAAAAGAATAATAGCAACTATATTAGTTGCATTTTTAGTATTAATAGCTGTAAGATTTTTAGAAAAATATCTTATAATATATGGAAGACGTAGATTTGCAATATATATTATAATCACTTTTTTACTGAAAAGGTTTATGGGAGAGTTAGATTTTGAGATTTTAATTGGAGGAGAGGTAATAGGGCTTCTTATACCTGCAATCTTAGCTCAAGATTTAGATAGAAATGGAATAAAAAAGACTTTGCCAGCACTTCTTATACTAACAGGTGTTATAAAAAGTATTGTTATAATAAGTGGGAGTTTTATATGAAAAAATATTCATTATACTTATTAGCGATTTTAGTTGGAATTTGTTTACTGTTGGGAGAGATTGGATTTGGAAAGAAACATGAAAATTTTAATGAGATGTTAGAAGCTAAAAATTTAATGGTAAAACTTTCTAAAGAGATATATAGTGAAAAGATAAATAGAGCAATTAATATTGATAAAAAATTAGATATTTTAGAAAGTGGTTTGATAGGAGAGGAGTTTACAGGAATAACTACAACATTAGGAGATCTAGATAGTAAGAGACTATCTACAAATCCAGAGTTTACAGCTTATTTTGTAAAAGAATTGAAAAATAAAGGATTGAAAAAAGATGATGTTGTATATGTAAATATGTCTAGCTCATTTCCAGGACTTAATCTATCTTTAATATCAGCCTTAGATACTCTTAATTTAAGAGGAGTTATAATAAACTCCATAGGATCGTCAATGTATGGAGCTAATAATGAAAAGTTTACATTTTTGGAGATGACAAACTTTTTAAAATCTAAAGATATGATAAAAAATAGTGTAGAGCTTTACACACTAGGTGGAGATGCAGATGAAGGATTAAATTTTGATGAAGATATAAAAGGACAATTAGTAGAAAGATTAAAAAATATAGATATTCCAAAATTAGATTTTAAAAATTTAAATGATAATATAGAAAAAAGAATAGCTTATTATGGAAAATATCCAGATCCAAAGTATTTTATAAATATTGGTGGAAATTTAGTTTCTTCAAAATTAGAAAAATATTATGAAAGTTTAGAAGTTCCTACTTTAACTATGTTAAATATTAAACAGATAGCTCTTGCTAATGGAATTTCTAATGCTAAAAATTCAAAACAATTATATGAAAACTCTCAAAATCTTATATTTTATTTTGGGATTATATTTGTTTTTATAGGGTATGTTTTGTTTAAATTTTATTTTAATATGCTAAATTCACAATAAAAGAGACTATACATAAAATTGACAAAACATAAATGATACGGTATATAAAATATTGAAAATAAAAAATAGGGAGGAGTGAATGGAAAGTTATCTATTAGAAGCTAAAGATATTAGAAAAATTTTTCCAGGAGTTGTAGCTTTAGATGGAGTAAATTTTCCATTAAAAACTGGAGAGGTTCATGCTCTTTTAGGTGAAAATGGAGCAGGAAAATCGACTATGATGAAAATTTTTTCAGGTGTTCATCAAAAAGATGGTGGAGAAATCTATATAAAAGGAAAAAAAGAGGAGATAAAGTCACCGATACACGCAGCAGAGCTAGGTATTGGGATAATTTATCAAGAGCTAAATCTTTGTCCTCATCTTTCAGTAGCAGAGAATATATTTTTAAGTAGAGAGTTTGTAAATGAAGTTCGTCTAGATAGAAAAAAATGGAAGAGGAGTAATAGTTGTATCTTCAGAACTTCCTGAGATTTTGGGAGTTACAGATAGAATAGTTGTTATGTGTAACAAAAAAATTCGTGCAAATTTGAATACGAGAGAAACCAATCAAGAGGAAATAATGCATTACGCTACAAAATTTAATGACTAAGGAGGGTAAAGTGAGTACAAAAATTTGAGTACTAAAAGAGGCTTCTTCAAATTTTGTGTAAACTCTAAAAAATTTAGAGAGAGTGTTCGAGAGTGTTCAAATCTTTGTGTAAACCTCAGTAATTTTTCTAGATTAATAGATTTAATATTTTTTACTTTTAATACTAATATTTTCTTTAGAATAGTACGAATTTAACTCGGCGTCAGTTTTTTTTCTTTGACGCCTTTTCTATTTTTTCAATAAATTTGCTAATATCGTAAATCTGATGGTAGGATTCGCTCAGAAAAAAATTGCTGTAATTGAGAAGCTACTTGTGTCCAAGTCTGTACATGTCGACCTTTTTCCCATTTTTTACAAGTATCTATTGTTGCTAAATACAGCATTTTAAATAATGCATCATCTGTTGGAAATATTGATTTTGATTTTGTTACTTTTCTTAGCTGCCTAGTAAAATTTTCAATAGAATTTGTTGTATATATCAACTTTCTAAGCTCTGGTGGATATTTAAAAAAACTCGATAGTTCATGCCAATTAGCTCGCCAAGATCCTATTGCTCCAGGATATTTTTTACCCCATTTTTCTTCAAATTTATCTAGGTTACCAAGCGCTATTTCTTCTGTAGTTGCTTTGTAAACTTCTTTTAAGTCTGATGTAAAAGATTTTAAATCTTTGTAACTTACAAATCTTGTTGAATTTCTAATTTGATGGACTATACATTTTTGTATCTCTGTATATGGATATACTGCTTGTATAGCTTCAGAAAAACCTTTTAAATTATCAATAGGAAATAATTAAAATGTCTTCAACTTCTCTATTTCTGATTTCAGTCAAAACACTTAACCAATATTTGGAGCTTTCATTAGCCACGATCCAAAGTCCCAGAACTTCTTTTGTTCCATCAATTTTTACTCCAATAGCAACATAAACTACTTTTTTAACAACTTTAGGTTCAAAAATTCTCTCTCTATCTCTGGGAATATCGACAACAAATTCTCCATCAGAAGCAGTAATAGTTTTAGGATAATAACCATTTCTAGAGTTTGTAGTCTCTTTATTCTGGTAATCATATTTTGAGTATCCTAACTCATCTTCGATTTCAGCTTCAAGCATAGATTGAACAGTATCAGCCATTAAATTCTTGAAAATTTCTTGCCATAAAAAACCTTCTAGATTAATGATGTAATATTATTAATCTAGAAGGTCTACAATTATTATTTACACAAAATTATTTATACTTATTAAAACATTTTCTGCAACATCTGGTGAAATATTTTTAAATTTATTTGTTTGAACTAAGGAATTTATCAAATTAGGCGTGAAAAAATATTTATTTCTAAATTTAGTATTATTTTTATTAATGGATACATTGAACTTTCCATATCCTCCCTCCTTTAATTTACCAATTACTAAATTTTCTCCTCCTTCTCCTAATGAAGCTATAGCAATAACTGAGGAAATTCCAATTATTATTCCTAATCTTCAGAAACACTATCTAAATTTCCAGTTGGTTCATCTGCCAAAATTAAATCTGGATTATTGACAATAGACTCTTTGATTTTGTCCTCCTGATAATTGGTTTGGAAAATGATCAATTCTTTCTTCTAAGCTAACAGATTTTAAAGCTAAAAACGCTCTACTGCTTCTCTCTTTTTTAGAAACTTTAGCATATATTAACGGTAACTCTACATTCTTAATAGCAGTTATATTTTTTAACAAATTAAATGATTGAAAAACAAATCCAATACTATATATTCCGAATAAAGGAGATTTTCTTATCATCTAAACTTAAAACGTCTACATCATTTAGAGTGTAAAATCCAGTAAAATTAGAATCTAATCCCCCCTATAATATTCATTAAAGTCGATTTACCACTACCGCTGCTACCCGTTATGGCGATAAATTCACCTCTACTTATTTGAAGATTTATATCTTTTAGAACATGCACACTAATTTGTTCATTTGTATAAATTTTATTTAAGTTTTTTATACTAATCACTTTATCTCCCACTTATGAATTTATTTTCATTCCTTCTACTAAATCTTCAGTTGGAAAAAGAATGTACTTTTCTTTTTTGTTTCACCAATATTTTCTCTTGTATAACTTCATTCATATCATCCGTAAGATTTATATCTCTATAAAAAAGCTTTTTGGAAAATTTTAACACAATTTTATTATCATCATATTTTCCCAATCCTAAAGCTATATCTGGTACTTTGTTTGAATATTCTTGATACTTAATTGTTTTTTTCTTCTAATTCTAACTCTCTTAAATCGACTTGATCTATCTTTTCTATATTTATTTTAAATTATTATTATCTATTTTTTTCAACTTAAAGTTATTAATATCGATATTATATTTATAAAAAAACTGCTTCTTCAAAATTTTTAATTGATTTCTCAAATAGTCTAACTCCATAGATGTATTCTCATAATTATAAATTGAACTCTCTAAATCAATTTTTGAAACTTTACCTAACTTATAAGAATTATCAAGAACATTTTTTTGCTCTCTTAAAACCTTTAGGGCACTACTTTTTATTATGATTTCAGATTCAACATCTTTTATATCTTTGTATAAATTTATTAAAGATATTTTTTCAAGTTGTAATTTCTTTAGATATTGGACTCTATTTTTATTTTCCTCATAAAATAATTTTTTTAAGTCACTATCGTATTTAGAATAAACTAAATCTTTTAAATTTTTTTCCACTCCAAATCCAAAATTGTCTTTATTTTTATTTTTACTTCCTTTTATATAAAAATTTCCGTACTTAATTTCACCTGTAGATTCAAAATTTTTACTACTTTTATTTCCTGCGATAAATTATAGTTACTTTGAACACCGTTATACTCTCTCAGTCTTAAGGTATCTTTTTTATAGTGTTAAACTCTTTTTTATTTTCAAATATTTCTCGCTGATAAAATGTACTATCCAACTATTCAAGTAAGCTATCTAAAGAGATCTCCTCACCATAGAGTAGAGCAGAAATGGAGAAGATAACGAAGATGCAAAACCTCTTACTCATTTATAACATCCCTCCATAAATTAAATTTTTTAAATTTTATACTCAATTCCCACTTTCAATATTGGAGATATTTTATGTTTCATAAAATTTTGCATCTCTTTTTGAGTATCTCTGTATTCAAAATCCTTAAAACCAATCCCTATCAACAAGTTCAATTCCTGAGTTTCATTTCTATATATATTTTGTTTGTCAATAATTTCTATACTAAACCAATTCCTAATACTGTCATGTGGAATTGCATATTTTATATTAAAATTCAAGTTATTATTATCTGTTAATTTATAAAAACTCTCAATTCCCAAATGCAATGCTCCCCAACCAAAACTTCTACTACTTGAAATTTCAGAATTTTGTGGAGTTTTTACTCTATACTTATAATCAAATTTTGAAAGACTAAACTCTAAAGTGGATGCTATTTTTACTCTCTCATTTTTAAAAATATAGTACCCTGTTCCAAACATTGTACTTATATATTTATGTTTTGTCTCTACATCTGAATCTTTAGGAATAACTTTATTATGTGAAATTAAATCATAATCAATATGCGCCCTTCCATTAAAAGTATTAAAACTTACCCCAGTGTATAAGAATAAATCTTCCCATTCTGTCCTAATTTCAAATTCCGGATAATGTATTCTCTTTATTCCTAACTCTTTAAACTCTGGTTTATTTGGAGTTGCAGTATTATATTGTCCCCCTTTCGGTATCTGAACGAACCCATCTATTTCTCCAAAATCATGATTGTATTTAAAAGTATAACTCTTTGGTTTTGCTATATCAAGCGCGTATATAGAATTAGCTAAAGTAAATAATAGAACAATTTTTAATAATATTTGTTTCAATACTCTTCTCCTTTAATATTTTTTTAATTTTAACATAGAAAACTTTCTAAAAAAATGAACTATGGAATTATGTATTTAAGTACATCTATATTATCATTTTTCTACATAAAACAATCGTTACACTTTCAAAATGTACCTCTAAGGACTGAAGTTTTTGCAAATCTTCTTCATAAAAAAGAGAAATATAGTTTAAAGGAATTATAACAATTGTTTCACCTAATTTTATTTCAAAATATGCATTTTTAAAATTGGGATTATCATCAAATACCTCTTTATTTAAATATTCAACGAATTCAGAATACGATAAATCTCTATTGTTAAAAACTACTCTAACCACATCCACTTTTAATAAATTAAGATCATTTTCGCTCGTTCCCAAATATTTGCTAGAAAATATGATTTCTGAATTTTTAACAATTTCAGTAGAAGACCAATCTTGTTGAAGAACGAAATCATTATAAAGAGCTATATTACTTCTATTGTCATCTCTAAAATAAAGTTTAACCTTCTCAAAATCAAATTGATTAATACAATTAATAGTTTTATATCTAGAAGAAGATAATGATTTATTTTTGCTTTTATATTTATCCACTAGTATGTTGCCTAAATTAAGATTCAAATTCATCAAAATTAAAAACGTTAAAATTATAGTTTTTAATTTTGTATCTTGATTTTTTATAGTAAAATAATATATTGACACCAATAATATAAAGATTCCCAAAAATATCATTAACAATCTATTTGTTGTCAATCCATAATGCTCTATTCTTTTATAGTATGAATTAAAGTAATAAAACAATAAAATAGGACTAGCGTACCAAATTATCTTTTCTAATTTCAATTTATTATAGTTCTCAACTAACAAAATTTTAATTATAGCAAAAGCAAAAAACAAAGGAATAAGTCTTCCTAATATATTTACGGGATATTCATTAAAAAAAACAACCTTAGCAATATATACAAAAATTATTAAAACACCCACACTTAATAAATCTAACAATATCAGAACTATATTTCCTTCTTTTTTTATGTCCTTACTATCAATATAGTTCTTCTTCGATTTTTCATACACATAATTAAAAAATAAAAAATAATAAAAACAAATAATTTCAAATATAGATACAGAGCTAAACTCAAGATTAAATAGTTCATTGCTCACAAAATTAAGTAAAGATAAAATAGCTATTAGAAAACAACTGATAATAATTGAAAAAAAGAAACTATATGTAAGTAACTTAATATATCCTTTTATACTTGTATTAAGATTTTTGCTCCCTAAAGATATCCAGCTATAAAGTAGAATAGAAAATACAAAAAACAGTATTTTAATATAAATGTCCACATTTATTTTTATCAATCGAGTTAGTCCTATTACTAAAAAAACTAACAAGATAATAAAAAAATCCCTCTTATCACTTCTTTGTCTTATTTTATTTGAAATTAATAACGCGAGCATTCCAACTCCAATTATTCCTAAATCATCACAAAGTTGAAATAACGAAAAGAGATATGCTACCGTACTTAAAAAAATCACATATTTTTCTTTTATTATATAATTCTTAACTGTATTTAATTTTGTTTTCATCTTAATATCCCATCCTTTTCTATTTTTTCTCCCTTCTTAGAATCTCTAATTTTTACTAAAAAAAAATCTCCTAAATTTCAATGATATTACATCATTAATCTAGAAGATCCGCAATATTATTCACATGAATATATTCATATCTCTCAATTTTATAGTCATTTGTTTCTCTATATTTTCAATTAAAGATAATTTTTTTAGATACTGTCCCCTTTTTTTACTAGGCACTTCCTCAATACTTTTTTTATTCAATTTTGTGGGAAGTTTCCAAGTATCATTTTTCAAATAAGTAGAATCCAAGGATTCTAAAAAAGAATCATAATCAGAGTGTATTGTTCTTTTTCTAATATACCTCTGAGCCTTGTAAATGTGAGTTTTATTACTAACACTAAACTTATCTATGGTAAGATTCAAAACATTTTCTATTATATATAGTGATTCAATCAAAAGTTTTTTAGGAAATATTCCATAAAGTTCCTTTGTAGCAATCTTTATATACTCTTTATCAATCTCACGAGGTGCTCCTTGAATTCCACCAATAAATATGACCATTTTTGGAGAATTAGTTTTTAAAAAACTAAATGTTAGAGTAGATAAACAGACATTATTACTATCTAAAAGTTTCAAATTAATCTCTCCCTCTTTATCAAAAAATGGGTACAATTCTAGAGAAATAATAAAATCTTTTCCCTCTTTTCCAATGACTCTAGCTAAAGTTGCTTTCCCGTTTGTGTAAAGCTCATTGAGTAAATATTCATCAAAAATCTTATCAATAGTTTTATATGTATTGATTATAATATCTAATTTATCTGATGTTTTCATATATCTCTTTAGATAGGGTCTATGAATTTTGCTAATTAAAATCGGATAAGAATACACTTTTTCTTTCAAATAATCATGCTTTAATATAAAATCTCCCAGTTTAAGCGAAGATTTTAAAGTTAATACTGTTCGAAAAATGAATTTTATCTTTTTTTTAGTGGTATTAATCTCACCCTTTTTTTCACCTTTTTTTACTATAGTTTTGAATAAATTTAATGACTGTAACATTTATATATATTTGTATGATGAACACATAAAAGTGCTCATCTCCGCTTCCTCCTTCTATATTAATTTTTCAAAATTTTTTGTAAAGACATCATTTTTTTCTTGAAAAAATTCCAATTCAAATATTGCCCTCTATTATAATTATATCTTTACTACCTACTATGGTACCTCTTTTTTATAAAAAAAAATCAAAAAAATACATATAAACACAAAATATTGTATTGAATTCCTCAAATAACTACATGAAAGTAATAATAGTATTGCCTAAAATAAACCACAACTATTTCGCAACTTTTTCTGCCAAACTCTTTCCCACTCTAAATTTAACTACTCTTTTTTCTAACGATTGCATTTTTTTTCTTGTTTTTGGATTTCGATATGTTCTTGCCGATTGAATTGCTACTTCAAATTTTCCAAATCCTAATACTGAAATCTTTTCACCTTTTACTAAAGTCTCTTCTAATGCTGAAAAGAAGCCATCTACTAATCTTTTTGCTTCTTTTTTTGTAGATAATTCCATTTTCTCTTGATATAACACTATAAATTCTTGTTTTGTCATTCTTTCCCTCCTAATTTTAATTTGATTAATATACACTCTCTTTTATCTAACATAATAATATAATTCATTAAGAATCTGCAATATTATCGATATTTATTAAACTTTTATGTAAAATTGAAAGTCAAGTTAATTTTTAGGGATTTAATGAGGTAAATTACCTATTTTCATGTATAAAATATCTAAAATTAAAAAAATTTATATAATTTTAGATAAAGGATCTAAGAGTAGTAGAGGAGGAGAGTTTTATGAAAAAATTATTGTTATGTTCTTTAGTGGTAGTAAGCGGAATAGCTTATAGTAAGGAGGTTATGGTCACACCGCAGGTTTTGGCTGAACCAGAAGTAATGGAAAAAACTGAACCGGCGGTAATGCTTGAAAGTACTGTGAATGACACCATTGAAATGAAGGAAAATCCTTTAAATAATATTTATTTGAGAGTTGGGTTATCACCATTTGCAGGATATAGTAAATTTTCTACAAAATATGATAAAACCGATAAAAGAATAACAGATGGAAAGCCCAACAATTTAGGATATGAATTAGGTGTTGAATACACTAGAAATTTAAATGAAAATTTAGAATTAGGTTTAGGAGTAGCATATCAAAACAATTCAAAATTGAAGAGTTATACTGTAGAAAATGGTGTAAAAAATCATATGGGAAAATATGATTCAATTCCAGTATATTTGGTTAGTAAATATTCTTTTGATGAGTTTCAAAATGGAATCAAGCCTTATTTAAAAGGAAATTTAGGATACTCATTTAATTTTAATGAAAAAAATGGTTATTTCGTAGATAAAGATGTTAAATACTCTTATAGTTCTAAAGTAACGGACGGTGCTTATGTAGCATTAGGTGCTGGAATAGAATATAACAACATTGGAGTAGACCTAATGTATCAGTTGACTGGTGCGAAGTTATCTCTAAAAGATAAAGACAGTGGAATGAAAACAAAAAAAGATTATTTTTCAAATGCTAAAATCACATTGGGTATAAGTTACAAATTTGAATATTAATTAGCTTTCCCCCAAACTTCTATATTCCTCTCATAACGCTTGTTATGGGGGGAAATTTTTTTATCATTATTTTTATTTATATAGAGGATAATCTAATTTTTTTTGTAAATCTATTTATAGTGATATTGAATTAACGAGGTGGGATAGTATGGATGATGCTTCAAAATTTAACAAGAAAAAAATTATTGAGTATTTTAAAATTTCAGTTGAGTTAACCATTTTTTTGGTTGCTATATTTTTTATACACAAAGAATTAAAAAAATATGATCTTCACGATTTAAAAACGTCAATTGAAGCTATTCCTTTTTGGGCAATAACTTTAATTATATTTTTTGTCTGCTTAGATTATTTTATCCTAACTTGCTTTGATATTTTAGCTTTTAAAAATGAAAACTATGATTTGCCAAAAAAGAATATAAGTTTTGTTTCTTTTGTCAGTTTCGCTTTTGCAAATTCAATTGGGCTTTCAGGATTAACAGCATCCGGACTTAGGTTGAATTTATATTCCATTCTAGGAGTTCCGTACAAAACTATTATGAACGTTGTCATCTTCTGTTATACAACTTTTTGGCTAGGATTGCTTTGGATAGGTGGTATTTTTTTAACGCTTCTTCCCGTTTCTTTAGCTGACATAAAATTACCCATAAAATTACCTATGGATACAACTGTTCCAATAGGTATTGTTCTTCTGATTGGGGCTATTATTTTCACAATAATCATTGTAAAAAAACACAAAAGTACCAAAGTTATTTTAATAAATAGAATTATTGTAGCTTTATCTGACTGGGTTTCTTTAAGTTTTGTACTATATTTTGCATTACCTCCTCACAATAAAATTGGTTTTTTTCATTTTTTAGCCATTTTTATCATTGCACAAATTTTAGGTTTTTTAAGCAATGTTCCTGGAGGAATTGGAGTTTTTGATTTAATCTTTTTAACTCTATTAGGAGGTGTTTATCCTTCAAATAAAATTATTGGAGCCCTTTTAATATATAGAATAGCTTATTTCTTTATACCTTTACTTGTAGCCTTCACAATTTTTACAATCTATCATCTTTTTATTAGAAAAGATAACAGTAAAATTACAGAGATTGAAAATATTATTTTTTCTCAATTTCCCAATTTTTTGAGTATGATTATCTCACTTTCTGGAATTATTCTTATTTTTTCAGGATTTTTTCCATTTGAATCTAATTTAATAACAAAAGTAGAGATTATCTTTCCATTTTTAAACTTAGAAACTTCTCATTTTATAGGAGCCTCTATTGGAACTACTCTATTATTTTTAGCCTATTATATTCAAAAAAGATTTGAACCAGCCTACTTTTTCTCTATAATATTTTTAGGATGCTCTATCGTTTTATCCATAATTAAAGAATTTAATTTGTTATTTATAATTTTTTTATCTTTAAGTTTTATAGGAACAATTCCTACTAAAAAATATTTTTACAGAAAAAGTGATTTTTTCTCCGAAAAGCTTCCCATAAAAAAGTTTTTTACTATAATGCTAATTATTTTAATAGGTATCTACTTAGAAATTTTTTCATACAAAGAAACTGAATTTTTTTCAAAAATATCTTGGAAATTTTCAAACACCCTTTTAGGAATTTTCTTTGCCTTTGCCATATTAATTATTCTAAATGTCATTACGGAAAAGAAAAACTCTTATACAAAAAATAACAACAGTAACCTTGTTAAAACAAATATCCCTTCTACAGGAAAAAATTTAATACGCTGTATTAATCTTTCTAATACAACTGATGCGTACCTATCTCTTTTAGGAGATAAAGAAATAATCTTTGATGATAGTGAAAACTCTTTCATCATGTTTGGAAAAAGTGGCCATTCTTTTATAGCCATGGGAGATCCTATTGGAGATAATAAAACTTTTGGTAGTTGTATTTGGAAATTTTATAACCATTGTAAAATCAACAAAAAAGAGACAGTTTTTTATGAAATTAGCAAAAATTATCTAAACTACTATTTAGATATAGGACTTAGTTTTTTGAAAATTGGTGAATTTGCTCAAGTTTATTTAGAAAATTTCACCTTAGATAATAGTGATGCTAAAGCTCTAAAACACACATTTAACCAAGTTGAAAAAGAGGGATATTCCTTTGAAGTTATCTCTGTAGAGGAAGTTCCTAAAATTTTAGACGACTTAAAAAATGTCTCAGATGAATGGTTACAAGCTAAAAATACTAAGGAAAAGGGATTCTCTTTAGGAAAATTTACAAAAGAATATCTTTTTAATTTTCCTGTGGGAGTTATAAAAAAAGATAATAAAATTCTAGCTTTCGGAAATATTTTGGAAACCAATAATAAAGAGGAAATCTCACTTGATTTAATCAGATATAGAAATGAGGCTATTCATGGAACTATGGATTATTTTTTTATCTGTGTCATAAACTATGGAAAGAAAAATGGATTCAAAAAATTTAACTTAGGAATGGCACCTTTAGCAGGAATTGAGAATAATACCGCTTCTTTTTGGAATAAAATAGAGTGTGCTGTTTTTTCTCATGGTGAACATTTCTACAACTTTAAGGGACTTCGTAACTTTAAAGATAAATTTAATCCTCAGTGGGAGGCGAGATATATAGCTTATTCGGACCCTTTTAATTTGCCAAATATATTAAAAAATGTCACTCTTTTAATATCAGGAGGTATTCGAGGTCTTGTTTCTAAAAAATAAAAATAATTTGAGGAGGTTTTATGAAAAAAATAATTTTATCTATGTTATTGCTACTTTTGGGTTTAAGCACTCTATCCTTTGCTAGTACTCCATCTTCCAATGATATTGAAGGTCACTACGAAACTATTTCTCTCTCTGAAGTCATGGATATTCTAAATAAAAATAGAGGTATTCTTTTAGATGTTCGAAATAATAATGAGATTGAAAAAACTGGGTTGGTAAGGGGCTCTAAGCACATACCTCTTCCAGAATTAGAAAAACGCTTATCAGAGCTTAATAAAAATGATACATATATCACTTTTTGTGTCAGTGGAAAGCGTTCCAAAACAGCTGCAGAAATTTTAAAGAAAAATGGATTCAAAAACGTTTATAACTCCAAAGATGGTATAAGCACTTGGCCTTATAAAGATATGATTGAACCTGTAAAAAAATAATCAAAATAAAAAATCTGAGTCCGTTTCAAATAAGCTCAGATTTTTTTTATTATTTTATGCTCTTCCATTTCTCTCCTATTTCTTCCAAAGTTTTCCCCTTTATTTCAGGAATAAAAAGAATAAAAAATAGTGAAACCATACTTACCATAAAAAATGGGAATGATTCACTCTTTAAATTCATTACTGAATAAATCTGTGTCAATAATATATCAAATATATAATTTATAATATTGAATAGTGTTACTCCAAAAGAAGCAGTTAATATTGCAATGTAAATTGCATATTTTTCTTTACTCATTTTATCTTATCCAAGTCAATCCATTTTCAAAAGACTTTCCTTGTCTCCTGACCATCTCTATCCAAATCATTGCAAGAGGTTCCAAATATCTAGAAAAATGTATATCTCCAACTAACATAGGGTCAAATCCCATTTCAAAAAGGAGCTCTTCAACTTTTTTATTAGCATTTTTATTATTTCCCGCTAATAACATTGTAAGTTTTTTCTCATTTACACATGGATTGACTAATTTTTCTACTCCCAATGTATTTAGCGTCTTTACTATATGAGAATCTTTTAAAATCTCTTGTATCACTTCTCCATTAGAAGTATACCTTCCACGAGTTAGGATATAATCCTCACCAATTGGATTTGTTAAATCAATAAAAATTTTTCCTTCAGGATTTTTTATATCTATCACAGCTTTTTCCACTTTATTTCCCGGTACAGCTATAATTATAATCTCATTATCCTTTGCTATATTTTTCCCATCAATATACTCTATAAAGTGTTTCTTTTCAATCTCTTTTTTAGAATCTTTCACTCCTATTTGGACTGGATGACCTAATTTATGAAAAACTTCCGCCAATGCGTTCCCCACAACTCCATTTCCTAATATTCCTATATTCATATATTATCCTCCTTAACTCAACATTATTAATATTTTTTCGAAATAAATTTTTAAATCCTTTAATTTTTAATAATAAAAAGCCTCTCTATGCAAAATTATAAAATATTCTTTGATTTTTACAACGTTTCAGTTTAAAATAGATCAAAGTGATTCAACTGTTATCAAATAAAAAAGGGAGGTGAATAGCCGTTACTATACAGTTTGATAAATATTTAATAACGGCATTTTGTTATGTTTAAAATTAAAAATCACTATGATTTAAAAGGGATGGTCGCCATTATAACTGGTGCTGGTGCTGGAATTGGTAAAGCTTCTGCTCTAATGTTAGCTAGAGCTGGTGCTAATATTGTATGTGCTGATTTAAATAAAGTTGATGCCGATAACACCGCCATTGAAGCTAGAGGTGAAGGAGTTAAAGCATTTGGAATAGAATGTGATGTAACTTCTATTAAAAACTTGGAGGAACTTGTCAAAGCTACTATTAAAGAATTTGGTAAAGTAAATATTTTAATTAACAATGCTGGTGGAGGTGGAGGTGGAAGAGAAAAATTTTTAGAGTTAACACCTGAATATCTACAGAAAATATATAACCTTAATGTTTTCAGCATTTTTAATCTTTCTAAACTTTGTGCCCCTCACATGATTGCTAGTGGGTATGGAACAATCGTTAATATTAGCTCTATGGCTAGCTTAATGCAAAGTCACAATATGAGCGTTTACGGTAGCTCCAAAGCTGCAGTCAATCAACTTACTAAGTATATGGCTGTTGATTTGGGTCCGATTATTAGAGTCAATGCCATTGCACCGGGTGCAATTAAAACTCATGCACTTGCAACTGTTTTAACACCGAGTTTAGAAGAAATTATGTTGAAAAAAACTCCAATGAAAGTTTTGGGAGAAGTTGATGATATAGCTATGGCCGTTCTTTTTTTGGCATCACCTTTATCTAAATGGATAACTGGACAAATTCTTCCTATTAATGGCGGAGGAGAACAAGATTTAGAGGGATAACTTTTATCAATGGGGGTAAATTTCATGCTTACTTTTGAACACTATTTTATGGATTTTTTTAAAATTTTACTACACTGGTTAGCTTTCTTTTTTACAGCTTTATCTATCGGAGTAATTTGTTTTGGTTTTTTTAAAAGTATCAAAATTCTTTTTACAAACAAAGAAAATCTCAATTTTAATAAAATAATGCGAGAAACTTTTGATAAATATATCTTAGTAGGTCTTCAATTTCTAATTATCGCTGATATTGTTGACACCATTATTTTAAGAGATTTTCAGAATATTATAATAGTACTTCTAATAGTTATTATTAGAACGATTATGAGTTGGGAGATAGAAAAACATAAATAAAAAATGGTGTAGCCAAATAGTTACACCATTTTTTAAATAATTTTACAAGCTTATCCTATAAAAATAGAAGTATTTAAATTTTCTAAAAGATTAAGCCCGATTCTATTAGTTATTTTTTCAAAAAGAAAAGAACGGCTCAAATTCCCCATAATGACCAGATTAAATTTTCCTAAAGCAAAGTAAAAATCTTTTAAAGTATCATCTTTGGAATTAAAATTTATAATGTCTGCTGAAAAACCTTTGTTTTTTATAAGTTCAACCAAATAGTGTTTTTCATAATTACAATTCCATAAAAGTACTGGAATGTTATTTATATCCGAATTAGGAAAAAGGGTCAAAAAATTATAAACACTCTTATTAATTTTAATTCCATCATTAGAAGCTATTGAAATATTTTCAAAAGTTAAAGGCTTATTTCTTAAAACAATGACTGGTCTATAGGTAATTTTTAGCAATTCTAAAAATAAATCATTTAAATATGCACCTTGTTCTAACATAAGTAAATCAGAAGTTTTCAACAGTGTTTTGATTTCATCTACTCCCACTTCAGATTGTACCAAAAGTTCCGTTTCAACTTTATATTTTTTTAAAGCATTATGTATTTGTGTAATAAAATCATCCTCCATCTCATTTAAAATTTCAGCAGCACCGCCTGAATTTAAAACAGTTTCACTAATTGGGATTCTGTAAGCTATATCTCGAATATATATTGGCACGATATCAAAACCAAAATAAGACTTTAAATGGATATAACTTTTGAAAATAAGATCCAAATCATTGCCATTTTTTAATAGAATAACAACTTTTTTCATAACTAATAATCCTCCCGATAAAGATATTTATATCTATATGTTCTAGAAAAAAATAAAAATCCTTCAAACCTTTGTTGAAATAAAAGGAATGTTGTTTATTTTTTGTAAAATGACTATAATAATTTATGAGGTGATAAAAATGCTAAATTTCTTCAGCTTTAAAAAGATTCAAGGAATTTTTAAAAACATGACAAAAAATATAGAGTTAATTTTTGAACAGAGAGAAGGAAGAAATGAATTCTGTAAAATTTGTGGAAGAAAAGTTCCAAATAGCGATTTTTCAGAACAATTTCATGATGAAGATGAATTGAATAGTCGATGTTTATATTGCAATAAAAAATTTATAAAAGCAAGGAAGAGGGTTATGAAATAGCCCTCTTTAATTTTTGACTTTTATATAATTTTTGTGGTAAAATCTGGGAACTTTATGTTACTAAGGGGAGTGAACTTTTTATGATTAAGAGTGCATTTTTAAATCGTTCAAAAGAGATTATAAAATTAGCTATTCCCGCTGTTGGTGAAATGATACTTTATATGTTGATTTGGGTTTTTGATACACTCATGGTGGGAAAATATGGTGGACAAATTTCCGTTTCAGCTGTGGGATTTAGTTCCGAAATTATGTATACCTTTATTAATATTCTAATCGCAATGGGGTTATCTATATCTATAACCTCTCTTGTCGCTCGCTGCCTCGGAGCCAAAAAAAATAAAAAAGCCAAAGAGACTGCCAATCTAGGAATTAAAATAGGTGGAATTATAGCCTTTTTTGTCTTTTTGATATTTTTTATTTTTCCAAAAAATATATTGGGTTTAGCTGGAGCCAAAGGAGATGTGTTAACTTTAGGGTATAAATATATGCGAATCTGTTCCATTGGACTTTTCTTCAATATGGTTACAAACCTTTTAAATGGTGTTTTCCGTGGATGTAAAAATACTAAAACTCCTCTTTATGGAGCTGCCATTTTGAACATAGTGAATCTTTCTTTAGACTATACTCTTATATTTGGAAAATTTGGTTTTCCTAAATTAGGAGTCGAAGGTGCTGCTACAGCTACTGCGATTGGAAATGTGTGTGCCTTTTTATTTATCCTAAGCCAACTTAAAAAATTACCATTTGAGATTTCTTTAAAAGGTAAGATAAACTTGAATTACCTAAGAGAACTTGTTGGCTTAGCTATTCCATCTGGATTACAGGAAGGAGCTTTCAGCATTGTAAGGCTCTTAAGTGTTATGATGGTTATGAAACTTGGAAGTTTAGCATTTTCCGCAAATCAAATCTCCGTTACTATTGAAAGTATCTCTTTCATGCCCGGATGGGGATTTGCTATATCTGCAGTTTCTTTAGTTGGACATAGTGTTGGTGAGAAGAATTTAAAAGGAGCTAGAGAATATGCCAACACATCTTTACTTTTAACCTGTACCGTCATGGGATTTTTTTCTTTAATATTTTTATTTTTCTCAAAGAATCTGGTTAGATTGTTTATAAAAAGTGATGAGATTGAAGTTATTGCTCTTGGAGCCGCCTGTCTTACAATTGGGGCTATTCAACAAATCCCAACAGCTATAGACATGGTACTTTCAGGCTCTCTTAAAGGAATGGGAGATACTAAGACTCCATTTAGGATAGTTTTATTTTGTAATTGGTGTATTAGATTACCTTTAATGTATTATTTTATCTATTTAAAAAGAATGCCCGTTACATATTTTTGGTGGATTACATCCTTGCAGTGGACCATTGAAGCAGCGATATTCATCAAAATCTATCGCAATAAATTCTATAGAAACTCTTTAAAAGATTAGTTGTAATAAAGAAAAACCAAGAGCCTTCAGACTCTTGGTTTTCTATTATCCAATACCTCCATATAAAATTCCTAATACTAAGATTATCAATACTCCAGGCACAAATATATATTTTCCAATCTTTACAATATATTTTCCAATTTTATGTTTAGCCCCTAAATCAATTTCATACTCTATGGATTTTGCATCTATTCCATAAAAATAAAACCCTAAAATTATAATAGCTCCAAGTGGTATTAAATATATTGTCATTATATCAGCAAAAGTCCCAAATAGATTCATATCTAAATCTAATGGCAACCCAATTAAAAACAGGGTTCCTCCGACTACTGTACTAGCTTTAATTCTAGAGATATTAAATTTTTCCATAGCTGCCTCTACAGGAACCTCTAATTGGTTTATTGCGGACGAGATAGCTGCAAATATCACGCTTAAAAAGAATATAATTCCCAAAACTTTCCCTCCTACCATATTGTTAAATACAGATGGGAGTGTTATAAACAATAAACTTGGTCCAGCTCCCGGTCCATATCCAAAAGCAAAAGCTGCGGGAATAATTATAAATCCAGCCATTAATGCTGCTAATGTATCTAAAATACACGTTTGAATGACACTTGTAGATATATCTATCTTTTTATCCAAATAACTTCCATAAACTAAAAGTGCTGATCCACTCACTCCAACAGTAAAAAATGCCTGCCCTAAAGCCATGACCCAAGTTATTGGATTTGAAAGTTTATCCCAATCTGGTTTCAATAAAAATCTAACTCCCTCCATTGCTCCAGGAAGAGTTAAAGATTTTATCACAAGTCCAAAAAATATTGAAAACATAAGTGGCATCACAATCTTATTTATTTTTTCAATTCCTTTTATTACTCCCAAGGATATTACTCCAACACTCAAAATAATAGCTATAAAATGCCAAAATATCGATTCTGTATTTCCAGTAAAGCTCATAAAATACTCTTCATAATTTAAGGTATTCATATCCACCGTTAAATATGTCACAAAATATTTTATTATCCATCCAAAAACTATTACATAAAATGTAAATATACCCGCTACAGAAACTATTGGAACAATTGGTAAAATTTTAGCAAAGGGAACTCCTTTTTTTTCCATGAGCTTTCCAACACCCAGTACCCCTTTCTTCATCATTCTTCCAAATGATATTTCCCCCACTAATCCAATATAAGCAAACAAAGCCATAAATATAAAGTATGGTATTAAAAACGCTGCACCTCCATAAGTACCCAGCTTCCAAGAGAAAAGCCAAATGTTTCCAAGTCCTATGGCTGCTCCTACACATGATAAAATAAATCCTATTTTGTTAGTAAACTTTTCTCTTTTTTTGTTCACGTCACTACACCTCCTAATTTTTATATAAAAAAATCCACAGATATATATCTGTGGAATAAATACTTTTATTTAATCTAACAGATACAATCTACTTTAGTTTTGACCAAGCTAAAATAAGTTTGTATCCTACACTATTAGGCTACAAACTAGTATGGCCACCACCAAAATAAAACTATCTCTGTCAAAGATGTATTAATTTTTAAAATATCTAATTGCTGTTTCATTTAATACACCTCCTTTAAAAATAAATATTTCGACTATTGTAGCATTATAAAATAAAAAAAACAAGGATTTTTTTATTTTTGTGATATAACTATATATAGATATTATTTTTTTAAGTGAGGTAACTATGGAAAAAATTAATTATAATCAATTTCAACTATTAAACTACTATAAAAAAAATAGAGAGCTTTACCGTAAATTAGGAAAAAGATTAGAACGTTTTTTAAAACAGTCCTTTGAAAAAGAAAAAATTATCTATCATTCAATTACAAGTAGAGCTAAAACAAGAGAAAGTTTTCAAAAGAAAATAGAACGAAAAGGTTACATATGTGTCGAAAAAGCCACTGATTTATGTGGTCTTCGAGTCATTACCTTTTTAGAAAGTGAAACTAAAATTGTTGAAAATTTTTTAAGACATACATTTATAATTGATGAAAGTAATAGTGTTGATAAAAGTGATACTTTAGGAGAAGATAAGGTTGGATATAAGTCAATTCATCTAGTTGCAACTCTACCAAAAACTCTTTCGGAACTTCCTGAATTTGAAAGATTTGAAGGGTTAAAGTTTGAAGTTCAAGTTAGAACAATATTACAGCATGCATGGGCTGAAGTTGAACATGATAAAAATTATAAATTCAGTGGACAACTTCCAACAGATATAAAAAGACGATTTAAACTTTTAGCTGGTTTTTTAGAGATTGCAGACAGAGAATTTGAAAGTATATCAAAAGAGATTACAGAGTATGAAAGAAAAGTCGTAAATACAATTGAAGGAAATACTCTCCATGAAATCGAAATAAATTCGACATCATTACGAAAGTATCTAAATAAAAAATTTAATATAACATTTTCTCAAGGTATTAGTCCAAAAATTATAGCTCTTTTACATAGCAGCAATATTAATACACTGGAAGATTTCTCTAAAATAGAAAATTTAAAAATTATGGAAAAATATTTTGGAAATGGGAGTAAAAAAGTTCCAGCACGCTATGACTTAATGATTAAAAATCTTTTAGACTCCAAAGAGAAACAATTGTAAGTAGTTGTTACAAAAAAAGGAGGTTTTTATGGGAATTTTAAGTAATGAAAGCTGTTTAAAAATGAAAGAAAAAGAGTATCGTAAAGTTATTTTCCCTTTAAAGTTAAAACTTGCAGAGCTCCAAAGAACTAGTAAAGATAAAAAAATCCCTATTCTAATTATTTTCGAAGGACTTGAAGCCTCAGGTAAAGGTTCAGTTATAAACGAAATTTTGGTAACATTAGACCCTAGGAGCTATCGAGTTATTAGTCATAATCATCCTTTAGAAGAAAATACCCTTCCATTAAAACAATATTTAGAGGATATTCCTGGTAAAGGAGAACTTCATATTTTTGATAAATCTTGGTACGACCTCGTTTTTCAAGAAGAAGCTTACATTACTAGAAGGTGTAAAGAAATCAATAAAATTGAACAATCTCTTCTTCGAAGTGGAATGTTAATTATTAAATTTTTTCTTCATGTATCTAAAAAAATACAAAGAAAGAGATATTTTAAAGCTAAAAAAAATCCAGCAAAATCATGGAAAGTAACTCCGTATGCCTGGAAACAAAATTTTAATTACAAATCTATTATTAGAAACTGGGAAGATATCATAGAACGAACTAATAATTTTAATTGTGATTGGAACATTATCTCTTCAAATAGCCTGTATGGAGCAAAATCCGAGGTTTTTAGAATAATCGTTGAAAAAATAGAAAATTATTTAAATCAAAAAGAAATAAGACCTGATGATGTTTTACTTCCATATAAAAAACCCTATTCATTGGACAATCTTGATTTAAATAAAACTATTGATAAAAAAGAATACAAAAAAGAGCTAGTAAAATTACAAAACAAAATCTCAGATCTCCATCACGAACTATATACTAGACGTATTCCTGTTATAATAGCTTATGAAGGATGGGATGCTGCTGGAAAAGGTGGAAATATTAAAAGAGTTGTTGAAAAAATGGATCCTAGGGGTTATGATGTTATCCCCACAGCTGCTCCAAATGATGTTGAAAAAAATAAATATTATCTTTGGAGATTTTGGAAATCTTTTCCACGATATGGACATATAGCTATTTTTGATAGAACATGGTATGGCAGAGTACTTGTGGAAAGAGTTGAAAAATTTGCTACCAAATATGAATGGAAAAGAGCTTATCAAGAAATTATAGATATGGAAACTCAATGGAGCAATAATGGCTCTATCATTATCAAATTTTGGCTACAAATTTCTAAAGAGGAACAATTGAAAAGATTTAAAGAAAGAGAAAAAATTTCTTCTAAACAGTGGAAAATAACTGAAGAAGACTGGAGAAATCGTGAAAAATGGAAAGAATATAAAGTAGCTATAGAAGAGATGATATCGAGAACTTCTACAAATTCTTGTCCATGGCATATAGTTCCAGCTAACGATAAGTACTATGCTAGAATTTTTGTTTTGAAAAAAATTATAGAAAAAATTGAAAAAAAATTATACAATATATGATTTATTACAAAGAAATATGAAAAAGGCGTCGAAGGAAAAACCTGAGAGTGGGGAGTGTTTAAATCCTTGTGGAGAGTGTTCAAATCTTTGTGTAAACCTCAGTAATTTTTCTAGATTAATAGATTTAATATTTTTTAATTTTAATTCTAATATTTTCTTTAGAATAATACGAATTTAACTCATTGAAAGTATTTTATCTTCAATAGAAGAAATATCATTTTCATACTTTTTAACAACTTTAGGTTCAAAAATTCCTTCTCTATCTCTAGGAATATCGACAACAAATTCTCCATCAGAAGCAGTAATAATTTTAGGATAATAAGCATTTCTAGAGTTTGAAGTCTCTTTATTCTGGTAATCATATTTTGAGTATCCTAACTCATCCTCAATTTCAGCTTCACGCATAGATTGAACAGTATCAACCATTAAATCCTTGAGAATTTCTTGCAATTCTTTAGCAGTTTTAGGTGATATTCTGCGAGAAAATCTTGAATAACTTTTTTTCTAGATTCAGAAACAATTCTTTTTCTTGCCATAAAAAAACCTCCTAGATTTTAATGATATTACATCATTAATCTAGAAGGTTTGCAATTATTATTTACACAAAATTATTTATACTCCTCAAAATTAAATTCATATCACTTTTTTACTTAATCTTATAGGATTGTTTTATTTTCACCACTTTATTCAATGCAACTCCTTTTTTTAAGTGTTTTTTTCT
>CAKOHT010000009.1 GCA_934085975.1 uncultured Cetobacterium sp.
GTTTAATAGTATACATAATGTAACTATTATATCAAAAAATTAGCTCTGTCACAAAGGTGGCAGAGCTTTTTTTATTTTAAAAAATAGGTTGTGATTAGATGCTAAGTATATTTGGTGGAAATTTTGAAGATGCAAAACCTTTATCTACTCGTTTAAGACCTCAAAAATTTGCAGATTTTAAAGGACAGGAAAAACTTTTAGGAAAAAATGGAGTTCTCAGAAAAATAATAGAAGGAAAAAGTTTATCCAATATGATTTTATATGGACCATCCGGTTCTGGTAAAAGTTCATTGGGAGAAATAATATCTAAAGAGTTAAACTATAATTTTGAGACTTTAAATGCGACAATAGCGAGCTTGAATGATTTACGAGAGATTGTAGAAAAAGCTAAAAAAGATTTAGAGTTATACGGGAAAAGAACAATTTTATTTTTAGATGAGATTCATAGATTTAATAAAACTCAACAGGACGCACTACTGTCATATACAGAGTCAGGAATATTGATTTTAGTTGGAGCTACAACTGAAAATCCGTATCATAGTTTAAACAATGCACTGTTATCAAGGTGTTTGATCTTTGAATTTAAACCTTTAACAAGAGATAATATAAGAGAGATTTTATTAAAAGGTGAAGAGTTATTAAATTTGCAGATTTCCGAGGAGATAAGGGATGCTATTTTGGATATCTCTCAAGGAGATAGCAGGATAGCATTAAACTACTTAGAGCTGTATAAAAATAGTTGTATGGGATACTCTAAAGAAGAGGTAATAGATATATTTAGAGAGAGAAAAGCTTCTTATCATAAAGAAGAGGATAAGTATAATATAATTTCAGCCATGATAAAAAGTATAAGAGGCAGTGATCCAGATTCAGCGATATATTGGTTAGCTAGACTTCTCTACGGTGGAGAGGATCCAAGATACATAGCAAGAAGACTGGTTATTCATGCGAGTGAGGATATTGGAATGGCGAACCCAGAAGCCATGCTTATAGCAAATAGTGCAATGAATGCAAGTGAAAAAATAGGGATGCCAGAAATAAGAATAATTTTATCTCAAGCAGTTATTTATTTAGCAATATCAACCAAAAGTAATTCAAGCTATATGGCTATTGATAAGGCTTTAAAAGATATAGAAAATGGAGACTTAGAACCAGTTCCAATTCATATAGGAACGGGAGCAGTGGGATATAAATATCCACATAGTTATGAAAATAATTTTGTGGAGCAAAATTATAGAGCAAATAGAAAAAAATACTATATTCCGGGAAATAATAGAAATGAAAAATTAATTGAAGAAAAATTAGAAAAGTTGTGGAAATTAAAATAATTGAGGTGATAAAATGAAGCTGATTAAGGCAGTTAGAGGAACTAAGGATATATTTGGAGATGAAGGAATAAAGTATGACTATATAACAAGAACAGCTCAAGAGTTTTTTGAAAATTATGGATATTCAATGATAAAAACACCTATATTTGAGGAGACAGACCTTTTTAAAAGGGGAGTAGGAGAGGGAACAGATATTGTTGAGAAAGAGATGTATACTTTTCAAGATAGAGGGGAGAGAAGTATAACTTTAAGACCAGAAGGGACAGCAGCTGTTGTGAGATGTTACTTAGAAAATAAAATCTATGCGAAAGAGGATGTTTCAAGATTTTTTTATGCGGGATCAATGTTCAGATATGAAAGACCACAAGCTGGAAGACAAAGAGAATTTAACCAGATAGGAGTGGAAGTTTTAGGTGAAAGTTCACCAATTTTAGATGCAGAAGTAATCGCTATGGGATATTCATTTTTAAGCAAAATTGGAGTTACTGATTTGGAAGTAACAATAAACTCGGTTGGAGAAAGAGAAAGTAGACAAAGATATAGAGAGACTCTTTTGGATTTCTTAGAGCCAATGAAAGAGGAGCTTTGCGAAGATTGTAAAATGAGAATGGAAAAAAATCCACTTAGAGTTTTGGATTGTAAAGTGGATAGGTGTAAAGAATTGACAATGGGAGCACCAATCATAACGGATTCTTTGTTGGAAAAGGAGAAAGAGCACTACGAAACAGTAAAAAAATATTTGACATTGTTTGGTGTAAATTATAAAGAAGATCCAAGATTAGTCAGAGGATTGGATTATTACTCAAGTACAGTTTATGAGATTGTGACAAATAAATTAGGGGCACAGGGAACAGTTTTGGGCGGTGGAAGATATGATAATCTTTTAAAGCAACTTGGCGATAAAGAGATTCCAGCATTTGGATTTGCAGCTGGAGTTGAAAGAATTATGATGCTTCTAGGAGAAAATTTTCCTAAGAGGGAGTTAGATGTATATATAGCTTGGCTTGGAGAGACTACTAGAGATTTTGCATTTGAGTTAGCCAATGATTTGAGAGTTTCTGGAAAATCAGTTGCAATAGATTACACTTCAAAAGCAATGAAGGCACATATGAAAAAAGCTGATAAAGTCGGTGCAAAAAATGTTATTATAATAGGAGAGGATGAGATGAATAAAGGAGTTGTTATGCTAAAAGATTTCATCAATAGAACTCAAGAGGAAGTAAGTAGAGAAAATATAAAAAAAATATTAAAATAATAGAAGGAGAAAAGAGATGACGTATTATAGAACTCATAACTTAGGGGAATTAAGGGCTTCAAATATCGGTGAAACAGTTACTTTATCTGGATGGGTTGATACAAAGAGGGACTTAGGTGGACTGACATTTATCGATTTAAGAGATAGAGAGGGAAAAACACAAATAGTTTTTCATACGGATATAGCAGAGGATTCGGTTGTAGAAAGAGCACAAAAATTAAAAAATGAATCGGTTATAAAAGTTATAGGAGTTGTAAAAGAAAGACAAAGTAAAAATGCCAATATTCCTACGGGAGATATAGAAGTATTTGTGACGGAGTTAGAGGTTTTAAACAATTGTGACGTTTTACCATTCCAAGTTACTGGAGATGAAAATTTGAGTGAAAATGTCAGATTAAAATATAGATATTTGGATTTAAGAAGAACTCAAATGACTAGAAACTTAAAAATGAGACATAGAATGATTATGTCAATAAGAAATTATATGGATGAGAGAGGATTTTTAGATGTAGATACTCCAATTTTGACAAAGTCAACTCCAGAAGGAGCAAGAGATTTCTTGGTTCCAAGTAGAACTAATCCCGGAGATTTTTATGCTTTACCACAATCTCCTCAACTATTTAAGCAACTACTTATGATTTCTGGAGTCGAGAGATACTTCCAAATTGCTAAATGTTTTAGAGATGAGGATTTAAGAGCTGATAGACAACCAGAATTTACTCAATTAGATATTGAAATGTCTTTTGTAGAGCAAAAAGATATTATGAATGAAATAGAAGGTTTGGCAAAAAGAGTATTTAAAAATGTAACTGGAGAATCAGCTGATTATGAGTTTCCAAGAATGGCTTACGCAGAAGCTATGGAAAGATTCGGTTCAGATAAACCTGATACAAGATTTGGTGTTGAATTAAAAGATTTAACAGATATAGTGGCAACTTGTGGATTCAAAGGGTTTAAAAGTGCGGTAGAAAATGGTGGAATTGTTAAAGCAATTGTAGCTCCAGGAGTTGCAGAGCAATTTTCAAGAAAAATCTTAACTGAATATGAAGATTATGCAAAAACATATTTTGGTGCAAAAGGAATGGCTTGGATAAAGTTAACAGAAGAAGGAGTTAATTCGCCAATAGCTAAGTTTTTTACTGAAGAAGAGATGGATGCAATCATAGCTAGAACTGAAGCAAAAGTTGGAGATGTAATAATGATTGTAGCAGATAGAGCAAAAGTTGTGTATGGAGCTTTAGGTGCTGTAAGGTTGAAGTTAGGAAAAGAGCTAGAATTAATTAATAATGATGAGTTTAAATTCTTATGGATAGTAGACTTTCCTATGTTCGAATATGATGAAGAGGAACAGAGATACAAAGCTCAACACCACCCATTTACGTCAATAAAAGATGAAGATATGCAGCTTTTCTTAGATGGTGAGATGGATACAGTTAGAACTAATTCATATGATTTAGTATTGAATGGTTCTGAAATTGGCGGAGGATCAATAAGGATATTTAACCCTGAAATTCAGAGTAAAGTATTTGAAAAATTAGGTTTATCTAAAGAAGAAGCAAAAGAAAAATTTGGTTTCTTTGTGGATGCTTTTAAATATGGGGCACCCCCACATGGAGGATTGGCATTTGGGATTGATAGGTGGTTAATGGTAATGCTAAAGGAGCAATCGATAAGAGATGTAATTCCATTCCCTAAAACAAATAAAGGTCAATGTTTAATGACAGAAGCACCAAGTAAAGTTGATGATAAACAATTGGAAGAACTTTACTTAGATTCAACATATAATTCAGAGATAGTTTAGTTATAAAAAATATACTATTCATGAGGATTTTTTAATTGAAAAAATAATATAGAAGTGATATAATTGTCTTAAGAATAAATATTTCTGGTCTACTCGCTATTATCTGGAGGTTTTGGGCCTAAGGTCGCTATTGGGATTGGCGCTGTTATTTATAGTTCAGAAAAGTCACGGAAACCTTTGTTTCACGGACCCTGTGTATAGATAGTATCTGGTTACCACTTATAAGGAATGGCGACCAAAACCGTAAGGAAGGCGGTAGACTGGAGTTATTCTTTTTGGGACTTTCGAGTCCTTTTTTTTATTTCACGGTGAAAGGAGAATAAATGTTAACTATTGAAAAACAAATAGAAATAATTTTATTAGAAACAGTAAACAATCTTTATCCAGATAAAGATTTAAAACCAATAGAGATAACTGTAGCAACAAATGAAAAATTTGGAGATTTTCAATCGAATTTTGCTATGATGAATTCTAAAATAATTGGTGGTAATCCAAGAGCTATTGCCGAGAATGTTGTAAATAACATAGTTGAAAATAGTGTAATTGATAAAATAGAGATTGCGGGACCAGGATTTTTAAATATATTTTTAAAAGATTCATATTTAGGAGATTTAGTTAAAAAGATTTCAAAAGAGGACTATGAATTTAAAGGACTTAATACAGAAGGGGATGTAATAATAGATTACTCTTCACCGAATATAGCAAAGAGAATGCATATTGGTCACCTAAGATCAACTATAATCGGAGATTCAATAAAAAGAATGTATAAGTATTTAGGTTATAATGTTGTGGCAGACAACCACATTGGAGATTGGGGAACTCAATTTGGAAAACTTATAATAGGATATAGAAATTGGCTTAACCAAGAAGCATATAAAGAAAACGCAATTGAAGAATTAGAAAGAGTTTATGTTGAGTTCACAAGACAAAGTGAGGAAAATCCAGAACTTGAAGATCAAGCTAGAGAAGAGCTAAAAAAACTTCAAGATGGAGATGAAGAAAACTATAGATTATGGCAAGAGTTTATAAAAGTTTCTTTAGATGAGTATGCAAAGTTATATAATAGAATGGGAATAAACTTTGATACATATTATGGTGAATCTTTTTATCATGATTTAATGCCAGGAGTGGTTGAAGAGTTAGAAAATAAGAAAATAGCAGTTGAAGATCAGGGAGCAAAAGTTGTATTTTTCCCAGAGGAAGAGAAGTTACATCCTTGCATTGTTCAGAAGAAAGATGGTGCATTTTTATATGCAACTTCGGATATAGCAACTGTTAAATTTAGATTAGCTAATTATGACGTAAATAAACTAATATATGTAACAGATGAGAGACAGCAGGATCATTTTAGACAATTCTTTAGAATTACAGATATGTTAGGATGGAATGTTGAAAAGCAACATGTTTGGTTTGGAATAATGAGATTTGCTGATGGAGTATTTTCTACTAGAAAAGGAAATGTAATTAGATTAGAGGAACTTTTAGATGAAGGTAAGAGAAGAGCTTATGAGATTGTAAATGAGAAGAATCCAGAATTATCAGAAGCAGAAAAAGATAATATAGCAGAAGTTGTAGGAACTGGAGCCATAAAGTATGCTGATTTATCGCAAAATAGACAAACAGCAGTTATTTTTGAATGGGATAAAATTCTAAGCTTTGAAGGAAATACAGCCCCATATTTACAATACTCTTATGCAAGAATTAAATCTATATTGAGAAGAGCAAAAGAGCAGAATAAAGAGGTTAAAGAGGATATTACAATGAAGTTTGCAGATAAAACAGAAAGAACCTTAGCTCACCATTTGACACAATTTCCGGGAATTATATTGAAAGCTGCCGAAAACTGTAGACCAAATTTGATAGCTGATTATTTATTTGAACTATCAAAGAAATTTAATAGTTTTTATAACGCATGTCCAATATTAAATCAAGAGGATGAAACTTTATATTCAAGACTACTATTAGCCGAAAGAACAGCCGCAGTGTTGAAAGAAGGGTTAAATCTTTTAGGAATAAATACATTGGAAAGAATGTAAAATAAAAACCAGTGTGAAAACACTGGTTTTAAACTGTAGGCAAGTAACTGTCTACAGTTTTTTTTTAGATTTTTTAATAATTTTTATAAACTGTATCCAAACTTTAATTCTAAACTTAGTTTTTTCTTAACTTCATCTCCAGTTAAGTATTTTCCTTCTAATCCTACATTGAAATTCTCATTAATTTTTACAGTACTTCCAATTTTAATTTCAAAACCTTTTTTTGGCATAGGTGCTATAAATTTAATTCTTTCAACATTGATTTCAGGGTTATCATTATTTAAATACTTATTTATTTCATATCCAACTGTTAAAGAAGGTAGTATTTCCAACTTGTTAAAGTTGAAAGATTTTTCTATTGTTAAACTAGGTTTTAGCTGAAGTAATGTTTCCTTTTTAGAATAGACACTATATTGATCATTATGTCTATCAGTTAAATTATATTTATTAGATGGTAAAGTAAATAATTTAGTATCAAAAATAGGAGTTATTTTATAATTAGATACAGAATAAGATTTTCCTAAACCTAATCCATAAGTATCTGTATCAAAATGTTTTTTCTCTTCAGAAATATAACTTGTGAAATTACTTTTAATTAGATTTTTACTATAATCACCCTTTATAAAATATCCATCTTTTGTTAAGAATTTTGAATAAATTTGAAGAGAATAAACTTCAGATTTATTATTGTAATATCCATCAAAAGTTGAATCGGATTTACCATAAATAAAATTACCACCTATAAATAGTTTAGAATTTCCATTAGAGATTATTTTATAATCATAACCAAATCCATTACTTTTAATTTTTTGTTCATAGTCTCTAAAATTTTTATTACCGAATTTTAATTCAGTATAGTTTCCTAGATAGTATACACCTTCCTTATGTGATATTCCATCTAAGGAATTTAATCTATCATGAATTAATTCGTTTTGATTTTTTAGTAAATTAATTCTGCTAGTATATTCAGAAATTGCAGCATTTGAAAGATTACTAGCATATTGACTTTGATTAGCTGGCGGTTCAGGTTCAACTACCGGAGGATTAGGTTCACTAACTGGTGGCTTAGGTTCAACCACTGGCAGGTTAGGAGTTGAAACAACTAATTTATTGTCAGTTAGTTTTAAGTTTGCTCTAATAGGACCTAAATCGATAAAGTTTTCTCCATCTATCGATTTCAATGTTAAATTAGAACTACTTCCATCAGGAAGAGACATAAAGACAATATTTTTACCTAATTCCATATCTTTTCCAATATTATGGATATCAATAAATAAATTGGTTCCTTCTGAAATATTTTTTAGAACCTCTAGTTTATCTCCTTCTCCTGTTGTTAAATTAGTTTTGAAGAATACATTAGCATTTCCAGAAATATTATCAACACTTAAAGTTAGAAAATCTGTTGTTGTCTTGTTAAATTCTCTATGAGAATTGAAATTTAATTGAGTATTGTTTAATGCTAAATTACCTAACTTAGAAGTTGATGATACATCCCAATATGTATTATTTAGAACAAGATTACTTTGAGCATCTCCTTGAATATCTCCTGTAAAAACAGAGTTTTCAAAAGAGGCGTTACTGCTATTTAACGATAAACTTCCTTCAATTTGAGTATAGCCAACTGCCAAATTAGAGTTTTTATTTAAATTGATATTTCCATTATAGAAAGTACTAATATCATGAAATTTTGTTCCACTTGTTTTATCGTTTAATAGAGTACTCACTGGAGTTTGAGTCAATGTATTCTGTGTAGAATCATACACTAAATCAGTTTTTCCATCCAGATATCCTAAAATAATATTGGAGTTGGAATGTGTATTAATATTTCCTTCTATAAATGAATATACACTACCAGTAAAGTTAGTATTAGTATCTAAATTTAAGTTTTTAAATTTAAATTTAGAAAAATAATAGTCTCCATTAACAGTAGTATTTTTAATATTTTCTCCGGCATGAAGGTCTCTTCCACCTGAAAGAACTAATTTATTTTCAGAACCAGAGAGATTGATGTCACCATCTAAATTACTTCCACCTGTAATTGCAAAAGTTTTATTAGAAGCACCACTAATATTAACATCTAATTGTCCATTTTTTTTATTTTCATCAGATTCTCCAAAGAAACCATGGAAGATAGAAACATTGCCTTTAAATTTTTCAGTGTTGATATCTGCAATAGCTTTCTTATCTGAAGAGTTTATTATTTTAGCGCCATTATCTACAGCATTAATATCTCCAAAAGCTATTTTATTTCCGTTTAAATCTAACCTACCACCTCTAAACATAAAGTTGATTTTAGAAGTATCAATTTGTTTATCATTGTTTAAAATTACAGTAGCTCGTCCACTGACAATATCAATTTTATTAAAAGCTTGTAATTTTCCAGATTCGTCACTTTCTTGGTTTAAAACAACTGTCCCATCACCGACATTTAAAGCACCTTCATTAATTCCCTTTCCATTAACAATAAGAGTTCCTTCTCCAATTTTATGAAGACTATCATCTTTTACACCGTTAACTTGCCACAATACCTCTTTTTCTTTTGCAATTTCGATACCAGCCCCAACCCATGTTTTATCTTTATTTTCAGAAGTAACTGTATAGTTGCTTTCAAATGTTAATTTTCCAGCTCCCATATTAATATTATCCTGAAGTTTTATAACTCCATCTTCTCCTTTAAAAGTTAAGTGCTTGGTTGAATTTAACTCTTCGTCAGTAGCTTTATTTAAAGCAATAGTATCTTTTAATCCAAAATATTCCCATTTTTCAGTTCCTTGTACAATTTCTCCTTTTCCAGAATTGCTATCTCCTTTTACTCCATGCCATAAAATCTGTTCGTTTGAATTTTTATTTATAACATCAGGAGATGTATCTTCTTTGATAATGTCTAATGTAAAATCTTTTTGAAAAGAAGTAAAAATATCATCCCAAGCTGTAATAGCTTTTGCAAAACCTAATAACTCCCATTGCTTTGTACTGCTGTTGAAACCCCAAAGTGGTGAACCACTGTCTCCTCCCTCAACAGATATAGGCAAGGCAGTATTAATATTATGGTCTAAGAAAAATCTGTCTCCGTGGGCTCTAAATGCTAAGTTTCCACCAAATATAGCTTCTGGTGAATAAAAACCTCCAGTTAAATATTGATATGCACCGCTTAGATGCTTTTTAGAAAAAGTACCATCAGGATTTAAAGTTACAGTGTATTGGCTACCACTACCTACTCTTGCGAAGATAGAATATTTGTCTTTATTTTGTGCCCAATTTATTGTATTTCCATCTAAAGAGTTCCAGTTAGATGGAGCTACGTCTGTAACAACTTTATTGAGTCTAGGAGTATGAAAATCTTCTGTCTTATGATTGTTTCGGTCAATTAATTTATAGGAATGACCTAATCCATATCCATAGCTTACATTTTTATATCCTCCATTATGTTTTACTCCTGCTACATAATTAGGATTAATTAATGTTCCGACTCCAGCAGAATCTGTTGATGAAAAGTCAGGAATAGGCACATTGATAATACGATAACTTCCATCTTTTCGATCAACTCTAACATTCATAGCGCCAACTTTAAAAGCTCCTTTATTCATTGCAAAATCACGATAGTATTGATAGTCGATTAAATCTGTTACTGTTCCAGCTTTTGCAATAATAAATGATAAAATATTTAATACGATTACAAGATTTTTCCTCATTAATTCTCCTTTTAAGAAACTATTGTTAGAATAGAAAATTAGCTTTTTAGAATATAGCCGATTAATTATACAATATTATTTTTAAAAAAAATCCTAAATAGGAAAAATGAGAAATTCAGTGGATAATTTTGTTTCAAGAAAACTATTTTTTAAAATAATCTTTAAGTAAATCATCTAAAAGTGGAGTAACCCCTAAAAATTGTAAATATCTATCATACTCTTTTCTTTTTTCTTTTAATTTTTCTTCAGAAGGACAACCTAAAATAGATTTAATTAAAATATTTTTAGGTGTGTGTTCCATATCTATAAATTCCATGACTTTTGTATTATAACCACAAAGCTCTAAGGATAAAGCTCTTAATGCGTCAGTAGCCAAAGAGCTAAATCTTTCTTGTAAGATTCCATGATTTCCAAAAGGTGATAAAACTCCTTTTAACTCTGTCGTTGAGGATTTATTTATTTTCTGATTTATTTCAGATTGACAGCAAGGTACAGCTAAAATGGCTTTAGCGCCCAGTTCTAATCCTTTAAGAATAGAGTAATCGGTTGCATTATTGCAAGCGTGCAGTGAAAATATCATGTCTACATCATGAAAAATATTAAAATCTTTGATATCTCCTTTTATGAACTGTAAATTATTGAAATTCAAGTTTTTGGCAATAGTGTTGCAATGTTTAATCACATCATCCTTTAAATCCAAACCAATAATCTCGACCTTTAAGTGCTTAATATATTTCAAATAGTGATATAGAGCAAAAGTTAGATATGATTTACCACATCCAAAATCAATTATTTTCATTGAGTTTCCAATAAGTTTTTTTTCGTGTAACTCTTTTAAGGTATCTTCAATAAATTCTAAATATCTATTTATTTGTCTAAACTTGTTGAATTTTTCTTTGCTAACTTTCCCAGTTTCAGACATAACCCCTAGCTCAATTAGGAATGGAACGGGAGTGTTATCTTGTAAAATATAGTTTTTTTGTTTATTGTGTGAAAACTTTAAAATTTTGTTTTCAGTATGTTTTCTTTTTATAGAAAATCCTTTTTTATTTTGTAAGATTTGTATTTCTTGATTGGATGTAACTATTAAGATTTGTTTAAATATATCAATAATTTCATCTAAAATTTTGAAACTATCGACTAATGTTTCATTTTTATGAAAGGCTTTATTATTTATAAAACTTTCAAATTGTATAAAAAAATCACCTTTTATTTGAACTGGTTTTAAATTTATTTTTTTATAAGAGCTTTCTTTAGTGGGATTTGAAAAAACTCCCTTTATAAATTCATGTTTGTCAATACTATCTTTAAAAATATTTAAAATATCGTTTTTTAGGTATTTCATGTTAAACTCCTCATTTTCAATAATCTATATTATACTCTTTGAGAGAAAAATATTCAAAAAAATTTTTTGACAAAAATAGTAAATTATGGTATTTTAGTTTTATAGATATAGGGGGTATAGGTATATGAAAGGAGATGAAAAAATGAAAAAAGAATATGAGATTGAAAATCTCCACTGTGGAGGTTGTGCTTCAAAACTTCAATATGAATTGGATAAGTTGGATGAATTGGAAGATGTCAATGTTGATTTTTATACAAAAAAATTGAAATTTATCTTAAGAAAGGATATAAGTGAAGATAAGCTTATTGAAAAATTGAATCAAATTGCGGATAAAGTCGAACCGGGAACGTATTTTAAAAAAGTTATGATTATTGATGAAGATGAACTGAATAGAGTGGAGGATAATCATGGACATAATCACTCCCATGGAAGTGAATTTATTTCAAAAATAGATTTGATTATTTTGACAATAGGAATAACTCTTTTTGTTGTAGGCTTGACACTACCAACGACTCTACAAAAGAATATAATTTTGATTATTGCGTATGGATTATCTGGATACGATATATTGTTAAGCGCTTTAAAAAATATAAAAAGAGGAAAGTTTTTAGATGAGAATTTTTTAATGAGTATAGCTACAATTGGAGCTTTAGCTTTGGGTGATTTTGGAGAAGCTGCAGGTGTTATGATTTTTTATAAAATAGGTGAATTTTTTCAAGATATGGCAGTTAATAATTCAAAAAAATCGATAGAAAAATTGATGAGTATAAAGCCAGAATTTGCAAATGTAAAAGATAAAAATGGTGTTATAGAGATAAAGAATCCCTCAAAAGTAAAGGTGGGGGAGATTTTGGTTGTAAAACCGGGAGAGAGAGTTCCGTTAGATGGAGTTATAGTACTTGGAACAACCACGTTAGATAAATCTGCTTTAACTGGAGAATCTGTTCCAGTAGTAGGAGAAATTGGAAATGAGGTATTAAGTGGATCGATAAATATAAATGGAACTATCGAAGTGAGAGTAACAAAATTGTATTCTCAATCGACTGTTAGTAGAATAATAGATATGGTTCAAAGTGCTGGAAGTAAAAAAGCTCACGCTGAAAAATTTATTACAAAATTTGCGAGATACTATACGCCTATAGTTGTATTTATGGCAATTTTTATAGGGTTAGGTGTGCCACTACTCCATGATGGAGATTTTAAATTATGGTTTGGAAGAGCACTTATATTTTTGGTGATATCATGTCCATGTGCATTAGTTTTATCAGTACCTCTGACTTTTTTTAGTTCTATTGGAAAGGGATCAAAAGATGGAATATTAATAAAAGGTGGAAACTATTTAGA
Organism: uncultured Cetobacterium sp.; assembly: GCA_934085975.1. Taxonomy (GTDB): domain Bacteria; phylum Fusobacteriota; class Fusobacteriia; order Fusobacteriales; family Fusobacteriaceae; genus Cetobacterium_A. The sequence goes on from CAKOHT010000009.1 coordinate 12,802, forward strand.
AAGGCTAAAAAATATAGATACCGTTGTTTTTGATAAAACAGGCACTCTGACAAAGGGAAGTTTCAAGGTAATAAAAGTTGAAGCTATAAATGTAGCAGAGAGAAATCTGATAGAGTACGCTAAAGCGGGAGAATTTTATTCGAATCATCCAATAGGAAAAGCTATATTGAATTATGGAGATGTAAATATTTCTGAATGGGATATACAGGGACACAATGAAAAGGCTGGTTATGGTGTAAATGTACTTTATTCTGGAAAAGAGATTCTGGTGGGAAGTAAAAAATTTTTAGAAAGTCATCATGTTGATGTAGAAGTGTCGGAGGAATTCGGAACTGTAGTTTATGTTGCCGTAGATTCGGAATTTATTGGAAGAATTTTCGTAGAGGATGAAATGAAAGAAAATTCTAGAAAAACAATAGATGAGTTAAAATCACAGGGAATTGATGTATATATGTTGACTGGAGACAATGAAAAAACAGGTAAGCACATAGGAGACAAACTTGGGATTGATGGGGATAAAATATATACGAATCTTCTTCCGCAGGACAAAGTTAGTAAATTAGAAGAGATAAAAAACAAAAGTAAAAAAGGAACTATATTTGTGGGTGATGGAATAAATGATGCACCTGTATTAGCAATGGCAGATATAGGTATTTCTATGGGAAAACTAGGGAGTGACATTGCCATAGAGAGTTCAGATATTGTTCTAATGAATGATGACCCTTATAAAATAATAGAAGCCTTGTATTTAGGTAAGAAAAATAATCAAGTTGTTTTAGAGAATGTTGGATTTGCTCTAGGAGTAAAGATTGTGGTTATGATTTTAGGGGTTCTAGGAATTGCAAACCTATGGCTAGCTATTTTTGCAGATGTAGGAGTATCTGTGTTAGCTGTTTTGAATGCATCTAAAATTTTAAACAAAAAAATTGAGGAATAAAAGAGAGTTCTAACACTCTCTTTTATTTTTGTGTTATAATATATGAAAAAGAAAAGGGAGATAGATATGTTTTATTTTATTTATGGAGATACTCCACTTCCACTAAAGTATGAAGAAGTGATAGACAAAATAAAGAAGTCAAACCCTAACATTCCGACGAAGATATATGATGCTTCACAGGGTGAGGAAGAAAATTTTTTAGAAAGCATTTCAATAAATTCCATGTTTGTTCCAAAAGAATTAATAGTTTTTAAAAGAGCTGAAAAGAGTAAGAGATTGGATCAACTGTTAAAAATAGTTGGAGAATATGATTTAGCAAAGAAAGAGATAGTAGTTATTTATGAAGAGGAGTTAAATGACTATGGAAAAGCAATAAATGAAGTTGGAAAAAAGGTTTTAACAAATGCGGAGAAATTGGGGAAAATAATAGTAGCAAGAAAAGCATTAGAGAGAAAAGGAATAGATTTTTTTATAGAAAAAGAGCTGGAGATATCTGAGTACGAATCAGAGAAGTTATCAGAGATTTTAGGGGACGATTTTTTTAAAGTAAAGAATGAAGTTGAAAAAATAAAAAATTTTTTAAATGGAAAAACATTTATATTAGAAAAAGTTTTACCTATTTTATCAATAAGTGATGAATACAATTTAAAAAAATTGGTTGAAGATTTTATGATAGAAGATAATTTAGAGATATTATTGGATTATCTAAAAAAAAGTAAGGAGTATATGTTGTTTTTATATTTAATTTCAGAAGAGTTAAATATGGCACTAAAATTGGTAGGTTTAAAGAAAAGCGGAGATTTAAGAGAAAATATTTCGTATAATGACTTTAAAGGAAATACCTATGAAAAATTAAAAAAATATTTTAAGAACAGTAGAGGATATATCAGAGAATATCCTATTTTTTTAAAGTTAAAATATATGTCTTTGTTTAATGAAGAATTTTTGTTAAAAAAAATAGAGAAATTATTGATGATTGAATTTTTAATAAAAAATGGTGGAATAGAAGAAAGTATTGGGATAGAAAAATTTATAATTGAATTTAAGAGAGGATAGCTGAAAAAAGTTATCCTCTTTTTATGTTAAAAAAACTGGAGCTAATTTTTTCAATAAATTGAGATGGAGTATTAAACAAACCAAAGTCACTGTAAAAAGAAAGGGGATATGATAGAAAAAGTTCTTTTTTAGCCCGAGTTAGAGCTACGTAAAAAAGTCTTTTTTCCTCTTCCAAATTGATGACCTCTCCTACAGAGCTAGGAATAATTCCTTCTAGAAGAAGAGGGATAAATACATAATCCCATTCTAGCCCTTTAGAACTATGAATAGTTAAAAAAGTTAGATTTGTATCTATATTAGAAAATTTATTTTTTAAAATATTTTCTAAAAATGGATTCGAAGAAACATTAAATTCAATGTTAAAAAGTTTAAAATATTTGATAAATTCCTCCATATAGATATAGTTTCTAAAAAGAAGTGCAATTGTGGCATTCGGATTTAAAATTAAAATATTTTTAATTTTATTAAAGATAAATGAAACTTCATCAGAATGATTTCTAAAAATATTCAAATTAGGTTTCTCTATTGCAGTATTATTAGTGATAAGTGATTTTCTAAAGCAATATTTTAAACTTTTAGAAAATTCGTTAGATAAATTTAGAATTGCAGGGGAGCTTCGGTAATTTTCTTTTAAAATAATAGTTTTTACATCCGGGAATTCATTAGAGAAATTTAAAATATTTTTCATTGAGGTTCCTTTGAAACTATATATGCTCTGGTAGTCATCACCTACAACCATGAGGTTAGAACTTTTAGACAGAAGTTTTAAAATATCAACTTGCAAGTCATCAGTATCTTGATATTCATCAACCATAATATATTGAAATTTAGTAGTGACAAGATTAGAAGTTAGCAATTTATGAAATTGTATAAGTAAGTCATTAAAAGAGTAGATATTTTCTGATTTTTCATAAAAAACTGAAGTGCTATCTTTTGTAGTGAGAATTTTAAAATTTTTATTTTGAGCATATCTTTTTAAGAATTTGTATGCTAAAGAATGAAAAGTTTCAATGCAGATATTTGATTCAGGTAAAAAAGTATTAATTCTTGTTTTTATCTCTGTGATAGCTTTTCTAGTGAAAGTTAAAATTAGTATATTTTTAGAAGAGATTTTTAATTCAATTAAAAGGATAGCTCTATAAATAATAACTCTAGTTTTTCCAGAACCAGCTCCTGCAATGACTAGTAGATTTTTCTCTAAATTTATCACGGCTATTAATTGATCAAAATTAAGATTGTTAGTTAGAAAATTTTTAAAATTATCAGATAGATTTAAATTTTTTAAAGATGTATTTTCTAAATCCATTTCTTTCATAGAACTAATCCTCCTTTCAATAAAAATAAAGCTTAGTAGAATATACCTCAAAAAAGCGAAAAAATCTAATAAAAGTAATAAAATTTTGAATAATGAGTCTAAAATAAAAAAATGATTAAAAATTGACGGTTAAAAATTATAAAAATTATCGAAAAAAAATTTTAAAAAACACTAAAACACAAGTATACTAGAATTATAAAAATAACAATTCACATAGGAGTGGTGTTCATGACATTAGTAAATACAATAGAAAGAGTAAGGTCAGCACAAAAAGAGTATTCAAAATTTACTCAAGAACAGGTGGATGAAATCTTTAGAGAAGCTTCGTTAGCTGCTAATAATGCTAGGATAAAACTGGCTAAAATGGCAGTGGCGGAAACGGGAATGGGAATCGTTGAAGATAAAGTTATTAAGAATCACTTTGCTTCAGAATATATATATAATTCATACAAGGATACAAAAACTTGTGGAACAATAGAAATAGATACAGCTTACGGAGTTGAGAAAATAGCTGAACCAATAGGAGTGATTGCAGGTATAGTTCCAACAACTAATCCTACGTCGACAGCAATATTTAAAGCATTATTAGCTTTAAAAACAAGAAATGGAATTATTTTTTCTCCACACCCAAGAGCAAAAAATGCAACGATAGAAGCTGCTAAGATAGTTTTAGAAGCTGCAGTAAAAGCTGGAGCTCCAAAGGATATAATAGGATGGATAGATGAGCCATCGGTTCAAGTATCTAGTGATCTTATGAAAATGGCCGATTTAATATTGGCAACTGGTGGACCAGGAATGGTTAAGGCTGCCTATTCGTCAGGAACCCCTGCTATTGGAGTTGGAGCAGGAAATACACCAGTAATAATAGATGAAACAGCACATATAAAAATGGCAGTAAATTCAATTTTATTATCAAAAACTTTTGATAATGGAGTTATCTGTGCCTCTGAGCAAGCAGTAATAGTTCCAGTTTCTATCTATGATAAAGTAAAAGAGGAGTTCACAGCAAGAAATGCTTATATCTTAAAAGGTGACGAAGTAGATAAAGTAAGGAAAGTAATACTTATAGATGGACATCTAAATGGAGAGATTGTGGGACAATCTGCTTACAAAATAGCTCAAATGGCGGGAGTAACTGTTCCTAAAAATACAAAGGTTATTATAGGAGAGGTAGAATCGGTTGAATTGGAAGAAGCATTTTCCCATGAAAAATTATCTCCAGTATTAGCTATGTATAAAGCTGAGAGCTTTGAAGATGCGTTAAAAAAAGCAGATAGACTGATAGAACTTGGTGGAATGGGGCACACATCAGTATTATATGCAGATGAATTAGTTGCAAAAGATAAAATTGATTTATTTGGAAAAACAATGAAAACAGGAAGGACACTAATCAATATGCCAGCGGCTCAAGGTGCAATTGGGGATGTATTCAATTTTAAACTAGCACCGTCATTGACACTTGGATGTGGATCATGGGGTGGAAATGCTGTTTCTGAAAACGTTGGAGTTAAGCATTTAATAAACATAAAAACAGTTGCTAAAAGGAGAGAAAATATGTTGTGGTTTAGAATTCCTGAAAGAGTATACTTTAAGTTCGGGTCTCTTCCGGTGGCTTTAGAGGAATTAAAAGGGAAGAAAAAAGCTGTAATTGTAACTGATCAACAGTTAGCTTCTTTAGGTTATACAGACCACATAACATCAGTTTTAGAAAGTATTGGAGTGGATTTTAGAGTATTTTCAGATGTACAAGCGGATCCGACTTTGAGCGTAGTTGAAAAAGGAGCAGAACTGATGAGAAATTATAATCCAGATGTAATAATAGCTTTAGGTGGAGGTTCAGCAATGGACGCAGCCAAAATTATGTGGGTTATGTATGAGCATCCAAAAGTAAATTTTAAAGATTTAGCTATGACATTTATGGATATTAGAAAAAGAATAGTTAAATTCCCTAAAATGGGGGAAAAAGCTGAGTTCTGGGCAGTTGCGACTTCGGCAGGAACAGGATCAGAGGTGACTCCATTTGCAGTTATAACGGATGATACAACAGGAGTAAAGTATCCGTTAGCTGATTATGAAATTACGCCAAATGTGGCAGTAGTAGATCCTCAACTAATGCTATCAATGCCAGCAGGTTTAACAGCGGCATCAGGAATAGATGTAGTAACTCATGCTATTGAAGCATATGTATCTATAATGGCATCAGAATTTACTAATCCCTTAGCGTTAGAGGCAACTAGATTAACGTTCAAGTATCTACCTGAGTCAGTAAAAAGTGGAGCGTTAGCAGTTAAAGCTAAAGAAAAAATGGCAAATGCATCTTGTATGGCTGGAATGGCATTTTCGAACGCATTCCTAGGGATATGTCACTCAATGGCACACAAATTAGGAGCAGCATTCCATTTGCCACATGGAGTAGCAAATGCGTTATTACTTGATGAAGTAATTAGATTTAATGCAACAGATAGACCATTTAAGATGGCAGGATTCTCGCAATATAAATATCCACACGCAAAAGAGTGTTATGCAAAACTAGCTGATTACTTAGGATTTACAAAAGGAAATGAAACTCCAGAAGAGAAAGCTAAAATATTAAGAAAGAAAATAGCTGAATTAAAAGCTGAAATTGGAATAAAATCAACAATAGCGGAGTATGGAATTTCTGAACAGGAATTTTTATCTAAGTTAGATCAAATGGTTGAGGACGCTTTTGATGACCAATGTACTGGAGCAAATCCGAGATATCCATTGATGAGTGATTTAAAAGAGATGTACTTAAGAGCTTATTATGGACCAGAAAGATATTTAGCCATGCAAAGGAAAATAGATGAGAAGTCTAATAAAAAATTAAAATGAGTCACCTTAATTAAATTTAATCATATATAAAAAACCTCCTATACATAATTTAGGAGGTTTTTATATAGTTATTTAATTTTTGACCAGATTTGTTTAGAACCTATAAAACCAGATTTGTCAAGACTTCCCTTTACTATAAGGGTATTAGGATCTTTGAAAGCTATTGAGCAATAGTAAGTTTTTCCATTTTCAGGATTGTAAATAAATCCATTTTCAAAACGATCTTTTTCAGGGTTATACGTGAAATTACTAACAAAATTTATACCGACTAAGGGTCTCGTTTTTAATTTGTCATCTGGATTAGCTAAATCTATTTTAGTTTTCCCTTCTAATTTATGACCTTTCTCATATGTTGGGATAGTTAGTTGAGTAATAGTACCAAAATATCTATTGTCTATCTTTTGAAATTCAACTATAATCTGATTCCCATTTTTAGCTTTTTCAGTGATCCATTTACCTTGAATATCTTCTTCTTTTGAAAAAGTTAAAGTGCTAAAGATAAGTGTAATTAACAAAAAAAATCTTTTCATTTCGATTCCTCCAAAATAGTTACTTTAAGATATTATAACAGGTGTAATAAAATAAATCAATACTGAAAAAAAGTACGAAATAAAAAAAACTTTTCTTTTTTTTGGAATAATAAAAAAAATTTATTTTTTAAATAAGATACATTTATTAAATAAATTTGATTTGTATGATATAAAAGGTTATATTCTACTAACAATATTAAATTATTGAAAAAAATAAAAATGCAGGGGGAAAAGATGAAGAAAAAACTACTTTTATTAAGTACTTTAGCAATTTTTTTGGGATTTAATTATGAAGCAAAAGCTAACAAAGATACTTTGGTTATAGCTAATGGAGCAGATGCAAAAACATTGGATATACACGCATCTAATGATGCACCATCAGCAAAAGTTACGGGACAAATCTATGATACTCTAGTAAAACAAGATTCAAATATGAACATAGTTCCTGGGTTGGCTGAAAGTTGGAAACAAGTTGATGACAAGACAACAGAGTTTAAGTTAAGAAAAGGTGTAAAATTTCATAATGGAAAAGAACTTACAGCTAATGATGTTAAATTTTCTTTAGATAGAATGAAAGCATCTCCACAAGTTTCACATATAGTAAAAGCTGTTGATTCTGTAGAAGTTGTAGATGATCATACAGTTAGAGTAAAAACATCAACACCATTTGGACCGCTATTAAGTCATCTATCGCATAATGCGGCAGGAATTTTAAATAAAGAGGCTGTAGAGAAAGCTGGAGGATCGTATGGGCAACATCCTGTTGGAACAGGACCATATAAATTTGTTAATTGGCAAGCTGGAGATAGAATTACGTTGCAAGCTAATCCTGACTACTATTTAGGAAAAGCTCCAACAGAAAAAGTTATTTTTAGAAATATTGTTGAGGGGACAAATAGAACAATAGGATTAGAAACTGGTGAAGTGGATATAGCTTTTGATATAGATCCAGTGGATAAAGATATGGTAAGAAATAATGAGAGATTAGAGATATTAGAGGAGCCATCACTATCGACAACATATTTAGGATTTAATGTTGAAAAGGAATCTTTAAAAGATAAGAAAGTTAGACAAGCTATTGCATATGCAATAAACACACAAGATATAGCTGATGCGGTATATCAAGGATCAGCAGAAGTTGCTAATTCATCAATAGGACCAAAAGTATTTGGATACAATCCAAATACAAAAGGATATGAATATAATCCAGAAAAAGCGAAAGCATTATTAAAAGAAGCTGGATATGACAAAGGTTTAAAGTTGAAACTATGGATAAATGACAATCCGATTAGAAGAGATATAGCTGTAATAGCTCAAGATCAGTTAAAGCAAGTTGGAATTGATGTAACAATCGAAACTCTTGAGTGGGGAGCATTTTTAGATGGTACAGCTAGAGGAGATCATGAACTATATATCTTAGGATGGGTTTCTGTAACAGGAGATGCTGACTATGGATTGGACCCATTACTTAATACAGCAAACAAAGGTGGAGCTGGAAATAGATCGTTCTACTCAAATCCAAAAGTGGATGAGTTGTTAGTAAAGGGAAGAAGTAGTGTAGACCCTGAAGAGAGAAAAACTTACTACTACGAAGTTCAAGATATAGTTCAAGAAGAAGTGCCAATATTGACATTGGTTTACCCAACACAAAGCGTTGGAGAGCAAAAAACTGTAGAAGGATTTAAGATGCATCCAGCAGGACATCATAAAGTTTATGGAACTTATAAAACAAAGTAAAAATATTTAAATACCAGAGAGGAAACCTTCAAGGTTTCCTTTCTAGTATAAAGTAAATAAAGGGGGCTTACACAATGTACAAATATATAATAAAAAGAATATTATTGTTAATACCTGTATTGTTAGGTGTGACATTCTTAGTATTTACAATAATGTCACTTACACCAGGCGATCCAGCTCAGCTTATTTTAGGAGAGAGTGCTCCAAAAGAAGCGGTGGCACAATTAAGGTTGGAAATGGGATTAAATGAGCCTTTCATCGTTCAATATTTAAGATTTATAAAAAATGCAGCAATGGGAAATTTTGGACAGTCATATACAACAGGAAGAGAGGTATTTGGAGAGATTTTTTCAAGATTTCCAAACACATTAATATTAGCAGTTCTAGGAATAATTATAGCTGTTTGCATTGGAATTCCACTAGGAATTATTTCGGCAACTAGACAATATACATTGATCGATAGTGTTAGTATGATAGGAGCTTTACTAGGAGTATCAATGCCTGTTTTCTGGCTTGGATTAATGTTAATTTTAGCATTTTCAGTTCATTTAAGGTGGTTACCTTCTGGAGGATTTGATGGATTGAAAAGTTTGATACTGCCATCCATTACTTTGGGAGTGGGATCAGCAGCCATAATTACTCGTATGACTCGTTCTTCTATGTTAGAGGTTATAAGACAGGATTATATAAGAACAGCAAGAGCTAAAGGGGTAGCAGAAAAAGTTGTTGTAAATAAACACGCTTTAAAAAATGCTTTAATTCCAGTTATAACAGTAGTGGGATTACAATTTGGAGGACTTTTAGGTGGAGCTGTTTTAACGGAATCAGTTTATTCGTGGCCAGGTGTAGGAAGAATGATGGTAGATGCCATTAGACAAAAAGACACGCCGACAGTTTTAGCAGCAGTAATTTTCTTGGCAGTGACATTTAGTGTTGTAAATCTAGCAGTAGATATACTATATGCTTATGTAGATCCAAGAATAAAATCGCAATACAAATAAAGGGGTGAATAAAAGTGGCTACTATAAAAAATGAAAATGTGGGGAAAAAAAGAAGTCAATGGGCAGAGTTGTGGAAAAACTTAAAGAGAAATAAGATGGCTCTATTTGGTTTAATAATATTAGTTATAATAGTTTTACTTGCAATATTTGCAGATCAAATTGCAAATTATGATCAAGTTGTTATTAAACAAAATTTAAAAATGAGATTAAAACCACCTTCAGCACAGCACTGGTTAGGAACAGATGAATTTGGAAGAGATATATTTGCTAGGTTGATTCATGGTGCTAGAGTATCTTTAAAGGTAGGTTTAATAGCGGTTGGTATAGCGATAGTAGTTGGAGGATTTTTAGGTGCTATTGCAGGATACTATGGGGACAAATTAGATAATGTGATAATGAGAGTGATGGATATATTTCTAGCTGTACCAAGTATATTACTTGCAATAGCTATAGTGTCAGCATTGGGACCAAATCTTTTGAACCTGATGATTGCGGTAAGTATATCTTCCATCCCAAGATATGCTAGAATAGTAAGGGCATCAGTTTTATCTATAAGAGATCAGGAGTTTGTTGAAGCAGCAAGAGCAATTGGTGCGGGAGATGCCAGAATAATATTTAGGCATATCATTCCAAACTCACTAGCTCCTGTAATAGTTCAAGGAACGCTTGGAGTAGCAAATGCAATACTATCAACAGCGGGATTAAGTTTTATAGGGTTAGGAATCCAACCTCCTGCGCCTGAATGGGGATCTATGTTATCTGGCGGAAGACAATATTTGAGATATGCATGGTGGGTAACAACATTCCCAGGTGTGGCGATAATGATAACAATATTATCCTTAAATCTTTTAGGAGATGGACTAAGAGATGCATTGGATCCAAGATTAAAACAATAATTACAGTGGGGAGATGGACGTAAATGGAAAAACTATTAAATATAAAAAATTTATCTATAAACTATGAAACAGATGATGAAAAAGTTATGGCGGTGACAGATTTAGAAATAGAGTTAGGAGAGGGAGAAACTCTTGGATTGGTTGGCGAAACTGGTGCGGGGAAAACAACTGCAGCGTTAGGAATAATGAGGTTAGTTCCAAATCCTCCTGGAAAGATAATATCTGGAGAAATTTATTTTCAAGAAAGAAACCTATTAAATATTTCAGAAGAGGATATGAGAGCTATAAGAGGAAGATCAATAAGTATGATTTTCCAAGATCCAATGACATCTCTAAATCCAGTATTGACTGTAGGCTATCAAATTGCTGAGGTAATACAGATTCATGAGGAGTTATCAGCAAAAGATGCTATGAATAAAGCTAGTGAAATGCTAGAATTAGTTGGAATTCCTGGAAATAGACTAAATGATTATCCTCATCAGTTTTCTGGTGGAATGAAGCAAAGGGTTATAATAGCTATAGCACTTGCGTGTAATCCAAAACTATTGATAGCAGATGAACCAACAACGGCGTTGGATGTAACAATTCAAGCTCAAGTTCTAGATTTAATGAATGAGTTAAAAGAAAAATTAAAGACATCAATGATATTAATAACTCATGATTTAGGTGTAGTTGCACAGGTATGTGATAAAGTAGCGATAATGTATGCAGGAGAGATTGTGGAATCTGGAACATTGGTTGATATATTTGAACACCCTATGCATCCGTATACTCATGGATTATTTGATTCAATACCGAATTTAGATGATGATGTAACTAGACTAAAACCTATAAAAGGATTGATGCCAGACCCTACAAATCTACCATCAGGATGCAGATTTCACCCGAGATGTCCATATGCACAAAAAGAGTGTTCAGTGGTAAGTCCAAAGACAGTTTCAAAAGATGGACATAAAGTGAAATGTCTAGCTTATGAGGGGATAATAAATGTACCAGAGCTACAAGGGGGAGAAAATGGCAGATAAAATACTAGAGGTAAAAGGTTTAAAAAAATATTTTATTACTCCAAAAGGACTATTACACGCTGTTGATGGAGTTAGCTTTTCAATAGAAAGAGGAAAAACTTTGGGTGTAGTTGGAGAGTCGGGGTGTGGAAAGTCCACTACTGGAAGAGTAGTTTTAAGGCTACTTGAGGCAACGAGTGGAGAGATTATTTTTGAAGGTAAAAATATAAGGGAGTATGGAAGAGCAGAAATGATAAAGCTAAGAGAAGAGATGCAAATAATTTTCCAAGACCCATATGCTTCTTTAGATCCTAGAATGACAATAAGTGAAATAATAGCGGAACCGCTAATTATTCATAATAAGTGTAAAAATAAAAAAGAGTTGCAGGAGAAAGTTGCTAAACTCATGGAGACAGTAGGATTGAGTGAGAGACTAATAAATACATATCCCCATGAGTTAGATGGTGGTAGAAGACAAAGAATTGGAATAGCTAGAGCTCTAGCTTTAAATCCAAAATTTATAGTTTGTGACGAACCAGTTTCAGCTTTAGATGTTTCTATTCAAGCTCAAGTATTGAATCTTATGAAAGATTTACAGGAAGAGTTTGGACTGACATATATGTTTATAACTCATGATTTATCGGTGGTGAGACATTTTTCAGATGATATAGCTGTAATGTATCTAGGAGAGATTGTAGAAAAGGCGCCAGCAAAGGAGCTTTTTAAAAATCCAATACATCCATATACAAAGGCTTTATTATCAGCGATACCAATTCCAAGTATAAAGCATAAAATGCGTCCAGAAAGGTTAAAAGGGGAGATAACATCACCAATTAATCCAGGTGTGGGATGTAGATTTAGAAAAAGATGTGTTTTAGCAGTTCCAGAGTGTGGAAATGCAACACCACCTTTGAAAGAGATATCTCCGGGACACTTCTATGCGTGTTTTGAAGTAGGAAAAGATATAAAAGGTGAAGAGGAGAAGGAAGAAAGATTAGAAGATAAAATATCAGAGAAAAAAGAAGATGTGTGGGAAATAGAAAAGTAAAAAAGGATAACTCTAAGTTAGTTAAAATACTAATTTAGAGTTCTTTTTATGGAGGAGGAAAATTTATGGAAAAATTTAAAAGTAGAAAATACCATTTAACATCAAAATTGGTATTATTAAAAGCGATTAATGATATCTATCCACTATTTCAAGTGGTATTTAGAAACTCTTTAAACAATGGAGTATATGTGACGATAAACGGCAAAAAATATGTTACAGAGGAAGAGATAAGAAAGATAGAAAATAGAATGAATGAAATAGTGGCAGAAAAAAAAGAAATAAAAAAAATTCAGTTTAGTTCGGAGGAGGTCACAGAAAAACACTTAGAGGGTATCAGAGAAGATTTAAAGGAACTCTTGGAGACAACAGGAATAATTTCTTTTTTTGTCTATGAAATAGACGACTACAGAACTTATTTTATAGAAGAATTATATGAAAATACGGAATATGTGGATATGTTTGAGTTATATTCGTATGATGAAGGATTTATATTCAAAACACCCAAAGAGATAAATGGAGTTATTCAAATTCCCCCAATGATAGATGATAGAAAATTGGCTAAAATATATAAGGAAAGTTCTAAATGGAATGATATAATGGAAGTGTCGTATGTTGGAAGTTTAAATAGAATTAATTTACAAGGAGATATAGTAGAGCTGATAAGAGTGAATGAAACTCTTCACGATAAGAAAATAACTAATATAACAGAAAGAATATTGGAAGATAGAGATATAAAAATAGTTACAATAGCTGGTCCGAGTTCGTCAGGAAAAACAACTTTTAGTAATAGACTAAAGCTACATTTAATGGCATCAGAGATAAGACCTTTGATGATATCTTTAGATGATTACTATATAGATAGGACGAGAATTCCAATTGATGAAAATGGAAAGAAGGACTTCGAAACGATTAAGGCACTTGATATAGAACTTTTAAATAGAAATTTAAGAGATTTGATGTTAGGAAGAGAGGTTGAGATTCCTAGATATGACTTTTCTACTGGTCAAAGAAAAGAGAGGGGAGAGAAAGTAAAAATATCTAAAAATACGATTATAATTTTAGAGGGGATACATGGATTAAATGATAGTTTAATTGAAGGGATTTCTCAAAGTCATATTTTTAAAATTTATATAAGTTGTTTAACTCAGCTAAATATTGATGCACACAATAGAATAAAAACAAGTGTGGTCAGAAAAATGAGAAGAATAGTTAGGGACAGTATTTCAAGAAATTTTGATGCAGAAGAAACTTTAGAGATGTGGAGTAGAGTTAGAAAGGGAGAGAGTAAAAATATATTTCCTTATCAAGAGAATGCAGATGTTATATTTGATACAAGCTTAACCTATGAAATAGGTGTTTTGAAATCAGCTGTGGAGAGAGAGTTAATTAAGATAAAAATGGGTAGCCCACACTATGATGAGGCGAGAAAACTTTTAAGGCTATTGAGTTATTTTACGACAATCTCAGAGAGATATGTACCTGACGAGTCTATTTTAAAAGAGTTTATAGGTGGAAGTTATTTTTATAATTATTAAATAGATTGTTAGGAGAGCAGTAATGCTCTCCTAGATTTAATTACTCCTATTTAAGTAAATAATTTTATCAGCAATAGATAGAGCTTTTTTATGTTCTAAAACATTATGAACTCGAATTATTTTAGCTCCATTCAAAATTCCTAATATATTGACAGCTATAGTTCCTTCAATTCTATCATTGGGAGAGAGAGTTAAATCTTTTCCTATAAAACCTTTTTTTGAAACTCCCAGTAGAGTTGGGGCGATGGAAGAGATTTCTTTTAATCTATTTAAAACTTCAATATTTTCACTGTAACCTTTTCCAAATCCAATTCCGGGATCAATTATAATTTTATTAGTATTCATTCCATTTGATTCTGCAATCTTAAAAGTTTTTTTAAAAAATTTTTTTATAGAAAGAATAATATCCTCTTCATAGAAGTTAGAGTTTTGATTGTGCATAGCTATAACAACACAATTATATTTAGCCGCAACTTGTGCCATCTCACCATCGTCTTTTTGAAGCCCCCAAACATCATTTATAATATGAGCACCAGCTTTTAGTGCAGCTTCGGCAACTTCGTATCTATATGTATCAATAGATATAATACAGTCTAATTCTTTTGATATTTTTTTAATGACAGGGATAACTCTATCTATCTCAGTTTGCAAATCGACTTCCTCATGCCCGGGTCGAGTGGACTGTCCTCCAATATCAATGATATGAGCTCCTTGATCAATTAAGGTTTTAGCGTGTTCAAAAGCTAAATCGACAGTGTTAAAATTTCCACCATCAGAAAATGAATCCGGAGTAACATTTAAAATTCCCATAATTAGGGTTTCTTTATTTAAAATAAAAGTTTTACCAAGAGATGAAAAAATCATAAAAACCTCCTATTTAAGATTTATCGAGTGCTCTTTTTAATGTTGAAATATGCTTATTCTCTAAAGGATGAACAATGTTTGGAGCGATTTCATTTAGCGGATCAAGAACAAATGAACGTTCACACATCCATGGATGAGGAATAGCTAGGTTGTCGTCCGCAATGATGAGATTATTAAAAAGCAAAATATCAATATCAATAATCCTAGGTCCCCACTTTATTTCACGAACTCTCCCCATCATAATTTCAATTTCTAAAAGTTTTTCTAAAAGTTCCTGTGGTGTAAAAAGTGTTTCAATTTCAAGACAGGCATTTAAAAAATTATTTTGTGCAATGTTACCAAAAGGTTTTGTTTCTAAAAAATTACTTATTTTAGTTACTCTAGTATTTTCAAGATTTGATATATGGGATATAGCTGCATCTAAATTAGCTTTTAAATTACCAATATTTGTACCTAATGAAAGGTAAGATATATTACGAGAACGTGTAATTTCAACCGCAACATAGTCAAAATGTTTTTTGATAGGTGCCCAAGGTTTTTTTATTTCAACTTTGACATTTTTTATAAGGGGATACTTTGTAAGTATTTTACTAGCGATAGCTTCAGCAAGAGCTTCAATTAAATCAAAGGATTTTGAAAAAAATACCTTTTCAATATCATCAGAAACAAAACCATAGTGTGTTGAATGATTCAAATCGTCGCCAACACCAGCTTTTCTAGTGGAAGTTTCCATTTCAATAGAAATAGAGAACTTTTGTTGTAAAAATTTTTCTTCGGCAAAAACTCCATGATTGCCTATAAATTCTAGATTTTTAATATATATTTTATCCATTAAATTCACCTCTTTTTAATTTTTAATTAAAGTTAAAAATTCCGTTTTTAGACTATTTTGGATATTAAAAATACCTTTTGAAGATGTAGTGATAACTTTTGTTCCAAGAGACTTGACTCCTCTCATAGTCATACACATATGTTCAGCCTCCATTAAAACATATACACCTTGGCAATCTAGACCTGTATAGATAGTTTCAGCAATTTCATCACAAAGCCTTTCTTGAAGTTGTGGTCTTTTAGAATATGCCTCAATAACTTTTATAATATCTCCGAAACCAACAATTTTATTATTTGGGATATAACCGATAGAAATTTTACCGAAAAAGGGTAAAAAATGATGTTCACACATTGAATAAAAAGATATATTTTTTTCAATAATTAAATCATTGTTTTCTATTGGAAACGTTCTTTTTAAAAAGTCATATGGATTTTGGAAAAGTCCAGAGAAAATCTCTTTATAAAAAGTTTCGATTCTTTCAGGAGTATTTTCAATAACTTCATCTGAAATCAAGTTATTATCATTATTTATTTCAAGAATTATATTTTTAATATGTTTTTTTAAATTCACTAAATCACCTCAAAAGTTTGATATACAGCAATTATATCATAGCTAGGATTTAAAAAAAATATTCCCTTAAAATATATAAATAAAATTAAGTTTTTTATATAGATATTCTATTAACTATTAAAAAAGAATGAGCTATAATTGTAAATATTTATGAGAATATAAAACTAAGTTTAGAAATTGAATCAGTAGGAGAGTGATAAAATGCTTGCCAATGAGTTGTTTGTAGGAGCTGTTTACTTAGCGGGAATATTATCATTTTTTTCACCATGTATATTTCCATTACTTCCTGTTTATTTAGGAATGCTTAGTAGAGGAGGGGAAAAGTCTATTTTAAAAACTTTAGTTTTTGTATTGGGACTTTCAACGAGTTTTGTTTTACTTGGTTTTGGAGCTGGAATTGTCGGTGAGATTTTAATGAGTAACCTATTTAGAATCATTAGCGGAGTTTTGGTGATTGGTTTTGGAATTATTCAAATGGATATTATTAAAATTCCAGTTTTAGAGAGAACAAAATTGTTGAATCTAGAGCTTGCCGAAAGAAAAGGAATAATTGGAACATTTTTTTTAGGATTTACATTTAGTTTGGGGTGGACACCATGTGTGGGACCTATTTTGACATCTATTCTTTTTATTTCTAGTGGGGGTGGAAATCCAATTTACGGAGCAATATTGATGTTGATATATGTTTTAGGATTGGCGAGTCCCTTTGTAGTATTTTCGCTTTCGTATAAATATTTCGAAAAGAAAATGGTTGGAATAAGAAAGCGATTAAATTTTTTTAAAAAAATAGGTGGAGCTTTAATAGTTGTTATGGGAATTTTGCTTTTAACTGATAAGTTAAATATATTTTTATAATTACGGGAGGTCAGTATGAAAATATTAAAAAAAATTTTTTGGATTTCACTATTCGTTTTAGGATATACTATAAGCTATGGGAAAGTAAAAGAGTTTTCAAACATTAAGTTAAAGGATATAGACGGTGTGGAATATGTATTTGGAGCTAGTGGGAAACCTACATATGTTAAATTTTGGGCATCATGGTGTCCTGTTTGTCTATCTGGGTTGGAAGAGTTAGACCATCTGAGTGAGGAGACAAAGGATTTTGAAATTGTTACAATAGTTTCACCCGGAAAAAAAGGAGAGAAAAATACAGAAGATTTTAAAAAGTGGTATAAATTATTGGAATATAAAAATATTAAGGTGCTTTTAGATGAAAAGGGAGAGAGTATAAGTTTAAATAAGGTGAGAGTTTATCCAACATCTGTAATTTTAGATAAAAATGCTAAAGTAGAAAATACTATCCCAGGACATTTATCAAAAAATGAGATAAAAAAAATATTTTCGTCTACAGTAGAAAAATTGGAGGAGAAGAGGGTGAGTACGATAGAAGTAAAAAATGGAGTAGGTAAAAAAAATAGTGAAAAGAAAGAGATGAACAAAGATAGAAATATTCAAGAGATATATTTAGCAGGTGGATGTTTCTGGGGAGTAGAAGCTTATATGGAGAAAATATACGGAGTTGTTGAAGCAGTTTCAGGATATGCCAACGGAAATACCGCAAATCCGAGATATGAGGATGTTATTTATAGGGGGACTGGACACGCTGAAACTGTTCGTGTAAAATATGATTCCAATGAAATTGATTTGAATACGTTACTAAAATATTATTTTAAAATAATAGATCCCACTAGTTTAAATAAGCAAGGGAATGACAGAGGAACACAATATAGAACAGGGATATACTATGTAAATGAGAAGGATAAAAATGTTATAGAAAAAGAGATTGAGATGCAACAAAAGAAATATAATAAAAAAATTGTGGTGGAAGTTTTACCTTTAAAAGGGTTTTATCTAGCTGAAGAATATCATCAGGACTATTTGAAGAAGAATCCTAATGGATATTGCCATATAGATCTTTCTAAAGCAGATGAGATAATAGTAGATGAAAAAAGATATCCTAAATTATCAGGTGAGTTATTGAAATCAAAATTAAATGATCAGCAGTATAAAGTTACTCAAAATTCAGTAACGGAAAGAGCATTTAAAAATGAATATTGGGATTTTTTTGAAGATGGATTGTATGTAGATATAACAAGTGGGGAACCATTATTTTCATCAAAAGATAAATATGATTCGGCGTGTGGATGGCCAAGTTTTACGAAGCCAATAGTTCCGGAAGTAGTGAGTTATCACAAGGATAGTAGCTATAATATGGATAGAATAGAAGTTAGAAGTAGAAGTGCTAAAGCTCATCTAGGACATGTATTTGATGACGGTCCAAGAGATAGAGGTGGTAAAAGATATTGTATAAATAGTGCAGCTTTAGAGTTTATTCCTCTAGAAGAATTAAAAGAAAGAGGATATGGGTATTTAATACCATTGATTAAGTAGAAGAAAGAGGTGAAAGTTAAAAGTTGTGTTTAATTTATTGATAGCAGATGATGAGCCATTAATGCGAAGAGGCGTTCGGAAATTGATAGATTTATCAGACCTAGAGATAAAGAATATATTTGAGGCAGAAACAGGGGAGGAAGCTCTTCAAATTTTTGAAGAGTTTAGACCAGAAATTGTACTTTTAGATATAAATATGCCTAAAATAGATGGACTGGCTACTGCTAAAAAAATAAAGCAAATTGCTCCAAGCACCAAAATAGCCATCATAACAGGATATAACTATTTTGATTACGCTCAAATGGCTATAAAAATTGGTGTGGAGGATTATATTTTAAAACCAATTTCCAAAAGTGATATTTCAGAAATTATAGCGAAACTTGTTTATTTGGTACGGCAAGATAGAAAAAATATGGAAACAGAAAAAGTTTTGCAAAAAATTTTAGAAAGAGAGACAGTTGAAATAGGTGAAACAAAATCCAATTACAGAATGTTAATTCAAACTATTATGGAAAATAACTATACTGATAGTGAGTTTTCTTTAGGAGTTTTATCGGATGAGCTAGCTTTAAGTCAGGGATATTTAAGTATTATGTTTAAAAAAATATTTGGCATACCATTTCAAGATTATCTTTTGCAAAAAAGAATGGAAAAAGCTAAAATATTACTTTTGACATCAAAATTAAAAAACTATGAA
The DNA here is from genome assembly GCA_934085975.1 of uncultured Cetobacterium sp. Taxonomy (GTDB): domain Bacteria; phylum Fusobacteriota; class Fusobacteriia; order Fusobacteriales; family Fusobacteriaceae; genus Cetobacterium_A. The sequence goes on from CAKOHT010000009.1 coordinate 32,068, forward strand.
ATTGCAGAGCAGATAGGTTTTGAAGATGTCAACTATTTTGGAATGAAATTTAAAAAATACTATGGATTATCTCCAAAACAATATAAAGAGAAGGTAGTACAAAATGAAGATAATTAAACCATTGAATGTGAAAATTGGATTTTATTTTTTAATAACAAATTTGATTCTTGTATTACTTTTAGGAGGAATTTTCTATTTTAGTTCCAGTAATTTGATTATAAAAAAGGATATTTTAGCTACGACTGAAGAGATACAAAGAAGAGGAAATTATATAGAGTTATATATTAATAAAGTTAAGACATTGAGTGAGATTATTGCAAAAAATAGGAACATATATGAATATCTAAAAGGTGGAGAGAATGTTGAAAAAACCGAGATAAGAAGTCTGATAAAAGATATATTGTCAACAGATTCATATATAAAATCCATAGTGTTAATTCGTAAAGATGGCGCTATTATTTCCAATGAAAAAGACATAGACATGAAAGTTTCAAACGATATGATGAAAGAGGAATGGTATGTTCAAGCCTTAAAAAATCATATGCCGATATTAAATCCACTACGAAAGCAGAAATTTTTACAAGATAATATGAATGATTGGGTAGTTTCTGTGAGTAGAGAGATTAGTGATGAAAATGGAGAAAATTTAGGAGTTTTATTGATTGATATAAAATATCAGGTTCTTCACGAATATCTTCAAGAGAAAAATTTAGGAAAAAATGAGAATATAGTTATTTTTGATAAGAATGGAAAGATTGTGTATCATAAAGATATACCCTATGTAGAAATTGAAGAGGAATATTTAAACCACTTTAAAAATATAGATGTGGGATATAATCAAAGAAAAAATATAGTGGTAGTAAAGTATCCAATAAAGAACACAAATTGGATATTGTATGGTGTATCCTTTTTAAAGGAAATTAGAAGTTTAAAATTTCATTTTTTCGAACTAATAATTTTAAGTAGTTTAATATCTTTAATAATAACAATGCTTATAAGTACATTTATATTGAAAAGAATTACAAAGCCAATTCAGGAATTAGAGAGCCATGTACGAAAGTTTTCTAATAATTTGTCAAAAATTTCATTGAAAGGGGATATAAGTGAAGAGATTTTAAGTTTAGAAAAATATTTTAATGAGATGGTTGATAAAATAAACTATTTGCGAGAGTATGAAATTAATGCTCTATATAGCCAGATTAATCCACACTTTCTATATAATACATTGGACACTATCGTTTGGATGGCAGAATTTCAAGATACTGAAAAAGTTATTTTAATAACAAAGTCTTTGGCTAATTTTTTTAGAATATCTTTGAGCGAAGGAAGAGAGATGATAACTTTAAAAGAGGAGATAGATCATATTAAAGAGTACCTCTACATACAAAAACAGAGATATGAAGATAAATTGGAATATAGTTTTGATATTGATTTTGAATTAGAAAGATTAGAAGTACCTAAAATAATATTACAACCTCTTGTAGAGAATGCAATATATCATGGAATTAGAAATATACAGGGAAGAGGTAAAGTTTTTATCTATACCAGAATTTTAGAGAGATATATTGAGATAGTTGTTGAAGATAATGGAATTGGTTTTAGAAATAAAGATGTGAAAAAAAATATGAGAGTAGGTGGAATAGGAATAAAAAATATAAATAAAAGGGTTCAGTTTTATTATGGTGAAGAGTATGGTGTAAGATTTGACAAGAGTGTTGAGGTGGGAGCAAAAGTTATTATAACTTTACCCAATACATTAAAATATTGATGATGCTGGGACGAGGCATTTCCTTTCTTTACTTAGAGAGTGAAATGAATCGTCTTTTTTATCCAGAGTGAAAAAGTTAGCAAAAACTCTAATAGAGTTGTAAAGAAAAAATGCTTGACAATAAATATAAATATAGATATAATATGTTGGTGATATTATGGAATTGAATGAGATGTTAGAAGTCTCTATTCTGCTTGACTATTATAGAAATCTCTTAAGTGATAGACAAAAAGAATATTTGTTAGAGCACTTCGAGGAAGACTTATCTCTTACAGAGATTGGAAAGAAGTACAATGTGAGTAGACAAGCTGTCTATGACAATATAAGAAGAGGAATAAAAATTTTAAGAGATTATGAAGAGAAGATAGGATTTCATAAAAGAGACTTAGAGCTACTATCACAGTTGAATGAACTGAAAAAAAACTTTACAATTGAAAAATTGAATGAAATAATCGAAAAAAACTTTTAGTGGAGGTGGCCATGTTAGAAAATTTAGGAAATAGATTCCAAGACATAATGAAAAAAGTAAGAGGTCATGGAAAACTAAGCGAAAGTAATATAAAAGAGGCTTTACGTGAGGTTAGAATGTCTTTACTAGAGGCCGATGTGAACTACAAAGTTGTAAAAGATTTTGTTACTAAAATTCAAGATAAAGCTATTGGGGCTGAAGTTTTAACTGGAATCAATCCAGGACAACAGTTTATAAAAATAGTAAATGATGAGTTGATAGAGTTATTAGGTGGTACAAACTCTAGACTTACAAAGAGTGCTAAAAATCCGACGGTGATAATGCTTGCAGGACTTCAAGGTGCTGGAAAAACGACTTTTGCGGGAAAATTAGCAAAATATTTAAAAAAACAAGGTGAAAAACCCTATCTGATAGGGGCAGATATATATAGACCTGCCGCTATGAAACAATTGGAAGTTTTAGCACAGCAGGTTGGTGTTGATGTCTATTTTGAACTTGGAAGCAATGATGCTGTAGGGATTTGTGAAAGAGGTTTACAAAATGCAAAAGAAGTTGGAGCAACATATTTAATAATAGATACTGCTGGAAGATTACATATAGATGAAAAATTGATGGAAGAGTTAAAAGAGGTAAAAAAAGTAGTGAGACCTCAGGAAATTTTATTGGTAGTTGATGCAATGATAGGACAAGATGCAGTAAATCTTGCACAATCATTTAATAATGCGTTGAGTATTGATGGAGTTGTACTTACAAAATTTGATGGAGACACTAGAGGTGGTGCAGCGTTATCTGTTAAATCCGTAGTGGGAAAACCAATTAAATTTGTAGGAACTGGGGAAAAAATTGACGACTTAGAATTATTTCATCCTGAAAGATTAGCTTCAAGAATCCTAGGGATGGGAGACGTTGTTTCTTTAGTTGAAAAAGCACAGGAAGCGATAGGAGAAGAGGATGCTAAGTCTCTTGAGGAAAAGATTAGAACTCAAAAGTTTGATTTAGACGATTTTTTAAAACAATTGCAAAATATAAAAAAATTGGGTTCCTTAGGAAATATACTGAAAATGATTCCTGGAATGGGGCAAATTGGAGATTTAGCACCAGCTGAAAAAGAGATGAAAAAAGTTGAGGCTATTATTCAATCAATGACTAGAGAGGAAAGAAAAAAACCTGAAATATTAAAAGCTAGTCGTAAGTTAAGAATTGCAAAAGGTAGTGGAACAGACGTTTCTGATGTGAATAAATTATTGAAACAATTTGAGCAGATGAGAGAGATGATGAAGATGTTCTCAACTGGAAAGTTCCCACAACTTCCTGGTATGGGTGGAAGAAAAGGTGGAATGAAGTTTCCATTTTAAATAGAGAAAGTTTATGGAAGTAATACCAAAAATAAAAAAATAGAAATATAAAAGGAGAAGTGATTTTAGATGTTAAAATTAAGATTAACTAGAATGGGAAGCAAAAAGAGACCTGTATACAGAATAGCTGCAATGGAAGCTTTATCAAGAAGAGATGGAAAAGCAGTAGCTTACTTAGGGAACTACTATCCATTAGAGGATGGGAAAGTAACTCTTAAAGAAGAGGAGATTGTAAAATTCCTTATGAATGGAGCACAACCTACAAGAACAGTGAAGTCTTTATTAGATAAAGCTGGAGTTTGGGCAAAATTCGAAGCTGCAAAGAAAAACTAATTATAAAAGTTTAGGTGTCTGTAAAGGCACCTTTTTTTATGTTTCTGTTAGACATTGATTGTTAAAATGTGGTATAATACAAGGTAAATTCAACTGTGAAAGGGAGAGGGATTAATGGATACACTCTTTAATAGAATTGCAAAAGAAATGGGATTAAAAGTTGAGCAAGTTGCCAATACAGTAAAACTTTTAGATGAAGGGTCAACGGTGCCATTTATAGCAAGATATAGAAAAGAAATTACTGAAAATTTAGATGAAACAAATATTTTGAAAATATCGGAATTAATAACTTATTTGAGAAATTTGGAAATAAGAAAAGAAGAAGTTATTAGATTAATTGAAGAGCAAGGAAAGTTGACAGATGAATTAAAAAATCAGATACTTTTGGCCGAAAAACTTCAAATGGTAGAAGATTTGTATTTCCCTTATAAGAAAAAAAGAAAAACAAAAGCGGATGTAGCTAAAGAACAGGGACTAGAACCTTTAGCTGAAAAAATCTATCAATTAGAAACATTAGATGAACTTGAAAAGGAAAGTTTGACTTTTATAACTGATGAAGTTGAAAGCAAAGAAAAAGCTATTGAAGGTGCAAAATTAATTGTAGCTCAAAATCTTTCAGAAACTTTGGAATACAGAGAAAGATTGAGAGAGGATATGTTAAAAAAAGCTATTATAGTGGTTAAAAAGAGTAAAAAAGCTGATGAGCTTGATATGAAACAAGTATATAAGGATTATTATGAGTATACTGAACCCGTAAAAAAAGCTTTATCACATAGAATCTTAGCTCTAAATAGAGGAGAAAATGAGGGTATATTGAATGTTTCTTTAAATTTTGAAGAAAAAGATAGAGATAGTGTAGAAAGATACTTATTAAAAGATTTTAAAAATAAAAACTTAAACTCTTTACATAAAGAGATCGTAGTAGATGCTTTAGATAGGTTAATTTTACCTTCCATTGAGAGAGAAGTTAGAAATATTTTAACAGAAAAGGCGGAAGATGAAGCCATTGTAGTGTTCAAAGAAAATTTAAAAAATCTTTTGATGCAACCTCCACTTCATGAAAAAAATATATTAGCTTTAGACCCGGGCTACAGAACAGGGTGTAAAGTGGCTGTCATAGATAAGGATGGATTTTTTAGAGAAAATACAGTCTTTTATCTAGTGAAAGAAATGCATCACGAAAATCAATTAAAAGATGCTGAGAGAAAGATGAAGGACCTTATAAAAAAATACAATATAGATATAGTTGTCATTGGAAATGGGACTGCTTCAAGAGAAACTGAAAGCTTTGTGGCTAAAGTTTTGAAAAGTATAGATAGTGATGTGAAGTATTTGATAGGGAATGAGGCTGGAGCTTCGATCTATTCAGCTTCTAAAATTGCTGCTGAAGAGTTTCCTGATTTGGATGTAACAGTCAGAGGTGCAATTTCTATCGGAAGAAGGATTCAAGATCCATTGGCGGAACTGGTAAAAATTGATCCAAAATCTATTGGAGTGGGGATGTACCAGCATGATGTAAACCAAAAAAGATTAGACCAATCCCTTATGGAAGTTATTGAGTCAGTGGTGAACAATGTTGGAGTAAATGTGAATACAGCTTCATGGGCACTACTTTCGTATGTTTCTGGAATTAAAAAAAATGTTGCTAAAAGTATTGTAGATTATAGGAAAGAGAATGGGAATTTTAAGAACAGAAAAGAACTATTAAAAGTTAAAGGTCTTGGAGCTAAAGCTTATGAGCAAATGGCTGGATTTTTAATTATTCTTGATGGTGAAAATACGTTAGACAATACGATAATTCACCCTGAATCATATGGAATAGCGGAGGAAATATTGTCAGCTGTTAATTTTTCTTTGAAGGAATATAAAGAAGATTTGAGTAAGGCTAAAGATATTCTAAATGGATTTGATTACAGGAATTTCGCTCTTAAGAATAACTATGGTTATGAAACTGTAAAAGATATATACGAGGCTCTAGTTAAAGAAAGAAGAGATCCAAGAGAGAATATTCCAAAGCCACTATTAAAGTCGGATATATTGAACATAGATAATCTTCAACCGGGGATGGAGCTAGAGGGTACAGTGAGAAATGTTATTAAGTTTGGTGCTTTTATAGATATAGGATTAAAAAATGACGCATTACTTCATATCTCTGAGATATCAGATAAATTTATAGATGACCCTAGTAAAGTTCTTTCAGTGGGACAAATTATAAAAGTTAAAATAAAAGATATAGATAGAGAGAGAGAAAGAGTAGGCTTAACTAAAAAGGGGCTTTAGGGAATGAGAATAAGAAAAGATTCCTTATTAATAAAGATAATTTTTTATAATGATATAGCAATATTTTTAACATCAATTTTAATTGCTATAGTTGTAATCTTAACCTCTTTTCAAGATATGGAACAAAGAATTGAGGATACAACAAAGAATAAGATGAATCTTCTTATGGGAAACTATAAATCTTATTTTGGAGAGATTAGAAATGATGTCTATAAAGAGATTGGAAAGTATAGAATCAATGAAGGGAATCAAGAGGTAGCAGAAAAGATAAAAGACAACTTGTTAAAGGAAGATTTTAGAAATTACTACAACTCTGTAGTAACAATTATATCATCCGAAGGAGAATTATTAGGAGAATATGGACACAAAGGAAATTTAGGGACATTGAACAAAGATAATATCCATATTTTACTAGAAACTTCTAGTAAAAAAGAGTTTGAAGAGATGGGATTTTATTTAGCACAAGTGGATAATAAAATATATGGACGGGTTGTTATTCCTTATGGAAATGAAATAACAACCTATTACTTGGTAGTTTCGATTCCCATAAATAGGGATTTCTTAACCTCTTTGACAGACGGATTAGAATTAAGTTCAAAAGATAGGGTGTACTTTGTGACTAATAGTCGTGATGAAGATGAGCTTCAGGCTAAATTTTTCTTTTCAAGTAGAACCTATAAAGAAATTTCAGAAAAAGACTATAAGAATTATTATTTGAATAAAAAAATTAATGGTTTATCATATTATGTTGGAATTTATAATTTAATAGGTTATAATGATAGTTATTTAGGAAGTTTTGTACTCTCTTTATCAAAAGAAAGTTTAACTGAAGAGAAATTGATGACATCTATATACATTGGAATTTTAGTTCTTTTGATAATGATTATAAGTTCAACTATTTCAAGTAAAGTGTTTAGAAAGTTACTTATGCCTCTCACTCAGATTGCGGATTTAGCTGATCAAATTTCAAAAGGTGAAAAAGTTGAAGATATCAAAGTGATTGGACAGGGAGAGATTAGGACACTATCCATCTCTTTTAAAGAGATGATTGAAAAACTGAATATTGCTCAAGAGGATTTGACTATACAAAATAAAGAGTTAGTCAGAAATATAGAAAGAATCGAAGCGATAGACAAACTCTTAATGGGAATGAATATAGAGCAAGATACATTTAAAACTATAAAAAAGTTAGTTTCAGGATTTACTTCAGAGGTTGGACTTGGATATAGTAGGGCAATGTATTTCAGATACAGCAGGGAGAATGACTACTTGATAGGAGAAGAAGTCACTATAAATCGTAGTTTGAAAGAGGAGAGTAAAAAAGGATTCAAGTTTCAATTGAAAAACTTAAAAGAGTTGGTTTTATTTGCAAAAGTTCCTGTGAATAATGACAATCTGTTGGCAAAATCTTTTAAAGAGCAAAAAATAATCTATAAAAATGATGTCGGATATAAATATGATTTAGGAAATGACGTTTTAAAAGCTATTGGATTAAAAAATTTCTTTATTTTTCCAATTCATGGAGCAGGGAAGTTTTCCGGTGTGGTTGTGGTGGATAACTATGCGAAAGATATTAGAATAAATCAAGAGGAGTTAGAGCTACTAAATTTACTTTCAATGAATTTTTCAATAGGAATAAACAATAAAGAAACGATTTTGGATACCTTGGAAAGTGAAAGAGTTCTCACAATAGAGAAGCTAGCTACGAGATTTTTAAAATTGAGAGGAGAGGTTGTTGAAAAACTATTACAGTGTGTTGATTCAGAAAATTCAGGTGAAAAAATAATAGAGGAATTGACGACTATAAAGCCATATTTAGCTAGAATCAAAGAGGATAATGAATCGCTAAAAATCTATTCTAAGGAGCTAGAGGATAAATATGAGCGAGTTAGTTTAGATAAGATAATAAATGAAACAATAGCAAATTATAGTCAAAAATTTAAAAGTGAAAATATTTCGATTTCATTTTTTAATGCTACGACTGGAAGTGTTCTAGGAAGCAGAAGAAAGCTAGAAAAAGTGGTAAAGGAGCTGATAGATAATGCTTGTAATGCACTTTTGGATAAGCGAAGTAATAGAAGAATAGATATAATTCTTTCTAAAAGAAAAATCAATGAAAAGATTGAGTTGAAAATTATTGATAATGGTATTGGAATGTCTCCTAAACAATTGGCAGATATCTATGAACCATTTATAAGTTATTCCCCTCAAACGTTAGGTTTAGGATTGTTTTTTGTACATAAGATAATAAAAGATCATGGAGGAGTAATAAAGCATTTCTCAGAAGAGGGGAAGAGTACTGAAGTAAAAATAACTTTAAATGCATATAAGGAGGAAGTCTAATGGAAGAAAAAGATTACGGGAAAACGTTGAACCTTCCGAAAACAAGTTTCCAAATGAGGGCAAACTTACCAACGAAGGAACCAAATATTTTAAAAAAGTGGGAAGATGAAAAAATCTATGAAAAGGGATTAAAAAAGGGAAGTAAAACATTTATACTTCATGATGGACCTCCATACGCGAATGGTGGAATTCATATAGGTCATGCTTTAAATAAAATATTAAAGGATATAATTTTAAAGTATAAAAGATTATCTGGATATACAGTGCCGTATGTTCCGGGATGGGATACTCACGGTTTACCAATAGAGTTGAAGGTAAGTGAGGAGTTAGGTGCAAAGATGAAGGAGATGTCTCCTCTTGAGATTAGAGAGAAATGTACGGAGTATGCTAAAAAATGGGTAGAAGTACAAAAAGAGGGATTTCAAAGATTAGGAATTTTAGGGGAATGGGACAATCCATATTTAACTTTAAATCCTGAATACGAAGCAAAGCAACTAGAAGTATTTGGTGAGCTTTATGAGAATGGATATATTTTTAAAGGTTTAAAACCAATTTACTGGTCACCAGTAACAGAAACGGCTTTAGCAGAAGCTGAAATTGAGTATAAAAATCATACTTCGCCATCTATTTATGTAAAAATGGAAGCAAATAAAGAGATTATGGATAAGTTGGGAATGACTGAGCCTCTATATCTAGTTATTTGGACAACAACTCCATGGACTTTGCCTGCAAATACAGGAATTGCTTTAAATGGTGAATTTGAGTACGGAATATATAAAACAGAAAAAGGTAATCTTATTTTAGCAAAAGTTTTAGCAGATAAGGCATTTAGCGACATGGGAATAAAAGAGATGGAGCTAGTAAAAGAGTTTGTTGGAGCTGATTTAGAGAATTTAACATACAAACATCCATTCTTAGATAGAACAGGAAAAGTAGTTTTAGGAACACACGTAACTGCTGAAGCAGGAACAGGAGTTGTACATACTGCACCTGGACACGGTCAAGATGACTATGTAGTAGGAGTTAGATATGGATTACCAATCATTTCTCCAATTAACAATAAAGGAGTATTGACAGAGGAAGCTGGACAATTTGCCGGATTATTTTATAAAAAAGCAAATAAAGTTATAACGGAGCATTTAACAGATACTGGACATCTGCTGAGTTATAAGGAGTTTGAGCATTCCTATCCACACGATTGGAGATCAAAGACTCCAGTAATTTTTAGAGCAACTGAGCAGTGGTTTATAAGATGTGAAGGGTCGGATTTAAGAGAAAAAGCTCTAAAAGTTTTAGATGATGTTAAATTTGTTCCAGAGTGGGGAAGAAATAGAATAGGTTCTATGTTGGAGACAAGACCTGACTGGTGTATTTCAAGACAAAGAACATGGGGAGTACCAATTCCTGTATTCTATAATGAAGCAACGGGAAAGGAGATATTTGAAAGAGAGATTTTAGATAGGGTTATAGAGATTGTTAAAAAAGAAGGGTCGGCGGCTTGGGTAAAATACTCAGCTGAGGAATTGATCGGGGAAGAGTTGTTAGTTAAATACAATCTAAAAGGACTAGAGTTAAGAAAAGAAACAAATATAATGGATGTTTGGTTTGACTCAGGAGTATCTCATAGGGCTGTTTTAGAAACTAGAGAAGAGCTTCATAGACCAGCGGATTTATATTTAGAAGGGTCAGATCAACATAGAGGATGGTTCCAAACATCATTGCTAACGTCTGTTGGTTCAACAGGGGATGCACCATTTAAAATGTTATTAACTCACGGATTTGTAAATGATGGTGATGGTAAAAAGATGTCAAAATCTGTAGGAAACGTTGTTGCACCTCAAGATATAATCAAAGTTTACGGAGCCGATATATTAAGATTATGGTGTGCATCAGTAGATTACAGAGAGGATGTAAAAATATCTGATAATATTTTAAAGCAGATGGCAGAAGCTTACAGAAGAGTAAGAAATACAGCTAGATATATATTAGGAAATTCAGCGGACTTCAATCCATTAACAGATGCAGTAGCTTATGAGGATTTGATGGAAATTGATAAGTGGGCACTGAATAAACTGGAAAGATTAAAAAGAGTGGTAACAGAATCATATGAAAAATATGAATTTTATAACTTGTTCCAAGAGATTCACTATTTCTCAGGAATTGATATGTCAGCATTCTATCTAGATATAATAAAAGATAGATTATATGCGGAAAAAGCTGATTCTAAAGAAAGAAGAGCCGCACAGACAGTGATGTCAGAAATTTTAGTCACTTTAACTAAAATGGTTGCACCTATCCTATCTTTCACGGCTGAAGAGATTTGGGAAACTTTACCAGAAACTTTAAAAGATTCAGAATCAGTGTTACTAACTGATTGGTATGTAAATAATGATCAATATTTAAGTGATGAGCTAGATGTAAAGTGGGAAGAGATTATAAAATTGAGAAAAGATGTTAATAAAACATTGGAGTTAGCAAGACAAGGTGAAAATAAGATAATTGGAAACTCTTTAGATGCTAAGGTTACTTTGAGTACTGACAATGTAGAGTTAGCAGAATTCTTAGTGGCCAATAAGAAGATTTTAGAAGAGGTATTTATTGTTTCTCAGTTGTTAATCGCTGATAAGAGAGAGGGAGAATTTGTAAAAGGCGAGGAACAAGAAGATCTATTTGTAAAAGTTGAGCATGCGGATGGAGAAAAGTGTGAAAGATGTTGGAAATACTCGACAGAGTTAGGAACTAATCCGGAGCATCCAACGGTATGTCCAAGATGTACGTCAGCACTAGTTGATTAATTATTCAAAGAGGTGAGCTGTGTTATATATAGGGATAATACTTTTATTAGTATTTTTAGATCAAATATCCAAGTATGAAATAGATACTTGGTTAGCAGAAGGAGAAACTTTCCCAATTTTGGGAGAGTTTTTCCATTTAACTTACGTAAAAAATAGAGGGATAGCTTTCGGGATGTTCCAAGGAAAGTTAGATTTAATATCTATTTTAACAATTGTAGTGATATTTGGTTTAGGTTTTTATTTTTTTAAAAATAGAAAAAAATTTTCAGTTGTTGAAAAGTTGGGGTACTCATTTATTTTAGGAGGAGCAATCGGAAATATAATTGATAGAATCTCTAGAGGATTTGTTATCGATATGATTGACTTTAGAGGCATATGGGTATTTGTCTTTAATTTAGCTGATGTTTGGATAAATGTAGGAGTTATTCTAATAATAGTGGATAGCTTATTAGATAGTAAAAGGAAAAAGAAAGATTAGGAGGAAGTGAAATGACATTTCAAGAGATGATATTTGCTCTTCAGCAATACTGGAGTTCAAAAGGTTGTATCATTGGAAATCCATATGATATAGAAACAGGAGCTGGAACATTTAATCCGAATACGTTTTTGATGTCTTTAGGACCGGAGCCATGGAATGTGGCATATGTTGAACCATCAAGAAGACCAAAGGATGGTAGATATGGAGAAAATCCAAATAGAGTTTATCAACATCATCAATTTCAAGTTATAATGAAACCGTCGCCAGATAATATTCAGGAACTTTATTTAGAGTCATTAAAAGTTTTAGGAATAGATCCTTTAAAGCATGATATCCGTTTTGTTGAGGATGATTGGGAGTCACCAACGTTGGGAGCATGGGGACTAGGATGGGAAGTATGGCTAGATGGAATGGAAGTGACTCAGTTTACATATTTCCAACAAGTTGGAGGATTAGAATTAGAAGTTGTTCCTGTTGAAATAACATACGGATTAGAAAGATTAGCATTGTATATTCAAAATAAAGAAAATGTATACGATTTGGAGTGGGCACCGGGAATTAAATATGGAGATATGAGATATCAATATGAATATGAAAATTCAAAATATTCATTTGAAGTAGCGGATTTAGAAAGTCACTTTAGATGGTTTGATGACTACGAAAAAGAGGCGGATAGAGCACTAAACGAAAATTTAGTAATGCCAGCGTATGACTATGTTTTAAAATGTTCTCACACATTCAATGTTCTAGACTCGAGAGGAGCAATCTCTACAACTGAGAGAATGGCCTATATTTTAAGAGTTAGAAACCTAGCGAAAAGATGTGCAGAGGTATTTGTGCAAAATAGAAAAGAACTAGGATACCCTTTACTGAAAAAAAAGTAAAAGGAAAAAAGAGGAGGAATAGAAAGTGAGATTACTTTTTGAAATAGGAATGGAAGAGTTACCTGCAAGATTCCTTGTTCAAACTCTAAAAGAGATGAAAGAGAATTTAGAAGGTAAATTAAAGGAAAAGAGAATAAAGTATGATGAAATAAAAACTTTTGGAACACCGAGAAGACTTGTTGTCTTAGTAGAAGGATTAGCAGAAGCACAGGAGAGTTTAGACATATTAAACATGGGTCCTGCAAAACAAGTAGCCTTTGGAGAGAATGGAGAGATTTCAAGAGCTGGATTAGGTTTTGCTAAATCTCAAGGAGTGGAAGCAACAGACTTAGAAATTATAGAAACTCCTAAAGGTGAGTATATTGCGGTTAGAAAATTTTTAGAAGGAAAATGTACAAAAACACTTCTTTCAGACCTTTTAAAAGAATTAGTGTTGGAGATTAATTTTCCTAAATCAATGAAATGGGGGGTAAAGAAATTAAAATTTGCCAGACCAATTCAGTGGTTTTTGGCTCTAGTAGATGAAGAGATAGTAAGTTTTGAAATTGAGGGAATAAAGAGTGGAAGAATGTCTAGAGGACATAGATTCTTTGGAAGTAGTTTTGAAGTGTCAACTATTGATGAATATTTTGAAAAAATAAAAGAAAATAATGTAATTATAGATATTGAAGAGAGAAAAAACTTAATAAAAAAACTTATAAAAGAAAAATGTGAGAATTCTAACGAAAAAGTTTTAATAGATGAGGAATTGTTAAAAGAAGTTGCAAATTTGGTTGAATATCCATATCCAATAGTAGGGACATTTAACTCCGATTTTTTAGAGGTACCTCAAGATGTCTTAATAATTTCTATGCAAGTACATCAGAGATATTTTCCAATTTTAGATTTAGAAGGAAAATTATTGCCTAAATTTGTTGTTATTAGAAATGGTATCGAAGATTCTGAACAAGTTAGAAAAGGAAATGAAAAAGTATTATCGGCTAGACTTGCTGATGCAAGATTTTTCTATCATGAAGATTTAAAGAAACCTTTAATTGAAAATGTTGAAAAATTGAAACAAGTTGTATTTCAAAAGGATTTAGGAACTATATATGATAAGGTTGAAAGATCTCAGAAGATAGCGAAATATTTAATAGAAGCTACTGGAATGGAAACAAGAAAGGATACAATAGAGAGAACAATTTTATTAGCAAAAGCGGATTTGGTTTCTAATATGATTGGAGAGAAAGAGTTTACAAAACTTCAAGGATTTATGGGAGCAGATTATGCACTAAAATCAGGAGAATCTGAATTAGTGGCTAAAGGGATTGAAGAACATTATTATCCAAGATATCAAGGAGACCTTTTGGCAAAGGGTGTAGAGGGAATTATAGCGGGAATATCGGACAGAGTGGATACTCTATGTGGATGTTTTGGCGTAGGGATAGTTCCAAGTGGTTCTAAGGATCCATTTGCTTTAAGAAGAGCAGCTTTGGGAATTGTGAATATAGTTTTAGATTCAAATTTAAATATATCTTTAAAAGCTTTAGTGGAAAGAGCACTAGATACACTGGCAGCAGCGGAAGTATTAAAAAGAGATAAAGCTGAAGTTTTAAACGAAGTGATGGAATTTTTTAAACAAAGAGCTTTAAATGTATTCACAGAGATGGGGTATTCAAAAGATATTGTATCTGCAGTTGTAGATAAGAGTTTTGATAACTTAGTGGATACTTTACTGAGAATAAAAGCTGTTGATGAATTTACAAAGATGGATAGTTTCAATAACTTGGTTTCGTTGATGAAAAGAGTTGGAAATATATCTAAAGGGTTTGAAGGAGTTATAGTTGATTCTAATCTTTTAAAAGAAGATGTAGAAAAAGAGTTGTTTAATAAATCGCAAGTAGTTGCAAGAGATGCAAAAGAGATGCTAGTAGCAAAAAATTACATTGGATATTTGAATGTACTGTTATCAACAGAAGATATTATCAATAAATACTTTGAATCTATAATGGTAATGGATAAAGATGAAGCTATAAAAAATAATAGATTATCTCAACTTAACTATATAGCTACAATCTTTAATAAAATGGTCAATTTAACATTGATTGAAGAGAAAAAATAAAAAATATTGACTAAATAATACAAATAATATATAATTTACTCATAAAAAAACAAAATCATCAAGAGAGACTGAGGGACTGGCCCTATGATGTTTCAGCAACCTACCTTAGAGGTGTGGTGCTAATTCCAGAAAGATGACTTATAAGAGCGTAGAGCCTTTTATCTTTCTGGAGAGATAAAAGGCTTTTTTTATCTTTATTGATTAATATTAAGGAGGAAATAATGAAAAAAAAATTAACTTACTTTACTTCGGAGTGTGTGTCACCAGGACATCCAGATAAAATAGCAGATCAAATATCGGATGCAGTATTGGATGCATGTATCAAAAATGATCCAGCGGCGAGAGTAGCTTGTGAGGTTTTCTGTACAACGGGACAGGTTGTTGTAGGAGGAGAGATTACAACAACAACTTATATAGATATACAGGATATAGTTAGAAATAAAATAGATGAAATAGGGTATAAGCAGGGAATGGGATTTGATTCAGACTGTGGAGTATTGAATGCAATCCATTCTCAGTCTCCTGATATAGCAATGGGAGTAGATGTAGGAGGAGCAGGAGATCAAGGAATAATGTTTGGTGGAGCTGTAAAAGAAACTCCAGAATTGATGCCATTAGCATTAGTTTTAGCAAGAGAGATAATTGTAAAGTTAACAAAGTTGACAAGAGCAAGAGAGCTATCTTGGGCAAGACCGGATGCAAAATCACAAGTGACATTAGCTTATGATGAGAATGGACAAGTTGTAGGAGTTGATACTGTTGTAGTTTCGGTTCAACACAATTCAGATGTAACGCAAGAACAAATTCACAAAGATGTAAAAGAGTTAGTAATAAAGCCAGTTTTAGAAGCTTATAATTTGAATGCAGAAGAGGTAAAAAATTATCATATAAATCCAACTGGAAGATTTGTTATAGGGGGACCACATGGGGATACGGGTTTAACTGGAAGAAAAATAATTGTGGATACTTATGGAGGATTTTTTAGACATGGTGGAGGAGCGTTTTCTGGAAAAGATCCATCAAAAGTTGATAGATCAGCTGCATATGCAGCTAGGTGGGTAGCAAAAAATATTGTCGCAGCAGGGTTAGCTGATAAGTGTGAAGTTCAATTGTCATATGCGATTGGAGTAGTTGAGCCAACATCTATAAAAGTTGAAACTTTTGGAACAGGAAAGGTGGATGAAATTAAATTGGCTGAAGCTGTTCAAAATGTATTTGATTTAACACCAAGAGGAATTGAGAGAGATTTAGAGTTGAGAAGTGGAAATTTCAACTACCAAGATTTGGCTGCTTTTGGACATATTGGAAGAACGGATTTAGATTTACCTTGGGAGAGAGTGAATAAGGCGGAAGCTTTAAAAAAATATTTAAACAAATAATACTATACAAAAAATGGGAAGATTCTACTTCCCTTTTTTTGATTTTAATGTTAAGCTATAAAAAAGATAAGGAGAGGTGAGTTATGAAATATTTATTTGTAAATTATCCTAAATGTTCAACGTGTGTGAAAGCTAGAAAATGGCTAGAAGAAAATAATGTGGAGTTTAACTCAAGACATATTGTCGAAAACAATCCAATAAAAGATGAGTTGAAGAGTTGGATTGCTCTGAGCGGACAACCGATAAAAAAATTTTTTAATACAAGCGGTATCCTTTATAGAGAGATGAACTTAAAGGAAAAGGTAGCACAAAATAATGAAGAGGAGCTTCTAGATATTCTTTCGAGTAATGGTATGTTAGTAAAAAGACCTCTACTTATAGGTGATGATAAAGTTTTAATTGGATTTAAAGAAAAAGAGTGGGAAGAGATAAAAAAATAAAATTTCAGTTGACAAATAAATAAAAAAATGGTACTATGATTGTATGGCAATAGCGCAAAATTTGCGGAAGTGACCCGTTCGTTCAGTGGTAAGGACAATAGATTTTCACTCTATAAACAGGGGTTCGATTCCCACGGGGTACCATTTGGAAGCATAGCTCAGTTGGGAGAGCACCTGCCTTACAAGCAGGGGGTCACTGGTTCAAGTCCAGTTGTTTCCACCATTTAGATTTTGAAAGCACGAGAGTGCTTTTTTTTTATTGACTGGAAAAATAAAAAAGAGTTAGTTAATATGGGGGGCATATCTAACTAACTCTAGGTGAAAACAGAAATATACAGAAAATATTTCTGCCAATGCTTCAATTGTAAATTAAAAAAAAAGAATCTGCAATAAAAAAATAGGAGATAAATTTTAATTAATCTATTTGTTACAACTGCTTTTTCAAAAGATTAGTTGTATCTAGTTTGTATGATTCCTTATTATTTAAAAAATTAAGAACATCTTCGGTCAAATCAACTCCACCGTAGATTGTGGCACTTTTCTCAATGACCATCTCTAAATTTTTTTGTTTTCCAATCAAAATAGCGACAGAATCTATTTCAAACTTAATATCATAAATAAAATTTTGTTGATCCTCTTGAAAAATTCTTTCAGAAGTTTCAATTTTTTCTTGAAATTGCTTTTTTAAATCGAGTAATTTGTTCTTATCTTCCTCTGTGATTTTTGAATTTGATTTAATAATTTTTTCTTGTTCTAATAAACTTTGTCTTAAGTTTTCAATTTCTGAATTTAATTCTAATCTTTTATTTTCAAGTTTTTCTTCCATTTCAAAACGCTTGTTGTATTGACTAAAGATGTATTCGGAGTCGATAACTCCAATATTGAGTGCAAAAGTTGAGGTAGCCATAAAAAGCAACAGAAATAAAACATTCATATAGATACTCCTTTTTGTGGAATTTTATTCTTATTATACATTATTTTGCCAATATTTGATATAATATTTAAAAGAAAAATAAAAAGAGGGTGGAAAATTGAATAAGAAACTAAAAATATTTTTACTTTTGATACAGTTGTTTGGTATTGGACTTTCTTTATATTATAGAAAATTTTTATTAACAGTCGCAGTAGTTTTGATGTTAATATATAATCTATATGTATTTTTTAAATGGAAAAATATAAAGATGAAAAATAAATTTATATTGAGATCTTTTATTGCTTCAGATATAATTTTGTTTTGCTTTTTAATTTTGATATTTAGAATGATTCAAATACAACTTTTTGACTCAAATAACTATAGAGAGGCAATAAATAAACAGATAAATATTGAGAGAAGAGAAGGTGGAGAACGAGGAAATATATATGACTCAAAGGGGAAGGGATTAGCATATAGTATTAATATGTATGAGTTATCAGTGGATCCTAAAAGGTTTGTTAAGTCTCTAGAAGCTCCAGAGGCTTTGAAAGAATTAGTGAGTAAAAAATATATAAAAGATAGTTATAGACCCCTATTAAATACTATCAATAAACTTGGAAAAGAGGAGAGAGTATACAAAAGATTAAACAGAAATATTGATGATGTAGAAAAAAAAGAGATAGAAGAGATTTTGGAAAAATATAGATTAAAAGGTAAAAATATCATATTTTTAAGCGGTAGAAAGGAGAGACGTTATTACAAACCAGAACACTATTTCTTCTTGGTTGGAAATATAGGGTTTAAAAAAGGAACAGAAAAAGAGGGAATTTTTGGAATAGAACTATTTTATGAAAACTATTTAAAAGGGGATAAAATATCGAGAATTATCCCAAGTATTAGAAGTTTGGGAATAGGATTACCGACATCTAACGCTAGGACAAAAGTTAATTTGGATGGTATGAATATTCATCTGACTGTAGATAATGATTTACAATATATTTTAAATGATGAGATGGAAAAACAATTTAAGAAGACAAATTCAGAAGAAGCGTACGCTATTTTAATGGATCCAAATAACGGAAAAATATTGGCAACATCATTTTTTAGAAAGAACAAAAAAAATGTTGCTAATCCAATATTTCAATCTCAGGTAGAACCTGGTTCTATATTTAAACCTCTTATAATAGCAGCGGCATTGCAAGAACAAAAAATAAAAAGAAATACTAACTTTGACATTGGAAATGGAACGATAACGAAATATAAACATACTATAAAAGAGAGTAGCCGAAGTGTAAAAGGAGTTTTAACAACAGAGGAGATACTTAAAAAATCAAGTAATGTAGGTATGGTGTTAATAGGGGATAAGTTTACAAATGAAGAGTTTGATAGCTATTTAGAGAAATTTGGTTTATATAATAAAACAGGAGTTGATTATCCTTATGAAAAAAAACCAAGAAGAGATCCTGTAAAAAAATGGAATGGATTGAAGAAGAGTACTATGTCTTT
Organism: uncultured Cetobacterium sp.; assembly: GCA_934085975.1. Classification (GTDB taxonomy): domain Bacteria; phylum Fusobacteriota; class Fusobacteriia; order Fusobacteriales; family Fusobacteriaceae; genus Cetobacterium_A. The sequence goes on from CAKOHT010000009.1 coordinate 51,112, forward strand.
TGGACAAGGAATAGCTGTAACTCCTATTCAGATGATAACAGCTTTTTCAGCAGTAATTAACGGTGGAATAATGTATCAACCCTATATAGTAGATAAAATAACTGATAGAGATGGACTAGTAGTTAGAAGAAATTTACCGATACAAAAAGGGCGGGTTTTAACAGAAGAGATTTCTAAAGAGCTAAGAGCAATGATGGAATTAGCAGTGTTAGAGGGAACTGTAAAAAAAGCTCATGTTGATGATTACAGAATAGGTGGAAAAACAGGAACTGCTCAATACAGTGAGCACGGTAGATATGTGAAACATGAATATCTATCGTCTGTAATGGGATTTTTTCCCGTAGAAAAACCACAATATATACTATTAGCTATGTTCTTTAAGCCTCAGGGAGAGGTTTTGTATGATAAATACGGGGGGACGGCAGCAGCTCCTGTTTTGGGAGAAGTTGTAAAAAGAGTAACAAAATTAAAAAATATCTATTCACAAAAGGTAGAAAATATAAGGATTCAGGAAAAGAGAAGTTCGAAAAATTTGGAAAGTAACGAAGAGTTGGTTATAATGCCAGATTTAAAAGGATTAAGTGCTAGAGAAGTGATTGAGATTTTTAAAGGAAGTGATATCGAAGTTGAGCTAGAAGGAACTGGAGTAGTTCAAAGCCAAAGTTTAGAGCCCCAAAAAGAATTAGTTGATACAAAAAAAATAAAAATAAAATTAAACTAGGAGAAAGTAATGAGGTATTATAGTGTCTATATAGAAAAGACAAAAGATTTCTATACTTATGCCAGTGATGAAGAGAATATAAATATTGGAGACAGAGTTTTGGTTTCTTTTAGAAATAAAGATAGGGTTGGCTTAGTTATTGAGGAGGAGAGGGGGAAAGAGTACACATTTAAAGTTTTACAAATAAAAAAAATTTTATATGAAGAATTAAGTTTTTCTAAAAAGTTTATAAAGTTGTTGCTATGGATAAAAGATTATTATATGAGTCCATTTGATCAGGTTTTTTCTACTGCAGTGCCAGCTGGAGTAAAAGTGAAATATGAGGATGTATATAGAGCTAAAAATATTAGCAGTACTTTAATTAAAGATGAGCTCTTAGAATACTTTTGGAAAAAAAGTTTGGTTAGAAAAAAGACATTAATTGACAGATTTTCGAAAATTAAAGTACAAAAATATTTGGATACAGGTTATTTGAAAGTTGAAGATGGTTGGTATGGACTAGAAGAGGAGAATGAAAATATAGATTTAGAGTTGAAGCTGTATTTTCAAGAAAGAGTTGAAGTTGGAAAAGCAACTTTAGAAAAAAGATTTGATAAGAAAATCATTGAAAAGCATTTGAAGAATGAGACATTAGTTTTTGAAAGAAAAATAAAAAGTTTCAATGAAGAGAAATTGAGGAAAGAGATTGAAAAAGAGGGGTATGAAGAAGATACTAAATTAAACTCAGAACAAGAAAAAATAAAAAATGGAATTGAAATCTCAAATAAAAAACATTTTTTAATAAGAGGAGTGACAGGGTCTGGAAAGACCGAAATATATATCCAACTCATAAAAAGAGCTTTGGAAAATGGAAAGGGATCAATATTTTTAGTTCCAGAAATTTCCCTGACACCCCAAATGGTTAAAAGATTTAAAAAAGAGTTTGGAGAGGAAGTGGCAATACTTCATAGTAGACTTTCCAATATAGACAGAGCTAAGGAGTGGTATAGTATATATACAGGTGACAAGAGAGTTGTTCTGGGGGTGCGTTCAGCTATTTTTGCACCTGTAAAAAATTTAGAATACATCATTGTAGATGAGGAGCATGAAAATAGTTATAAACAAGATACTACGCCAAGATACAATGCTAAATATGTAGCTATAAAAAAAGCTGAATTAGAGAATGCCAAGGTGGTTTTAGCTTCAGCAACTCCATCAATAGAAAGTTACTACTACGCTAAAAAAGGTCTATTTCAACTATTTGAAATAGACCATAGATATAAAGATGCAAAGCTGCCAGAGATAGAGATTGTAGATATGAAAGAGGAAAAAGATAGTTTTTTTAGTGAAAGACTTTTAGAGGAGATTAGAGGAGCACTTTTAAGAAAAGAGCAGATAATATTGCTATTGAATCGAAAGGGATATTCGACGTTGGTTCAGTGCCAAGATTGTGGACATATGGAAGAGTGTGACCATTGTTCAATAAAATTGAATTATTATGCAAGTAACAGTAGTCTAAAATGTAACTATTGTGGTATATCAAAAAAATTTTTAGGGCATTGTTCCAAGTGTGGCAGTAACAATATATCGTTTAGTGGACGTGGGGTTGAAAGAGTGGAGGAGGAGCTAAGAAAAAGATTTCCAGTGAATGTAATTAGAGTTGATGGAGATGTTTCAAAAGAGAGAAATTTTTATGAAAATATGTACAATGACTTTTTGGCTGGGAAATATGATATCATGATTGGGACACAGATGATATCTAGAGGATTACATTTTCCCAATGTAACTTTAGTAGGGGTAATAAATGCAGATACAATTATGAGTATTCCTGATTTTAGATCAGGGGAAAGAACATATCAAATGATAACACAGGTGGCTGGAAGAGCTGGAAGAGGAGAAAAAAAAGGAAAAGTTATAATTCAAACCTATCAGCCTGAAAATTATATAATAGAAAAAATTCAAGAGAATAGCTTTATAAATTTTTATGAGAAAGAGATAGAGAAAAGAGAAATTCTTTTTTATCCACCATTTTCAAAGATAATAAATGTTGGGATATCATCATCAGAAGAGGAGGGGTTGGAAGAGTATTGTCATTTAATCTTTAAAGAGATTGAAAATGAAAAAGTTGAACTCTATGGACCTATGAAGTCTTTAGTTTATAAAGTAAAAGGTAGATATAGATGTAATATATTTATAAAAGGGGATAGAAGACAGATAAATGAATATAAAATCTTTTTAGAAAGCAGATTAAAAAAATTTGACAATAAAAAATATAGGATTGTTGTTGATGTAGACCCGATTAATCTAATATGATATAATATAATATATATTGAAAAAAGGAGAGTTGGAGGAAATTGCATGTTATATGACATAAAAATATATGGAAACGAATGTTTAAGAACTGTAGCTGAACCAGTTAAAGAGATAACACCAGAAATACTTGAGATTTTAGATAACATGGTGGAGACAATGCACGAAGCTAATGGAGTTGGACTTGCAGCACCACAAGTGGGAATAAGTAAGAGAATGTTTGTAATAGATATTGGAGATGGAGTTATAAGAAAAGTTATAAATCCAGAGCTACTGGAGTTATCAGATACTCTTGAAAACGTGGAAGAGGGATGTTTGAGTGTTCCGGGGGTCTACAAACCTGTCAAAAGATCAGTGACAGTAAAAATAAAGTATTTAAATGAAAAAGGTGAAGAGGTGATAGAGGTGGGGACAGAACTTCTAGGAAGAGCGTTTCAACATGAGTACGATCACTTAGATGCAGTTCTATTTGTGGATAAAATATCACCAGTTGCCAAGAGAATGATATCTAAGAAGTTACAGCTTTTGAAAAAAGAGGTAGGTAAAAACTGATGAAAAATCTGCTTTGGATAGTCCCATTAGTTATACATTTTGCATTTTTAGGGCAGAATATATTTAGGTCATTTGTTAAAATTGATAAATTAAAAATAGAGCAAGAATTAAAAATTAAACAAAAAAAAGAGATTGAAAGCTTAATTGTTAGATATGATGAGATGATTGAGAATATAAATAATCCCTTTTACAGAGAGAAAGTGGCTAGGAATCAACTCCAAATGGTTTTACCGGGAGAAAAAATTTATAGATTGATTGAAACAAAGTAGGAGGAGAAATGAAAAGAGAGTTAGCTTTAGAGTTTGCTAGAGTTACAGAAGCAGCAGCCTTAGCAGCTTACAAATGGGTAGGTAGAGGAGATAAGGAAGCAGCAGACCAAGCGGCGGTAGATGCCATGAGAACTGTGTTAAATGGGATAAAAATTCAAGGAGAGATTGTAATAGGAGAGGGAGAGATTGATGAAGCTCCAATGTTATATATCGGTGAAAAAGTAGGAATGAATTCTTCTTCTAAAGAGAGCTACTCACAGGTAGATATAGCTGTAGACCCAGTTGAAGGGACAAGGATGACAGCACAAGGACAAGCTAACGCTATAGCTGTTTTAGCGGTGGGAAATAAGGGGAGTTTTTTAAAAGCTCCAGATATGTATATGGAAAAATTGATAGTGGGACCTGAAGCAAAAGGGGTGATTGATTTATCAAAACCTCTGATGGAGAATATAGAAAATATATGTAAAGCTTTAAATAAGCCACTGAATGAGTTAACAGTTGTAGTTTTAGATAAGCCAAGACATAAAACTATAATAAAAGATTTACAAGATTTGAATATAAAAGTTTATGCTTTGCCAGATGGTGATGTGGCTGGATCAATATTAACATCAGTTGTGGATTCAGATGTGGATGTGCTTTATGGTATAGGTGGGGCTCCTGAGGGGGTCATATCAGCTGCTGTAATTAAAGCTTTAGGTGGAGATATGCAGGCCAGACTAAAATTGAGAAGCGAAGTAAAAGGGGTCTCATTAGAAAATGATAAGATATCAGCATATGAAAAATCAAGATGTGAAGAGATGGGACTGAGAGTTGGAGATGTTTTAAAGATGGATGATCTTGTAAAAGATGATGAGGTTATTTTCTCGGCAACAGGGATAACAAGTGGTGATCTTTTAGAGGGTGTGAAAAGAAAAGGTAATATAGCTAGAACTCAGACTTTAGTTATAAGAGGAAAAAGTAAGACAGTGAGATATATAAATGCAGTTCATAATTTAGATTATAAACCTGAAGATATAATAGGATTAGTGAAATAATAAAATAGTAATTGAATAGAAAAGTAGAGAATATTCTCTACTTTTCTTTGTTACTGAAAGAGGAGGAAAAATGTTTTTTTATGATGATTTTATAAAGAAAGTAGAAAAAGCAAAAGTGGACTATAAACCACTAAAAAAGTATACTCTTGAGGGGAAAAAGATGATTGTGTGGTTGGGTACTGGAATTCCATTAGTATTGATTGGAGTACTTCAAGGCTATATAGGCTATATAAAAAACTTCAGTGTACCCTATTTGGTGATAGCTATATTGTTATTGTTTTTAGGAGCTAAACATCTGAAAAATATTTTTAAATATAAAATAATCTTGGATTGTGAGAATAAAAAAATTTTAGGTCAAGGTTTGAATCTACCTTTTAACGAGATAGATACGTGCACCTTAAAAGAAGCAACAGTAGGAAAAAACAATAGATTACAAGTTATAATAAGAATAGTGACGAGTGATAGAAGAGAGATTATTATACCTTTAATTATGGGAAATAAAATAGATTTTATTTGTACTTTGAGAGATGAATTGAAAAGTAAGTTTTCGATAATAAAAGGGTAGGAGTGATTTTATGAAAAAATTGACTTTTTTATTTTGTTTATTTTTGGTGAGTTTCTCTATAATTTTTAGTAAAAGTACAGAAAGAGAGTTTAGAGGAGTTTGGATAGCGACAGTGGACAATATAAATTGGCCTTCTAAACAGGGAATGAGCATGGAGGAGCAAAAAAAAGAGTATATCGACATACTAGATGAAATAAAAGAATTAAATATGAATGCGATAATAATGCAAGTTAGACCTACAGCAGATAGATTTTATAAAAAAGTTAATAAAGAACCATGGTCTAAATACATAACAGGCGAAAGCGGAAAAGATCCAGGTTATGATCCATTGGAGTTTTTTATAGAGGAAGCTCACAAGAGAAATTTGGAATTTCATGCTTGGTTCAATCCGTACAGAATAACACTAAAAAATAATGAAAAAATTCCTGAGAATCATATAGCAAAAAAGAATCCTAATTGGGTAATAGAATATGGTGGGAAATACTATTATGATCCTGGTAATCCAAAGGCAAGAGAGTTCACGGAGGATGTCATTGTGGATGTGGTAAAAAATTACAATATAGATGGAGTTCATATGGATGATTATTTCTATCCATATCCTGTGTTGGATAAAAATAAAAAAGTTGTTCCTTTTGGAGACAATAAAAGTTATAAGCTATATGGGAAAGGGATGAGGCTTGAAGATTGGAGAAGGAAAAATACCGATACTTTTGTAAGAGAATTGTCAAAAAAAATAAAGAAAGCTAAGCCCTATGTAAAATTTGGAGTAAGTCCTTTTGGTGTTTGGAGAAATGATGATAAGGACCCGACTGGATCAGCAACAAGGGCGGGTGCGGAGAACTACGATACCTTATATGCAGATACAAGAACATGGATTCAAAATGAATGGATAGATTATGTAGTTCCACAAATATATTGGGACTTCAATTTAAAGGTTGCTCGGTATGATGTTTTGGTAAATTGGTGGATAAATGAAGTGAAAAATAGTAATGTTCATCTGTACATAGGTCATGCAGCTTATAAAATTGGGAGCAGTAAAGCGTGGAAAAATGAAAATGAAATTATTGAGCAGATAACATATAATAGAAAATTTGATAATGTTCATGGAAGTATATTTTTTGGTTTTGATAAGATTCAAAAAAATGCCCTGAATATAAAAACTAATTTAAAAGAAAAAGTTTACAGTACGCAGATATTACCTCCTATGACTCCTTGGATAGATGTTGTGGCCCCAAAGCCAGTTGTCAATGTGAAAGCAAAAGCTATAAAAGAGGGAGTTCTTTTGACTTGGGATGATCCAGTCGATAACTATGTAGACTATTATGCGATCTATAGAAGCACAGAGAAAAATTTTGATGAAAAAAACTCTAAATATCTATTGGCTACTACAAAAAGAAAATATGGTCTAAAATATTTGGATAAAGATGTCGAAAAAAATAAAACTTATTACTATAAAATAGCGCCAGTAGACAGAGTTCATAATCAAGGATATGCGGTGGAAAAAATAATTTTGAAAAAATAAAAAAACTTTATTGACAAATAATATAAATTGTGGTACTATATCTCTGTAAGTGATGCGGGAGTAGCTCAGTTGGTAGAGCGTCAGCCTTCCAAGCTGAATGTCGCGAGTTCGACCCTCGTCTCCCGCTCCATACAAAAGCGTCATTAGCTCAGATGGTAGAGCACACGACTTTTAATCGTGTTGTCACTGGTTCGAGCCCAGTATGACGCACCATTTACCACTGCCCCGTTCGTTCAGTGGTAAGGACAATAGATTTTCACTCTATAAACAGGGGTTCGATTCCCCTACGGGGTACCA